>NZ_CP125375.1:5502500-6377184 GCF_034008235.1 Pseudomonas sp. P9_31
TTGACCCGAACGACGCACAGCACCGGCCCGAAGATCTCTTCTTTATAGATGCGCATTTCTGGCGTGACGTTATCGAACAGGCAGCCACCCAGGAAGAAGCCTTCCTCATGACCGGCCACGCTCAGACCACGACCGTCGACCACCAAGGATGCACCGGACGAAACGCCATCTTCTATATAGCCACTGACTTTATCCCGCGCCTGACCGGAAACCAGCGGCCCCATGTCCAGACCACAGGTCGTACCCGCACCGATCTTCAGCGCCTTGATCTGCGGCGTCAGTTTGGCCACCAACGCATCCGCCACCTGATCGCCGACGCACACCGCCACCGAGATCGCCATGCAGCGCTCACCGCAGGAACCATAAGCCGCGCCCATCAGTGCGCTGACTGCGTTATCCAGATCCGCATCCGGCATCAATACCGCATGGTTCTTCGCCCCGCCCAACGCCTGGACGCGTTTGCCGCGCCTGGTGCCTTCGGCGTAGATGTATTCGGCAATCGGCGTCGAACCGACAAAGCTCAGCGCTTTGACTTCCGGCGCTTCAATCAAGGCATCCACCGCAGCCTTGTCGCCATGCACCACACTCAGCACGCCTTTCGGCAGGCCGGCTTCCAACAGCAGCTGAGCAATCAGCAGCGTCGAGCTTGGATCGCGCTCGGACGGTTTCAGAATAAAGCAGTTGCCGCAGACGATCGCCAGCGGATACATCCAAAGCGGCACCATGGCCGGGAAGTTGAACGGAGTAATACCGGCCACCACGCCCAATGGCTGGAAATCCGACCAGGCATCAATGTTCGGCCCGACGTTACGGCTGTACTCGCCCTTGAGGATTTCCGGCGCCGCACAGGCGAACTCGACGTTCTCGATCCCGCGCTTCAATTCACCGGCAGCATCTTCCAGGGTCTTGCCGTGTTCTTCGCTGATCAGTTGCGCGATGCGGGCTTCGTTCTGTTCCAGCAGTTGCTTGAAGCGGAACATCACCTGAGCGCGCTTGGCCGCCGGCGTATTACGCCAGGCCGGGAACGCAGCCTTGGCCGAGTCGATGGCTTTTTGAATGGTTTCACGGCTGGCCAATGGCAGCTTGTGGATAACCTGACCGGTGGACGGGTTGAACACGTCGGCCGTGCGACCGTCTTCGGTCACCAGTTCGCCATTGATCAAATGCGGGATAAGGCTCATGCGGGGCTCCTGAAAAGTTGTCCACAGGCGTCCGCTAAAGGACGCCTTTCTTTCTATTAGAGGGAATAGAGGGAATAGAGGGAGAAATCAGTCGGTCTTGTTCAGCACTTCGCCGACCGCATCGAACAGACGATCAAGGTCTTGCGGCTTGCTGTTGAAGGTTGGGCCGAACTGCAGGGTGTCGCCGCCGAAGCGCACATAGAACCCGGCTTTCCACAGGGCCATGCCGGCTTCGAACGGACGCACGATGGCATCGCCGTCGCGAGGCGCGATCTGGATTGCACCGGCCAACCCGTAGTTACGAATGTCGATAACGTTCTTCGAGCCCTTCAAACCATGCAACGCATTTTCGAAATGCGGCGCGACTTCAGCCACGCTCTGCACCAGGTTTTCCTTTTGCAGCAGGTCAAGTGCCGCCAGGCCAGCGGCGCAGGCTACCGGGTGCGCGGAATAGGTGTAGCCATGCGGGAATTCCACGGCGTACTCAGGCGTCGCCTGGTTCATGAAGGTCTGGTAGATCTCGGAGCTGGCAATCACTGCGCCCATCGGAATCGCGCCGTTGGTGACTTGCTTGGCAATGCACATCAGGTCCGGCGTCACGCCGAAGCTGTCAGCACCGAACATCGAACCGGTACGGCCGAAACCGGTGATCACTTCGTCGAACACCAGCAGGATGTTGTGCTGATCGCAGATCTCGCGCAGACGCTTGAGATAACCCTGCGGCGGAACCAGCACGCCAGCGGAACCGGCCAACGGCTCGACGAATACCGCTGCGATGTTCGAGGCATCGTGCAGTTCGATCAGCTTGAGCAATTCATCCGCCAGCGCGATACCACCCTGCTCCGGCATGCCCCGAGTAAAAGCATTGCTCGCCAGCAAGGTGTGCGGCAGGTGATCGACGTCCATCATCGCCTGACCGAACAGTTTGCGGTTGCCGTTCACGCCGCCGAGGCTGGTGCCGGCGATGTTCACGCCGTGATAGCCACGAGCGCGGCCGATCATTTTGGTCTTGGTCGCCTGGCCTTTCAGGCGCCAGTAGGCACGCACCATTTTCACCGCTGTATCTGCACACTCGGAACCCGAATCGGTGAAGAACACGTGATTCAGATTGCCCGGGGTCAGGTCGGTGATTTTCTCGGCCAGCTGGAACGACAGCGGGTGACCGTACTGGAAGCCCGGCGAGTAATCGAGGGTGCCCAATTGCTTGGCCACCGCCTCCTGGATTTCCTTGCGAGTGTGCCCGGCGCCACACGTCCACAGACCCGAGAGCGAATCGTAGACCTTGCGGCCCTTGTCGTCTGTCAGCCAACTGCCCTCGGCCGCTACGATCAGGCGCGGGTCACGCTGGAAGTTGCGGTTCGCGGTGTAGGGCATCCAGTGAGCGTCAAGCTTGAGCTGGCTGGCCAGGGAAGTCGGGGCGTTTTCAGGCACGTTCATGGGCAAAACCTCGCAGAGCAAATAAGCGGCGTGGAGATCAAAAGCGTTCTTGCAGCTAAATTGCCACGGGGATAAAGTCGATGAAATCCAACTTTTCTAACCTTCAGTCAGGCCCGGACTAAACTATGAGTACCCGTCGCCCCGATCCACTGGCGCAAGTCAGTGACTTTGATATCCGCCTGCTGCGGATTTTTCGCAGCGTGGTGGAATGCGGCGGCTTCTCCGCGGCGGAATCGGTGCTGGGCATCGGTCGCTCTGCGATCAGCCAGCAGATGAGCGATCTGGAACAGCGCCTCGGTCTGCGCCTGTGCCAACGAGGTCGCGCCGGTTTTTCCCTGACCGAAGAAGGTCGCGAGGTCTACCAATCAGCGTTGCAGCTATTAAGTGCGCTGGAAAGTTTCCGCACCGAGGTCAACGGCCTGCACCAACACTTGCGCGGCGAGTTGACCATCGGCCTGACCGACAACCTGGTCACCCTGCCCCACATGCGCATCACCCACGCCCTGGCTCAACTGAAGGAACGCGGCCCCGACGTGCAGATCCAGATCCGCATGATCGCGCCCAATGAAGTTGAACAAGGCGTGCTCGACGGTCGCTTGCATGTCGGCGTGGTGCCGCAAGCCAGCGCGCTATCGGGGCTGGAATATCAGCCGCTCTACAGCGAGCGCTCGCTGTTGTATTGCGCGGTCGGCCATCCGTTGTTCTATGTCGACGACAAACAGCTGGACGATGAGCGTCTCAACAGCCAGGACGCCATCGCCCCGACCTTTCGTTTGCCCGCCGAGATTCAGGCTCATTATCAGGCGCTCAATTGCACCGCCAGTGCGTCGGATCGCGAAGGCATGGCATTTCTGATTCTGACCGGGCGCTACATCGGTTATCTGCCGGATCATTACGCCAGCCTCTGGGTACAGCAGGGCCGATTGCGTGCACTGAAACCCAAGGCACGCTTTTATGACCTGAGCCTGGCATCGGTCACACGCAAGGGCCGTCGTCCCCACTTGGTGCTGGAGAGTTTTCTGGAGAGCCTGGCGGCGACGCGTTGAGAACTTGTGGGAGCGAGCGTGCTCGCGCAGAGGGAGTGTCAGTCGATATTTATGCAACTGACACACCGCCTTCGCGAGCAAGCCCGCTCCCACAGGGACTGTGGTGTTCAGGATTTATCGCGTCGGGACTTGTCTGAGACGTGCGGGTGCGCTATCAACGCATCTGGTTGCACCCATCTACCTGTTCGGAAGTGCCTATGACCTTTGAAGTCCCAGCCCACGGCGGCAAACCCGCCAGCCGCATTCGTCAGAAGAACGAAGAGACCATCATCAAAGCCGCCGAAGACGAGTTCGCCCGTCACGGGTTCAAAGGCACCAGCATGAACACCATCGCGCAGAAAGCCGGGTTGCCCAAAGCGAATCTGCATTACTACTTCACCAACAAACTCGGTTTGTACGTGGCGGTGCTGAGTAACATCCTTGAGTTGTGGGACAGCACCTTCAATACCCTGACCGTCGAGGACGATCCGGCAGAAGCATTGACGCGATACATTCGCGCAAAAATGGAGTTCTCCCGGCGCCAGCCACAGGCTTCGCGGGTCTTCGCCATGGAAGTCATCAGCGGCGGCGAATGCCTGACCGAGCATTTCAACCAGGACTACCGCAACTGGTTTCAGGGCCGGGCCGCGGTGTTTCAGGCGTGGATCGACGCCGGCAAAATGGACCCGATCGACCCGATCCACCTGATCTTCCTGCTGTGGGGCAGCACCCAGCATTACGCCGACTTTGCCACGCAGATCTGCCGTGTCACCGGGCGCACCAGGTTGACCAAGCAAGACATGGAAGACGCCGGCAGCAACCTGATTCGCATCATTCTCAAAGGCTGCGGCCTGACGCCTTCGCTCTAAGACACTTATGCCTTTTACCCTCAGCGGTTTTTGCGAATACCGCGAAGAGATCCGCAAAAGCCGCTTCATCGCCCTCGCCGCGCCAATCACCAGCGCAGGTGACGCCCAGGCGTTCCTTGAGCAACACAGTGATTTGAATGCCTCGCACAATTGCTGGGCCTGGAAGCTCGGCGATCAATACCGCAGCAGTGACGATGGCGAACCCGGTGGCACCGCTGGCCGGCCAATCCTTGCAGCGATCGAAGCGCAGGAGTGCGATCAGGTCGCGGTCGTGGTGATCCGCTGGTATGGCGGCATCCAGTTGGGCACCGGCGGCCTCGCCCGAGCGTATGGCGGCAGTGCCAACAAATGCCTGCAAGGGGCACCGAAAGTCGAGTTGATCAGTCGGGTGCCGGTCAGTTGTGCCTGTGCATTTGGCGAGTTGGCGTTGGTGAAGCTTCGGGTGGCGGAGCTGGGTGGTTTGGTGGTGGAGGAAACCTTCACGGCCAATGGTGTGGAACTGCAATTGGCGATTGGCGACGAGCAGATAGATACGCTGCAAATGCAACTGGCGGATTTGAGTCGCGGGCGCATTTTGTTGCAGCGTTGAAGATCAAAGATCAAAAGATCGCAGCCTTCGGCAGCTCCTACGCCGACCGTGCCCACCCGTAATACCGGATAAACGCAAATCCCGTAGGAGCTGCCGAAGGCTGCGATCTTTTGGGGCACCCCGATTTTCTTTGCCCTCGACACTTGCCCACATCTGCTGTGCACCCGGCTGTGGATAACCTGAGCACATTCTGCTGTAACCCTTCTGTCATGCGGCTTTGCGGGCTTTGCTCATTTTTCGTCCAACTCACCAGTCGTGACGTTTATTCCATGTAAAAACAATCAGTTAGAGTGGTTTATCGCCATTAGAAGAAAGCCCCTCGGTGCTTATGCCCGTGCGGTCGGCTTGCGCACAAATACTGTGGAACAACCTGTGGATAACCCGTTCATGGCTGGCGCA
Organism: Pseudomonas sp. P9_31; assembly: GCF_034008235.1. Taxonomy (NCBI): domain Bacteria; kingdom Pseudomonadati; phylum Pseudomonadota; class Gammaproteobacteria; order Pseudomonadales; family Pseudomonadaceae; genus Pseudomonas; species Pseudomonas sp. P9_31. The sequence goes on from NZ_CP125375.1 coordinate 5,508,001, forward strand.
GCGCCATATCCAACCTAGCGTGTAGCCTGTTGCTTGTTTTTTGACCAACTCATCGCGCGCAAAACCGGAGCCTGATCAAACGGCTTGCCCTCAAGTGGTGCCTGATTTGGAATTGGGATAAGGCGAGGCACCGTCGTAAACACCTATGCCTGCAAGGCTTTGCCGTTTTCCTGACTCAATGGCCAGGAAATTGCTTTGTCCACAGGCATAACTTCTGTCGACCGAGCCTGTCATGTCCAACCCCGTGCCGATCCCCGATCAAACACCCCGCCTGCAACTGCACAGAATCAGCAAGCGTTACCCCGGTTGCCTGGCCAACGATGCCATCGACTTGAGCATTGCGCCCGGTGAAATCCATGCCCTGCTCGGCGAAAACGGTGCGGGCAAAAGCACCCTGATGAAGATCATCTACGGCGTCACTCACGCAGACTCAGGGGAGATGATCTGGCAGGGCCAGCGCGTGACCATGCGCAACCCGGCCCAGGCGCGCGGCCTCGGGATCGGCATGGTGTTCCAGCATTTTTCGCTGTTCGAAACCCTGAGCGTGGCGCAGAACATCGCCTTGGCGATGGGCGCGGCGGCGGGTACACCGAAGCAGCTTGAACCGAAAATTCGCGAGGTGTCCCAACGCTATGGCATGGCCCTGGAGCCGGAGCGACTGGTCCACAGCCTGTCCATCGGCGAGCGTCAGCGGGTGGAGATCATTCGCTGCCTGATGCAGGACATCCGCCTGCTGATTCTCGATGAGCCGACCTCGGTACTGACTCCGCAGGAGGCCGACGAATTGTTCGCAACTTTGCGCCGACTGGCCGCCGAGGGCTGCAGCATACTGTTTATCAGCCACAAACTCGGCGAAGTGCGCGCGTTGTGCCACAGCGCCACGGTATTGCGCGGTGGTCGAGTAGCCGGGCATTGCCTGCCGGCCGAGTGTTCGGATCGGCAACTGGCGCAGTTGATGGTTGGTGAAGCCGCCGAGCTGATTACCGACTATCCGAAGGTCATGGGTGCTGATGCGTTTTTGAACGTGACTGAATTGTCCTGGCACAACCCGGACCCGTTCGGCTGCTCGCTCAAGGACATTAATCTCGAGGTGCGCAGCGGCGAAATCGTCGGTGTCGCCGGGGTGGCGGGCAATGGCCAGGATGAGTTGCTGGCCTTGCTCAGCGGTGAAGAACGGTTGCCCCGCGATGACAGCGCGACGGTCCGTTTCGGCGGGCAACCGGTCGCTCATTTGCGGCCGGACGCACGACGCAAACTTGGCTTGGCGTTCGTCCCCGCCGAGCGTCTGGGCCACGGCGCGGTGCCGGAGCTGAGCCTGGCAGATAACGCCCTGCTCACCGCATTTCAACAAGGGCTGGTCAGCAATGGGCTGATCCAGCGTGGCAAGGTCGAAGCGCTGGCCGAAGACATCATTCGCCGCTTCGGGGTCAAGACACCCAATGCCCAGGTACCGGCTCGCAGCCTGTCCGGCGGCAACTTGCAGAAATTCATCCTCGGCCGGGAAATCCTTCAGCAGCCCAGACTGTTGGTGGCCGCGCACCCGACCTGGGGCGTGGACGTCGGTGCCGCCGCGACCATTCACCGGGCGCTGATTGCCTTGCGCGACGCTGGCGCGGCGATTCTGGTGATTTCCGAAGACCTCGACGAACTGTTCCAGATCAGTGATCGCCTCGGCGCCTTGTGCGGCGGTCGATTGTCGGCACTGCAGGCCACCGTCGACACCCAACTGAGCGATGTCGGCGGCTGGATGGCCGGTCAGTTCGACGCTCCTCATTCACCTGCCCCCGTAGCGCTTTAACGGAGTTTCACATGCTGCTTTCTCTCGAACCCCGTGGCCAGCAATCGCGCCTGATGTTGTGGTGTTCGCCCTTGCTGGCGGCCGTGTTGACGCTGGGCTGCGGCTCATTGCTGTTTATCGCGCTGGGGCATGATCCACTGCTGACCTTGCACACGTTGCTGATTGCACCGATCAGCGACTTGTACGGCGTCTCCGAATTGTTGGTCAAAGCGTTGCCGATTCTGCTCTGCGCATTGGGCCTGGCAGTGGCGTATCAAGCACGGATCTGGAACATCGGCGCCGAAGGTCAGTTGCTGCTCGGCGCCCTGGCCGGCAGTGCGCTGGCGGTAAACATCATCGATATGCAAAGTCGCTGGGCGCTGGTGCTGATCCTGGTGGTCGGCACCTTCGCCGGTGCTGCATGGGCCGGCCTGACGGCATGGCTGCGCACGCGCTTCAACGCCAATGAAATCCTTACCAGCATCATGCTCAATTACATCGCCCTGAATCTGCTGCTGTTCTGTGTCCACGGGCCACTGAAGGACCCGGCCGGGTTCAACTTTCCGGAGTCGGCAATGTTTGGCGATGCCAGTCGTTTGCCGCTGTTGCTGGAGGACGGTCGGGTTCACGCCGGGGTGTATTTCGCCTTGCTCGCGCTGGTGGCGGTGTGGGTGTTGTTGCAGAAAAGCTTTGTCGGCTTTCAGATCAAAGTGCTTGGGCTGGACAAGCGTGCGGCGAGTTTCGTCGGTTTTCGCGAGAAGCGGCTGATCTGGCTGGCGCTGTTGATCAGCGGCGGCCTGGCGGGGTTGGCCGGGGTATGCGAAGTCACCGGACCCATCGGCCAATTGGTGCCGCAGGTTTCACCGGGTTACGGCTATGCCGCGATCACCGTGGCGTTTCTCGGACGACTGAATCCCATCGGCATTCTGTTTTCCAGCCTGTTGATGGCGCTGCTGTACATCGGCGGCGAGAGCGCGCAGATGAGCATGAACCTGCCGCAAGCGATCACTCAACTTTTCCAAGGGATGATGCTGTTTTTCCTGCTGGCCAGTGACGTGCTGACTCTCTACCGACCGCGTTTGAACCTGCGCTGGGTACGGCGCACTTCGACCACCGCCGTACACGCAGGAGCCTTGTGATGGATATCGATCTGCTGAGCAATATTTTCTACGCGATGGTCCGCTGCGGTACACCGTTGCTGCTGGTGGCGCTGGGCGAGCTGATCTGCGAGAAGAGCGGCGTCCTCAATCTGGGTCAGGAAGGCATGATGCTGTTTGGCGCGGTGATCGGTTTCATCGTCGCGCTGAACAGCGGCAATCTCTGGCTGGGTGTGTTGCTGGCGATGCTCGCCGGGATGCTGTTGTCGTCGCTGTTTGCCTTGGTGGCACTGGTGTTCAATGCCAATCAGGTGGCGACCGGGTTGGCGTTGACGATCTTCGGCGTGGGCCTGTCGACCTTTGTTGGCGCAGCGTGGGTCGGGAAGCCGCTGGCGGGTTTCGAGCCGGTGGCGATTCCGTTCTTGAGTGACATCCCGCTGATCGGGCGGATGCTGTTTGCCCAGGACCTGCTGGTGTACCTGTCGTTCGCACTATTTGCCCTGGTGGCCTGGGTGATTCTGAAAAGTCGCGTCGGCCTGATCATTCAGGCGGTCGGCGAAAACCCGGACGCCGCCAGTGCGATGGGCTTGCCGGTGTTGGGCGTGCGCACGCTGGCGGTGCTGTTTGGCGGCGCAATGGCGGGATTGGCCGGAGCTTATTTGTCGTTGGCGTATACGCCGATGTGGGCGGAAAACATGAGCGCCGGTCGCGGCTGGATTGCTCTGGCGCTGGTGGTGTTTGCCAGTTGGCGAGTGTGGCGGTTGCTGCTCGGGGCGTATCTGTTCGGGCTCGCCAGCATCCTGCATTTGGTGGCGCAGGGGTTGGGGCTGGCAATTGCGTCGAGCCTGCTGGCGATGCTGCCTTATGTCGCAACCATTGTGGTGTTGGTGCTGCTGTCCCGGGATGCCGTGCGCACACGGTTGTATGCGCCGGTATCGTTGGGGCAGCCGTGGCAGGCTGGGCATTAAGCGGTGACCGGGCGGGCCTCTTCACGAGCAAGCCCGTTTCTACATCGCGAAGGCGCCCGAACAGGCAACACCTGAGCCACGCCCCACGCCAACTCAAAGAACAGGAAAATCGCCAAGAGCGAACTCGCCCCATAGGCCAGGGCATAAGCCTGCCAAGCCGAAAACAGAAACCTGGCCACCGCGTCAAAGCTAAAACCTGGAGCATGCTCCAGGGTCAAGCCCTCTCGAGACATCAAGATGCGCATCGGTGAATTAGCCCAGGCCAGCGCCGTCAGCCGCGACACGTTGCGCTTTTACGAGCAACGTGGATTGATCGCCGCGCAACGCAGCGCCAATGGTTATCGCGACTATCCGGCGGAGATGGTGCAACTGGTGCTGTACATCAAGACAGCTCAGCGGTTGGGCTTTACCCTTGGCGAAATAGGTAATAGCGTTGTCGCGTTATGGCAGTCGCCCGACCCGGACAGTGCCGTCACGCAACTGCTGCAAGAAAAACTCAAGTTGATCGAAACCCGCATGACCGAACTCGGCGCGTTGCGCCACGAACTGCAACAACGGCTCGGTCAGCATTATCCTTTAAGTCAGTATCCTTTGAATCCGTGATTCTCATCCATCAAGGAAGCCACTCATGTCCACGGCAAAAACCGCACTCATCATCGGCGCCTCCCGGGGCTTGGGCCTCGGCCTGGTGAAAACCCTGCTGGCCGACGGCTGGCAAGTCACCGCCACCGTGCGCAACCCGCAGAGCGTCGAAGCCTTGCAGGCGTTGGGCAAGGTGCGGATCGAAAAACTCGACATGGACGATCAGCAAGCGGTGATCGCCCTCAGCCAACAGCTCAAGGGCGAGGTGTTCGACCTGCTGTTCGTGAATGCCGGGGTCAAGGGGCCGGAGGTCCAGACGCCGGGTGGCGCGACCCTGGCCGAGGTCGGTCAATTGTTCTTCACCAACGCCGTGGCGCCGATCAACCTGGCCCAGCGTTTCGTCGGGCAGATTCGTGAAGGCAGCGGCGTGCTGGCGTTCATGAGTTCGGTGCTGGGCAGCGTGACCATGCCCGACGCGCCGGAGCTGGCGCTGTACAAGGCCAGCAAAGCGGCACTGAACTCCATGACCAACAGCTTCGTCACGCAACTGGGCGAACAGAAGCTCACCGTGCTGTCGCTGCACCCGGGTTGGGTGAAAACTGATATGGGTGGCGAAGGTGCGGACATTGATGTGGAAACCAGCACCCGTGGGTTGATCGATCAGGTGAATGCGTATGCCGGCAAGGGTGGGCATCATTTTGTGAATTACAGGGGTGAGACCATTCCCTGGTAAACACCACATTCCCCTGTGGGAGCGAGCCTGCTCGCGATAGCGGTCTGACATTCAAAATTAATGCAGAATGCAATGGCCCCATCGCGAGCAGGCTCGCTCCCACAGGGGTTTCGCATTGTCCTGTCGGGCCGGGCTTGCCCGCGAAGCTTTTTTGTTCGAAACTCCGCACCTCGCCCCCGCGGCGACCCTGGATCAGCAGACAGGGCAACACTGAGCTGGCAACCCTGAACCTAACTTTCAGAGGAGCCGGCCACCATGCCTGCGACCCGTACCTGGTTAAAAAATCCCCTCGCCATTTTCACGGCCAACGCGCTCGATGCCCGTGGCGGTCTGGTGCTGCAAGACGGTTTGATCGTCGAAGTGCTCAGCGCCGGCCAGCAACCGTCTGCACCCTGTGGACACGTCTTCGATGCCCGCGAACATGTGATCCTGCCGGGGCTGATCAACACCCATCACCACTTCTATCAAACCCTGACCCGCGCCTGGGCGCCGGTGGTCAATCAGCCGTTGTTCCCATGGTTGAAAACCCTCTATCCGGTCTGGGCCCGTCTCACCCTTGAGAAACTTGCCCTCGCTACGAAAGTCGCGTTGGCCGAGTTGCTGTTGTCTGGCTGCACCACCGCGGCCGATCACCATTACCTGTTTCCGGAAGGCCTGGAAAACGCGATCGATGTGCAGGTCGAGAGTGTTCGCGAACTGGGCATGCGCGCCATGCTCACTCGCGGTTCCATGAGCCTCGGTGAAGCGGACGGTGGCCTGCCGCCTCAGCAGACGGTGCAACAAGGTGAAGTGATTCTCGACGACAGCCAACGTTTGATTGCCGCGTACCACGAACGTGGTGATGGCGCGCAAATACAGATCGCTTTGGCGCCCTGCTCGCCGTTTTCGGTGACCCCGCAAATCATGTCCGCCAGCGCCGAATTGGCGAACACCCTCGACGTGCGTCTACACACGCACCTGGCGGAAACTCTCGACGAAGAAGACTTCTGTCTGCAACGCTTCGGCCTGCGCACCGTGGATTATCTGGACAGCGTCGGCTGGCTCGGTCCGCGTACGTGGCTGGCCCACGGCATTCACTTCAACCCCGACGAAATCGCCCGCCTCGGCGCAGCCGGCACAGGCATTTGCCATTGCCCGAGTTCGAACATGCGCCTGGCATCCGGCATTTGCCCAACGCTGGACCTGACCGCTGCGGGTGCTCTGCTAGGGCTGGGCGTGGACGGTTCGGCGTCCAACGATGCGTCGAACATGATCCTCGAAACCCGTCAGGCGCTATACATTCAGCGGCTGCGTTATGGCGCGGAAAAGATCACGCCGGAACTGGTACTGGGCTGGGCGACCAAGGGTTCGGCGCAGTTGCTCGGGCGCACCGATATCGGTGAACTGGCGGTGGGCAAGCAGGCAGATCTGGCGCTGTTCAAGCTCGATGAGCTGCGCTTCTCCGGCAGCCATGATCCGGTTTCGGCGCTGTTGCTGTGCGGCGCGGATCGGGCGGACCGGGTGATGGTCGCCGGCAAGTGGCGGGTGATCGATGGGCAGGTTGAGGGGCTGGATCTGAAAGGGTTGATTGCCGATCACAACCAGGCGGCTCGGCAGCTGATCGCCGGCACCTGACACAACACCGCTCCCACGGTTTTGTGTGAGGCGCTCGCACCAGTGGATGGCATGAGTTGGAGCCGCTGCACCGGGTTGGCTCTGGTGATGAATTGAACATCAAAAGGTCGCAGCCTTCGGCAGCTCCGCAGGAGCATGAACTCATGCCGCAGGCTGCGATCTTTTTATTTTGTTGTCCTATTGGTCAGCAATTTGCATTAGCCCCGCCAACCTCACAACAAAATGGAGTTCCAGTTCATGCATAAACGTCCGTTGAAGCAGCTGCTTTGCGCTGTCGCCGCAGCCATCGGTCTGAGCGTCAGCCTGACCGCCAGTGCCGCCGACCCGCTGAAAGTCGGCTTCGTCTATATCGGCCCGATCGGTGACCACGGCTGGACGTATCAGCATGAACAGGGACGCAAGGCGCTGGCAGAGAAATTCGGCGACCGGATCACCACCAACTACGTGGAGAACGTCGCCGAAGGCGCCGATGCCGAGCGGGTGATCCGCAATATGGCCAAGGACAAGTACGACCTGATCTTCACCACGTCTTTCGGCTACATGAACCCGACCCTGAAAGTCGCCAAACAATTTCCCAAGGTGACCTTCGAACACGCCACCGGCTACAAGCAGGACAAGAACCTCGGCACTTACCTGGCGCGCACTTATGAAGGTCGCTACGTCGGTGGTTTCCTTGCGGCGAAGATGACCAAGACCAAGAAGATCGGCTATGTCGCTTCCTTTCCGATCCCGGAAGTCATCCGCGACATCAACGCCATTCAACTGGCCCTGAACAAGTACAACCCCGGCACCGAGATCAAAGTGGTGTGGGTCAACTCCTGGTTCGACCCGGGCAAGGAGGCCGACGCCGCCAATGCGCTGATCGACCAGGGCGTGGACGTGGTATTCCAGCACACCGACAGCCCGGCACCGATCCAGGCGGCCGAACGGCGCGGCGTGTATGCCGTCGGCTATGCCTCGGACATGGCGCATTTCGGGCCGAAAGCGGTGCTGACGTCTATCGTCAACAACTGGGGGCCGCACTACATTCGGGCGACCCAAAGCGTGCTCGACCACACATGGAAATCCCAGGATTACTGGGGCGGTCTGAAGGAAGGTACAGTTGAACTGCCGATCAGCGACCTGGTACCGGCGGCGGTGAAAACCGAAGCCGAGCAGATCATTGCCGACATCAAGAGCGGTGCATTGCATCCGTTCACCGGGCCGATCAAGGATCAGGCCGGTGTCGAGAAAATCCCGGCGGGTGCAACGGCAACCAATGCGCAACTGGCGTCGATGAACTACTACGTCGAAGGGATGAAGGCTGAGATGCCGAAGTAATTCCGGCCACGAACACAAAACCCTGTGGGAGCGAGCCTGCTCGCGATAGCGGACTGACATTCAACATTGATGCTGAATGTAATGGCCTCATCGCGAGCAGGCTCGCTCCCACAATGGATTTTCAGCGTTCTTAAGGACTGCGCATGAACCAACTCCCAATCATCGACATCAGCCCGCTCTACAGCGCTGATCAAAACGCCTGGAAATCGATCGCCACGCAGATCGACCGCGCCTGCCGCGAATGGGGCTTTTTCTATATCAAGGGCCACCCGATCGCCCCGTCGCGCATCGACGCTGTGCTCGACCATGCCCAACGTTTCTTCGCCCTGCCCGCCACCGAAAAACTCAAGATCGACATCACCCAGACCCGCCACCACCGTGGCTATGGCGCCATCGCCACCGAACAACTCGACCCGAGCAAACCCAGCGACCTGAAAGAAACCTTCGACATGGGCCTGCACCTGCCCGCCGATCATCCCGAGGTGCTGGCGGAAAAACCCTTGCGCGGGCCCAACCGTCATCCGTCGATACCCGGCTGGAAATCGCTGATGGAACAACACTACGTCGACATGCAGTCCCTCGCCCGAACCCTGCTGCGGGCCATGACCCTGGCCCTGGGCATCGAGCGTGACTTCTTCGATAGCCGATTCAAAGAACCGGTGAGCGTGCTGCGGATGATTCACTACCCACCGCGCCACACTGCCACCTCGCAAGAACAGCAAGGCGCCGGCGCCCACACCGATTACGGTTGCATCACCCTGCTCTACCAGGATGCCGCCGGCGGTCTGCAAGTGCGCAACGTGCGGGGTGAATGGATCGATGCGCCGCCGATCGAGGGCTCCTTCGTGGTCAACCTCGGCGACATGATGGCCCGCTGGAGTAACGACCGTTACCTGTCGACGCCGCATCGGGTGATCAGCCCGCTGGGGGTGGATCGGTACTCGATGCCGTTCTTTGCCGAGCCACACCCCGACACGCCCATCGAGTGCCTGCCCGGCTGCCAGGACGAACAGCATCCGGCGAAGTATCCACCCACCACCTGCGCCGAATTCCTGCTGTCGCGCTTCGCCGATACTTACGCCTATCGACGGGAACAGGAAGCCGTGTAATGAACCGGCTGGTCAGGTTTTGCTCATTGTTTCAACGGGCATCTGTAGAATGCCCTCATTGCACCTGACGAGATTTCAAAAATGTACGACTGGCTGAACGCTCTGCCCAAGGCAGAATTGCACTTGCACCTGGAAGGCTCGCTGGAGCCTGAGCTGCTGTTCGCCCTGGCCGAACGCAACAAGATCGCCCTGCCGTGGAGCGACGTCGACACCCTGCGCAAGGCCTACGCCTTCAACAACCTGCAAGAGTTTCTCGACCTGTATTACCAGGGCGCCGATGTGTTGCGCACCTCTCAGGATTTCTACGACCTGACCTGGGCCTACCTGTTGCGCTGTAAAGAACAGAACGTGATTCACACCGAACCGTTCTTCGACCCGCAAACCCACACCGACCGTGGCATCCCGTTCGAAGTGGTGCTCAACGGTATCGCCGCCGCGTTGAAAGATGGCGAGCAGCAACTGGGCATCACCAGCGGTTTGATCCTAAGCTTCCTGCGCCACCTGAGCGAAGACGAAGCGCAGAAAACCCTCGACCAGGCGCTGCCGTTCCGCGATGCGTTTGTCGCCGTGGGCCTGGACAGTTCGGAGATGGGCCACCCACCGAGCAAGTTCCAGCGCGTGTTTGACCGTGCCCGCCACGAAGGCTTCCTGACCGTGGCCCACGCCGGTGAAGAAGGCCCGCCCGAGTACATCTGGGAAGCCCTCGACCTGCTGAAAATCCAGCGCATCGACCATGGCGTGCGTGCCATCGAAGACGAGCGCTTGATGCAGCGGATCATCGACGAGCAGATCCCGCTGACCGTGTGCCCGTTGTCGAACACCAAACTGTGCGTGTTCGATCACATGTCCCAGCACAACATCCTCGACATGCTCGAGCGTGGCGTGAAGGTTACGGTGAACTCCGATGACCCGGCGTACTTCGGCGGGTATGTCACCGAGAACTTCCACGCGCTGTATACCGATCTGGGCATGACCCAGGATCAGGCCAAGCGGCTGGCGCAGAACAGCCTGGATGCGCGGCTGGTGAAACCGTAAGGTTCACCAAATAAACCTGTGGGAGCGAGCCTGCTCGCGATAGCGGACTGACGTTCAACATTGATACTGAATGTTATGGCCTCATCGCGAGCAGGCTCGCTCTCACAGGTATTGAGTTCAGCCGACGACCTCTGCCTCACTCAACTCTTCCAGCGTCTTGCCCCGGGTCTCCATCCCGAACATCCACACCACCCCCGCCGCAATCGCAAAGCACATCGCTCCCAACGCAAATACCCCGCCCTGCCCTGTCATCGGGAACACCAGCCCGGTCACCAATGGCCCGAGCAACGACCCCACGCGGCCGATGGCCGAAGCGAACCCCGAGCCCGTGGCCCGTGCCGACGTCGGGTACAACTCCGGGGTGTAGGTGTAGAGCACCGCCCACATGCCAAACAGGAAGAACTGCATCAGCAGCCCCGAGACGATCAACAGGCTGGCGTTGCCGCCGAACACCGCGCTCTGGCCATAAAGAAACGCCATCACCCCGCCGCCGAGCATCGTCACGACGCACACCGGTTTACGCCCCCAACGCTCCACCAGCCAGGCGGCCATGAGGAAACCGGGAATCCCGCCGAGGGAAATCAGCACCGTGTAATACACCGACTGGGTCACGGCGAAGCCCGACTGTTGCAACAGCGCACTGAGCCAGGATGTCAGGCCATAGAAACCCAGCAAGGCGAAGAACCACACGCTCCAGATCATCATCGTGCGCTGGCGATACTGCGCCGACCAGATTTCTCGCAGCGCGGAAAAGAAGTTGCCCGGTTGACTCGCCCCCCGTGGCAGGCGAATCGGCTCAGGCAGATCCGAACACCCCAGTGAAGCCCGAACCCGGCCTTCGATGCGGCGCAAGACCTTGTCCGCCGCGTCGTGATGCCCGGCCTGCTCCAGCCAGCGCGGCGACTCGGGAATGAAAAAACGAATCGCCAGGACGAACACCGCCGGCACCGCCAACACCAGAAAAATGTCGCGCCAGCCAATCACCGGCAACAGGAAATACGACAGCACCCCGGCGGCGACGAAACCAAGCGGCCAAAAACCGTCCATCAACGCGATGTAACGCCCACGGCGTTTGGCTGGAATCAGCTCTGACAGCATCGACTGGGCAATCGGAAACTCCATGCCCATACCGATCCCCAACAGGATTCGGAACAGCGTCAGCGTTTCGACATTCTGCGCCGTAGAACACAGATAGCTGGCGATACCCCACAACACAATGCTCCACTGGAACACCGGTTTGCGCCCGAAACGGTCGGCCAGCATGCCCGACAGCGACGCGCCCACCACCATGCCGAAGAAACTCGAACTGGCCAGCAACCCGGCCTGCGCCGTGCTCAGGCCGAACTCGGTTTTGATCGAGCCGAGCAGAAAGGTCATCATCGCCAAGTCCATGGAGTCGAAGAAAAACGCCAGGGCAATGATGATGAAAATGATGCGGTGATAACCGCTGACAGGCAGCCGTTCCAGTCGTTCTGCCGCGCTGAAGCTACGTGTTTCCATGCCACATTCCCCCAATCCGAAAGTCCCCGGATCGAGTGTGCGTGATCGCGGTGGGGGGTTATTGCTGGATGCGACCTGTCCACAGCTCTGAACGACGCCTGAAACCCAAGATCCCGGACGTCGCACCTCAATGGCTCTAAAACGCCATTTCCAGCTCGGTTTCCTTGGCGAAATGATGGATTTCACGCTGCCCCACGGCCGTGATCTGCAAGGCTCGCGAATCGTTGGGCAGGCTCAACCAGCCGGATTGCATGAACAGCTGCAACAAGGCTGCGCCCAATGAGCCGCCCAAGTGCGGACGTCTTTCGCTCCAGTCCGGGCAAGCGCAGGCCACTCTGCTGTCGCGATAAGCCAGCGCCTGAATGAACACACCGCGTGTTGCCAACTGTGTGGAGCCCTTGTGAGTGATCATGACCCGCTGATCGAATTGCTCGATCCAGCCTGCATCCAGCAGACGCTGGTAGAGGTCGGCGGCCAGGGTGCCTCCCAAATGGTCATCGCAGAGCCTGGCCCGCAGCAGTGACGAAGGCGCCACCTGAGGTTTGGCGATAGGGCTCGGGCGTTTGAAAACATCTGGAATGTCCTGAGGCGTGCTGGCCAGAGTAGCGCTGGCCAGCGCTTCTATCGCGGCGCCGACTTCGGGCGCGGCAAGCCGGAAAAACCGCTTGCGCCCACGGGTTTCGACTTTCAACAGACCGCCGGTGGACAAGCGCCCCAAATGCGCACTGGCCGAAGACGGAGACAGGCCCGCCAGCAACGCCAGCTCCTCGGTATGCCGTGCCGAGCCGTCCATCAAGGCCCACATCATTGCGCTGCGCTTTGGGTCAGCCAGCAACGTGGCGATCTGGCTGATGCAAGGTGCATGTTCCATGTATTCACTCCCTGTTGAATCGTTTCGTCTACTGCTCAGAGACATCTTGACCAGTAATGTATCGTCGGCCAAAACGCGAAAACCGCCATAAACCGGGTAAAGACACCCACTCACCCAGGCCGTTGCTTCGCGGGTGCAGCGAAGGTCCGGTGAGGACCATGGGGTCTGACCGAATCGAACGTGAACTCGCCATTGCGAGATCGACTGTGCGTACATGAGGCGGGCGCTAGTATAAGCGGGTTAACCGCCGGTTCCTGCCCTCGGGAATCCCTTGGTGGTGATAGTTCCTGACAGAAATTTCGCTATTTGCCTGCGACTAATGATCGACACCCGATATCGCCGGAAATTGACTGCTTATCCGAGCGCATCGGCTGGCAAGCATTTCCCGCAAAAGGTTCACCGGCTTACTCAATTGTGCGCGATGGGCGCACAGCAAATTCAGCGGTGCGCGCTCACAGAGCAGCTCCGGCATTAACACGTTCAATCGACCGGCGAGCACATCGGCGGCGACATCGAGCCAGGACTTATACGCAATCCCCGCCCCCGCCACGGCCCACAGCCGCACCACATCGGCATCGTCACTGAAGCGATCGCCGCTGACGGTCAGGCTCACTTCGCGTTTGCCGTCGTGGAAACTCCAGTGATCGTGGACCCGGCTGCCGAGCATGAATAACAGGCAATTGTGCTGAGCCAGTTGCTCCAGATGCCGCGGTTCGCCATGCCGGGCCAGATAGCTCGGCGCAGCACAGAGCACGCGGCGGTTGTGCGGGGCGACAGGCAGCGCCACCAGGCTCGAATCTTCCGGCTCGCCGTAACGCAGGGCGATGTCCACCGGTTGGCGGAACAGGTCGGCGATGCGGTCACCGAGCAGCAAACGCACCGTGAGCCTGGGATGTTCACGCTGAAACTCGTCGAGCCATGGCAATAGCAAGTTGCGCCCGAAATCCGAAGGCGCCGACAGCTGCAAAATCCCGCTGACCTGATCCTGACCGCTGGCCAGCAAGCGGCGGCCCTCATCGAGGCTGCTCAAGGCGGCCCGGGCGTACTCCAGAAAGCCCTCGCCTTCGGCCGTCAGGCGCAGGCTGCGGGTAGAACGGGCGAGCAAGCGTGCGCCGAGCTGCTGTTCGATGCGTTTCAACGCCGCGCTGGCCACCGCCGCCGACATATCCATCCCCCGCGCCGCCGCCGACAGACTGCCCAGGTCCGCAGCCCGAACGAACAACTGCAAGTCATCGAAACGCAACATCGTCAGCCCCCATTATCAAAAAAATATTGAAAGAGACTGCTCTTTTAGCGGGTTTTATCTTGCAGAGAAATAACCAATCATCCTTCCCATCGAAATCATGCCTTCCCCGGAGCCCACCATGAAAGCCGTTGCCTACTACGCCTCCTTGCCAATCAGCGACGAAAAATCCCTGCAAGACATCGAACTGCCAGAACCGGTCGCCGGCCCGCGCGACCTGTTGGTGGAGGTCAAAGCCATCTCGGTCAACCCGGTGGATACCAAGATTCGCCAGAACATCCAGCCTGAAGGTGGCGTGGCAAAGGTGCTGGGCTGGGACGTGGCCGGTGTGGTCAAGGCCGTCGGTAGCGAAGTGACCTTGTTCAAGGCCGGCGACAAGGTGTACTACGCCGGCTCCATCGCCCGTGCCGGCGGCAACAGCGAGCGGCATGTGGTGGATGAGCGCATCGTCGGCCATATGCCGAAGACCCTCGGGTTCGCCGAAGCCGTCGCTCTGCCGCTGACCGCCATCACCGCGTGGGAACTGCTGTTCGAACGCCTGCAAGTACATGAGGGCAAAACCGATGAAGGCCAGAGCCTGCTGATCGTCGGTGCCGCTGGCGGTGTGGGTTCGATCCTCACGCAACTGGCCAGCCAGCTCACCGGACTGAAAGTCATTGGCACTGCTTCCCGTGCGCAAACCCAGAGCTGGGTGCGTGACCTGGGCGCCGATCAAGTGATCGATCACAGCCATCCGCTGAGTGAAGAACTCAAACGTGCCGGGGTCGAGTCTGTGACCCACGTCGCCAGCCTGACCCAGACCGACCAACACCTGGATCAATTGGTGGAGGCGTTGGCGCCGCAAGGCAAGCTGGCGCTGATCGATGATCCGAAGGCGCTGGACGTGACCAAGCTCAAGCGCAAGAGCCTGTCGCTGCACTGGGAATTCATGTACACCCGCTCGCTGTTCGAAACCGCAGACATGATCGAGCAGCACAAACTGCTCAACCGCGTCGCCGGGCTGATCGATGCGGGCACGCTGAAAACCACGGTCGGCGAGCACTTCGGCACCATCAACGCAGCCAACCTGCGTCGTGCCCATGAACTGCTGGAAAGCGGCAAGTCCAAGGGCAAGATTGTGCTTGAAGGGTTCTGAGTAGCAGCGCCTACACGCCTATGGGAGCAGGCTTGCTCGCGAAAGCGGAGTATCAGTCAACATTGATGTTGGATGTGATGGGCCCTTCGCGAGCAAGCCCGCTTCCACATTGGGCGCCGCGATCTTTTGCCGTCAGTCAGAGAGTTGACCTTTGTCACAATTGCGATCGTATTCGGGTCTACAATCGAACACTCTGCGAACAATCATTTATGTGATGTCTTTTACGAGACGTCTTTTGCGAGACGTCTTTTACAAGAGGAGATCAGCAATGAAGATCCTGATAAAAGAACTGGCAACATCCCGCTGGCAGGTCCGCCTGGATCAACATGCTGTGACGTTCCGCAGTGAAGCCGAAGCCTTGGCCTTCACTAAAACGCTTGAAGCGCGCCTGCACGCGCCCCATCAGTTTCCCGACCGTCAGCAGCGCGCTGCTGGCTGAGTCCGTCCTCAGACTTGGGCTTGCGTCAGCGCCCGGGCATTTTGCAAACGCTGGGTGAGCATCGCCACGCTCACCACCAGAATCCCGCACAGGCTGATGACCATGGCCATCGGCATGGCGCTGCCATCGTGCAAAACACCCAGCAATGCTGCGGCCCCGGCGGCGACGCTGAACTGCAGGCAACCGAGCATCGCCGAGGCGCTGCCCGCCCGCGCGCCCTGCCCGTTCATGGCGCAGGCCGAGGCGTTGGGCACAATACAACCCAGGCTGGCGATGCAGAGGAAAAGCGGGATCAACAACGGCCACAGGTGCATGGTGTGCAACGCGCTGACCGCCAACAGGGCCAGACCGCCCGCCAGGTAGAACCAGACGGTACGCGCCAGTAAAAAGGCCGGACCGCGCTTTGCCAGCAACCGTGCATTCAACTGGGCTACTAGAATGAATCCCGCCGCGTTAATGCCGAATAGCCAGCCGAAATGCTCAGCCGGCACTCCATAGAGTTTGATGAACACGAACGGTGAACCGGCGATGTAGGCAAACATCCCGCCGATGGCGATACCACCGGTCAGGGCGTGGCCAAGGAATATCGGGTCCGCCAACAACCGACCATACTGGCGCAGCGCGCCCGACAACGGTTGGCGCGGCACATGGGACGGCAAACTTTCCGGCAGACCGAGGGCCACGGCCCCCCCTACCAGCGCACTGAAACCGGTCAGCACGAGAAAGATCGACTGCCAGCCCGTCGTGTTGACCAAGAACCCGCCCAGCATCGGCGCAAGGATCGGTGCCAGGCCCATCACCAGCATCAGCTGCGAAAAGACTTTCGCCGAACCCACCGCATCGCATTTATCGCTGACCACGGCCCGGGAAATCACCATGCCCGCGCAACCGCCCAGCGCCTGGACGAAACGCGCGCCAATCAGCCACTCCAGATTCGGCGCGTAAGCGCAGGCCAACGAGGCTGCGGTGAACAAGCCGACGCCTGTCAGCAAGGGGATGCGTCGCCCAAAGCGATCCGCCACAGGGCCATACGCCAGTTGACCAATGGACAAGCCGAGGAAATAGGCCGCCAGGGTCAGTTGAACGTGTTTTTCGTCGGTACCGAAAGCGAGCGCCATTGCCGGAAATGCCGGCAGGTAGAAATCGATCGCCAGCGGACCGAAAGCGCTCAAGGCGCCGAGAATCAGGATTGTGCGGAAGTTCATCAGGCGTCCAGGTTGGGCATGCAGGTTAGCCATGGATCGGCAGGCTGACAGTCTAGCCGGGCGTGGACGCCTTGAACATTCCGTTAGGTCGCTAACTATTAAAAATAACTTAGACCTGTTTTACGCCGTAACCCTCTTCAGTGATGGCGGCGATTACCTGATCGGCCGTCAGCGCACTTTCTACGCCGACTTCTTTTGTCGCCAGATCGATACGCACGCTGGCCGCCGGATCCTTGGCTTGCAGCGCCTGAGTAATGGCCTTGACACAGTGACCGCAGGACATGCCTTCAACATTGAACACTTGCATGGGACGTCTCCTTGAATGAAGCCCTTTCATGAGGGTTGTGTGCAGTCTCGAGCTTGCCACCATGGCAAGGTCAAGTTCTAAAGTGAGCTGCCGGGCTGGCAATCAGCGCCGCGCTCGGCCAAGCTGCGTCCATCTATGACTCGACATCAGGAGATTCAGCCATGCGCTGGTCAGTTCTCAGCCTGTTTGGCTTCCTCAGCCTCTTTGCCGCGACACCTTCGGTCCAAGCCGCCGGGGAGGACTACGGCGTGCTGATCATTTCCCGCGAGCGCCTGGAAGTGTCGACTTCCTGCGAAATCGGCGTGTACATCCAGGATCAGCTATCGGGGCGCCTGTTCCAGGAACAGAGCACCTCGTTCAACCTGCCGCCGGGCACTGTGTCCCTGCGCCTCAAACTGCTGCCGGGCCAGGCGCCGGGTTGCAACCCGGGCATGCCCGCGCCGGGGTCGCAGAACATTACGATCAAGGCCGGGGATGTGTTGAAGTTCCGGATTGCGATGACGCAGGAAGGGATGTATCTCAAGCCTGCGGCTCTCGAGTATTGACGCTCCCACATTTGGTCTGCGGCGACTTGTAGACTGGCGCTTGACCTTAACCGCATGGCAAGGTTGATCCTGTAGGCAATTTCTACAGGGAGCGTGACCGATGTCCGAATCCACCACCTTCGATCTGCCGATCGCCGGCATGACCTGCGCCAGTTGTGCCGGGCGTGTCGAGCGCGCCTTGAGCAAAGTCATCGGCGCCACGGCCGTCAGCGTCAACCTGGCCACTGAACAGGCCCGGGTTCAAGCGCCCAGTGACAGCCTGCCGGCCTTGATGGACGCGGTGCAACAGGCCGGTTATAGCGTGCCGCAGCAGAGCCTGGAATTGAGCATCGACGGCATGACCTGCGCGTCCTGCGTCGGCCGCGTCGAACGGGCGCTGACCAAGGTGCCGGGGGTGAAGACTGTCAGCGTCAACCTGGCCAACGAACGTGCGCACCTCGAACTGCTCGGCCAGGTCGACCCGCAAACCTTGATCGTCGCCGTGGCCAAGGCCGGTTACTCCGCCAGGGTCTGGGAAGTCGAACACCCGCAAGCCGATAATCAACCACAACGACTGCACCGCGAGCGCTGGGCCTTGCTCGCGGCCATCGCCCTCGCCTTGCCGCTGGTGTTGCCGATGCTGCTGCAACCTTTGGGCGTGCACTGGATGCTCCCGGCGTGGGAACAGTTCGCGTTGGCCACACCCGTGCAGTTCATCTTCGGCGCACGCTTCTATGTCGCGGCGTGGAAAGCCGTCCGCGCCGGCGCCGGCAACATGGATTTGCTGGTGGCCCTGGGCACCAGTGCCGGTTACGGCTTGAGCGTTTACGAATGGGCCACCGCCGTCGGCCGCCTGCCGCACCTGTATTTCGAAGCGTCGGCGGTGGTGATCGCCTTGGTGTTGCTGGGCAAATACCTGGAAAGCCGCGCCAAACGCCAGACCACCAGCGCCATTCGCGCCCTCGAAGCCTTGCGTCCGGAACGAGCCATTCAGGTAATCGATGACCGTGAGCAGGAGGTTGCCATCAGCGCTTTGCGCCTCAACGATCTGGTCATGGTCAAACCCGGCGAACGCTTCCCGGTGGATGGCGAGGTGGTGGAAGGCCAAAGCCACGCCGATGAAGCCCTGATCAGCGGCGAAAGCCTGCCGGTCCCGAAACAACCGGGCGACAAAGTCACCGGGGGCGCCATCAATGGCGAAGGTCGTCTGCTGGTTCGCACCCTGGCGCTCGGTGCGGAAACCGTGCTGGCGCGGATCATCCGCCTGGTCGAAGACGCGCAGGCGGCAAAAGCGCCTATACAGAAACTGGTGGATAAAGTCAGCCAGGTGTTCGTGCCTGCGGTGCTGCTGATCGCGCTGGCGACTCTGGTCGGTTGGTGGTTGTACGGCGCGCCGCTGGAAACCGCGTTGATCAACGCCGTGGCGGTGTTGGTGATCGCTTGCCCTTGCGCACTCGGCTTGGCCACGCCGACGGCAATCATGGCGGGCACCGGTGTGGCTGCGCGCTACGGGATTCTGATCAAGGACGCCGAAGCCCTGGAGCGCGCCCACGAAGTCAGCGCGGTGGTGTTCGACAAAACCGGCACACTGACCTCCGGCACTCCGCGTATCGCGCATTTGAGCGCCATCGAGGGTGATGAAACCGCCTTGCTGCAAATGGCCGGCGCTCTGCAACGCGGCAGTGAGCATCCGCTGGCCAAGGCGGTGCTGGATGCCTGCACCGAACGCGGCTTGACCGTGGCCGATGTCGGCGACAGTCAATCGCTGACCGGACGCGGCATTGCCGGCAGCCTCGATGGTCGACGGCTAGCCCTGGGCAATCGGCGTCTGCTGGAAGAAAGCGGCCTGAACGCCGGGCCATTGGCTGACTCCGCAACGGCCTGGGAAACCGAAGGCCGGACCCTGTCCTGGCTGATCGAACAAAGCCCCGAACCACGAGTGCTGGGCCTGTTCGCCTTCGGCGACACGCTCAAACCCGGCGCCTTGCAAACGGTGCAACAACTGAGTGCACGGAACATCAGCAGCCATCTGCTGACCGGCGATAACCGCGGCAGCGCCAAGGTCGTCGCCGAGGCGCTGGGCATCCGCGACGTGCACGCCGAAGTACTGCCGGCGGACAAGGCCGCCACCGTCGCCGAACTTAAAAAGACCGGCGTGGTGGCGATGGTCGGCGACGGCATCAACGACGCGCCGGCCCTTGCCGCGGCAGACATCGGCATCGCCATGGGTGGCGGCACCGACGTCGCCATGCACGCCGCCGGCATCACTCTGATGCGCGGCGACCCACGGCTGGTACCGGCTGCGCTGGAGATCAGCCGCAAGACCTACGCGAAGATTCGCCAAAACCTGTTCTGGGCCTTCGTCTATAACCTGATCGGCCTGCCACTGGCGGCATTCGGCTTCCTCAACCCGGTGCTGGCCGGCGCGGCCATGGCGTTGTCGAGCGTCAGCGTGGTCAGCAATGCGTTACTGTTGAAAACCTGGAAACCCAAAGACCTGGAGGACAACCGATGAACATTGGCCAAGCGGCCCGGCAGAGCGGTCTGAGCGCGAAGATGATCCGCTATTACGAGTCCATCGGCCTGCTCAAGGCGGCCCATCGCACCGACAGTGGCTACCGGGTCTATGGCGACGACGACCTGCACACCCTGGCGTTCATCAAGCGTTCTCGGGATTTGGGGTTCTCGCTGGAGGAGGTCGGCAAACTGCTGACCCTCTGGCAGGATCGCCAGCGGGCCAGTGCCGATGTGAAGGCGCTGGCCCGTCAGCACATCGACGAGCTGAACCAGAAGATTCGCGAACTCGGCCAACTGCGCGACACCCTGCAAGACCTGGTGGAACACTGCCATGGCGACCACCGCCCGGACTGCCCGATCCTCAAGGAACTGGCGTCGGGCTGCTGCGCCGAACCCGCCCTTTCCTGAGCGCGCCCCTTCACCGGGAATGGTGTGAACACAGCTTCACTTACACCAATAATCTACTGTGCGGGCTTACTCACTCCCACATTGGATCTTCGCCAAATTCTGGCTTTCGGTGACCGTTTGAACGAAAAACCCGGCCGAAGCCGGGTTTTGGGTCAACCGTTCACTGCATCCACGGTGGAGGCGGTTCTTCGGTCTTGCTCGGTGGCGCATCGTCCGCCGCCCGAACCGCTTGGCGACGCTCTTCATCGAGACGGGCCGCCTCGATCTCGCGCATGATCCCGCCCACGTCCGCCAGCTCTTCCGGCTCGTCGAACTCGCCAGTCAAGACACTGGCCGGGTGCAAGGTGCCGGCTTCGTACAACGCCCACATTTCCTTGGCGTACTTGGTGCGTTTCAACTCCGGCGCAAAGCGACCGAAGTAGGACGCCATGTTGCCCACGTCCCGCTCCAGCATGCTGAACGCGTGGTTGTTGCCCGCCGCGTCCACCGCTTGCGGCAAATCGATGATGACCGGACCGGTCGGCGTCAGCAGCACGTTGAACTCGGACAGGTCACCGTGCACCAGACCGGTACACAGCATCAGCACGATTTGCGAAATCAGAAACCCGTGATATTCGCGCGCCTGGTCCGGTTCCAGCACCACGTCGTTCAGACGCGGCGCGGCATCGCCGTACTCGTCGGCCACCAGCTCCATCAGCAGCACGCCTTCGAGGAAGTCATACGGCTTGGGCACCCGCACACCGGCACTGGCCAGACGGAACAGCGCCGCCACTTCGGCGTTCTGCCAGGCGTCTTCGGTTTCCTTGCGGCCAAACTTGGAGCCCTTGGCCATCGCGCGAGCCTGCCGGCTGTTGCGCACCTTACGGCCTTCCTGATACTCGGCCGCCTGACGGAAACTGCGTTTGTTCGCCTCCTTGTAGACCTTGGCACAACGCAGCTCGTTGCCGCAGCGCACCACATAAACAGCTGCTTCTTTACCACTCATGAGTGGGCGCAGCACCTCGTCGACCAGACCGTCCTCGATCAGGGGTTCAATGCGTTTGGGAGTCTTCATCAGCTTTTATTGTGGGTCCTTTATTACCAAACACGCGAAAGTCATTCGTTATACGGCAATCCTCTCATTCGGGGGAGGGGTTGCCGACCTATGAACATTCTGTTGATCATCGAGAAGCACACAATGTGCCGGATTAATCAGGCAATACTCATCGACCGCCCGGGATCATAACTGAGCCTGCGCTACTTGTTGACGAAGGGATACAAGGGCATTTGCGACAGAATCTAACCCCGATCCCCGGCCTTCGCAGGATTTTTCTCAACAGGCCTCAATTTCCCCGCGCTTCAGCCGAAGTTACTAGGGAGGAAAGGAATCGTCCGACAATCGTCCCGATTACCATCACGAGGGCGCACTCACGGAACCGGGTGAATCAAACGTTTCGGCTGCCAATAATCCGCGAGTCATCTGCACTGCGTGGACCTACAAGAAAAAACTGGAGCGCGGATGAACATCAAACAAAAGCTGACCTGGGCGTTTGCAATCATCGCCTGCTTGCCCGTGGTGCTGGTCGCCACCCTCGTTGTGCTGAACTTGCGCAGCGATGCCAAGGATGACTTTGTCGACGGCAGTGGTCGCGAGATTCGTCAGGTCAGCAATGCCATGCAACTGTTCTTCGACGGCATCAGCCAGAACGTCGATTACCTGGCCACCCAACCGCTGATCAAGAACTCCGACGACAGCCTCAAGACCTACATGAGCGCCAACGCCGAGAGCATTCCCCAAGGCGAGATGGACAAAAAAGTCTTCGCCCTCCTCCAGGACCTGGGCAACAGCCACCCGGCCTACGCCTATGCCATCCTCGGCACCGCGGCGGGCGGTTACGTATCCTGGCCGGACGATGCGAAGCTGAGCAATTACGATCCGCGCCAGCGCCCGTGGTACAAAGCGGCCCAGGCCAAACCGGGCAAGCCGCTTCGCACCGAGGCCTATTACTGGGCGCAGGATGACGCGACGTACGTCAGCACCGTGCGCACCATCGATAACAAACTGGGCACCAACGGCGGCGTCGTCAGCATCGACGTGACGCTCAAGCAGCTCACCGAAATCGTCAAACAGATCAAACTC
Source organism: Pseudomonas sp. P9_31 (assembly GCF_034008235.1). Lineage (NCBI taxonomy): Bacteria > Pseudomonadati > Pseudomonadota > Gammaproteobacteria > Pseudomonadales > Pseudomonadaceae > Pseudomonas > Pseudomonas sp. P9_31. The sequence continues at coordinate 5,530,504 of NZ_CP125375.1, forward strand.
GGCGAAACCGGCTACCTGATGCTGGTGGAAAACACCGGCGCGGTGCTGGTCGATCCGAAGCAACCGGAACACAACTTCAAAACTCTGAGCAGCCTCGGCGACGGCTACGCGCAACTCGCCAAGGCCGGTAAGGGGCTGGTAGAAGTCGAGCTCAATGGCGAGCGCTACATGGCCAACGTCTGGCCGTCGGAGCAACTGGGCTGGACCTTTATCGGCCTGATCAAGCAGACCGACGTGATGAGTTCGGCCACTCAACTGACCTGGCTGATCGCAATCATCGCAGCGGTATTGGCGGTGTTCTTCGCCATCGTCGGCGCCAGTTTCGCCAGCCTGATCGTGCGGCCGATTCGCAGCGTGGCCAGCGGTCTGGAAGGCATCGCCCAGGGTGAAGGCGACCTGACCAAAAACCTGCACATCCGTGGCAGTGACGAAACCGCACAACTGGCCAACTGGTTCAACCAGTTTCTGGCGGCGATTCGCAACCTGATCCAGAGCATCGGCGGCGCCGCGACCAAGATCCTCGCCACCTCCCAGAGCTCGACGCAAGTGTCCAGCGACATGGCCGAAGCCGCCGGGCGTCAGCGTGAAGCGGTGGACATGGTGTCCACGGCATTCCACGAAATGGTCGCCACCGCCAACGAAGTCGCGCGCTCTTGCAGCCAGGCTGCCGAGTCGGCCGACAGCGGTCAGCGCCAGGCGCGTGAAGGTCAGCAGCAGATCGATGCCGCGGTGAGCAGTGTCGATCGCTTGAGCCAGGAAATCGAACAGTCGGCGCAGTCGATGCAACAGCTTGAGCGCGATAGCAACGACATTCAGTCGATCCTCGGGACCATTCGTTCCATCGCCGAACAGACCAACCTGCTGGCACTGAACGCCGCCATCGAAGCGGCCCGGGCCGGTGAACAGGGTCGAGGTTTTGCGGTGGTGGCGGATGAAGTTCGCGCACTGGCCAAACGGACTGCCGATTCCACGGCGGAAATCGACGGCCTGCTGGGCAACCTGGCCAAGCGCACCAGCCAGGTGACGCAGCAGATGCATGCAAGCCTGGAGGTGTCTCAGCAATCGGTGACCCGCATCGGCGAGGCGCGCAACAGCTTCGGGCAGATTCGTGAGTCGGTGGATGTGATTCGCGACATGAACACTCAGATCGCCACGGCGGCAGAAGAACAGCACCAAGTAGCGGAAGACATCAATCGCCACATCAGCCAGATTCATGGCGATGCGCAGTTGGTGGCGGAACTGGCGAATTCGGCGCGGCTGGATTCTCAGAGCCTGGCGGGGTTGTCGAATGAGCTGGATGGGTTGGTTCGACGGTTCAGAACCTGATCCAATATCCCGGTGGCCGCTTCGCGGCCAATCGCGAGCAGGCTCGCTCCCACAAGGACAGCGCAAAACCCTGTGGGAGCGAGCCTGCTCGCGATGAGGCCTTCACTGCCTAAACAATTCGCCGGGGGTAAATCCGAACAGCCCCTTGAACGCCGCAATAAACGCCGACGTCGAGTCATATCCGCAAGACAGCGCGGCATTGGTCACGCTGTCTCCCTCCTCCAGCAAACTCAAGGACGACAGCAGCCGCATACGCTGCCGCCAACCGCGAAAGCTCAGCCCGGTCTCGCGCTGAAACAGCCGCATCAGGGTTTTCTCCGACGTGCCCAAACGCTCGGCCCATTCCTGCAAGGTCACCGTGCGCTCGGGGCTTTCGATCAGCTCGTTGCACAAGCTCAGCAAACGCTCATGCCGGGGCAGCGGCAGGGAAAACCCCACCTCCGGCAGACTCGCCAACTGATCCAGCAGCACACCCACCAATCGCGCCTCCTGGCTGTCGCCCTGTGGATATTCCACGGGAAGCAGGCAAAAGCGCTTGATCAACTCCCGCGCCAATGGCGTGACTTCCAGCACCCGGCAACGCCCGTCAGCCCATTGGCAGTCCTCGCGACGTACGTACAGGCTGCGCATTTCGGCACGCATCGAGGTCACGACCTGGTGCTCGAGATCCGCCGGAATCCAGATGCCCCACTGCGGCGGCGCAAAGAAACTGCCCTCGGCGGTGTGCACGCCGAGAACGCCGCTGATGGCGTAGGAGAACTGCACCCAATCGTGACGATGTGGCGGCGTCCACGAACCGGCGTTCAGACTTTCCGCCCGCGCATACAACGGGCGCGGCAACACCGTCAGCGCCGGGATGGTCCGCTCGAGGGAAAGTTGTCCGTTAGTCGGCATTGATTGACCTTATGTCGCAAGACGGCTAATGGGGCCGACGTTAGGCTAAGTCATCAATTCTTACAAATGTATTCGGTGCCGGTTATGCATGCCTTCAAACACCTCAAACGCGTGGTCACCGACTGGTTCTTGTGCGGCATGCTGATCGCCACGCTGCTGGCGTATGCCTTCCCGACCTTTGGCGCCACCGGTGGCGGAATGCGCGCCGAATGGGTAATCAACATCGGCGTGTTTCTGGTGTTCTTCCTGCACGGGGTCAACCTCTCCAGCGAGCAGATCCGCCACGGGCTGAAAAACTGGAAGCTGCACGTGATGGTTCAAACCTTCACCTTCGCGGTGTTTCCGTTGATCTGGCTGCTGAGCGACGAGCTGCTGGGCTCACACATTCCATCACTGCTGATGCTCGGTTTCCTCTACCTCTGCGCCCTGCCCTCGACCATTTCCTCGTCCGTGGCCCTGACCGGCAGCGCGGGCGGCAACGTACCAGCGGCGATTCTCAACGCGAGCCTGTCCAGCGTGCTGGGGATTTTTTTGACACCGTTGCTGGTGAGTTTCGTGGTCGGCAGCGGCGCGGGTGGTATTGACCTGGGTTCAACCCTGCTCGACCTGTGCGCGATGTTGCTGTTGCCGCTGGTGCTCGGGCAATTGCTGCGGCCGTTGCTGGGCAAGTTTTTCGCTCGGCACAAACGCTACACCAACATTGCCGACAAACTGGTGATCCTGCTGCTGGTGTACTCGGCGTTCTGCAACTCGATGGTGTCGGGGATGTGGCAGAAACAGGGCAACAGCGTGATTCTCACTGCGCTGATGGGCAGTGCGATGTTGCTGGCGATCATTCTGTGGATGACCACCCGCACCGCCCGCGCGCTGAGGTTCAGTCCCGCCGATGAGATTGCCGCGGTGTTCTGCGCCAGCAAGAAATCCCTGGCGGCCGGCGCGCCGATGGCGGCGCTGATCTTCGGCGCCAACCCCGGCCTTGGGTTGATCCTGCTGCCGATCATGATCTACCACCCGTTGCAGCTGATCGTCTGCTCGGTGATGGCCGAGGGTTACGCCAACCGCCACCGGGAACTGGTCGCGCAGCACAACGCGGCGGTGCCCAATCCTCAATAATCAGCGCTCGATAATCGCCGTCACGCCCTGACCGCCGGCAGCGCAGATCGAGATCAACCCTCGGCCCTTGCCCGCGGCGTCGAGCAGCTTCGCCAGGTTGGCGACGATGCGCGCACCGGTGGCGGCAAACGGATGCCCGGCGGCCAGTGAACTGCCCTTGACGTTCAAGCGGCTGCGGTCGATGGAGCCCAGCGGCGCGTCGAGGCCGAGGCGGGTTTTGCAGTACTCCGGATCTTCCCAGGCCTTCAACGTGCACAGCACCTGCGCGGCGAATGCTTCGTGGATTTCGTAGTAATCGAAGTCCTGCAAGGTCAGGCCATTGCGCGCCAGTAAACGCGGCACCGCATAGACCGGCGCCATCAGCAGCCCTTCGGCACCCTTGACGAAATCCACCGCCGCCGCTTCGCCGTCACGCCAATAGGCAAGAATCGGCAAACCGCGCTCTTTCGCCCATTCCTCACTGCCCAACAGCACCACCGACGCGCCATCGGTGAGTGGCGTGGAGTTGCCTGCGGTCAGGGTGCCCTTGGCACTTTTCTCGAAGGCCGGTTTGAGTGAGGCAAGTTTTTCCAGGGTCAGCTCCGGGCGCAGGTTGTTGTCCCGGGTCAGGCCGAGGAACGGCGTCATCAGATCGTTGTGCCAGCCTTCGGCGTAGGACGCGGCCAGTTTCTGATGGCTTTCGAGGGTCAGCCGATCCTGCTCGTCACGGGGGATGCTCCAGGTCTGGGCCATCATTTCACAGTGTTCACCCATCGACCGGTGGGTGCGCGGCTCGCCGATGCTTGGAAAGTCGGGCATCAAGTGTCGGGGACGCAGTTGCAGGAAGGTTTTCAGTTTGTCGGCGGTGCTTTTGGCGCGGTTGGCCTGCAAGAGGATCTTGCGCAGGCCTTCGTTGACGCCGATCGGCACGTCGGAAGCTGTGTCGACACCGCCGGCAATGCCACATTCGATCTGGCCCAACGCGATTTTGTTCGCCACCAACAACGTCGCCTCCAGCCCCGTGCCACAGGCTTGCTGGATGTCGTAGGCCGGCGTCGTCGGCGACAACCGCGAGCCCAGCACGCATTCTCGGGTCAGGCCGTAATCGCGCAAATACTTGAGCAACGCCCCGGCCGCCACTTCGCCCATGCGCACACCGTGCAGGTTATAGCGCTCGATCAGGCCTTCCAGCGCTGCGGTGAACATCGCCTGGTTACTGGCAGTGGCGTACGGCCCGTTGGACCGGGCGAAGGGGATACGGTTACCACCGATAATCGCGACGCGGCGCAGCTGAGTCATGAAAAAGCTCTCCTTCCTGATATTCAATTGTGAATACATATCCCTGTGGGAGCGGGCTTGCCCGCGAAGGGGCCGGCTCATTCAACATCTCTGCTGACTGACACACCGCTATCGCGGGCAAGCCCGCTGCCACAGGTTCTGCACTCCCCGAAAGTCCCGTTACAAACTAACCTGCAATGATCAAGCGTAGGCCTTATCTCGTGGCCCGAACGACTAATTGCCATTCGTGGTCCACACTTTCAACCCCGGCTACTGGAGCGTAATCCATGTCTGATCGCTATATCGACTTCGCCAATTCGTCCATCGGCCATCGCGTGGTCGGTGCCCTGGGTCTGCCGTCGCCGGTACGACTGGAACGCTGGCAAGCAGGCCGGCTGCGGCCTATCGAGGGGGCGCTGTTGATTGGCGGTGGCCCGTTGGCGGAAAAAGTCAGCACGCTCGCCAACCGCCTGACCGACACGATTTACAGCTACGGCACCGACCCTACCCTGGCCACCGCGTGGATTCCCGGCCACGGCCAGAAACTCAAAGCCGTGGTGTACGACGCCAGTGATCTGGTGCAGGTCGATCAGTTGAAACAGCTGCGCGAGTTCTTCCAGCCGCTGATGAAAAACCTCGATCACCATGCGCACCTGGTGATTCTTGGCCGGGCGCCAGAGACCTTGAGCGACCCGTTTGCCGCCAGCACCCAGCGAGCCCTGGAAGGTTTCAGCCGTTCGCTGGCCAAGGAACTGCGCAGCGGCGGCACCTTGCAGCTGATCTATGTCGGTGAAGGTGCCGAGGATCAACTGGAAGGCCCATTGCGGTTTTTCCTCTCACCCAAAAGCGCGTTCATTTCCGGGCAAGTCATACGCTTGAAGGCGTGTGAGGCGCAGGTGATGGACTGGACTCGCCCGTTGTCAGGGCGCAAGGCACTGGTGACGGGCGCGGCTCGCGGCATCGGCGCCTCGATCGCCGAAACCCTGGCCCGCGACGGTGCCGAGGTGATCCTGCTCGACGTGGCGCCGGCCAAAACCGATCTCGACGCCCTGGCCGCACGCCTCGGCGGGCGCGGCATCACTCTGGACATCTGTGCCGAAGACGCCGCCACGCAACTGATCGAACACTTGCCGGACGGCGTCGACATCGTGGTCCATAACGCGGGCATCACCCGAGATAAAACCCTGGCCAACATGACCCCGGAATTCTGGGACGCGGTGCTGGCGGTCAACCTCAACGCGCCGCAAGTATTGACCAAGGCTTTGCTCGACAGCGGCACCTTGCGCGACAACGGCCGAGTGATCCTGCTGGCGTCCATCAGCGGCATCGCCGGCAATCGCGGGCAAACCAACTACGCCGCGAGCAAGGCCGGGTTGATCGGCCTGGCCCAGGCCTGGGCGCCGCTGCTGAGTGAGCGCGGCATCAGCATCAATGCGGTGGCGCCCGGGTTTATCGAAACCCAAATGACCGCGCACCTGCCCTTCGGCGTACGCGAAGCCGGGCGGCGCTTGAGTTCGTTGGGCCAGGGCGGGCTGCCGCAAGACGTCGCCGAAGCCGTGGCCTGGCTCGCGCAACCGGGCACCGGAGCGTTTAGCGGGCAAGCGCTGCGCGTGTGCGGGCAAAGCGTTTTGGGAGCCTGACCATGACCACCGACTGGCACACACTCGATAGCGAACCGGGCCTGCAAAAGCTGTATGTGAAGGCGGCGACGCGACGCAAAATCACTGGCGCCACACTGCCCGACCTGGGTTATCACTGCTGGGTCAACGTCGATCCGAAACGCCTGGAGGCTTATCGCAAGGTCTGTGGTTTCGCCGACAACGGCCTGCTGCCACCGACGTATCCACACATCCTGGCGTTTGCCTTGCAGATGCAATTGCTCACGGCCAAGGCGTTTCCGTTCCCACTGCTGGGGCTGATTCACTTGAGCAATCGCATCCGCATCTTGCGCCCCATGGGCGGCGTGCACCGGGTGCGGGTCAGCGTGAAAGTGCAGAACCTGAAACCTCATGCCAAGGGGGCGACGTTCGACTTGGTAACGACGCTCGACGACCAGTTGGGAATGCTGTGGGAAGCTGAAAGCCAGATGCTCTGTCGCGGCGTCAAACTGGGAGGCGAGCCCGTCGAAGAGGCGTTTGCATCGACATTGTCACTGACCGAAGTGGCCCACTGGAAAGCACCCGCGGACATTGGCCGCCGATACGCCAAGGTGTCCGGAGACTACAACCCGATCCACCTGAGTGCGATCAGCGCAAAACTCTTCGGTTTTCCCAGCGCCATCGCCCATGGCCTGTGGAACAAGGCACGTACGCTGGCAGCACTGACCGATCATTTGCCGACGGCCAACGTCGAGATTGCGGTGCAGTTCAGAAAACCGGTGCGCCTTCCCAGTGAAGTGACACTGATGTCCAGCGCGGCAGGGTCCAGCGGGGATTTTCAGTTGATGGGCGCGGGGGGGATTGAGCATATGGTGGGGCAGTGGCGGCCAGTTGCTTGATTGTTCGGCAGTGTCATTGCCAGCGTCTGCGATCTTTTGATCTTGACCGTAGATCAGGAACTCACCAAATCCCGAGGCTGCGGAAACAAATTATTCAACGTCTCCAACAACCGCACGTGGTAAATCGGCTTGCGAAACAAATCCAGCACCTGCAACCGCAACATATCACTCACATCCTCCATATCCGCATGCCCCGACGTCACAATCACCGGCAAATGCTGACGCGCCGTATGCTCACGCAACCGCTTGATCAACGAAATGCCACTCTCCTCCGGCATCCGCAAATCAGTAATCACCAGTGCAATATCAGGATGACGAGTTAAATGTTGAAGGGCGAGCTTGACCGACGTTGCGGTAAAACAAGTAAAGCCCTCGCCCTCCAGCAACTCCGCCAGTTCCAGTAAGGCATCCTCCTCATCATCGACCAGAAGCAGCTGTTGGCGAGGGAGCGCTGGAGCGTTCATGGGGTAACACCTGCAATGGACTAAGCCTTGACGTTAGAAGCCCTTTGCGGGATTGGCAAATGACTGCCCATTGACAGCAGTCAAATCACAGCGCGACTTGAAGCGTTGTGAACATCGATGTTGTTTCTCTTCCCGGCATTGCTGATCGTACTGGCCGGCCCCAGCTTCACCGCTCTGGGCCGGGCCTTTGCGCATTGAAAGGCCAACGGCGATCCCGTAGGAGCGAGCGGTGCGGCGATCCGACTTGCCCGCGAAGGCGACCTGACAGCCAACCAATCCCACGCAGATGTACACGGTTCAACTGTGGGAGCGGGCTTGCCCGCGAAGGCTGAGTGTCAGCCAACATCAATGTTGAACGTTAATCCGCCATCGCGGGCAAGCCCGGCTCCCACAGGGATTAGCTGTGTGGCGCAGGTTTTGGTACACCCACGTTATCCAGCATCCGGTTCGCCGCCAGTTCTGCCAGCATGACGATCTGTTGAATCGCCATCGCCGTGTGCCGGTGCGGCCCTTCCAGATACCCCGCAAAATCACTCGCCATCACACTGGCCTGGGCCAATGATTCACAGGTGTGGGCCAACAGATCTTCGTCTTTGATATCCGGCGCAATCCTATACATCGTGCTCGGCTTGCGGGCCACGGAGGATTTGAGGGCGGATGGATTGAGGTAGTGGTCGAGCGCGCGGTTAGCGGCGTCGTGGAATTCTTTTGAATCAGCAGATTCGTAAGGGGAAACGTCGTCGGTTTCTGGGGGATTCGGGGTTGCTTTGAACATGACTACACCTCTGGGATGAAATGGAGCCACTTCCAAATTGCCGCGACGCAATTTGGGGTGGCAGCTGTACGCGGGTTCGCGGACCGACCCCAGAGGCATATCTCGGCATACCCGAAGGTATCCCGCGCACAGTCGCCATGACACGAAACGACAGACACCAAAAAGTGTTGTTGTTCGGTGGAGCGATTATGCCTCAAGAATCGAGCCGCGACGCCCGGTCGCTGAATTGTCAGCGACGGACAAAGGCTAGAGACGCAGCTTCCGACGGGCAACCTGAAAAACATGTGGGAAGGTTCTGATGTTTTTACCGAGCCATAAACATCGTTGCCTGTAAGGCCGCCATCGCGGGCAAGCCCGCTCCCACAGTGGGTTGCGTATGCCTGAGAGGGATTGGTCGGCTGTCTGGCCGCCCAGATCAAAAGATCGCAGCCTTCGGCAGCTCCTACAGGAGAAACCATATTCCGTGTAGGAGCGGCGTACTCCAGAAACTCAGTGCGCGGTAAGCCGCCGCCCACCAGCATTACCGGGCGACAACGCCAACGCCACTTGCGTGCGGTTATGCATATGCGTCAACCGCAACACCTGCGACACATAAAGCTTCACCGTGTTTTCGGTAATCCCCAACTCACAGGCAATCTGATAATTGGTCTGTCCCTTGCCCACCAACCGCGCCACCTCCAGCTGCCGCGGCGACAGCTGATTGAAAACCGCCGGCATCTCCACCCGCTCGACCTCACTGAATGCACCGTCAGCCGAATCAGACAAAGACGCCGAGGACGGTCCCCGGCGCACCTTGTCCAGATCCTGATACAACTCGTCGATCGACTCACAAAGGTATTGCAGCTTCTGACTCAAATGCCCCAACTGCAGGTTTTTCTGCCGCTCCTGCAAAACCACTTCCTGGCGCTGCAAACTTTCGAGCAACTCATCCAGATCAATCGGCTTTTGATAGTAATCGGCGAACCCGGCGCGCAAGGCCTTGATCACATCCTGCTTGTCTGCGTGGCCGGTGAGCATGATCGCTTCGAACGCCCGGTGTTTACCGGATATTTGTTGCAGCGCCTGAACGAGCTGAATGCCATCCATGTCAGGCATCTGCAAATCACAGAGCACCAGGCCAATATCCTCGTACTCAGTGAAACGCTCGATCGCCTGCTTGCCAGACTGACAAGCAATACAGCGATAACCATTGCGCTCGATGAACTCGCAAAGCTCTTCGACAATCAATGGTTCGTCATCGACAACAAGGACTTTTATTGCCGAGGTAACTTTGTTCACGTGTCACTCCATGCCAAGTCTGGCTTGACCGTTCCTGTACGACGACCACGGGCTGTACAACAACTGTTTTGAAAGTAGACGCACTTTCCAACTATGTACATAGAACAGGTGCCCCCCGCGACTAATGCATCCAGGCCAGTGTGAGCAACATGCCCACCAGTACGAACGGCGCAAAGGGCTGCTTTTTTGACGTTCCAGGCCCCAGGTAACGAAGACGGTCCCTAAACCTCTGACCCATATACAGCCAGAGTCTTGGCGCCAGCAGCAGCCAGAACGCGCAGGCCAATCCGGCGCCGATGAAACCGCCTAGCAGGTGCATACCGTCCGTCGCGAGGCCCAGTGTCGCCATCAGTTTCACGTCACCTGCCCCCAGATGTCTCAATGCATAACCGGGCAAGGTGAAGGCCAATGCAGCCAAAGCTCTGCACCGGTTAAAAAACGTCCGTTTTAGTTGAATGATTCTATGCTGATACTACGTTGTGATGGTCAGGGTAGACGCACTCATGAAAACAGGCCTCCCCCACAAACAAAAAGGTGCCGTGGCGATTGAGTTCGCCTTGGTGTTCATCATTTTCTTCGCTGTGTTTTATGGGCTGGTCAGTTACAGCCTGCCGCTGTTGCTGATGCAATCGTTCAATCAATCGACGGCCGAAGCGGAGCGCCGCAGTGTGGCGCTGGACCCGGGCACCGCCAATTACGACACCGCCGTGCGAACCGTTGCCACCACCGAACTGAGTCGGCAACTGGCCTGGACTCCCGCCGCGCTGAACTTCAATGTGGCCAGCGCCCGATCGAGCCTGCAGTTTTGAGGACCGGAGACAAGCTCTTCGGGCGCCTGCTCAATCGCCCATCGCCACAGCCCCCGATCGCTCCGGACGCCCCGAGCGTACACAGTGTCGGTGTGCAGATGCATCTGGATGGCGAAGGTCGAGTGATTCACCTGACCGGCTCGTTACGGCATCTGCTGGCGCAACAAACTCCCGCCGCGCAGGCGCCCCGTCTGCTCGATTACCTCATGCCCCACAGTGTTCTGTCGGTCGAAGGCACGCCTGCAGAGTGGCAGGGACAGAGCCTGGACCTAGATTTTTTCAGCCTCGGCGAACAACCCCTGCATCTGCGTGGCTGGGTGCAGCCGTTGGGTGACAACTGGTTGCTGCAGTTGATCGACATCGGCGACCTGCTGCTCAAGCGCCGACAAGCGCGCAGCCGCGAGCAATGCCAGTTGCTCGCCGTGCAAGTCAGCGAACAGTTGCGCCTGTGCAGCCTGACGCGCCTGCCCGAGGTGCTGGCGGACCAACTGCAAGGCCTGGCCCTGCGCTTTCAGATCCCGTGCATGGCCATTGCCTTGCTCGACGAACAGGCCGAGGGTTGGCTGATTCACCAAAATTACACGGCCTTCGATGCGCCCCGATTGTGGGACATCAATCAACGCCTGGGCACCGGTCTCGACAGTTTGAATGGATCAGCGCCCCAGCCGTTGACCCCCAGCGAATACCCGCGCCTGCAAAGCATCTTCGGCAATGCCGAAGGGTTCGCGGTGCCCTATCACAATGCCCAAGGCGTGGTGGCCTGGTTGCTCTGTGGTTTTTACCCGGTGCAACAGCGTGCCCCCGATCTGAGCGAACGTGACTGGCTGCAACTCACCGCCGCCCTGGCCGGGCCACTGCTTGAGCGCTTGCGCGAGCATCAGCACCATTTGCAATTGGAGCGGCTGGAATCTCTGCAAGCCTTGCTCGGCGAAATGGCCACCGGGCTGGCCCATGAAATCAATCAGCCGTTGAACGCGATGCGCATGGCCATCGTCAATGTGCTCAAGCGCCTGAGCAATGGTGATGCGCAAATCGATTACCTGACAGACAAACTCAACTGCATCGACGCGCAAGTCCAGCGCGCGGCGCAGGCGGTGGATCACATGCGTGTATTTGGTCAGCGCTCGGAGGTCGAGCAGCATCCGTTCAACCCGGCTCAAGCCATCGAGGGCACGCTGTCGCTGCTGTCCGAAGGCATGCGCGGTAAAGGCGTCGAGCTGCGAGTCAGCGAGACCGGATTTGAAGTGCAGGTGCGCGGTTACGTCGATCAGCTGGAACAGGTGCTGATCAACCTGATGGTCAATGCGCGGGACGCGCTGCTGAGCAAACGCGAGGCCGACCAGGCGTTCAAACCGTGGATTTCGGTGTACGCCGAGCGTGATGAACACTCGGTGCGATTGTGGGTCGAGGACAACGGCGGCGGCATCGATCCACGGCTGCTGGAGCGGATTTTCGAGCCGTTCTTCACCACCAAACCGGTGGGCATCGGCACCGGGCTCGGGTTGTCGGTGAGTTACGGCATCGTCGAGAACATGGGCGGTAAGCTAAGCGTCGGAAACTCGTCCGAGGGCGCGCGGTTTTGTATCGAACTGCCGATTGTCACGGGCGATCAGATCACCCACGTCGGGCGCCCCGAATGACGCGTTTTCGTTCTTCGCGGGCAAGCCACGCTCCCACAGGGAACTGTGGTGTCAGAGGGTTAAGGTCTAGTGCGGTGGATAATTCGCCAGTATCCGCCCGACCGTCTCGCGGATTGTATTGCTGCGATCCTGCGGGTTCGGTGTGCGGCTGAGCGTCTGCTCGTCGCTGCCGCGCCATACCAGTTTGCCGTCCTTGCCATCGAGCAGGTCGATCTGGATGGTCGCCACCTTATAGCTGACGTTGCGGGTTTCGTTGTACATCGGCCCGCCCCAGTACCCGTTCCATGGGCTACCCCAACCACCGCCATAGTTAGTGGTCACTTGTTGCTGGCGATCTTCGACAATCAGGTAGGTCTGCACCTTCAGGTCCGAGGTGGCACCCGCGGCGGCCGGGCGCAAACCGCGCTGATCCAGCTGATCGGCAACGGACAGGCGAATGCGCTGTTCGGTCAGGTCACTCATGATCCGCGGGTCTTCGGGACGGTATTGCACGGCGGGCTCTTTCCAGCTCCAGCTACGATAGGCAGCAAAGTCGCGGCTGGAATCGAAGTCATGATTGACCTGGTTGGCGGCGCAGGCAGTGAGCAGTGCGGCCATGGTCAGTAAAGCGAGACGGCGGAACATGATTTTTCTCCGATAGAAGACATGCACCTGAACAGGAGGCTAACTGGGAGGATACGCCGACATGGCCTTTTCCACAGCTTCACGAATGGCATCGGCACGCTCGCCCTGGTTGCCCTGACTGCTGGTTTCAGCGCTGGCACTCCACACCGGTTGACCGGTACTCGCGTCGAACAGATCGACCCGCACCACCACGACTTGCACCTGATAAGTACGGATGACCGGCACCGTGTTGTACATGCCGTAACCACTGCCGTAGCGGTTGTAGCCGCCATAACCGCCACCGTAATCAGAGCCGTCCTGCACCTGACGCAAACGGGTTTCCAAGCGCAAATCGGCGCTGACCCACAGGTCCGCCGGGCGGTTGTCGTGCAGCGGGCGCAAGCCGCGTTGATCGAGGGCATTGCTGACCGCTTCGGCCACTTGCTCCGAGTCGGCCCAGGCCGTGCCCGGTGGCAGGTGCCCGTTGAGCCAGGCCCAGCTGCGATAGCGCCCGTAATCCCGAGGCGCCGCCGGGTAGGCGCTGCGGTCGAAGGTGCTGGCGGCCTGCGGGGGGGCTGGTGGCAGAGGATTGGACGTCGCGACATAAGGGTTGCTGCCCTGACAGGCCGCCAACCCGAGACAGATCACCAGTAACCCTGAACGATTTTTCATTTCGCGCTCCGGTCAGATCGGCCGACAGATCCAGTGCAGGTAGCGCCCAAGCCCGGCGAAGCTTGGGTGACGGCGGTGCGCCAGTTCCATTTCGAGCAAGTCCGGCAGTTCGACGCGGGCCTGGAACTCCACCGGCATGTAGTCGTAAAAAACCCGCACCCCACTCTGGGTTTCGACCTGCCACATGCTCTCAAGTTGCGCCGCCAGTTCCCGTGGATCAAGCGGTTGCTGCGGGGTCAGACTTTGCTTCTCGCCGGCCATGTCGTTCTTGCGCATCTTGCGGAAATGGCCCTTGAGCAAGTTACGGTAGATCAACGCATCGCGGTTGTAGAACGCCAGGGACAACCAGCCGTCCGGCTTCGTCAACTGATGCAGCACCGGCAGAATCGCATGGGGTTCGGCCAGCCATTCCAGCACGGCGTGGCACAGCACCAGGTCGTAGGGTTCGGTGAGCTGACCGAGCAGGTCCTGCCACGGCGCCTGAATGAACGTCGCCGTCTGCCCGGCTTCGGCGAAGCGCTGACGGGCACCTTCAAGCATCGGTTCGGCGGGTTCGGCGAGGGTTACCTGATGACCGCGCTGGGCCAGCCACAGCGACATGTGGCCGAGGCCGGCGCCGATGTCCAGTACGCGCAACGGGCGGTCCGGCAGGGTTTCGGCCAGGTCGGCCTGCAACACGGCAAGACGGATCGCACCTTTGGCGCCACCGTAGATTTTTTCAGCGAAACGGGTCGCCAACTGATCGAAATGACGGTCGCTCATCAGCTGAACCGCCGTTCGCTGTCCGCGAGTTTGTTGCGCACCACTTCATTCATGTCCAACCCCAACTCGCTGCACAGCAGCAGTAGATACAGCACGATGTCGCCGATTTCCTGCCCGGCATGGGCGAGTTTGTCCGCCGGCAACAGGCGCGACTGGTCTTCGCTCAGCCACTGGAAGATTTCCACCAGTTCGGACATTTCCACGCTCGCGGCCATGGTCAGGTTTTTCGGGCTGTGAAATTGCCGCCAGTCATTGCGGTCGCGGATAGCGTGCAGGCGTTCGGTCAGTTCAACAAGGTTCATCGGGCTCTCCTGAAGGCGTATAGCTTCAGGGGGATGGCGGGTGAAGGCAAGTGGCAGTGGTTAAGCGGCGGAGGCGATTTTTTGTGGGAGCGAGCCTGCTCGCGAATGCGCGTTGATATTCAACGTAGATGTTGACTGACAGACCATCGCGAGCAGGCTCGCTCCTACAGGAATAGTGCAACCCTCTATGCTTGTGGGGAACCCGGGAGCACGATCAATAGCCCAAGGCTCGGATCCGGCAACCACGCCACCACTCCATCAGGACGTACACATGCAGGTAGAAAGCTTTTTCGAATGGCTCGGCCAGGCAATCGGTTCGGTCATCCGCTTTATCATCGATACCCTCAGTGGTCTGTTCAACCTGTTGAGCAACGCCGGCAGCAATTTTGTCGAAGGGCTGGCCCAGGCACTGGGCATGGAAACTTCGATCATCAGCATCATCACCTTGATCATCGGGCTGATGCTGCTGTGGTCGGCGATCCGCGCCTTCATGAACGCGTCGATCATCATGGGGATTATCTGGTTGCTGCTGGGGTTGTGGTTACTGAGCTGGATCATTCACTAACCCCACCATCCCCTGTGGGAGCGAGCCTGCTCGCGATGACGCCAGCACATTCAACATCCAAGTTGACTGTCAGTCCGCTATCGCGAGCAGGTTCGCTCCCACAATGGATCGGTGTAGATTGCGAATGTGTCGCTACAATGCAGGCGCCTCCAAGGAGCTTGCATGTCCAACCTGATTGCCGACTGGCGCGACCGTCCAACCCATCGTCGCGTCTGGGCGCTCGCCGCCCCCATGATTCTCTCGAACATTTCCGTACCGCTGGTGGCGCTGGTCGACAGTACCGTCATCGGCCACCTGCCCCATGCTCATCAGCTCGGTGCCGTTGCGGTGGGCGCCAGCCTGTATACCTTTCTCGCCTGGGCCATGGGTTTTCTGCGCATGGGCTCCACCGGGTTCGCCGCCCAGGCTGCCGGGCGCGGGGATGGCGCCGCGTTGCGGCAGATATTGCTGCAAGGTTTGTTGTTGGCCATGGGCCTGGCCATACTGTTGGGGGCGTTGGGCGTGCCGTTGAGCGGGGTCGCGTTGCACTTCATGCAACCGTCGGCGGAGCTGGATCAACTGACCCGCGAGTTCTTCCACACACGGCTGTTCGGCCTGCCGGCGGCACTGGCCAGTTATGCGTTGGTCGGCTGGTTCCTCGGCACCCAGAACGCCCGGGCACCGCTGGCCATTCTGTTGAGCACCAACCTGGTCAACATCGCGCTGAACCTGTGGTTCGTGCTCGGCCTGGAGTGGGGCGTGGTCGGCGCGGCGCGGGCCTCGGTGATTGCCGAGTGGACCGGCGCGCTGATCGGCCTGTTCATGACCCGCAAAGCCCTGCGCGCCTATCCCGGCCATATCGCCTGGGCCGCGCTGGCGTTGTGGCAGAGCTGGCGCCCATTACTGGCGGTCAACCGCGACATCTTCATCCGCAGCCTGGCGTTGCAGTCGGTGTTTTTCCTGATCACCGTGCAGGGTACGCGGCTGGGCGACGCCACGGTCGCCGCCAACGCATTGCTGCTCAACGGCCTGCTGCTGACCGCCCACGCACTGGACGGTCTGGCCCACGCCGTGGAAGCCCTGTGCGGACACGCCATCGGCGCTCGCGACCGAGAGGCCCTGCGCCGCTCACTGGTGGTAGCGTGCGGCTGGTCGTTGCTGGCGAGTGTGGGGTTTGCCTTGCTGTTTCTGTTCGCCGGGCACCTGTTCATCCAGATGCAGACCGACATCCAGAGCGTGCGCGACACCGCCTTCATCTACCTGCCTTACCTCGCCGCACTGCCGCTGATTGCCGTCTGGAGTTACCTGCTCGACGGCCTGTTCATCGGCGCCACCCGTGCCCGGGAAATGCGCAACGGCATGCTGTTGACGGTGCTCCTGCTGCTGCCCTTCGCCTGGGCGCTGCAAGGTCTGGGCAACCATGGCCTGTGGATAACCTTCCTGCTGTTCATGTTGCTGCGCAGCCTGACCCTTGGCGCGTTCGCCTGGTACTTGCGCAAGAACGACAGCTGGTTCAAAGGCTGACGAGGGGCAGACCTTCAACACATTCAGGGTTGATCGTTCTGCCACAGGTTGCGCAGGCTATCGAGACGTTCCTGCTGAGTGATTCCCGGCAACGGTAGCTGGGGCATAGCATCGGGGTGCTGCAAGCGCAGCCATAACCAGCCATCGAGCACCGGGCGTTCGCTGAAACCCAGCGCCAGCCCTTCCTGCAGATGGGCCCACAAGCTGTTGTAGTCAGTCCCGGTGGATCGGCTCCAGCGCCAGGCATGTTGCTCCAGCAGGCAGGTTTGCAAGGAGTCTCGCTGACGCAGGCTGAGGTTTTCTTCGATGGCCAGCGGCCTGACGGCAAGCCGCGGATTGAGCAACTGCTGCCAGCCCGGACAGCCAATGGCTCGATCGGCCCAGGTGCCGCCGAACCAGCGCAACTGGTCGATCGGACCGAGCCAGCGACTCAGCTCCAGCGCGTCGCAGGCATCAAAAAAGTAACTTGCCGCTTGAGGGTTGTAGTAGCTCAGCAAGGCCCGGTGATGCAGACCGAAGGTGACTGTGAGCATGCGTCGCAAATGCTCCAGCAACTGCGATGGCGGTGCTTCACTGACCAGCAGCAACCCACTCCAGATGTGCGGCTCACTTGAGTACAGCTCGGCGAGTGCCGGGCATTCGCGAAGGTCGACCAACGCCGGCCCGCGCTCACGCAACGGGTGAAACTCGGTGCTTTCGAACAGCCAGAACCATCGGGCATGAGCGAACTGTTGCCGCAGCATCACACCGGCCCCAGGCACGCCCGGTATATCGAGCAACAGCCATTGCGGGGTCGAGTCGGGCGCCTGAGCGGCGATCATGCCGCACCGCTCTGGCCGAGCTGCGTCGCTGCCCGGCACGTGCAAAAGGATTGCGCGCAATGACTGAAACTGCCCCCGCCCGGCAGCAGGCACAGAAGCACCAAAGGTTCGCTCGATTGCAGTAAACCCAATAAACCATCGACCGCGCGGCTGGCTTCAGTCGTCGAGGCGGATAGCAGGTCGGGTAGGGCTGGCTCTGCGCTGGACGGTGGTCGGGGAAGAAATCCGCTGATCAAGGGTTGATCCGGATCGCCTTCGATAAAACTCACCAGCACCTGCGTGCCTTCACTCAACGGCATGGCTCCTGCGCTTTCCAGCTCGGGAGCCAACGGCAACCAGCAGTGGCTGGGGGCTGCGCCTTCGCCCTGATAAAGCCAGTCAAACTGCACGGCAACCGGTCTGGATGGATCGGGGCGAGGCTCACTGACGTTGACTACCCACGCCCGCTGCAAGCTGTGCATTCTGGGTTTCACACCCGCATAAGCCGCCACGAAAGGCACTTCCTGTGCAATGGCGCGCAACTGATTGCTATAAGACCCCCCCGGTTCCTGCCCTCCCTGATGCCCGACATGGGTCAACAGCCAGAGACGATTCAAGTCCGCGCAAGGATGGCCGGACAACGGCATCAGCTGACCGCTGCGCAGCGTCGCCAGGTTCGTCTGGCCTTCGGCAATCTGCCCGCAGCCGTGAAGCTTGAACGGGTGCACCCCCGGCCGTTCGCTCTCACCCTCGAAGACGCTCTCTTCGCCACGGTGAAACGGCCCCAGGCCATCACCGAAAACCAGGCAGTGCCCGTGCACGCGGTGCTCGAAATAGTAATGAAGCCGTTCCTGGGCGCACAGACGCTGGAGAAATTGCAGGTCCGATTCCCGGTACTGCGTGCAGAAATCACGGGGTGGGTAATCGCCGCTCAACTCGAAGCGACGATCCTTGCCGGCAATGCCGTGCTCCTTGAGCACCTGAGCGAGAATCTGCGGCACCGAGCGATTGCTGAAGATTCGCTGATTGAAGCGCTGGGCCAGACACGCCAGCCTGGGTCCCAGATGCACACGGCAAAGCCTGGGTTCGTCGCCATGGCCGGGTTGAGCGAGGCCAAGCAACTGCCCGTGAATACCCTCCCCCGGCGGCCCGAAGTGCAAAAAGGCCGAACGGTACAGCAGGCTAGCAAGGTCCAGCGTCGGGTCATCGTTCAGCAGATCCACGTCGAACACAAAAGGCTCGCTGATGGCTTCACTACCGGTAAAGGCCAAGACCTCAAAGGAGTCGGGCAGACCCGCTATATCCAGACGAAATGACGGCTCGTTGACTGGATCGAACATCGGCGATTCTCTACAGGAGGGGCGGCTGGGGATTCTCGCTGAGAGACATGGCCGAGTAGAGTGCCGAAGTACAACTTAGGAAATGACCTACGTGAAAAGAAGACCACATCGCTTGGATTGCTAGGAATGTGGGTCATTTCGCGTGAAAAAAGAGAAGCCCCGCACCAGGTCATCTGAAATTTCCGCAACGTACGGAGAATTTTCAGACAACCCGATGGGTGCAGCGCCTTACCTCAAGAAGACAGGTAAGACGAACGGGTCAGGCCCAGACGCAAGGCATCGAGGAACTGGGTGCGCTCGGAGGCGCTGATGCGGGCACTGGCGCACTTGTCGCGGTAGTGGGTCATCAGCTCTTCCGGCGACAAGTGCACGTAACGCAGCATGTCTTCGATGGTGTCGTGGGTTTCGATACCGGCGTGGTACACACTGCCGTCGGCGTTCTGGTAGATGTTCACCGAGTCGGTGTCACCGAACAGGTTGTGCATGTCGCCGAGAATTTCCTGGTAGGCACCCACCAGGAAAATCCCCAGCAGATAGTCTTCACCGTCATTCAGACCGTGCACCGGCAGGCTGGTCTCGATGCTCTGCTCGTCGACGTACTGCTTGATCTTGCCGTCGGAGTCGCAGGTCAGGTCTTGCAGCACCGCACGGCGCAGCGGCTCTTCGTCGAGACGGTGCAACGGCAGGATCGGCAGAACCTGGCCGATGGCCCAGGTGTCCGGCAGGCTCTGGAACACCGAGAAGTTGCAGATGTACTTGTCGGCCAGCTTGTCGTTGAGTTCGTCGAGCACCTGACGGTGGGAACGCTGACGGGCCTTCAACGAGTTGTGCAGGCGGCGGCAAACGGCGAAGTAGCATTGCTCGGCCAGGGCTTTTTGCGCCAGGGTCAGCTTGCCATCGGCGTATTGAGTGGCCACGTCGCTCATGTAGTGCGTGGCGCGCCAGTAGGTCTCGGTGACCATTTCAATGTCGGTCGGGCCGAGCAGGTCAACCAGCCACTGCACGGTTTCCGGCAGTTCTTCCTTGTTATCGATCTTCGGCACGTCGTCGTTGTGTTTCTCGACGTCGGTCACCTGCACCACCAGCATGGCGTGGTGGGCGGTCAGGGAGCGGCCGCTTTCAGAGAAGATGTTCGGGTGCGGCAGGCTCTGCGCGTCGCAGAATTCCTTGAGCATCCCGACCACGACACCGGCGTAATCGTCCATGTCGTAGTTGATCGAACTGGCGTTACGCGAGTGAGTACCGTCGTAGTCGACACCCAGGCCGCCACCGACGTCGATGTGATCGACCGGCAGGCCAAGGTTGCGCAGTTCGCCGTAATAGCGGATCGCTTCCTTGAAACCGTGCTGGTAGTCCGCCAGGTTGGCGATCTGCGAACCCATGTGAAAGTGCAGCAGGCGAATGCCCTGATCCAGGCCGGCAGCGCGGAAACGCTCGACCACCGACAACAGTTGCGCCGCCGACAGGCCGAACTTGGATTTCTCGCCACCGGTGTCTGCCCACTTGCTCGAGGCCAGGGAAGACAGACGCACGCGCAGGCCGACCTGCGGCTTGACCTTGAGCGCCGCCGCTTCTTCGATCACCAGACCGACTTCGGATTCTTTCTCGATGACGATGAACACGTTGTGACCGAGCTTCTGGCCCATCAACGCCAGACGGATGAACTCGCGGTCCTTGTAACCGTTGCAGACGATGGTGCCGCCCTTCGGCGCCAGCGCCAGTACCGCCAGCAGCTCAGGCTTGGAGCCGGCTTCCAGACCGATCGATACGTTCTGGGTGGCGATGATGTTTTCGATCACCGCTTCCTGCTGGTTGACCTTGATCGGGTACAGCGCGGTGTACTTGCTCTGGTATTCCAGACGCTCGATGTTGGCGTCGAACGCACCGGTCAGCTGACGCACGCGGTCTTGCAGAATGTCGGGGAAGCGCACCAGCAACGGCAAGGACAAACCGCTTTTGCGCAGTTGGTCGACTTGCTCGAACAGGTCGATAGGCGAACTGGTCGGGCCGTTCGGACGAACTTCGACGCGACCGGCGTCATTGATCGCGAAATACCCGGCCCCCCAATGGCGAATCCCATAAACACTGCGGCTGTCCGCAACTGTCCATTGGCTGCCATCGTCTTTGCGTGTGCGTCTTACGGACATCGAAGTCCCCTATAAAGAAGTCATAGAGCGTCGCCTTGAGTTCAGGCCGGCGCAGTCTAAAGAATGAAAATGACGGTTCGTCAACGAGGGGGTAGACCTCGTTGACCGCAGTGAGTTTAGAAACCGGTCATGAACAGGCTCTGTGAAAACCATGGAGACGACGCCAGGCCAAAATGAAAAATCAGGACTGGATCAAGCCGCGGGTGGTTTTCACAGAGGCTGCTAGCCGCCGGACTTCTTCGCCTTGAAACCGTGTTTGATCAGCTCGCCCAAGAGTAGCTCGACATGATCGCCCTGGATTTCGATGATCCCGTCTTTCAACGCCCCACCGGTCCCGCAACGTTTCTTCAACGTGGTGGCCAGTTCCTTGAGTGCGTCTTCGGCCAACGGCACGCCGGTGATGGTAGTCACCGTCTTGCCGCCACGGCCCTTGCTTTCGCGACGCACGCGAGCGATGCCGTCGCCGGCCGGGATGACGGTTTGTTTGCAGATGCAGGCATCCACCGGTTGACGGCAATCGGGGCAATGACGACCTGCGTCGGTGGAAAATACCAGGCCACCAAGGGCGGCGAAGGATGCGGCTTTTTTGGCCACCGGCAATCCTCTTGGGAGGACAAAGACTGGTCGCGGCAACTGAGTGCCATCGACCGCGAAGCCCCACTCAGGCAGGGGCAGCGCTACTGAAACGGAAAACCCGGTGTAGGAGCCGACGAGTGCAACGAGGCTGCGATCTTTTGATTTTGACTCAAAAGCTGAAGTCAAAAGATCGCAGCCGCGGCAGCTCCTACAACAAGCATTACCGGTTCAGCTTGAAAAGGTCGCGCAGTGTAACGGCAAAAAGCCGACTTGCTAAGAGCCAATCGGCGCCAATTTACAGCTCTTTTGCGACGTTCTCCCCTTGGGCACGAAGATAGCGCTTCAAGGCCGCCAGAGAGTCCGGGCAATAAGGCTTCTGCGTGATTTCCAGCAGAACCTGATCGATCGGGATGAAGCGCGCTTCAAGCACTTCTTCCGGCTGCAGGATCAACGGGCCATCCCACACCGCCGAAAACGCCGAACACCAGAGCCGGTTGCCGGTGTCCTCGAAGAAAAAGTGATCATGGGCGGTCAGTTCCACACCGCTCACACCCAGCTCTTCTTCCAGCTCACGGGCCGCCGATTCGGCGTAGGTCTCGGTAGCCAGCACCATGCCGCCGGCCGCCACGTCCCAATAACCGGGATATATCGCTTTGCTCAGGGTACGCCGGTGCACGCACAGCTCACCGGCAGAATTGAACAGCATGATGTAGGTGCCGCGCCCGATCAGCCCTCGTTCACGCAGGTCGGAGCGGACCAGTGCGCCGAGCAGGTTGTCCTGCTCGTCGACCCAGGCGATCTGCTCGGCATCCGAGGCCGCACGGTGGGCGGCCTCCCGCATGCTATCGACGGAGTTATCGACCATGACTCAGCCCTGATTGAGCAACTGACGCAAGTCGATCACCGCGGCGTTGGCCCGGGAGATGTAATTGGCCATGACCAGCGAGTGGTTGGCCAGCACGCCGAAGCCGCTGCCGTTGAGGATCATCGGGCTCCAGACCGGCTCTTGCGAGGCCTCCAGCTCACGGATGATCTGGCGCACGCTGACCGTGGCGTTTTTCTTCGCCAACACATCGGCGAAGTCGACTTCGATGGCGCGCAGCAGGTGGGACAAGGCCCAGGCCTGACCGCGGGCCTCGTAGAACACGTTATCGATCTGCATCCACGGGGTTTCGACGACTTCTTCATCAACCTGCGGCACTTGACCGAGCGCCGGGACTTCGGTTTTCAGCGCGGTGTTGAGCTTGACCCGGCCTACGCTGGCCGACAGCCGTTGCGACAGCGAACCCAAACGGGTTCCCACATCACCCAGCCAGTTGTTCAGGTTGTCGGCGCGGGCATAGAACAGCGCGCTTTTCTGGTCAGCCCCCGACAGACGTGCCTGATAGCGGCTCAGGGAATTGATGCCTTCCTGATACTCGGACTCACTGGACGGCAGCACCCAGCTCTTGTTGTCGAAGTTGAAACGCGGCTCGGCCTTGGCCAGGTCGGCGTCTTCGGCGGACTGCGACTGGGAACGGGCGAAGTCTTTGCGCAACGCACGACTCAGGTCGCGAACCTGGACCAGCACGCCATATTCCCAGCTCGGCATGTTGTCCATCCACAGGCCCGGCGGAAAGCGGTCGTTGGAAATATAGCCACCCGGTTTGGTCAGCAGGGTACCGGCAACCGTCTTGAGGGTTTCCACCGTGGTGTAACCCACGACCATCTGCTTGCCTTCTTTTTCGGCCGCCATCTGGGCATTCTGCTGAACCGGGAACAATGCGGGCTCCTGGCTCCAGTACCAGCCCAGCGCGATAGCCACCAACAGGTAAAGGCCAGTCAGAGTGGCCAGCGCCCGGCTGAACAACAGGCCGCCCAAATAACTGCGGGTGGCCGATTTCGGTTCAGCGGCACGTTCAGGCGCGCTGCCCGTGCGGTTCTTCCAGTCCAGCATGGCGGTATCCTTTCAATCACTTGAGTTCATCGGTTCGACCACAACCCTACGCCATCGTGCCTCATTTTGCCGCGCATTAATCCGCGCGGAGCACTGAGCCACACAATCGCATGGTCGAGGCGCCACTATAAATGAAGCACGCCCCTTGTAGCAGCTGGCGAAGCCTGCTGCTACAAGGCTATCCGACCAGTCGGTCGGGCACTGAGTGAAGTCGCTTTGCAGATTATTGACGTACGACACTCATGCAATCGAAAAGAGGTGCTAGCATAGAGCCATCAGTCGATCTCAGCATGCACCCTAACTAGTAGTCAGGATATGACCGAGCCAGAAGACCCCAGCCGTGAGCGCCTCAAGCACCACTTTGCCCAGCGGGTAATTCATCAGGCGCGTCAGATTCTTGAGATATGGCAACGCCTGCAACGCAACGAATGGTCCACCACCGACTTGTCGGAGCTGAGTGAGGCCAACCTGCGCCTGCTGCGTTTTGCCGAACGCTTCGAACAGCCGGAACACACCCAGCTGGCACGCCACATCGGCCAGTCACTGGAAGCGGTGGATGCCAACCGCGGACGCCTGAGCAGCGGACTGATCACTGACCTTAATCGCCTGATGCAGCGTTTGTCCCGCACGGGCCTGCGCCATGGCGATCAATTCGAACAAACCTTCCTGCCGCCGCTGCGCAAACCGATCTACGTAATGCTGCAGGATCACGACCGGGCCGAGCGGCTGGCCAAGCAACTTGAATTCTTCGGGCTCAGCGCGCAATCCCTCGACAGTGTCGCCGCGTTCCGCGCCTCGATGGTCGAGCGCTTGCCGGCGGCGATTGTCATGGATGTCGACTTCAGCGGTGCCGGCATCGGCCTGAAACTGGCGGCCGAAGCCCAGATCGGTCTGGATGAACCGTTACCGCTACTTTTCTTCAGCCTGCACGAAACCGATACCCCGACCCGCCTCGCCGCCGTGCGCGCCGGCGGCCAGGAGTTTCTCACCGGCACCCTCGAAGCCTCGAGCCTGCTGGAAAAGATCGAAGTCCTGACCTGCGTCGCCCAGTACGAACCTTATAAAGTGCTGATCATCGACGACTCCCGCGCCCAGGCCTTGCACACCGAGCGTCTGCTCAATAGCGCCGGAATCGTCACGCGAACCTTGATCGAACCGATCCACGCCATGGCCGAACTGGCGGATTTCCAGCCAGACCTGATCATCCTCGACATGTACATGCCAGCCTGCACCGGTACTGAACTGGCCAAGGTGATCCGGCACAACGACCGCTATGTCAGCGTGCCGATCATTTATCTGTCGGCCGAAGACGATCTGGACAAGCAGCTCGACGCCATGAGCGAGGGCGGCGACGACTTCCTGACCAAGCCAATCAAGCCACGGCACCTGATCACCACCGTGCGCAACCGCGCGGCGCGGGCGCGCAATTTGAAAGCGCGGATGGTTCGCGACAGCCTGACCGGTTTGTACAACCACACCCATATTTTGCAATTGCTCGAAGATTGTTCATTCCGCGCCCGTCGCGAGAACAAGCCACTGAGCTTTGCGATGCTCGACATCGACCACTTCAAACGGGTCAACGACAGCCACGGCCATCCCATGGGCGACCGGGTGATCAAGAGCCTGGCGCTGTTCCTCAAACAACGGTTGCGCAAGACCGACTTCATCGGCCGCTACGGCGGTGAAGAGTTCGCCATCGTCATGCCGGACACCGATATCGAATCGGCCTGCAAGGTGCTCGATGAGATCCGCCAGCGCTTTGCCGAGATTCACTACCCCGCTCAGCCCCAGGACCTCTGGTGCACCTTCAGCGCCGGCGTCGTCGATCTGCGCGAAGACTCCGACAGCCTGCTGATGGCCAGCCAGGCGGACGAGGCGCTGTACCGCGCCAAGAACGCAGGACGCAACCGTGTGCAAGCCGCGCGGGAGTCAAAGCAAAGTGCCACTTTTTCATCGGAATCGACCGATTCGGTCATAACCCTGTAACAGAAACGCAATAACTTCAGGCACTTACCATTCTGCCGTTGGTAGACCACGATGCGCCTGAAGCTGCTGACCAATCTCAATACCCTCCTTCTGGTCGCCGTGTGCATGGCCCTCGGCGTCACCCTCTGGTGGTCGCAAAAAGCCCTGGAACGCCCCTATCTGTTAATGGAGCACTACCTGGGCCTGTCTCAGCAGTTTCAAAATGAAGTGGCGCGCAACGTTGAGGATTACCTGGCCAGCGGCGATGCCTTGCGCCTGAGCAGCGCCAGCCAGGCCATCGACAGCCTGCAAAAGGAGCTCGGCGAGTTGCCGCCCCCCTTGGCTGACACCTTGCGGCCCAGCCTGTCGAGCCTGGATGAGTTCAGCAAGACGGACCTGTTGGCCGCTGGCAAACTCGCCGGCGATCCACAGGCCCTGCTGCTGCAAGCTGAACGCGAGCTCGGCGCCAGCCTCGATCAGCTCAGCCAGTACGCCAGTGGCAACGCAGCGTATCTTGCGCCCTTGCTCGCCGCCTCCCAGCATCTGGGCAAACTGTCTCTGGCCCGGGACAAACTGGTCAGCAGCGGACGCAGCGAACTGGCTGCCGATGTCGAGCGCGAAGTCGCCAGCATTCGCATTCAGGCCGAACAACTGGGCGCCTTGCCGCTGCTGGGGGTAACCACCAGCAGTGAATCGAACACCGATGATTTCGCCGCCATGATGGGCCTGGAGAACACCGAAAAAACCGTCGCCGAAGACGCCGGTGTCACTCTCAAGCGTGAACTCAACAGCCTGCTCACCCGCTACCCCGCTGAACTGGCACGCACGCGCGAACAGATCCAGAAACGCACCGACCTCAGCACCGCGACGCACTTGAAAATTACCGCCGTGCAACAGGCCATCGCCGGGCTGGAACCGGTGGTGCGCGCCCAGCACGGGCAAATCCAGGGCGAAGTACGGCTGATGCAGGGAGTGATGATCGGGCTGATCCTGCTGATCGCACTGCTCATCGATACCTTGCAGCGACGCCTGGCCCGAACCCTGACCAACCTGGCCCCGGCGCTTTCGACCTGGGCCGAGGGCGACTTCAGCCGCGACATTCAACTGGGCGCGACCAACCGCGAACTGCATGACATTCAAGCCTCGCTCAATCGCTTGCGCGCCTATCTGGTCGACCTGGTAGGTACCATTCGCCTCAACGCCGAACAGGTCGCCGGCAGCAGCCGAACGCTGGCCGAATTGAGCAACGACCTGCACAGCGGCGCCGAGCATCAGGCCGGCGACACGGCACTGATCCGCGACTCCCTCGGTGAACTCGAGGCGACGATTCAACAAGTCGCCGGTGACGCCAGCCAGGCCGCTGACGCCAGTCGCCACGCCGGGCTTGCGGTGGAGCACGGCCAGAAAGTAATCGGCCTGAGCCTCACCGGGCTGCACGCGCTGGTGGGCGAAGTGCAAGGCAATGCGCAGATGATCGAACATCTGGCTGAAGAGTCAGCGACCATCGGCGGTGTGCTGACAGTGATCCGCTCGATTGCCGACCAGACCAACCTGCTGGCCCTGAACGCTGCCATCGAAGCGGCCCGCGCCGGAGAAATGGGCCGGGGGTTTGCGGTGGTGGCCGAAGAGGTTCGCTCACTGGCACAACGCACCGCCGGTGCCACGGCCGAGATTCAAACACTGATCGCCGGCCTGCAAACCGCCGCGCGGCAATCGGTCGAAGGCATGCGCGCCCAGGTCGAACACGCCGAAGCCACGGCCAATCAGGCCCAGGCGGCCGACGGCGCGCTGGATAAAATTGTCGGGGCGATCCAGACCATTTCCGACACCGCCGTGCGCATCGCCGATGTCACTGCCCAGCAGAGCGGCGCTGTCAGCGAAATCCGCGATCACAGCGAGCGGATTCATCAATTGGGTGGGGATAACTTGCTGAGGATTGGTGAAGGCCGCAGCCAGGGCGAACATTTACTGACGCTGGGTGGGCAGTTGCATACGGCGGTGCAGGCATTTCGGGTCTAAGGGTTGCGGGCCCGAACGCAACTAACGGGCAGGACTATCGCCACCTAAGCCCTTGCATGAAAACTCCTGTTTATCCATGCGGTGGTTTTTAGTAGTCGTTTTGATGCTAGGGTTTAGCGCTTCAATTTATCGAGCGCGCAACAGGAGTGCCCCGTGATAGTTCCAACTTCGCCCCCAGACGCATCAATGCCCGGTTCAGGAACTAGAAAAAAAAATACTTACACAATTGTCACCTCCTGCCTGCTGGCTGTATGCCTGGCATACATCGGCTGGACATGGCTTATGTCTTCCAGCGCCCCGGTGCTGACCGATGTAGTACTCAAACTACCCCTTGGCGCAAATGGCTTCATCTACGGTGTCAAGGATGATCGAGGCGGAGCAACAGTGCCGTTCAGCTATCGATACTATGTCTATCGCGAACTGACATCCGATGAACAAATAGCGTCTGAACTCAAGACTGCCGGCCCGTTTCTAGTCACCCGGGATCCAGCCATAAAGGTCGATGTGCAAGGCTCGGTCATCAATGTATCGACCACTCAGGAAGTGTACGAGTATCACAGCAGCACGCTGTTTCGGCATACCAACAGCACCCAATACACCCCTGTAACAATCAACTTGTGCAACCATTCCAACGATCAATCAACAAAGTAAGCTCGACGCTGCCCACCGGAGCGACCAGAAAAAACGTCAAGATCCGGCAACATGGGCGGCCCCCTATACATGGCCGCTCATGCATTCAGGTGTCTGGTGAGCAAGGGGAGAATTTGTTGGTGCCGGGTGGACGACTGCATACAGTCGCTCAGGCCTTCCGCGTCTGATAGACCACCTTCGCGAGCAGGCCTGCTCCCACATTTGATCGCATTCCCCTGAGCGAACTCGGTTAAATGTGGGAGCGGGCTTGCTCGCGAAGACGTCGGAACACTCACCACAGAACGCCCCACCCTGCACACCCCGCGACTGTCCGCTATCATGCCCACACTTTCGATACGCGAGATTGTCATGCGCCGTTTGCTCTGCCTGCTGTTTTTAGTGCTCGCCCTGCCGGCTACCGCCGCCGGCTTGCTGGACAGTCGGCCCAGTTCCACCCTGGGTTCGATCAACAACAGCTCCGACTTCCTGCCGGTGCGCGAAGCCTTTCAGTTGAGTCTGGTAGACAGCACGCCGCAATCGATCAAGCTGCGTTTCGTCGCCACCGAGGGTTACTACCTTTATCGCCATCGCTTCCAGTTTCGCGCCGATCCGGCAGACGTTGGCCTCGGCGCGGTGCAACTGCCCAAGGGCGAACAAAAGCACGATGAGTACTTCGGCGATGTCGAGGTTTACCACGGCATTCTCGATGTAGAACTGCCGCGCACCGATTCTCGCGCCTTTACGCTGGCCGTGACCTATCAGGGCTGCGCCGACAAAGGCCTGTGCTACCCACCCGAGACCGAGCGCCTGAGCATTGATGGCAGCGGCGTTGCGACGACGGCGTGGAGCTGGCGAGAACTGGCGCTGTTCTTCCTCGCTGGCCTCGGCCTGACCTTCACCCCCTGCGTGCTGCCGATGCTGCCGATCCTCTCCGGCGTGGTCCTGCGCGGGCAAGTCGGTGGTTTACGCGGTTTCAATCTGTCACTGGCTTATGTGTTGCCAATGGCAGCCTGTTTCGCCCTGCTCGGTGCCTTGATGGGCATGTTCGGCGCGCAGCTGAATCTTCAGGCGCGCTTGCAATCGGCTTGGGTGCTGGTGCCGTTCGCGCTGTTTTTCGCGGTGTTTGCCTTGGCCATGTTTGGCGTATTCGAACTGAAACTGCCCCACGCCATCAGCAGCCGTCTGGACCGGATCGCCGGACGTACCGAAGGCGGCTCGCTGTGGGGCGCGGCGGTGCTGGGCGTGGTGTCCAGTCTGTTGGTTTCGCCTTGTGTGTCGGCACCATTGGCCGGCGCGCTGCTGTACATCAGCGCCAGCGGCGACGCTCTGGGCGGCGGATTGAAACTGTTCATGCTCGGCTTGGGCATGGGTGCGCCACTGTTGCTGGTGGCGACCGGTGGTGCGGCCTGGCTGCCAAAAAGCGGGCCGTGGCTGATCTACGTGAAAAACGCGATTGGCGTCTTGCTGCTGGGGCTGGCGATCGGCTTGCTCAGCCGAGTGTTGCCGGGCCAGATCACCTTGCTGTTGATCGGCTTGCTCGCCGGTGGCGTCGGGTTGTTCATGGGCGCGCTGGAGTTCGTCTATAAACCGCCGAGAAAACGCCTGGGGCAATTGCTGGGAATGTTCCTGCTGTTTTATGCGCTGGCCTGCTGGTATGGCGCGTTCAGCGGTCAGACCGATCCGCTCAACCCCATTGGCCAACCGCGCATTGTCGCGGGCAACGATCAACCGCAAAACACCAGCAACTGGCAGACCATCACCACGCCAGCCGAACTGGATCGCGCCCTCAATGACGCCAAAGCCGCCGGCACACCGCTGCTGCTCGACTGGTATGCCGACTGGTGCATCAGTTGCAAAGTCATCGAACACGAAGTCCTCAACGATGCCAACGTCGTCGAACGCCTGAAAGGCTATCGACTGATCCGCTTCGACATCACCGCCAGCAATACCGAACAACGTGCCCTGCTCGACCGCTACACGCTGTTCGGTCCTCCGGCGCTGATGTTTTTCGGCAAGGACGGCGTCGAACGCACCGATGTGCGAGTGATCGGCGAGATCAATGCCACGGACTTCGCCGAACGTGTTGCGAAAGCAAATGACCGGATTTAATTACCCGGTCACAAATTTCGCGCAAACATCGGCCATCGTGCTGGCTATTGCATAGAACTGGACAGTCACAAAGGCTTTGCGGCATAGTCGCCGGGTTCTGACAATTGCACACAGATAACAAAGGAGCAGCAGATGGCGACCCTATTGGTTTTGCACGGCCCGAACCTGAACCTGCTCGGCACCCGGGAACCGGGCGTCTACGGTGCAACCACCCTGGCGCAAATCAACCAGGATCTGGAACAGCGGGCGCGCAATGCCGGCCACCATTTGCTCTACCTGCAAAGCAACGCCGAGTACGAATTGATTGACCGCATCCACGCTGCTCGCGGCGAAGGTGTGGACTTCATTCTGATCAATCCAGCAGCTTTTACGCACACAAGTGTCGCATTACGTGACGCGCTGCTGGCGGTGAGCATCCCATTCATCGAAGTGCATTTGTCTAACGTGCACAAACGCGAACCTTTCCGCCATCACTCTTACTTCTCCGACGTAGCGGTGGGAGTGATCTGCGGCCTTGGCGCCAGCGGTTATCGACTGGCCCTGGAGGCCGCCCTAGAACAGCTTGAAAGACCGGCAACAGCTTGAACAACAAGCGTAACGCCCCTGACCGACCCTTGGGAGTTGATGATTCATGGATATCCGTAAAGTTAAGAAACTGATCGAACTGCTGGAAGAGTCCGGCATCGACGAGCTCGAGATCAAGGAAGGCGAAGAGTCCGTACGCATCAGCCGCCACAGCAAGACGCCGGCTCAGCAGTACTACGCACCGGCTCCAATGCCTGCCCCGGTTGCCGCGCCTGTGGCTGCCGCTCCGGTTGCCGCTGCCACCCCTGCGGCTCCGGCTGCCCCAACGCTGAACGGCAACGTTGCCCGTTCGCCAATGGTCGGCACCTTCTATCGCAAATCTTCGCCAAGCTCGCCGTCCTTCGTTGAAGTCGGCCAGACCGTGAAGAAAGGCGACACCCTGTGCATCGTCGAAGCCATGAAGATGATGAACCACATCGAAGCTGAAACCAGCGGTGTGATCGAATCCATCCTTGTCGAAGACGGCCAGCCGGTTGAGTACGACCAACCGCTGTTCACCATCGTTTGAACCGCGGAGAAACTTTGATGACTGCGAAGTTGGAAAAAGTTCTGATCGCCAACCGCGGTGAGATTGCCCTGCGGATTCTGCGTGCCTGCAAAGAGATGGGCATCAAGACTGTCGCCGTTTACTCCAAGGCCGACAAAGAGCTGATGCACCTGGGCCTGGCAGACGAATCAGTCTGCATCGGCCCGGCCTCGGCCGCGCACTCTTACCTGCACATTCCGGCCATCATCGCCGCGGCTGAAGTGACCGGCGCTACTGCCATTCACCCAGGCTACGGTTTCCTTGCGGAAAACGCCGACTTTGCCGAACAGGTCGAGAACTCCGGCTTCGCGTTCATTGGCCCGAAAGCCGAAACCATCCGCCTGATGGGCGACAAGGTATCGGCCAAGCACGCCATGATCGCTGCCGGCGTTCCAACCGTTCCGGGCTCCGACGGCCCACTGCCTGAAGATGAAGAAACCGCTTTGCGCATCGGTCGCGAAGTCGGTTACCCGGTGATCATCAAAGCCGCTGGCGGCGGCGGTGGTCGTGGCATGCGCGTGGTGCACAAAGAAGAAGACCTGATCTCCTCGGCGAAACTGACCCGCTCCGAAGCGGGCGCAGCGTTCGGCAACCCGATGGTCTACCTGGAAAAATTCCTGACCAACCCACGCCACGTGGAAGTTCAGGTCCTTTCCGATGGCCAGGGCCACGCTATCCATCTGGGCGACCGCGATTGCTCGCTGCAACGTCGTCACCAGAAGGTTCTCGAAGAAGCACCGGCACCGGGCATCGACGAGAGAGCACGCCAGGAAGTCCTCGCTCGCTGCGTCAAGGCTTGCATCGACATCGGCTACCGTGGCGCCGGTACCTTCGAGTTCCTGTACGAGAACGGCCACTTCTACTTCATCGAGATGAACACTCGTGTCCAGGTAGAGCACCCGGTATCGGAAATGGTCACCGGCATCGACATCGTCAAGGAGATGCTCAGCATCGCCGCTGGCAACAAGTTGTCATTCACCCAGGATGATGTAGTCATCCGCGGTCACGCGCTGGAATGCCGGATCAACGCCGAAGACCCGAAAACCTTCATGCCCAGCCCAGGCACGGTCAAGCATTTCCACGCACCAGGCGGCAACGGCGTTCGCGTCGATTCGCACCTGTACAGTGGCTATGCCGTTCCGCCGAACTACGATTCGTTGATCGGCAAGCTGATCACCTACGGTGCAACCCGTGACGAAGCCATGGCGCGCATGCGCAATGCGCTGGACGAAATCGTTGTCGACGGGATCAAGACCAACATCCCGCTGCATCGTGATCTGACCCGCGACGAAGGCTTCTGCAAAGGGGGCGTGAACATTCACTACCTCGAGCACAAGCTGGCTGGCGACAAGCACTAAGCTTCAGCCGGAACATGACAAGGCCGCTTTCGAGCGGCTTTGTTGTTTCTGAAGGTTTCATCAAGCAATACACATCCCCCGTGGGAGCGGGTTTGCTCGCGAAAGCGGTCTGTCAGTCACATCAATGTTGGATGTGCCGACGCCTTCGCGAGCAAGCCCGCTCCCACAAAACCTCCGCGCTCGCGTAAACTTGCGCGCTTCTCGCAGCCCGCTAGGCTGCAATCTATATTTTTCAAAGGTGCCCGCCATGCCTTGGCTGCAAGTCCGTCTCGCCATCAGCCCAGAACAAGCCGAAACCTACGAAGACGCTTTCCTTGAAGTGGGCGCCGTGTCGGTGACCTTCATGGATGCCGAAGATCAACCGATCTTCGAGCCAGAACTCAACACCACCCCGCTGTGGTCGCACACGCACCTGCTGGCCCTGTTCGAAGGTGGCACCGAAGCCGCCAGCGTGCTGGCCCACCTCGAGTTGCTGACCGGCAGCCCGCTGCCCGAGCATCACAGCGAAGTGATCGAAGACCAGGACTGGGAACGCAGCTGGATGGATGGTTTCCAGCCGATGCGCTTCGGCCAGCGCCTGTGGATCGTCCCGAGCTGGCACGCCGCGCCCGAGCCTGACGCAGTGAACCTCCTGCTGGACCCGGGCCTGGCGTTCGGCACCGGCACTCACCCCACCACCGCGCTGTGCCTGGAATGGCTCGACGGCCAGGACCTCAAGGGTTGCAACGTGCTGGACTTCGGTTGCGGATCGGGGATTCTGGCGATTGCCGCCCTGTTGCTGGGCGCCAAGGAAGCCGTCGGCACCGATATCGACGTGCAGGCGCTGGAAGCCTCCCGCGACAATGCCGGGCGCAACAACATTGCCCAAGCGCTGTTCCCGCTGTATCTGCCGCAAGACCTGCCGCAGGTTCAAGCCGACGTACTGGTCGCCAACATCCTCGCCGGCCCGCTGGTTTCCCTGGCGCCGCAACTGTCCAGCCTGGTCAAGCCGGGCGGTCGCCTGGCGCTGTCGGGCATCCTCGCCGAACAGGGTGAGGAAGTTGCCGCCGCTTACGCTCAGGACTTCGATCTGGACCCGATTGCCAATCGCGATGGCTGGGTGCGCATCACTGGCCGTCGGCGCTAGAATGAGCGCCTGCATAAACCGGATTGCCGCATGACCGACAGCTTCGTCACCCAGTGCCCGCATTGCCAAACCAGCTTCCGTGTCAGCCATGCTCAGTTGAGCGTGGCCCGCGGAGTGGTTCGTTGCGGCTCGTGCTTGCAGGTGTTCAACGCCGCCAGGCAGTTGCTCGAGCAACGAGCAGCCGGCAAGGAAGCGGTCAAACCGGTTGCACCGGCACCCGTCGAACCGCCGGTACAGCGGGCCATCAGCCAAAAGCAATGGACCGCTGCCGAAATGGATCTGGACAGCCTGGACCTGGACGAAGAGCTTGCCCGGCTCGAACAGCGGGAAATCCAGCCAACAACGGAATTCGGTCGGCCCCGCGAAGACAGCCTCAGCGCTCGCCGTGATAACGCCGAGCACGACGAAGCCCCCTGGTCCGACAGTCTCTTCAGTGAGTCAGCCGCCGATCGCGCACAAGCCGCCGACGCGCCGATGCCAGAACCGACGATCGAGCCTGGCAAACACGCGCGCACCGAGCCTTCGCTGTCCCTGGAGCCCGTGGAGCCGAACGACGAGCCCCAGATACAACAGCTGCGCCTGCACGACCCGCTCGACGCCCCAATCCCCTTTGGCGGCCTGTCGGCGACAACCGACGAGATCGACGACGACCTGCCCTCGGTCGAACCCCTGCGCAAGCGACGCGAACGCAGCGAACCAGCCCTGCGCGCTGAAGTGCTGCAGGACCTGACCGACGACCCGTTGCAACTCGATTGGCAAAGACGTCGCTCCCCCTGGGGTCGGCGCTTTTTCTGGTTGCTGCTGATCCTGCTCGGTGCCGCCGGCCTCGTCGGTCAATACGTCGCCTACCACTTCGACGAACTGGCTCGTCAGGACCAGTACCGTCCATGGTTCCAGCAACTGTGCCCGCACATCGGCTGCACGGTGCCGTCCAAGGTCGACATCGCCAAAGTCAAAAGCAGCAACCTGGTGGTTCGCAGCCACCCGGACTTCAACGGTGCGCTGGTGGTCGACGCCATCATCTACAACCGCGCCCCCTTCTCCCAGCCGTTCCCGCTGCTGGAACTGCGCTTTGCCGACCTCAACGGCCACCTGATCGCCAGCCGCCGCTTCAAGCCCGGCGAGTACCTCAACGGCGATCTTGAAGGCTTGGCGGAAATGCCGCCGCAAACGCCGATCCACATCGCGCTGGACATTCTCGATCCAGGCCCCAAAGCGGTGAACTACAGCCTGAGCTTCCACTCTCCCGAGTGAAACGCTCAAGCGTTACGGGCTTGACGGCGGTTTTCTGACTTAGACCGTTCTAACCAAACCGCTGGCGATAACGAATTAACTGTTCAGATTTTGTTCAATTCAGCCTTTATCCAGTCATCGAGAGCGGGTATCATGCCAACCCTTTTTCGAACTCTCATGATCCGGCCCCACAACAGGGAAGTCCTATGTCGGCGGTACGCATCGGTCCATATACATTGCACAACGGCTTGATCCTCGCCCCCATGGCGGGTGTCACCGACCAACCCTTTCGTCAGCTGTGCAAGCGGCTGGGCGCGGGTCTTGTAGTCTCGGAAATGGTCACCAGCGACATGAGCTTGTGGAATACCCGCAAATCGCGGATGCGCATGATCCACGAAGGCGATCCCGAGCCACGCTCGGTTCAGATCGCCGGTGGTGATGCGCAGATGCTGGCGGATGCGGCCCGAGCCAACGTCGAGCTGGGTGCACAGATTATTGATATCAACATGGGCTGTCCGGCGAAGAAGGTCTGTAACAAGGCCGCCGGTTCCGCCCTGTTGAAGGATGAAGCATTGGTGACCGAGATCCTGCAGGCCGTGGTGGCCGCAGTCGATGTGCCGGTCACCCTGAAGATCCGCACCGGCTGGGACCGGGCGAACAAGAACGGTCTGACGGTGGCGAAGATCGCCGAACAGGCAGGCATTACGGCGCTGGCGGTGCATGGCCGCACCCGCGCCGATCTGTACACCGGTGAAGCCGAGTACGACACCATTGCCGCGATCAAGCAGGCGGTGTCGATTCCGGTCTTCGCCAACGGCGATATCGACTCACCCGAGAAGGCCCGGTACGTGCTTGACGCGACTGGTGCCGATGGCCTGTTGGTGGGTCGGGCTGCCCAGGGGCAGCCATGGATTTTTCGTGAAATCGACCATTATCTGCGTACCGGTGAAAAACTCCCGGCACCGGAACTGATCGAGGTGGAATTTATTCTGCTTGAGCATCTGGCCGCGCTGCATGCCTTCTATGGCGACGTCATGGGCGTGCGCATAGCTCGCAAGCATGTGGGCTGGTATCTCGCAACCTTGCCGGGCGCCAGGGAGTTCCGCGCCCACTTCAATCGTTTGGAAGATACGGAAGCACAATGCGCCTACGTTCGGGCCTTCTTCGCCGAACGCTACAAGAGCCTGACAGGGGACGGAGAAGGGGTGGCTGCATGACGATGATGACCGAGACTTTAGTGAGTGGAACAACACCCGTGAGCGACAACGTGAATTTGAAACAGCACCTCAATACGCCTAGCGAAGAAGGTCAGACCCTTCGCGGGAGTGTCGAGAAGGCGCTGCACAATTATTTCGCCCACCTTGAGGGCGCTGCCGTCACGGATGTGTACAACCTGGTGCTCTCCGAAGTAGAGGCTCCCCTGCTCGAAAGCGTGATGAACTACGTCAAGGGCAACCAGACCAAGGCCAGCGAGCTGCTCGGGCTGAACCGGGGCACCCTGCGCAAGAAACTCAAGCAATACGATTTGCTGTAAGCATTCAATCAAACCAGAAAGGCGCCTGCGTAAACCGGTCGCCTTTTTTGCTGACTCCTTTGCTTTTGATGGACATTGAAATGACCGACCAGACTACCCGCCTGCCGATCCGCCGCGCCTTGATCAGCGTTTCCGACAAGACCGGGATTCTCGAATTCGCCAAAGAGCTCGAAGCCCTGGGCGTCGAAATCCTCTCCACCGGCGGGACATTCAAGCTGCTGCGCGACAACGGCGTTGCCGCAGTGGAAGTCGCGGATTACACCGGTTTCGCAGAAATGATGGACGGTCGGGTGAAAACCCTGCACCCGAAAATCCACGGCGGGATCCTCGGTCGTCGCGGTATCGACGATGCCATCATGAACGAGCACGGCATCAAGCCGATCGACCTGGTAGCGGTCAACCTGTACCCGTTCGAAGCCACCATCAACAAGCCAGGCTGCGACCTGCCGACCGCGATCGAGAACATCGACATCGGCGGCCCGACCATGGTCCGTTCGGCAGCCAAGAACCACAAAGACGTGGCCATCGTGGTGAATGCCAGCGATTACGCCAACGTCCTGGAAAACCTCAAGGCCGGCGGCCTGACCTATGCTCAGCGTTTCGACCTGATGCTCAAGGCCTTCGAACACACCGCCGCCTACGACGGCATGATCGCCAACTACATGGGCACCGTGAATCAGGCGGCTGAAACCCTCAGCACAGAAGGTCGCAGCGAATTCCCGCGCACCTTTAACAGCCAGTTCATCAAGGCTCAGGAAATGCGCTACGGCGAGAACCCGCACCAGAGCGCGGCGTTCTACGTTGAAGCCAAGCCTGCCGAAGTCGGCATCGCCACCGCGACCCAACTGCAAGGCAAGGAGCTGTCGTTCAACAACGTGGCCGACACCGACGCCGCGCTGGAATGCGTGAAGAGCTTCGTCAAGCCGGCCTGCGTGATCGTCAAGCATGCCAACCCGTGCGGCGTGGCCGTGAGCCCGGACGCCGAAGGCGGTATCCGTCAGGCCTACGAACTGGCCTACGCCACCGACACCGAGTCCGCGTTCGGCGGCATCATCGCGTTCAACCGCGAGCTGGATGCTGAAACCGCAAAAGCCATCGTCGAGCGTCAGTTCGTCGAAGTGATCATCGCCCCGTCCGTCAGCCCGGAAGCCCGCGCCATCGTGGCTGCAAAAGCCAACGTACGCCTGCTGGCCTGCGGCGAGTGGTCGGCTGACCGCGTTCCGGCCTGGGACTACAAACGCGTCAACGGCGGTTTGCTGGTGCAAAGCCGCGACATCGGCATGATCGGCAGTGAAGACCTGAAAGTGGTGACCAAGCGCGCACCAACCGAACAGGAAATCAATGACCTGATCTTCGCCTGGAAAGTCGCCAAGTACGTCAAGTCCAACGCCATCGTCTACGCCAAGAACCGTCAGACCATCGGTGTCGGCGCCGGCCAGATGAGCCGCGTGAACTCCGCGCGCATCGCCGCGATCAAGGCTGAACACGCAGGTTTGCAGGTAGCCGGCTCGGTGATGGCTTCCGACGCGTTCTTCCCGTTCCGCGATGGCCTGGACAATGCGGCCAAGGCTGGCGTGACTGCTGTGATTCAGCCGGGTGGTTCGATGCGTGATGCTGAAGTGATTGCTGCGGCGGATGAAGCCGGCATCGCGATGGTATTCACCGGCATGCGCCACTTCCGTCACTGATTTCTTTGTTTGATCGTACCCACGCTCTGCGTGGGCACGCAGCCCGGGACGCTCCGCGTCCCTCGGACGCAGAGCGTCCGTAGAGGCATTCCCACGCAGAGCATGGGAACGATCAGTCCCCACAGAATTAGCGTCATCCGAGGTTTTTGAAATGAATGTTTTGATCATTGGCAGCGGTGGCCGTGAACACGCCCTGGCCTGGAAAGTGGCTCAGGATCCGCGTGTGCAGAAAGTTTTCGTTGCCCCGGGCAATGCCGGCACGGCCATTGAAGCCAAGTGCGAGAACGTCGCCATCGACGTGCTGGCCCTCGAGCAACTGGCTGACTTTGCCGAGAAGAACGTTTCCCTGACGATCGTCGGTCCGGAAGTACCGCTGGTCGCCGGCGTTGTCGATCTGTTCCGCTCCCGTGGCCTGGATTGCTTCGGCCCGACCGCTGGCGCTGCTCAGCTGGAAGGTTCGAAAGCCTTCACCAAGGACTTCCTGGCGCGCCACAAGATCCCGACCGCCGATTATCAGAACTTCACCGAGATCGAGCCAGCCCTGGCTTATCTGCGTGAGAAAGGCGCACCGATCGTGATCAAGGCCGACGGCCTGGCCGCCGGTAAAGGCGTGATCGTGGCCATGACATTGGCCGAAGCCGAAGACGCCGTGCGCGACATGCTGGCTGGCAACGCGTTTGGTGACGCCGGTTCCCGTGTGGTGATCGAAGAGTTCCTGGACGGCGAAGAAGCCAGTTTCATCGTCATGGTCGATGGCAAGAACGTGCTGCCGATGGCCACCAGCCAGGACCACAAACGCGTCGGCGACGGTGACACCGGTCCGAACACCGGCGGCATGGGCGCTTACTCCCCGGCTCCGGTCGTCACGACCGAAGTCCATCAGCGGGTCATGGACCTGGTGATCTGGCCGACCGTGCGCGGCATGGCCGAGGAAGGTAACGTTTACACCGGTTTCCTCTATGCCGGCCTGATGATCGACAAGGCTGGTAACCCAAAAGTCATCGAGTTCAACTGCCGTTTCGGCGATCCTGAGACCCAACCGGTGATGCTGCGTTTGCAGTCGAGCCTGGTGTTGCTGGTCGAAGCTGCCCTGGCGCAAGCGCTGGACAAGGTCGAAGCACAATGGGATCCACGTCCGAGCGTCGGTATCGTATTGGCCGCTGGCGGTTACCCGGGTGACTACGCCAAAGGCGTCGCCATCAACGGTCTGGATGCAGCCGCGGCACTGGAAGGCAAAGTCTTCCATGCCGGTACTGCACTCAAGGACGGTCAGGTGGTGACAGCCGGTGGTCGAGTGCTGTGTGCAACCGCCATGGGCGCCAGCGTCGACGCAGCCCAGCAGCAGGCTTACAAACTGGCGGCTAAAATCGACTGGGAAGGCTGCTTCTACCGCAAGGACATTGGCTACCGTGCCATTGCCCGCGAGCGTGGCGAAAATCAGGAATAAGCCATCCATTCGGCCAGGCAAGGGCTTGCGGCCCTTGCCGGACTATTCCGGCGCCGCGCATAGTTATATTCTGGCATCAACCTACGAAGGGATTTCGCCGTGCGCTGGCTCAGGATCGCCATAGGCTTCACCGTCACTCTGCTGACCTTGCTCTGCATGCTCCCGGCCCAGGCCACGCAAGGCAGTGGCTGGGCGGTATTGCTCGACGAACAGGGCGACCTGCAGCTGAGCGACATCCGCTCCAGCCGCTACACCAATCAATTCAGCCCCATCGAACTCGACCACCTCACCGCGGCCGGGCCCGAGGGTGCGCTATGGCTGCGTTTCAGGCTAGCGCCCGGCAAGCACGAGCAATTGCTGCGGGTATTCGCTCCCGACCTGTCGCACCTCAATCTGTATGTGCTCGACGGCGACCAGCTGATCGATCAACTGAATACCGGTACCCGGCAGCCCCAGACTGAGCGCCCCCTGCCCAGCAGTGACTTCATGTTGCCGCTGCCACAAAGCGACAAAACCCTCGACGTCTATTTGCGGCTGGTCTCCGAACATCAGTTGCGGCCTTACATCACCCTGCAATCGGCGATCGTGACCGCGGCCACTCAGAGCCAGACGTTGATCTACGGCCTGCTGTTTGGCTGCATCGGGATGCTGATCCTGCATAACCTGACCCGTTACGCCTACACCCGCTCGCGCAGCAGTCTCTGGCTGGCGGCGTGCGAAGTGTTGTTGCTGCTCAGCCTGGTGCTGCTGCTGAACCTGGCCGGCCCATGGTTGCCGAACTGGCACGCCGTGCAAACCCCCGGCGCTTATCTCGCCTTGCTGCTAACCGCACCTTGCGGCCTGATGTTCGCCTACTGCTTCTTCGCCCCGCTCGGCCCCCACCCGCTGAACAAATTGCTGCTGGGGGACATCCTGTTCATCGTGGCCTGCGGCCTGCTGTTGTTGTTCGTCAATACGCTGCCGCTGAACCTGATCACGTACGCGCTGGTTGCCCTGGCCGGCCTGAGCATGCTGTTCGTCAGTGCCTATCACTGGCAGAAAGGTTATCGCCCGGCACGTCTGTTCGTGGCGGCCATGGTGGTGTTCAACCTCGGCACATTGATTATCCTGCCGGCGCTGCTGGGGCTGACCCTTGTCGCCCCGCAAGGCCTGATCATCACGCTGTTGGTGTTTATCTGTATCAGTGGCCTGTTGATGAGTGTTGCCTTGGGCGAGCGGCAGCGCAGCATCACCGAAGACCGTTTCAGCGTCAGCCGCGACCTGGCCGCCAGCAATGCCGAAATCAATGCCAAGGCGGAGTTCCTGGCGAAGATCAGCCACGAAATCCGCACCCCGATGAAT
The DNA here is from genome assembly GCF_034008235.1 of Pseudomonas sp. P9_31. Classification (NCBI taxonomy): domain Bacteria; kingdom Pseudomonadati; phylum Pseudomonadota; class Gammaproteobacteria; order Pseudomonadales; family Pseudomonadaceae; genus Pseudomonas; species Pseudomonas sp. P9_31. The sequence goes on from NZ_CP125375.1 coordinate 5,571,324, forward strand.
GGCGTGCTGGGCATGACCGAACTGCTGCTGGGCACACCGTTGTCGGTCAAGCAGCGCGACTACGTGCAGACGATCCATAGCGCCGGTAACGAGCTGCTGACACTGATCAACGAAATTCTCGACATCTCCAAGCTTGAGTCAGGGCAGATCGAACTGGACGACGTGCAGTTCGACCTCAACGCCCTGATCGAAGACTGCCTGAGCATCTTCCGCGCCAAGGCCGAACAGCAGAACGTCGAGCTGATCAGCTTTATCCAGCCGCAGGTACCACGGGTCATCAGCGGCGATCCGACGCGCCTGCGCCAGACCTTGCTCAGCCTGCTGGAAAACGCTCTGAAGAAAACCGACGAAGGCGAAGTCCTGATCGTCGTCGCGCTGGATGAGCGCAGCGCCAAACCGCGACTGCGCATCGCCGTGCAGGACAGTGGCCAACCGATGGAAGCGGAAGAACGCGACGCGCTGATGCATGCCGAACTGCACAGCAAGCACTTCCTCTCGGCTACCACCCTGGGGGGCAATCTGGGGCTGGTGATTGCCCGTCAGCTGATCCGTTTGATGCAGGGCGAGTTCGGCATCAAGAGTGGCGCCAACCAGGGCAGCACATTGTGGCTGACCCTGCCGCTGGACCCGGACCGTCTCGAACATCCGACCTCGGACCTGGACAGCCCGTTGCAAGGCGCACGGGTACTGGTGGTGGACGACAACGATACCTGTCGCAAGGTGCTGGTACAGCAATGCAGCGCCTGGGGCCTGAATGTCAGCGCCGTGCCGTCCGGCAAGGAGGCCCTGGCGCTGCTGCGCACCAAGGCCCACCTGCGCGATTACTTCGACGTGGTGCTGCTGGACCAGAACATGCCCGGCATGACCGGCATGCAACTGGCCGCCAAGATCAAGGAAGACCCGAGCCTGAACCACGACATTCTGCTGATCATGCTCACCGGCATCAGCAACGCACCGAGCAAGATCATCGCCCGTAACTCCGGGATCAAACGCATCCTCGCCAAGCCAGTGGCCGGCTACACCCTCAAGACCACCCTGGCGGACGAGCTGAACCAGCGCAACAAAGGCCCGGCCATCTCGCAGCATCTGCCCACAGGCCCTACCCTTCCGGTCAAGGTGCCGAGCGATTTCCGTATTCTGGTGGCCGAAGACAACAGCATCTCGACCAAGGTCATTCGCGGCATGCTGGGCAAACTCAACCTGCAACCGGACACCGCCAGCAATGGCGAAGAAGCCTTGGTGGCGATGAAGGCCCAGCGTTACGACCTGGTGCTGATGGACTGTGAAATGCCGATCCTTGACGGTTTCTCTGCCACCCAGCAATTGCGTGCCTGGGAAGTCGGCAACCAGCGGATTCGCACCCCCGTGGTGGCGTTGACCGCACACATCCTTGCCGAGCACAAAGAACGCGCGCGCCAAGCCGGCATGGACGGGCACATGGCCAAACCGGTCGAGCTGTCGCAACTGCGCGACCTGATCGAGCATTGGGTTGCCCAGCGTGATCAGCAGAACCGGGCAGCGGTTCAGACTTCTTGAGCCGACAGCCCCCGCAGCGCCTGATAGACTCCCCCACGACTTCCCTCGCCAGTGAGCTTGCACCATGCTCCACGTGTTGTTCAGCGTTTACCTGAAGATGCTGGTGCTCTACAGCCCGTTCTTCGTGTTGTCCTGTTTTATCAGCCTGACTCGCGGCTATTCGCGCAAGGAGCAACGACGCCTGGCTTGGAAAGTGGCAACCGCCACCCTGGTTTCCAGCGTCTTGCTGTATCTGTTCGGTCGCGTGATTTTCAATGTCTTCGGCATCACCGTGGACGCCTTCCGCATCGGCGCCGGCAGTGTGCTGTTTATCTCGGCATTGGGCATGGCCCAAGGCAAATCGGCGGTGCAGACCGACAACGTGCAACAGGACGTGACTATCGTCCCGCTGACCATCCCCTTGACGGTCGGCCCCGGCACCATCGGCGCCTTGCTGGTGATGGGCGTGAGTCAGCCACATTGGGACGACAAACTCACGGCGATTCTCAGCATTGCCCTGGCCAGTTTCACCGTCGGCGTAGTGCTGTATCTGTCGAACCGTATCGAACGGATTCTGGGTGATCAGGGTTTGCAGATTGTCAGCCGATTGATGGGGCTGTTCGTGTGCGCATTGGCGGCGCAAATTATTTTTACCGGCGTGAAAGGCTATCTGGTTCCCTGAATACACAAGGCAGGATTTAAAGCCCTCGGCCCTCGCTTTCGCCAATCGATAGAGAGGGCTCAATCTCGATACATTGAGTGCCCCGAAGTCCCCCTAACCACTGCACGGTGTCTTCCCTGTATTCGTTAAAGTGATCCTGATTAAAACGAGCCCGGTAAAACCGGCGTCTTACGGCGCCGTCAACTTTATTCAACCCAATCTCTTTCTCAAAGACATGTTCAGCGATTACTTCGCGAGTAGCGAAAGACACAGACGTCATATTCAAAAACCCATCCGCCTCCACAATACCTGTCATCACCCTTACCCGCGTCGTCTCTGCGCCGCCCCCCAAGAGGCAGTGTTCTCGAAAGACTTGTGCCGCGTCCGAATCGGGCGACAACGTCGCGACTTTATTCATTACAGCTGAAACAGCCGCTACCTGATGTTCGGGAAAATTACGGTTAACGGATTCGGCAGTACCCTCCTCACTGAAAACGTCGCATCAAAAGACCTGGAAAACACCTCATCTGTGTCTTCCTTCGCGTAAAAGGTCCAACCACAGCCGGATAAGGTGTTCGTAAAGACCTCAAACCATTGCGAGTCATTCAAACCGCCAGGAAAATCCTCGTCAGTTGCAAGTTGAGAAAATAGAAAAATATCAAGCACGCCTTGTTTCCTGGCAGGAAATAAAGCCTGCGGCACGGCCAGAAGACTGCATGCATTTAAATAAAAAGAATATCTAACTTCCGTACTCCCCCCGCCTAAAAACAGGCCAGTGACATTAGTCACTGGCCTGACAGGTTTTATTGGGTCTCGTTTTTGCGTCGCTGAAACCTTTTACTCAGGACCGCCTTATAATACTTTCCAAGGTACTCTTCCAGATCATCCTTTATTGCCGCATAACGAAGGGGGTTAAAGGTAATGTAAGAGTTACCCCGGAAGATAGTACGACTGGATGTTTTCCAGTCGAAAAAAACAACCCCGGTTTCCTTGTCGCCACCGTCGCTATCGATCGACGCTAACGACGTAATAATATGACCGTTCGCCAGTTGGTCACATGGCATGACCGTCAACCTGACGCCTTTGCTTTTGGTCACTTCACGATGAAACAAATCAATCGCCTCAGGTTCCTTCTTTAGCGCGTCCAATGTCGAGTCGACAATTGCGCTGAGAGCCGTTGCCCCTGGAATTGCCGCTTTCGCCGCCTCAACACCAGCCTTGATAATATCGGTAACAATGTTATCCATTGTCAATTGATGGGAGCTCTTCTCATAGGCGGTATAACCGGAGTCCGCGACAAGACAACCCGCCTCATCCATGCACTGTAGAAAGGCGAGGTACCAGGCTTTCGGATCATTGCCAGGAACTTCATAGCTCGCCTCCAGCTTCGAAAACTTAATCAGATTTTCGATAATCGCCATGTTTTCAAGGGAAATATTTGCGCCATAACCCACCAGCGTATCGGACAATACTGCGGCATCCAATTCTTTGGCTGGACTAGTAGTGTCTATTGCTGCAAATGCCTTTACGCGAGCAACAGAGGGCTGCATTAATTGGCGCTTGCTAATACGCGCCTTTATCAACGCAACGCTTTTATCAAGGCTAACGGCACTTTCCATAACTTCCATATTCAACATTCCTTTGATGAGTCAATTCATGCTCCCTGTGGGCATGCATTGAATTTATCGCACAGCACTCCAACGAACAAACCGAATCTTGATTCCACATATGTACAACAACCCCCTCACCCGGCCAACAAGCAAAAAACATATTAAGAACAAATTCCATAGCGTTACTTCATCTCAGCAAATGCAATCTACTTGAGTTACTTTGCACGTAAAGCAACTACCAAAATTAATCAGGAAGACTTATGAGCAACAACACACCCTGCGGAATGGTCACAGGCCACAATCTTATCTCGTGTATCGGCGAACTATCCTTGCAAGACTTTGATGACATGACAGACTGCACGCGAATTGCAACAAGATCAGCCGACCTCGGCCATGGCCGCTTTGCCAACTCACAAGACTGGCTGGAAGAGTATGTTCGCACGTTGATGTTTTTGGGATGGTCGCTCCATGAAGGCGTCATCAGGACACGTACACGCTCGGATATCACCGGGAGCGTTGCCGACCTCCTGGTACGCAGTGCGCAATCCATGAGCGACTCAAGGCAAGGGAACGCCATGATCGACACCCTGGATGCTTTGAAGCCCGAAAAGCCCGTCGTGCTTTCACTGGATGAAGAGAGTCGTAAAGGGCGTCGCTTCCAGGTAGCACCCTCGCGTTACGATTCAAGTGGAAACCTTCATATGGCGGTTTTTAATCTCGAACTGGTTGCCAATACCGAGAAGAGCGGCTTTTTGTTTTGGTCTTGGGAGAAACAAACAGCAAAAATCGTCCAGCAGAGTGCCTTTCTTAAATTGGACAGAGAGGTACTCGACACCAAAAGGGAATTCATGGAGAAGAAACTCAGAGATCAAATCATGAAGCGGTTTGCCTTGGCGAAGAGACAGCCATAAACCCTGCGATAAATGAGCCCCGAAAGGCGTTGCTGCTCCGATTGAAGCAACAACGCCCCGCAGAGGCGCGCAACGCAAGGCTGGCCATTCCACAGACCATCACCTCGCGCCACAGATCATCTTTAAGGGGTCAAAGGTTCCGTGACGGCCATCTTCGTCATGAGTGCCGCAAGCTGATTGTCTTCGTCTTCGATAGCCAACGCTTGCACCAAGTCATCCTGGGTAACAGTCATCGTAGCGCCATGCACCTGAAGGCGCAGCGTCACCGGGTTGTACGAGTTTGAATCGGCGAACTGATCGCGCATGATCAGCGTGTGCCCGGTGGCCGGGTCAGTCAACAGCAGCTGCCCTTCGACCCGACTGACCCACCAGGTATCCTGGGCGCCCGTCTCTACGATCAATGTGCCCGGCATCATCGAACGGCGACCATCAACCACAATGCACTCAAGCTGCTGCCAGACAGCGCTCGACAAACAGCAGCTGATCGCACTCGATCCATAACTCAAGACCAACTGACTGACGCCGTCAGGTATCAACGGCATAAGGTCCTTGAGTTCGCCCTGAAACTCCAGCGACAACACCTCGCCCTCCCGACGTGCAACGCTGCTCTCCAGCCATACGTCCCTCGAAGCGCTGTAAGTCACTTGGCTGGGCACTTCGTGGAGCAAGGCCGTTTTTTTCTGTCGAACACCCAGCAGTCGGGTTTCAAGGCCCGTATTGACCTCGCCAACCACCTGATCAATGTCCACGACGTACCATTGATACCCCGAGTGACCGCCAACCGATATAAACGCTTCGTGGGGATGCTCGCTCACCAAAGCTTTCAAGGCGTGCCTCACACCCGCATCGTAAGGATCATTCGTTCCCTGCTTCGCCAGCACCCAATCTCCCGTGACGCCGACAATACGTGCCGGCTCACCGAAGCGCATCTCGAGTTCGACGCCCTCAAGCGTTCGCCCTCGCAGACCTGTTTCATGTGCCCATACGTGAGCAAAAGACCATTGCGACCAAACCTTTTGAGGCGCAGGCAGCAGGTCCTGCCGCAGAAGCTGCTGGCCATTTTCAAAGAGTATCTGTAGTTTTTCAGGCTCAAAAAACGCTTGACGATAGAGCTGGCCAGCGGACACATCCAACAGCCAGCCCGCCTGATCATTTGGCGTCGTTGCCACTAACCGCACCACCTTTTCCGGTCCGAAGTCAGCCATTAACCATCGATGGTCGGTGTACCAGGCGCACAGCTTTGCGCCTCCCCTGCCGTTACCCAGACCAAGAATCGCAAAGCTCAACGCTTGATACTCCCTGGCAACAGCCTCAACCTCTGTCCACCACTCAAAACCAATGCCCAACGGCCCCCTGGCATCCTCCAGCCAGTCTTCCGTTATCGCGGCCAGCTGCGATCGCCCTTGGTCATCGATATCGAAATACAGCCCCTCCCTGGTCAACGCGACATAGCGCCCTTCATTGGCGACGACCTCAATCACATTGTAGAGATCGATGCGCTCGGCCTGCGCATCCACGCCAGTGACTGCCGGCCCGATATTCTGGCGATAGAGAGTGTGATTGTGCTTGTCATAGAACAGGAAGACATCGCCCGCACTCGTGGTAGGTGTCAGCAATAACGGGCTCACCGGCCCGCCTGGCCCTTCTGTCTGCGACATATCCGGGCGGATCACCAAGCCATCGGCGTCACGCACCCAAGTGCTGACCGGATCCTTCTTACCCTCAGTCAACGGTGTGATCGAGACAAACGCCGCCGGCTTATAGTCCACGACCTTCACTTGAGTCAAAGGCCACAGTTTCGAATCCTTGACCAACAGTTCGTAATCCCAAAAGAAGTTTGACCACCCCTTCATCACATCCTTGAGCAGCAGGTTGTGCTGACGTTCGGTCAGATGGCATGCGATCGCTATCAGCTTCACTTCCTCCTCGCCCAACAGGTAGATCACCTCGGCTTCACGCCCGGTGCGCTGTGTCACCTGCTGAACGATGCGGATGACTCCGTGCCCGAGGTCTTGAAACACCGAAATACTCGAACCGGGCACCGGATCCATCAGACGATAGAATCGATGGACCTGCCCAGTGACCACGTCAGAGCGCCAGATGAGCGCTTCACGGGAGCAATAAAAATACGCCTGCTCCCCCATCACCGCGCCCAGCCTGGCTTGGTTTGCCAGCGCTGGCGGCAAGTCGCGAGCGTAGATAAAACGATCACGGGCCTGCTCATAAAAAGCCGTGGTCAACTGTGGTTCTTGCGGGTCTGCGAACGGAACCGGGAAATTCTGTACCGCAGTGAATGGGCTGGCCAAACGATTGGTGCGGGCCAGTTTCCTGACCCGAGCCTGGATCGTTGCAGTGTCGACAGACGGGTCGGCCTCCAGCTCTTCGAGCAACACCTGCCGCTCTGTCCAGTCAACCCGAAACGAGTTATGCGAAGTCTGGACAATCAATTCAGGCGTACCCATGACCTGGACATCGACAGCCCCCAGTTTCAGCTGACCCTCGCCGACATCAATATCCTCTTCGCTCAACCAGAGCGCATGTAGCGTCCAGGCCATCGGACGAGATTTCTGAGCCTGTGACAAACTGACTGATCGCACACCCGGGTTGAGTGTCAATGCGCAATGGCCACCCAAACCTTCAATGCTGTAGGACAGTTTGCCGCGCAATATTTTTGGCAGTTCGGGCACCAGCAACGAACGTGGTTCCTCATCCAACAAGATGTTGATTGTTGTCTCGACTTCCACCGGATACAGATTATGCAAGATGTACTCGGAGGGAAACTTGTAAAAGGTAAACCAGAATTGGCGACCGCCTGCTGCGTCGTACTCCAGTTTCAGTGCAGTTTCAAAATGCTCGGAACGCGTGGTCGAAAACGGCAGCGCCGAATAATTGAACCCGAACCAGGTCTTGGCCACGCAAGGCAGCACGAGGGCCTGAAAGGTCGTCGGATCGGTAATCGTGGCATGCTCCGATAACCCGAAGTGCTGTCGAATATTGATGGCTTTTGAACGATCGATATTCGGTTCCGGCGGGTGCAGCGCGGAGGTATTGGCCGAGAAAATTTCCTGGCTGTCGAACGTCAATTGCTTGTTGCGCAAATCAATCTCGCGAATGACCGCGTAAGGATTCGGATAAAACACCCCCTCTCTGACCGAGTGACCGCCCGAGCGATATGCATTGTCGACGCGATTCAGGTACTGACCGATCCGCCGCCCTCGTTCCAACGTGCCGTTGAACCCTTCGACCAGTGCGCTCACACCAATGGCCAACCCGCCGAGGATCACTCCGGCCCCGCCAAGAAACGCAGCGGCCGTACTGGCACCTGCCAGTCCGGCGCCCACACCGGCCACCGACAGTGCCAACCCCGTCGAATCGAACGCCAATTGCGTGCCGTATTGCGCCTGTTGCAGATCGTCCTTGGCATTGGCCAGCAGATAGATATCGAAACCCAGAGTGGCGAGTTGCAGCACTGTGGCCAGACCGTCACGGGCAATATGCCCCAACGCGTTGACCACCACCGAGGAGGTGGTCCGGGCCACCAGTGGTGCATCGCTCAACGCCACCCGGAACAACTTGACCAGTTCCACGACGTCGAGCAGATTGCCATGCGCCAGTTGCGCGTAACTGAGGTAGCCATGCATTTGCACGGCAGTCGTCAGGCTCCGGTCTTCATTGATGTCGCTGACTTGCTCATGGGACTTGAGCGCCATCAGCAACGCCTGAACCGTAAAAGCCGCATTCAGGGTATGCACGGCGCTGACGTCGGTCGGGTCGACCTTGCCCGGTACTGACGGCTTGACCGACAGCGTCTGAAAAGTCTCCGTCAGGTAAGAGCGGATTCGCGACAGCACACTGTCAGTGCTCGACACCCTGACGGTGCGCGCGGGGTCCTTGAGATTGACCAGGCTGATTTCATACTGACCACCAGGCATTTCTCGCACACTGTCGAACACCGGCGCAAAGTCTCGCCCAAGGTTGTTTTCCGCGTGTAGACGAGCTGCACTGTTCTGAATCTGTCCTGCCCAGTAGCGAGCGTCCAGTTCGTTCAGTCCACGCCCCAGTCGGGCATTTTCCGACAACGAACGCGCCCTCAACGCGGCGTGATGCTCCCATGGTGTCACCGTCACACCGGGACTGATCGGATCATGGCTCAACAAACCCGATACATTATTGTGTGATGGCAGCGGCTGATCGGCGATAGCCGGGCCATTGAGGTCGACGACGTTGAACGTTGCGTCCATCAAGTGACTGATGTCATACAGTTTGGCCAGCTCCGGGCTGCTCAGAAATTGCTCAAGCGCGCGGTTCAGGTCCTGCGCCTGTTCAAACCCGAAAACACCGAAATTCGGATCGTAGAAGCGGTAGGCACTCGCCCCCCCATTGACGATTTTTGCGACCAGCAGGGAATGGCTTTCGGTGTTGAGCATCAAGGTGCAGGTAGACGTCCTGGTCTCTAGTGCATGCATGACCTGATCCAGCCGGGACGCACCCAACAGGATGCCCGACCGCGCCATTGGCACCGTACGCAGTTCATCGAGGGTTGTTAGAAAAGCGTGGGTTTCATTGGCGTCGGGCGAGAGGTTGGCATTGGCCAGCCTGCCGCTCAGAGCGTCCACGGCCGAGGGGCCCTTTTCAAGGGCCGCTGCCATGGCCAACACCAGTGGATAACAGCGTCTTCCGGGATCGCCTTCACCCCGAACCAGCAATCCCTGAGGCATCAACCTCCCGCTGGAAGCGCCCTTCGCAATGAAAGTTTCCAACACTGTGGCGCTGCGCTCAAAGATAAGGTGACGCAGCTCGTATTCGGCCTGGAACCTGATCCTGGCAACGTGCTCACCCCATTGTCGGACACTCATCGGCTCCGCGAAGGCCAGCACCTTGAGCACTTGCGCACTAGGGACATCCCCGTGAAACGTCGACGGCTTTTTGAAGCCGGCCTCGAACCGGGTATTTTTTTGCTTGAGCAGCGTTTGCTCGATGGCTTCATAACGCGCCGCGAGGCCACGCTCGGCGGTATTGGAGGCAAGAGCCCGAGTAGCCTTCCAGGCTTCGCCGAAACCTTGTTCGTCGAGGGTATGCGCTCCGAACAGACCACCGAGCACGACCCGTTGCAAAGGGCTCAACTGGTTCAAGGGCAGCGAACCATGTTCAATGCGGGAGAACATTTCGTTCAGGTTGCCCACCGATTGCGCCCCGTCCGACTTCGGCAGTTCGCTGACCGTTTGTGCCAGGATCTGCTGGCGCTCAGCAAAACTGATGGACAGCGGTTTGTCTAAGGTTACTTCGCCACTTAACTTGTCGTTCATCGCCCGGATGAAGCGCTCGCCCTGTTCATCGAGCAGTCGTTGCAGCACGTCAGTCAACAAAACCGGCTTGCCTTCGATGACTGGCCATCCTTGTTTGAAGGTCAGGGTCTGCCCCTTCAGCAACTCCGCAAGATTGCCGGTATATCGAGCCTTGTATTTGCCGTCGCGCCAACTCTGCTGTTCTTTCGACACCCACTCTTCATGTTCTGTGACATTGTCGACCCACCCGCTAATGGTCTCTTCTTCTGTCGCACGGTTGTATCCGGTGTCGAGTTTCAGCTGATCTTTCAGCTGCGCCATAGTGTCCGGAGCGCAGTTGGCTTGCATAAAATCGTCCATCCCCCAAATGGCAGCTCCGGGCCCGGTCAAGAGAATCGTCCCAGCGGCCTGGGGATAGATTCCGTCGCGATGGTAATTACCTATGGCGTTGAACAGTTTGGGAATATTCGGATCCCTATAGTCCAGGGGACGGTGTGTCAGCTCACTTTCCCGCTGAAGGATTTCTTGAGCGAACTGCCCGGCCAAATCGCTATCCCAATGAGCACCCGTTTCGATGATTTTCTGTTCCACATCGAGCAGCAAGTCGTAATTGCTGCGAATGCGTTTCATGATCGAATCAACCATTCCGGACTCAGGATGAGCCATGATGAAAGCGTTCATCTCTTTGTTGCCAAGCGCCGTTCCCAAACGAACACCTTCCTGTGGAACGGTCAGCCCTTTGGTCGCGGCAAAAATATCAAGCACATCAGGACTGCTTTCTGAAAACTTGACTAAAGCTTCCCGGTCTTCGACGGGTACTGACTCCACGTGACTCTTGTACCTATTCTTGTCACGCTTGGGCATCAAGGCAGGATTACCATTGAGCAACAACTGCAAGACACCCAACTTTTGACCGAAGGAATACTTGCTGATGTCTACACCGCCCAACTCTTCGACCAATGGCGGCAGATAGTCCAGGTCACTGTAAGTACCGCCCTCCAGGCTTTGCGCCTGAAGTCGAACCACATCCGAAGCGGCGGCCAGATTCCCGCGAAACGACACTTCGCGCTCATAGACGTCCCACAGAAAGTGAGAGCTGAATGCCGCGCGGGCATCGCGTACCCGAACGTGCTCCCCCGCCATCGCCAAGTGACTCTCCAGGTATCGCGCCCTCGCGGCTTCAAGCGTGACCCGATCCTGCCCATAGGCGTTGACCAACAAATCTATGCGCGCATCGTCACCTTTGCCGCCACGTTGTTGAACAGCTTTGACGTGTTCGAACATTTGCTGTCGCAGAACCACCACACGACGTTCGACAAGTTCAAACAGATCCTTGAGCCGGGTCAGTTCCGCCCCACCCGTCTCCATGGCATGCGCCTTGGCGGCTTGGGTAATAATCCGATTGGTATCAAAAGCCATCAGCGCATCAGGGTCATACCAAAGATTCAAGGTATACCCGTCTTTACTCAGCACTTGCTTCCAGATATTGAAATAGTCGCGCTGATTATCCCCGAACAGGGCGCCGCCCACCCAGACAAAGTGCAACTTTTTTGGCACAGGTTTGGCAGCACTCAACAGTTCGACTGTTGTATTTAAACGCCGCAAGTAGTCCGCCAACTTATCCTGAACTGTTTGTAGCGCGGTACTTGAACCCCTTGGACTTATTGATTCAAGTGTTTCCTTCAAAAGGCTTACTGGCGTCAGCCGGGCCTGCGGACTCGATGCTTCGACAGCACCTTCGTAGTAACGCAAGGCTGCATCATACTCCGGCACGGTTTCGAAACCATTCAACGCCGACTCCAACTCGCTGCGCTCAAACAATGTCGAAATAGCGTTAGCTTGATTAAGCGCTACAGGGGTTTTACTGTTCACTATCATTTCCTTATGAATAAAAATCGACAGCCACTCACACACTGAACAGGTTCAATGTGTGAGTAGCTTTCAGAATTTAACTTTCGACTTTTTCTACTTTTCCGACCGGCAAAAGTTTACTGAGCAATATGCTGTTCGAGGTGTCCTTTCTGGCGAGCAGTGCACTCACCAGTGTCGATACCGCAAAGGACTGATAGCCGCTCATTGCCAGAAATACATCTCCGCGCAAGGCTGGGTCCATCGCAAATACCTGACGAAAGATCAAACTGTGCCCGCTGTCGGAATCAACAATCACCAAGTGTTCATCAACCCGGTTCACCCACAACTGATCCACAACTACGATATCCCAGATCAGTTTTCCTGGGACCGAAGGCGTGTGATCAAGTGAATAGCGGCAATCGACGATGACCGATTCAAGCTTCAACCACGCCGCCCTGGTAAGCCGACTGGTTATCGAACCTTGACCTATTTTGAGAACCAGGATGCTGACATCATCGGCAATCAACGGGAGTAGGTCCTTGCCCATCTTCGGCCCTTCGACCGTTAGGACTTCGTCATTTCGCTGAATATAGACAAGGGGCCCGACCTTGTTTTCTTGCGGATAGGTGTGCAAGAAACCATCCGCGTATTCGTGCAGCATCACATTGGTTTGATTCTGAGTGCCCACCAGCGCGTATTGCGCGGCAGTGTCGATTGTCGGAATCCGGATCAACCGTCCGGTCCGGACCACGTACCATTGCAAGTAGTCAGGGTCTTTGACGCAAAGAAAGTCAGCGCATCGATGTTCGTTCGCCAGCGCCGCCAATCCGTCACGCAATTCACCTTCCAGTGCAGCGACCCAATGGCTGTCAACGCCCGTAATCCGTGCCGGTTCGTTGTGCTGTAAATCCATCTCCACGCCTTCACGAGTCGTTGCCCTCAGGCCAGCGCCTTCCACTGTCACGTCGATAAAGGTCCAGGGCGCCCACTCCTGCATGGGGGTCGGCAATGCCTCAGCCTGTAACAGCTTCGTTCCCTGGGCAAATGCCGCGTCCAAGTGGTCCGGATCGATAAAACCTTGGCGGACAATCTTGCCGGTTGAAAGATCGAACAGCCAGACGGTCTGGTTGTCCGGAGTAATACTCAGCAACCGTACTTCTTTCCCCTGCCCCAGGTCCGCGAGTAGCAGTCGATCATCAAGGTACCAGGCGCACAAACCGGCATTGCCCTGCAAGCCTGTCAAGCCCAGGATGGCAAAGCTCGACACCGGGTACTGTGTCGCCACCGTTGCGAGTGCGGACCACCATTGGGTTCGATCTTTGAGCCAGGACTCAGTCAACCCGCCCAATCGCAGATGCCCGTCCGGCATCATATTAAAGAACAGGCCGGAATCGGTCAGCGCAAGAAAGCCCTGCTCAACGGCGACAACATTTTTCAACCCCTGAGGGCCGATTCCGCTGGAGGACCATTGTGCGCGACCATTCACTATCGACCTTTGCTGTCGCACGAGTCTTCGGTCAGTTTTGTCGAAGGTGACAAACACTTCACCCTCGACCCCAGCGGGAGCGATGAGCAGAAGGTCGGCCAAAGCCTTGATCGAGTCTGTCCATCCCCGCAAACGGTGACGCCTGGCCGGTGCACGAATGGTCAAGCCGTCACTGTCCCGGACCCAGATCAGATCTCGACGCTTGTCATCCAGCTGCCAACAAATCGATACCAGTGCACCGGGACGCCAGTTCACGGTATTCGTTGATTCTCTCGGCAATATATAATCGCCCAGCACCTGCTTCCAGTCAGTCAGCCTGTCCGCGTCCAGAACTGGCTGGAGTGCGGGAACCAGACCCAGGGTGATCGAACTTAGCCACACCGCACGGTCATGGATCAGGTAGGTCAGTTCATCATGCTGACCGTCCTTTCGAATGAACTGCTGCACGACCTGGACAGCACCATGGGCCGTCACCTCGCATCGGATAATGGTCGCTTTGCCCTGCGGTATGAGTAGACGATAGCTCTGAACCAGCGTGCCGGTGGTTGCGTCGACCTGCCAGACATCAAAACTCTCAGGGTGATAGAAGTAGGCAAAGTCCTCCGCCACTGCTCCCAATATGGCCTCATCGGCCAATATCACTTTCGAATCGCGTATATACAGAAAGCGATCCCGAGCCGAGTCGTAATACGCGGCCACCGTCCTGGGCTCATCCGGCTTTTCGAATGGAACGACAAACTCATGAACGGGGGTATATGGCATGGCCAGTCGATGCTCAAGGGCCAGTGACTTGAAATGATCCAGCAACGCTTGCTCCCCGAGCGCCGGATCCGCATCTTCTTCGACCACCTCCAACCGCAGGGCAACAAGATCAACGCGCATGATCTTGTTGCCAGCTAGCTTGAGCAATACATCGTGAGCGCCATTGCCACTGAATTTCACATCCAAGGTGTTTGAAACAAGTCGACCCGCGGCTTCTATCCGGATGTCTGCCTCCGCCAGCCAGGGAGCCAGCAGCACCCAGCGCATCGCATTATGACCCGGCGCATTGAGTTCGAGGCTCACACCCGGGTTGAGTAGTACAGAACATTGAGCGCCCGCCCCTTCTATCCGGTAGGAAACCATGCCGTGCCACATCTTCGGCAGCACGGGCACCACCAGAGAGCGCTCGATGTTGTCGAGACGAACGTTGAAAACCGTTGGCTTGTATACGGGGTTCAACCGGTTGACCACGTACTCACCGGGAAATGAGTAGAACGAAAACAGGAACTGCCATTGCCCCTGTTCGTTCTTTTTCTCCAGCCGACGTGCCGTGTCGAATCCACCGGCATGACGAAACGTGACAAACGGCAGCAACTTGTATTCGTAGCCGTACCACGTCTTGGGTGTGCAAGGCAGAACGATCGTTTGCCCTGCCTGCGGTGAGAAAGGTGCCGAGCCGGGCAATTCAAGACCCTGGCGAATATCGGTGGCGCGAGCGTAATCCACGTCGAAATCCGGAACCCCAAAATGGTCCCGAAGCGGAAACAGCTTCGGGCTGTCGAAACGGACAGTGGATGCGTGCAAATCCAACTCGGCGAATACCAGCGATGGATGTGCAATCCAGGCATTCGACGCCTTATCCAGGTGATAGCCGCCTTGCAGATAAGCCTTTTCCAGCCCATCAAAAAACAGCGCGACCTCCTTGGCCTCCTCCGCAATGGTGGCAAAACCTTCGGCCAGCGCAGCAACGCCCACCGCCAACCCGCCCAGAATCACCCCGCCGCCTCCCAATACCGCAGCAACCGTACCCGCACCTGCAAGTGCGGCACCCAGGCCTGCAGCGGCCAATACCACGCTGGCGGAGTCGAACGCCAACTGCGTCCCGAACTGTGCCTTTTCAATGTCATTGGCTGCGTGGCTCAATTGGTAAATATCAAAGCCGACATTCACCAGTCCCAACACCGTACCCACCCCTTCGTTGGCAATATGCCCCAAGGCTCTTTGCACGAGTGGCGCGCTGGTTCTGGCGATCAGCTTTTCATCGTCCAGTGCCTGGCGAACCAGTTTTACAATGCCAATGACATCCACGACATTGCCATGGGCAAGCTGGGCATAGTTCACATAAGCATGCAGGCGAATAGCGGTGGTCAGCGCATTGTCACCACCACTTGCCGCGCCTTCATGATGTCGCAGCGCGTTCATCAAAGCCTGTATGGTGAAACCGGCATTGAGCGTATGGACACTGCCCGCATCAGTCGGATTGAACTCGGAGACTGGCGACCGTTGTTTGCTGGCCAACGTCTCGAAAAGCCCGGAGAGAAACGCCTTTATCCTGAGAAACCGGTGATCATCACTCGTGACATGCGCCATGGTCTGCTCAACCTTGGGGTCGACCAGACTGATCTTGTATTCCCCGCTCGGCGTAACCTCCAACGTCTCGAACAACGGGACGGCATCCGCCGATAATTGGTGCTGGGTCTGCAACTGCCTTGTCGCCTGGGCGATCTGTTCTCCCCACCAGTGAGCATCCAACTCCAGCAAAGAGCTGCCCAGCGCTACATTGCTCACCAGCGATCGCCCACGGGCACTGGCCACGCGTTGTCGAACCCGTGACAGCGTTTGTTCAGGCAAAGCGCCGGGTTTGGACAAGCTTGACACTTCGATACCGGACGCCAGCACCATCTTGTTCAGGCTGACGCCGTCGAGCTCGATCAGATCGAAGGTCGGCCTCTGCGCATCGCCAAAGGCTGCGTAATGCCTGGCCATCTGCTTACTGACGAAAAAGTGCGTCAATGCATCATTGAACGCCAGGGGTGTAACAAACTCGCAGATTCCGAAGTTCGGGTCGTAAAGAAGATAAATGCTGCGCTCGCCTTCGAAGACTTTCGCCACCAGCATCGAGTGGTTGTCCGAGTTGAGCATCATGGTAGTAGTGGCTGTTTTCTCTTCCAGCATCGCTACGATCTGAGTCAGTTCAGAGCGCATCAATGGCTTGCCGATGTCATCGACAGGGGCATCACGCAGCTCTTCGATCATGTTCACAAACACCCTTGAATCACTGGCCTCAGGCTCAGTGACGGCCAGGTAAAAGCGCTCCCGCAATGTGTTTGCCGCATTGTTGCCTTTATGAAGAGCAGCAGCCATGGCCAGCGCCAATGGGTAGCAGCGCCCGGCGACCCGGTCGCCCGCGCCTTCGAGCAACAAGTCCTGTGGCACCATTTTGAAACTGCCTTGATCGAAGCTCGCCAGCACTTCTCCCATTTGCTCGCTGATCCGGTCGCGGTATTCGAGTTTCGCCACGCGCTGAATTTTAGCGACCTGCTTGCCCCACTGGCGCAAAGTCAGCGGTTGTTCCAGTGCATCTTTCTTCAGTCCCAAGGCGGTTTCGGAATACGTCGGTGGCTGATCGACAGGGCTTACAAGCCCGGCCAGAAAAGCCGGAGCCTGGCGCTGGTACAGCGCGTACTCGATCACCGAGTAACGGCCCGCCGTCCCCAGTTCGCGGAGGTTGCTGGCCAGCTTCTCCAACTGCGGGCGAGCCGCATCAAGGCTGCGATTATCCAGGGTTTGCGCGCCGGTCAAGGCACCGAGCAACAGACGTTGCAAGGGGCTCAACTGAGCGACTTCGACACTACCCTTGGCGAGTCGACTCAAGAGTTCATCAAGCGACAACTGTTGCGTCTGCGGATCGCTCAATGATGCAGGGGGCAGTGTCCTGGCACTTTGGGCGCGGATCGACTGACGCTCATCGAAGCTCAGTGAGACAGCCTTGTCGAAGGTCACCGCACCGTTATGGCGGCGATTCATCATGCGCATGAACGGTTCACCCAACTCATCAGCCAGATGCTGCAACAGGTCGGTGGACAATACATGGCGCCCCTCGATCACCGGCCAGCCTTCATCGAAATCAATGCTCTGGTGCTTGAGCAGTTCTGCCATGTTTCCTTTGTAATGGGCTTTCAATTCGCCGTCGGTCCAGCGCTTTTTTTCCGCTTCGAGCCAAGCCTCCATGTTCTCAGCGTTTTCTTTCCACGAGTGGTCCCTATCCTCCTCCGTTGCGTTGTTGAACCCTGTGTGCAAACGTACGGCATCCCGAAATGCATCAGCGCCACCCGGCGTCAAAAGCTTGCTTTCGTAGTCCACTAGACCGGCCCGCACAGCCCCCGGCCCCGTCAAGAATATCGAGCCCTGAGCTTGGGGACGGATGCCGTCACTGAAGTAATCGCCTATCCCCCTGCACAAGTCACTGGCCCGAAAATCATCGCCGCCGGCTTTTTGATCGAAGATATCGAATTCGTCCCTGAGCACTTCCTCCGTTAACCTATAAATGCTATTGCCATCGTGGTATTTGATTTTGCGCTTGTCGGCCTGAAGTTCAACTGCCAGCAGTACACGCTGGTGGGTCTCGAAGCGCTCAATGATGGCTTCCAGCGCGGCCGACCCTGGATGGCTAATAATCAGCGCATTGGACTCGCCGTTGTCGATCATCGCCAACCGCAAACTGTCGGGCTGAACATCGCGATCCTTGAGTGGAGCAAACACCTGTTCTAACGCAGGCGCACTTTTGGCAAACCGCTCCAGGGCATCGCGGTGCGTCGCAGGGATTCGCCCGATATAGTTGGTATAGCGACTGCGCAAATTCTGGCGGTTCGGCATCCAGTGAGGATTGTGGTCCAGTAACAGCTGCAAAATACCGAGCCGTGCGTCGAACTCCAGTTCGTTAATTGCAATGCCTGCCAGTTTCTGAACAAGCGGCGGCAAGAAATCCACGTCGTTGTAGATTCCACCTTCGCCGTATTCCACCAGTACCCGCACAATGTCCGAGGCCGCCGCGAGATTGCCGCGCAAAGACATTTCACGGTTATAAAAACCTCCCAGCCGAGAGAATGCCTGGAGCTCATGAACATCGCGCAACCGGATGTGTCCATCATTGAGGCTGGCCATGACTTGAGCGTTTTTATCCCGCAGGGTCTGCAGGATTGCCTCGTCCTGACCATAGCCGCGAACCAGTAAGTCCATGCGCGCCTGATCAGCACTCTTACCGAGTTCGATCGCCTGATTGATGTGCCTGTACATCTGGCGCTTCAACGCCGTGGCTCGTTCTTCATAAAGATCGGCCAAATCATGGCCGGAGGTAACCTTTTGCCCTTCACCGGACAACACATCAGCCTTTGCCGCCTCGACAATGATTCGGTTGGTTTCGTGTACCAGCAACCCATCACTGTCATACCAGACATTCAGCCCGTAGCCATCCTTGGCCATCACCTGCTTCCAAATGTTGATGTAGTCGCGCTGAATCTCCCCGACGCCGCCCCCAAGCCAGACAAAATGCAGATTTTTCGGCACTTCGGTGACGGGTAACTTAAGCTGTTCAAGGCCGTTGTGCAGGCGTGCCTCGAAACCCTCCACTCTGTTGTAGATGTCCGCCAAATCAGGAGCCCCGGCAACGCCAGGACTCGTTGGCGGTTCCGACGCGGCGGCGCGGCGGCTCCGGCCACCGCCCTCCAAGGCCCCCAACGCTTGCTTGAGCAGCCCCAACGGCTCCAACAGTTGTGGAGAGTCCTGCATACCGATACAACCGGAGTAATATCGGAACACCGCATCGTATTGATCGGTGCCCTTGTGCGATATCAAGACCTGTTCAAGGTCCTCACGTTTAAACAGATCCACAAAATTGACGTAGCCATCCGCAATCGAGAACTTAGACTCGCTCATAAACAACACTTCCATTTATCGTATATAAATAGCCGGGATCGACTTTAGACATTCATGATCCCACACCCACGTTCAGGCACTCGCACACTCCACTGATTTGCAATAAGTACAAAAAAGCGTCGCCATTCCTAGACGAGCATCGAGAACACCAACAGATTCAACATTGAGCAAAACGTTACATAAGCTTTATAAAATCAACCAATATCAAAAACACAAAAGCAAAACTAACCCACCACTTGAACATTGCTCAAGCAACAAGAAATTCAATTAATTACGAAGCCAATATCACATTCAATGTTACAGATTTATGCACACTAACTCGTGGAGTGGCGACCTATACACTAGAGCCGCGAAAAACCCTTTATAAGCCTGACCTCATAACAATCATCTTAAGTAATGAGTTGTCACGCCTTGAAAAACACCGACATCAAAGTAAAACTTCCTACAACGCAGGATCAAAGTTCTTCCTGGACAGACAACCCAATCCCACTCAAATGACCGAACAGGCTTACGCCCACAAATGCCGTAACAATCGGGGAAATAGCGGGATTCAGGTGATGAAGGCGGCCCGAACGGGCCGCCAGGGTTCAGCAGAGGGGTTTGCTGCCATACCAGCGCGGTGTGTATACCCAGTCACCCCCTTCGGCGCGGGGGAACACGCAGGTGGTGGACGAGCCGATCAGCACCATGGTGCGCATGTCCACTTGCTCCGGTGTGAGCGCACCGAGTGTGGTCACCCGCAGCGTCTGGCCGGGCCGCCCGATATCACGGCCCAGAACCACCGGGGTTTCAGGCGTACGGTGCTGTGCGACGATTTCCAGAGCACGGCCCAACTGCCACGGCCGCGAACGGGAAATCGGGTTATAGAAGGCCAGCGCCAGATCCGCTTCCGCAGCCAGATCCAGGCGCTTCTCGATGATCGACCATGGCTTGAGGTTGTCCGACAGCGACATCACGCAGAAGTCATGCCCCAGCGGCGCACCGGCCTGAGCGGCGGTCGCGAGGGAAGCGGAAACCCCCGGCAGAATCTCCAGATCGACGTTGTGCCAGGCCGGATCGCTCGACTCGTGCAACGCCTCAAGCACCGCTGCCGCCATGGCGAACACACCCGGGTCGCCGGACGACACCACGATCACCGAACGGCCCTGAGCCGCCAGTTCGAAGGCGTGACGGGCACGCTGCATCTCCTCGCGGTTGTCGGTGCAATGCTGCACCTGATCGGAGCGGAAGGGACCGGCCATGCGCACATAGGTTTCGTAACCCAGAACGTCGGTGGCCCGCGCCAGTTCGGCCTTCACGACAGGCACCATCAATTCGGCCGCGCCCGGTCCGAGACCGATCACCGCCAGACGCCCGCGCGGGCGGCCAATCTGTGTCACGTCCAATGGCTGCGCGGCGACGGCGATGGCCAGGCACTGCGCCACCGCAATGATCGTTGCATCGGGCACCGCGCT
The DNA here is from genome assembly GCF_034008235.1 of Pseudomonas sp. P9_31. NCBI lineage: Bacteria > Pseudomonadati > Pseudomonadota > Gammaproteobacteria > Pseudomonadales > Pseudomonadaceae > Pseudomonas > Pseudomonas sp. P9_31. Next base: position 5,591,794 of record NZ_CP125375.1, read on the forward strand.
GCGCGCCAACTCACCGCCATCGGCTGCCGCCGCAACGAAGCGCAGTGGCACACCGAGCTCCAGCGCCGCTTCACGCAATGCCGCACTGGCGATCAAATCATCAGCCGCCACCAGGCACGCCAACGCTTGCACTGCCACTTTCGCCTGCTGCAATGCCGCGCGAACCCTGTTCGGCAGATCAGCCACTTCGGCACTCACCGCCACCGCGACGCTGCGCGGATAAATCAGCAGTTCGTTGGCGCTCGCCTCACGCTCGGCAGTGCCGACATGGATCGAACGCTGCGCCTGCGGATCTTCCGGCAGTTGCGCCTGATCCAACCACGGCGCCCCTCCTTCGATACGCACGCTGTGCCCGGCGAGCAGGTCAGAGACGAAACGCTTGCCCAGCTCCAGATCGCCGAGGGCATAACCGCTGGGCGGATTGAGCAGGCAGGTGCCAAAGCGCAATTCACCACTGGTGGTGATCGCCGCAGCGACCTGCAACCCGGCAGCGATCTCTCGCGCCATGACATTCACCCCGCCGAGGCCGCCAAGCAGCGGCACCACCGCGCTACCGTCTTCAGCCACGGCCAGCACCGGTGGCTCGGCCCCCTTCTCCAGCAGCAACGGTGCCAGGGTACGAATCACAATCCCCGCCGCGCAGAGGGCGATGATCGGCGTGTCCTGTTGATAAAGCTCGCGCAGGGTTGCGCCGAACTCGTGATAAACACGGTCAGCGCCTTCCACCCGTGCGGCCAGTCCATGGATCAGTGCGCCGGGGTATAGCTGCGCAATCTTGCGTGCGGTCGCGAGGCTGCCATTGCCGAGAATGACAATCGCCGGAGCGGAATGGGCCATCAGCCTTGCCACCTTTCACCGGGAACGATGATCAGCGAGAAATACGGCGAAGACATCGGCTCGACCTGATCCAGCGGCACGATTTTCTGGTTGGCCATGGTCGCGCGCTCCACGTACAGCGCGCGCTCCGCCAGACCGAGCTCTTCCAGCACCTGACGGACCTTGGGGAAGTTGCGCCCCAGTTTCATGATCACCGCCGCATCGGCATCGGCCAGTCGCCGCTTGAGGTCTTCGTGGGGCAACACACCCGACAACACCGACAGGCTCTGGTTGCGATACACCAACGGCGCACCGAGTACCGACGCGCCGCCGAGCATCGAGCAGACACCCGGCACGACTTCGGCTTCATAGCGTTCGGCCAGACGATCGTGCAGGTACATGTAAGAGCCGTAGAAGAACGGATCGCCTTCGCAGATCACCGCCACGTCACGGCCCGCATCCAGATGCGCGGCGATTTCTTCGCCGGCGGCATCGTAGAAATCGCTGATCACTTGTTCGTACGACAACGGCGCCGGCAGCGCTTCGGTGGTCACCGGGTAAACCAGCGGCAGCAGGGTTTGTGCGTCCTGCAGATGCGCTTCGATGATGCCGAACGCATTGCCCTTCTTGCCCTTGGCGACGAAGTACGCCACCACCGGTGATTCGCGCAGCAGGCGCAAGGCTTTGACGGTAATCAGTTCCGGATCACCGGGGCCGACACCCAGGCCAATCAAACGTCCAGGTTGCTGCATCATTCGATCTCCGTGGCGAGGGCGTTGACGGCGGCGGCGGCCATGGCACTACCACCCAGCCGGCCTTGCATGATGACGAAAGGAACGCCACGGCTGTCCGCCGCGAGCATCGCCTTGGATTCGGCGGCGCCGACGAAGCCCACCGGGAAGCCGAGGATCAGCGCCGGTTTCGGGGCACCGGCGTCGAGCATTTCCAGCAGATAAAACAGCGCGGTCGGCGCATTGCCGATCACCACCACACTGCCTTCCAGGTGCGGGCGCCACAGTTCCAGCGCGGCGGCGGAACGGGTATTGCCCAACTCGCGGGCAAGCTCCGGGACGCTGTCGTCGCGCAGGGTGCAGATCACTGGGTTATTGGCAGGCAAACGCGCGCGGGTCACGCCTTCGCTGACCATCCGCGCGTCGCACAGAATCGGCGCGCCAGCGGCCAGTGCATCGCGCCCGGCCTTGCCGGCGCCTTCGGAAAACTGCAGACCGTCGATGGCCTCGACCATGCCGCAAGCGTGGATCACTCGCACCGCGAGTTTCTCCAGGTCGGCCGGAATGCGCGCGAGGTTGGCCTCGGCACGAATGATCGCGAAGGAGTTGCGATAGATCTCCTGACCGTCGCGGATGTAATCAAGCATCAAAGGAACTCCGTGAGCGGGCGTCGAGCAAGGCCGCGACCGCTTCAATAGTAAGGTTGCGTGCGTGCAGCGCGCCGAAACCCGGCTGCGCTGCATCGCGAAAATAGAGGTCGTAGTGACCGGGTGAGACGGCCAGCAAAGTCACTGGCGTGACGTGCGCCGCCGCGCAGGAACGCGCGCAGCCAGACAGATGCACATCAAAGACTTGGCCGTGACGTTGCAGCAACGCCGCCAGTTGCAGGGCATCACCCTTGGTGTCGGACAGGCCTTTGCCGCAACCCGCCGAACCGGTGCAGGCGATCAGATGCGCCAAGGCATCGTCTGCCGAACAGCGCAGGCCCAAACTTTCCAGGCTGTGGATAACTTGAGCGGCGTCGTCTTCGTGGATATCTGGCAGCAGCAGGCTTTGCCAAGGTGTGAAGCGCAGACTGCCATCGCCCCGTTCACGGGCCAGTTGTGCCGCGCCCCGAAGCATGGCGGGATCGAGCCGGCCCAGAGGCGGCGTCGCGCCGACATAGACACGACCGGTTTCACGCTGAGGATGAGCGCCTATGTGCAGAACACGAGAGTGCAGAACGCTTGAGTTCGTAACGCGCGGCTCGTTCACGATGGACAGTAGCGGCACACGTTTGGCCACTTGAGCGACAAACCCGGCCACCGGGTATTCGGCCAGCAGATGACGCATGCGCGTCTGATCGGGACGCGCCAGATCGAGGAACAACTCAAGCACCGCGATCACCAACGCATGGCCGTCCTCCAGTCGTACCGCGCCCGACGGAGTCTGGGTCGGGCAACCCGCCAGACCGAAGGCCAGCACGCACTCACCCTCTTGCTCAACGGCGCTCAACCACAGGTCGTGAGGATGTTCGAGCATCGCCAGGCTTTCGCCGCCATCGAGTTGCACGGCAAATTTGGCGCTCAACTGGTGAAAACGCTCATGGCTTTGCAGGCTGGTGAGGGTCTGTTCGGCCAGCGGGCGCGTATCGAGCAACATCTGCTGGTCGATCCCGGCGGTCGGGCTAAGCATCAAATTGCGAACATCGTCGCCCGCCGCGGTACGCGGGCCCAATCCTGCGGCGAGCAGGCTGTCGATCAAGGCCGCCTGCTCGCTGCCAATCCCGCGAATCTGCAGGTTGGCGCGGTTGGTCGCCTCGATCACGCCCCCGGCAAAGCGTTCGGCCGCACTGGCCACCGCCTCAGCCTGAACCGCGCTGATCGAGCCGCCATTCAATTTGATCCGACAGATACCGCCATCCAGTGCCGGGACAATACGCAGCAACCCCGGGCAGGCCGAGGGGCGTAAGGCGGTGGACATCGGGCGTTCGTTCAAAGGGGCGACCGGCTGTGTGGGAAAGGCGCTTCGCGGGCGAAGGCGCGGTATTATGCCTGCTTTGTCCGACGGCATGAAAAGCCTGCCCGTCGGAACAGTCCGTTTGTGGACTTTTTTTGAGGACGGCAGATGTCACCCTGGCTGACAGTAGTAGGTATCGGTGAAGACGGCTTCAAGGGCCTGGGCAAGAACGCCCGTCGCGCCCTGCTGGGCGCCTCGCGGATCTTCGGCGGCCAGCGGCAACTGGATTTATTGCCGGTGTGCATTCGCGGCGAGCGGCAGCTCTGGCCCAGCCCGTTTTCCCTTGAACCATTGCTGGCACAGCGTGGCGAGCCGGTTTGTGTGCTGGCCAGCGGCGACCCGATGTTCTTTGGCGTGGGCGCCAGCCTTGCGCGGCAAGTGCCCGCCGAACAGATGCTGATTCTGCCAGCGCCCTCTTCTTGCTCCCTCGCGGCAGCGCGAATGGGCTGGCCGTTGCAGGACGTGGTGACGCTTTCGGTAGTCGCCCGCCCCGTCGCCGCGCTCAACGCCCATGTGTTCAGTGGTGTGCGCTTGCTGGTGTTGAGCAACGACGGTCAGAGTCCGGCGGCCATCGCGGCGTTGCTGCGCGAGCGCGGTTTCGGGCCGAGTCGCCTCACCGTGCTGGAACATCTGGGCGGCGAAGCCGAACGACGCATCGAAGGTGTCGCCAACGATTGGACTGACCCGGCGATCGCCGACCTGAACCTGATCGCCGTCGAATGCATCGCTGAAACGAACACCCCGCGCCTGTCCCGATTGGCCGGCCTGCCGGACTCAGCCTTCCAGCATGACGGCCAACTGACCAAACGCGATGTGCGCGCCATCACCCTTGCACGCCTTGCTCCGACACCCGGCGAACTGCTGTGGGATGTCGGCGCTGGCAGCGGTTCGATCGGCATCGAATGGATGCGCGCTCATCCGAGTTGCCGGGCGCTGGCGATCGAAGCTGATGAAGGGCGGCAGTTGTTGATCGAACACAACCGCGATGCCTTGGGCGTCCCCGGTCTGCAACTGATTCGCGGCAGCGCGCCGCAAGCCTTGGCCGGGCTAGAACGCCCGGACGCGATTTTCATCGGCGGCGGCGTCACCCGCGAAGGCGTGCTCGACACTTGCTGGGCGCAACTCAAACCCGGTGGCCGGTTGATCGCCAACGCCGTCACCCTGCAAAGCGAAGTGACCCTGATGGCCTGGCGCGAACGGCATGGCGGTGAGCTGACCCGCATTCACGTCGCTCAGGCGCAACCGCTGGGCGAGTTCGACACCTGGCGTCAGGCGCTGCCCATTACCTTGCTGGACGTGACGAAACCCCTCGATGCGTGACGAAACCGCCGAACAACCCGCCCCGCTGCGCAGCGGCTTGACCACCGGCAGCTGCGCCACCGCCACCAGCCTCGCGGCCGCCCGCCTGCTGCTCGGCGGCGTGGAAGCGGACGCCGTCGAGATCATTCTGCCCAAAGGCAAACGGGTGCAGATGCGCCTGGAATTCTGTCGGCTGATGGACGACGGCGCCGAAGCCGGAACGATCAAGGACGCCGGCGACGACCCGGACGTGACCCACGGCGCCCTGCTCTTTTCCCAGGTCCGCCTGCACCGCGAGCCGGGCATCCGCTTCAGCGCCGGCCGTGGCGTGGGCACCGTCACCCGGCCCGGCTTGGTGCTGGGCGTCGGCGAACCGGCGATCAACCCGGTGCCGCGCAAGATGATCAGCGAGCACCTGACGCGGCTGGCCGAGGAGCTGGATTACCAGGGCGGTTTCGAGGTCACGGTGAACGTCGAGGACGGCGAAGCCCTGGCGCTGAAAACCATGAACCCGCGACTGGGGATTCTCGGCGGCTTGTCGATCCTCGGCACCAGCGGCATCGTCCGGCCATTCTCCTGCGCGGCCTACATCGCCTCGATCCATCAAGGCATCGACGTGGCCAAAACCAACGGTTACCTGCACATCGCCGCGTGCACCGGCAACGCCAGCGAAGACACCATGCGCCGAGTCTACGACTTGCCGGAAATCGCCCTGATCGAAATGGGCGACTTCGTCGGCGCGGTGCTCAAGCATTTGCGCAAAGTGCCTGTGGATAAACTCAGCCTCTGCGGCGGCTTCGGCAAAATCAGCAAACTGGCGGCCGGGCACATGGATTTGCACAGTCGGCATTCAAGCATCGACCTGCCGCAACTGGCTGAATGGGCCGCGGCGGTCGGCGCCGATGAGGCGTTGCAACAAGCGATCCGCGACGCCAATACCAGTCAGCAGGCGTTGGCGATGGCCAGCGCCGCCGGGATCGCGCTCGGCGACGCGGTGTGTCAGCACGCCCTGGACTTTGCCCGCAGCGTGGTGCCGGCGCAGGTTCAGGTCGAAGTGTTCGCCATCGATCGCCAGGGCGGGATTGTCGGCCATGCGGGAGTTTTCCAATGAAGCGTGTGTTGTTGCTCGGTGGCGTGACTGAAGCATTGGCCATCGCCCGGACTCTGGGCCCGGAACACATTTACAGCCTGGCCGGTGTCGGTCGTGTACCGACGGATCTGAACTGTCAGGTTCGCGTCGGCGGCTATGGCGGCGCTGAAGGTCTGGCGCAATTCATCCGGGATGAAGGCATTGACCTGCTGCTGGATGCGACCCATCCCTATGCAGCGCAAATCAGCCAGAACGCCGCCACCGCCGCGCAATTGTGCGGCATCGCCTGCTGGGCCCTGCGGCGTCCGGCCTGGCAACCACAAGCCGGGGATGACTGGCGCGAAGTCAGCGACTGGGCCGAACTGATCGAAGCGCTCAACCCCTTCCGCCGACCGCTGTTCACCCTCGGACGCGAACCATTGCAGCACCTGCACGAAATCCCGCCGGAGCAATTCTGGACATTGCGTGCGCTGGACGTTTATCCCGGGAATGAGCGCTGCGAAGTGATCGGCGCGCGTGGGCCGTTTCTGATCGAGGATGAACGCGAACTGTTCGAGCGTCGGCAGATCGACGTGCTGATCAGCAAAAACAGCGGCAGCACCGCCACCGAGCCGAAACTGGAAGTGGCGCGGGAACGTGGCGTGCCGGTGCTGGTATTGAAGCGGCCGGTGTTGCCGGGGGTTGAGCGGGAGTTTGAGGGGATAGCCGAGATCCTGGCAGCGCTAGCGAAACGCAATCTAACGGACGCGTAAATAATTGTGGCGAGGGAGCTTGCTCCCGTTGGGCCGCGAAGCGGCCCCCCTATCTCAAAAAAGAAAGGGACCGCTGCGCAGTCCAACGGGAGCAAGCTCCCTCGCCACAGGATTGTGGATTAGCCTCAACTCATCCGGCATTTCCAATCGATACCGCTACACTCGTTTGAAGTCTGCTGCGACACCACACCGCACGCGGCCTTTTTACTTATCGCCCCTGATCAGGCTAAATAGCCGCGCCTGATTGCCCACTCAACCGGATCTGTCCTCATGTCCCGACAACGGCTTGCATTTGCCTGGATCGCCTGCTTTGCAGTGCTGTTCAACATGCTCGCCATGCCGATGTCCGGAGCGATGGCGCAGACGGCGAAATCGCCTGCCGAGCAGTTGTTGTGGGGCAGTTTCTGTTCTTCCAGCGGCACGAAGCTGGTGGCGATTTCCCTCGGCGCTATCGAGCAGAAAGCTCCGCAGAGCGACGACCATTCCAACATGCAACATTGCTGGTGTTGCTCGGGTTCCGCACCGTTAGTGGCGCTACCGGGGCATGCTCCGCAATTGTATTTCGCGCGATTCGAGGCCAATCGAAGCCTGCCGCCTGCCACGCTCGACACACCGACACCGCGCCAGCAATGGCCCAGTCTCAACCCCCGCGCGTCCCCTCTGGTGTGATTCCTTCTCGCAATTGACCTGCGTTTTGAATCGTTCTGGAGAACTGCCATGTTGAACAAACTCATCGTTCTGGCTGCGTTGCTGCTGCCTGCCTGTTTTGCCAATGCCCACGAATACAAGGCTGGCGAGCTTGAGATCGCCGATCCGTGGTCACAAGAGTTGCCGCCCAATGCGCCCACCGTCGCGGCGTATTTCGTGATTCACAACAGCGGCAAAATCGCTGACCGGCTGCTCAGCGTCGGATCGCCGATATCCGGCAAGGCCGAGTTGCACGAACATGTGATGCAAAACGATCTGATGAAAATGCAGCAAGTGCCCAGCGTCGAGATTCCGGCTGGCGGCGAAGCCACCTTCGCGCCGATGGCGTATCACGTGATGCTGCTGGAGCTGAAAGACCGCAGCCTGTTGAGCGACGGCAAGCGCTTTCCGCTGACGATGCACTTCGAGAAGTCTGGCGATGTGACGGTCGAGGTCACGGTGCAGAAAGAGGCACCAGACGGCATGCAAGAGCATATGCACGCTCAGTAATCGCCCGCGTTGAAATCGCCCATGCGCCCGCTTGGCGCCAGGTCATCCGTGCAACGTCGTCAGTCAATGAGCCTGACGCGTGGCAGCTGGATCAGCCTGTTCGCCATGCTGATGATCTTTATCGGTCCGCTGATTTCTCAGTCGATGCCGATGGATTCGCGCGCCTCGATGTCCTTGAGCATGTCGATGGACATGCCCATGGACATGTCGGCCATGGAGCATGGCGCGCAACCCGCCGCCGAGCACTGCCCACCCAAAGCCGACCATCACGCGCTCTGGGAAAAATGCGGCTATTGCAGCCTGCTGTTCAATTGCCCGGCGCTCACTGGCGGCCAGTCCTTCGTCGCCTTCAACAATCCACAGACAACCACCTTCACCACACCCTTCACCCGCCTGGGCCACGCCCGGCAAACCTTCTTCCCCGGCGCCCGCACCCGCGCGCCGCCCATCGTCGCGTAAACACCCACCTCCGCTCTCACACGGTTTAGAAGACAGCCGCAGGCTGCCGGCCGTGTCGTTTACGACTGTTCGATGGAAATTGTCATGTCCAGGTTTTCTGCTGACACACGTTTGGGCACTGCCCAGGCTTCTCTTGGCCTGAACCAATCCTGCGTTCGTTTCAGGCAGGCCACCGCCGTCCTTTGCGGCTTGCTGCTGACACCGATGGTGCTGGCCGATGAACACACAGGCCACACCGAAGAACTGAGCCCGACGGTGATCACTGCCATCGCGCCAAGTTCGCCGCTGACCATCGTCACCAACCCCAAGGACCCGCGCCAACCGGTGCCGGCCAGCGACGGTGGCGATTATCTGAAGACCATCCCCGGTTTCGCGCTGGTACGCAACGGCGGCACCAACGGCGATCCGGTGCTGCGCGGCATGTTCGGCTCGCGCCTGAATATCCTCACCAACGGCAGCATGATGCTCGGCGCCTGCCCCGGCCGCATGGACGCGCCAACCTCGTACATTTCACCGGAAACCTACGACAAACTGACCGTCATCAAAGGCCCGCAAACCGTGCTCTGGGGGCCCGGCGCATCGGCTGGCACCATCCTGTTCGACCGCGAGCCGGAAAGCTTCGGCGAACTCGGCACCCGGGTGAACGCCAGCGTGCTGGCCGGTTCCAACGGCCGCTTCGACAAAGTGGTGGACGCCGCTGCCGGCGGGCCGCTGGGTTACGTGCGGGTGATCGGCAACACCGCGCATTCCAACGACTACAAGGACGGCGACAACGACACCGTGCCTTCGCGCTATGACAAGTGGAACGGCGACGTTGCTGTCGGCTGGACCCCGAGCACCGACACGCTGCTGGAGCTGACTGCCGGCAAAGGCGATGGCGAAGCCCGTTACGCCGGGCGCGGCATGGACGGTTCGCAGTTCTTGCGCGAAAGCCTGGGCCTGCGCTTCGAACAATCAAACATCGGTGAGGTACTGGATAAAGTCGAGGCGCAGGTCTACTACAACTACGCTGACCACGTGATGGACAACTACACCCTGCGCACACCGTCCGGCACCGGGATGATGGCCGGCCCCATGGCCTCTAACGTCGACCGTCGAACCCTCGGTGCGCGAATCAAAGCCACTTGGCGCTGGGCCGATGTGCAACTGATCAGTGGCCTGGATGCACAGAACAACGAACACCGCCAACGCAGCGCCATGGGCGTCGACACTTACAAGGATGTGCCACGCAACAAGGACGCCGACTTCCACAATTACGGCGTGTTCAGCGAACTGACCTGGTACGCCGCCGACCGTGATCGGCTGATCACCGGTGCACGACTGGATCGCGCCTCGGCCAAGGATTACCGGCAGACCATCGGCTCCGGGATGATGGCCCGCTCGAACCCAACGGCCGACGACACCCGCGCCGATACGCTGCCGAGCGGTTTCGTCCGTTACGAACATGACCTGGCCGACAGTCCGACCACGCTGTACGCGGGCCTCGGTCATGCCCAGCGCTTCCCGGATTACTGGGAGCTGTTTTCACCCAACTCAGGCCCTGCCGGTTCAGTGAATGCGTTCGACTCGATCAAACCGGAAAAAACCACCCAGTTCGACTTCGGCCTGCAATACAAGACCGAAGACCTCGAAGCCTGGGCCTCGGGTTACGTCGGCCAGGTGCGTGACTACATCCTGTTCAACTACACGCCCGGGATGATGGGCACCACCTCACAAGCCGAGAACATCGACGCGCGAATCATGGGCGGCGAACTCGGTGCGGCCTACAAGCTGACAGCCCACTGGAAAGCCGACGCGACCCTGGCCTACGCCTGGGGCAAGAACAGCAGCGACGGCACCGCCCTGCCGCAAATGCCGCCGCTGGATGCACGTTTCGGCCTGACCTACAGCGAAGACAACTGGAGCGCCGGCGCCCTGTGGCGGGTGGTCGCGGCGCAGAACCGCATCGACCAGAACAAGGGCAACGTGGTCGGCAAAGACTTCGACACAAGCTCGGGCTTTGGCGTGTTTTCGCTCAACGGCGCGTACCGGATCAACAAAAACTGGAAGGTCAGCAGTGGCGTCGACAATTTGTTTGGCAAGGCTTACGCCGAACACTTGAACCTGGCGGGCAACGCCGGTTTCGGCTTCCCGGCCAATGATCCGCAAGCCATCAACGAACCGGGGCGCACGCTCTGGACCAAGGTTGATATGAGCTTTTAAGAGCATCGCGAGCAGGCTCGCTCCCACATGGACAGTGTTGAATCTGTGGGAGCGAGCCTGCTCGCGATCGATTGCGCAGCAACCGCAACAAACAACTAAAAGATCCAAGCCTAGCGGAGCGTTCCTGATGAAACACCCCAAACCGAATTTCTACAACCTGGCCTGGCGCTGGCATTTCTATGCCGGCCTGTTCGTCGCACCCTTCATGGTCATGCTGGCCCTGACCGGCATCATCTACCTGTTCAAACCGCAACTCGATCCGTTGATGTACGGCAGCCTGCTGAACGTCCCGGCCGCTCATCACACAGTCACCGCCGACGACCTGCTAAAACGCGTGAAAGAGGCGTATCCACAAGACCGGATCAAGCAGTACCTGCCACCGGTCAACGCCGAGCGTAGTGCACAATTTGTGGTGATCAATGAAGGTCATGAACTGAACGTGTTCATCGATCCGTACCACGGCGACATCCTTGGCGAGCAAGACGCGAAGAAGAATCTGCAAGCGATTGCGCGCTCGATTCACAGCGAATTGATGATCGGCACTGTCGGGGATCGACTGGTGGAACTGGCCGCCGGTTGGGGCGTGGTGTTGGTGGTCTCCGGGGTATTTTTGTGGTGGCCGCGCGGCCAGTCCGCCGGGGTTCTCTGGCCGCGTTTGAACAGTCGTGGCCGCGTGCTCTGGCGTGATCTGCACGCGGTAACCGGGTTCTGGGGCGCGGCGTTCTTGCTGGTGATGCTGCTCAGTGGCATGACCTGGACCGGGTTCTGGGGCAAGCAATACGCCGACCTCTGGAACCGCTTTCCGGTCGCCATGTGGAATGACGTGCCCAAGTCCGACGTCGAAGCCCGCAGCCTCAACAGCGCCACGCGCCAGACCGTGCCCTGGGCCATGGAGAACACGCCGATGCCGATGTCCGGCGACCACGCTGAACACATGGCTCACACCGGCACACAGGCCGGTCCGGCGGCGCCGACCATCAGCCTGCAAGACGTGCAAAACATCGCCGTGCAACGCAAGGTCGAACCCGGCTACAGCATCACCTTCCCCACCACGGCCACCGGCGTGTTCACTATCGCGGTGTTCGCCGACGACCCGCGCAACGACGCCACCCTGCATATCGACCAATACACCGGCGACGTCCTCGCCGACGTGCGCTGGGAGCATTACAGCAACGTCGCCCGGGCCACGGAAGTCGGCGTGATGCTGCACGAAGGCAAGATGTTCGGCCCGTTCAATCAGATCATCGTGCTGCTGATCTGCCTGATGATTTTGCTCAGCGCCGTCAGCGGTGTGGTGATCTGGTGGAAGCGCCGCCCGCAGGGCAAATTCGGCGTGCCGCCGCTGCGTCATGATCTGCCGAAGTGGAAAACCGCGATGGTCATCATGTTCGGGCTGGCGGTGATGTTTCCGTTGGTGGGGGCTTCGTTGATTGTCGTGTGGGTAGTGGATCGGGTGCTGCTATCGCGTTTGAGCCAGCAAACTGAATCCACTTCAGCTTCGTCATGAAACAGGCGAGATGCGCGTACGCGCAAAGCCAATACAATGAGGGCCAGCAGTGGATCCTCGGCGAACCGCGATCGTTTTCCGTCACCGCGGAGTATCAGTTTTAAACCGTGTCGCACCCATCGCGAGCAGGCTCGCTCCCACAGGTTTTATGCGGTCCCTGTGGGAGCGAGCCTGCTCGCGATGGCGCCATCCGCAGCACCAAAAATCTCAAGAGAACACGCATGACCTCGCTGAACCTCACGAACCTCGCCTGGACACCCCTGGGCCACGGCCATTGCCATCACCAGTTCCAGCTGCGTGACGCATCGCTGCACGTGGCTGCCGGTGAGTTCGTCGGGTTGATCGGCCCCAACGGCAGCGGCAAAACCAGCCTGTTGCGTTGCGCCTATCGTTTCAGCAAACCGGAAAGCGGTGAGGTCAAACTCGACCATCACAACGTCTGGAAGCAATCCTCACGCTGGTGCGCGCAACGCATCGCCGTGGTGTTGCAGGAATTCCCCGATGCCTTCGGCCTGACCGTCGAGGAAGTGGTCGCCATGGGCCGCACACCGCACAAAGGCCTGTTCGATGGCGACACCCTTGAAGACCGAAAACTCGCGACCAACGCCCTCGAATCGGTCGGCCTCAAGGGCTTCGAAGACCACGCCTTCGCCACCCTTTCCGGCGGTGAAAAACAGCGTGTGATCCTCGCCCGCGCCCTGGCCCAGCAACCGCAATTGCTGATCCTCGACGAGCCGACCAATCACCTCGACCCGCGCTATCAGCTGGAGCTGTTACAACTGGTCAAACGCCTGCAAGTCGGCACGCTGGCGAGTATTCACGACCTCAATCTGGCAGCGGCTTTCTGCGATCGGCTGTACGTAATCAATCACGGTCACATTGTGGCCAGCGGCCCCCCCAAAGAAGTCCTGACCGCACAACTTTTGCACAACGTGTTCGGCGTCGACGCCCTGATCGATGACCATCCCTTGCACGGCTACCCACGAATCACCTGGATAACCCAACCATGACTTTGCGTTCCCTGTTTTGCGTCGCTCTGTTGCTGGGCAGCGCCCAAGCATTGGCCGAGGCCACCCATTACCCGCTGACCGTCCAGAGCTGCAACCGCGAAGTCACCTTCAAGGCAGCACCGAAACACGCGGTCAGCCATGACATCAACATGACCCAGATGATGCTCGCCCTCGGTCTCAAACCCAGGATGGCGGGGTATAGCGGCGTGACGGGCTGGAAGTCGGTGACGCCCGAGATGCAGACCATCCTCGATGGCTTGCCGGAGCTCGCGGCCAAGTACCCGTCGGTGGAAACCCTGCTCAACGCCAACGTCGATTTCTTCTTTGCCGGTTGGGATTACGGCATGCGCGTCGGCGGCGATCTCACGCCGCAAACCCTGCAACCGCTGGGCATCAACGTCTACGAACTCACCGAGTCCTGCGCCTTCGTCATGAAGCGCCCGCCGGCCAGTCTGGAAGACACTTACAACGACCTGCGCAACCTCGGGAAAATCTTCGACGTGCAGGACCGCGCCAACACCGTGATCACCCAAATGCAGGCGCAAGTCGCCGACATCCGCAAGGATCTGCCGACGGACAAACCTCGGGTGTTTCTCTACGACAGCGGTGAGGACCGGGCCATGACTTCCGGGCGCCTCGGCATGCCACAGGCGCTGATCGACGCCGCCGGTGGGCGCAACATTCTCGACGACGTCGAGGCGAGCTGGACCCGGGTGAATTGGGAGAACGTGGTCGAGCGCAATCCGCAGGTGATCGTGATCGTCGATTACGGCGAAGTCACCGCTGAGCAGAAGGAGCAATTCCTGCGCAGCAACCAGGCCCTGCAATCGGTGGACGCGATCAAGAACCAGCGCTTCATCGTCATACCGTACGTGCAGGCTACGCCCGGGATCGACAACGTGCTGGCGGTCGAAACCCTGGCCAAGGGTTTCCACGGCGAATGATCGATCGTCGCTATGCCTTGTTGCTGATCGCCCTCGGCGCGCTGTTGCTGGTGTCGTGTGTGGTATCGCTGGGCTTTGGTCCGGCGCGGGTGCCGGTGGAGGTGGTCTGGCGGATATTGCTGCACAAGTTTTTTGGTTTCGGTGTTCCGCACTGGACTGCCGGCCAGGAACACATCGTCTGGCTGATCCGCGTGCCACGCATGTTGCTCGGCGCGCTGGTGGGCGCCGGCCTGGCGTTGATTGGCGCGGTGCTGCAAGCGGTAACGCGCAATCCATTGGCTGATCCGCACCTGCTCGGCGTGACCTCCGGCGCGACCCTCGGCGCGGTGATCGTGGTGCTGCATGTCGGTGAAATTGTCGGGTTGCTGACCTTGCCGATTGCCGCGTTTCTCGGCGCGTTGTTGAGCATGTTGATCGTGCTGATGATCGCCAATCGTCATGGGCGACTGGACAGTGATCGGCTGCTGTTGTGCGGCGTGGCGGTGTCGTTCGTGATGATGGCGATCGCCAATTTGCTGTTGTTTCTCGGTGATCACCGCGCCAGTTCTGCGGTGATGTTCTGGATGCTTGGCGGGCTCGGGTTGGCGCGTTGGGAATTGCTCGCCGTACCCGCCGCGAGTGTGTTGCTCGGGCTGGTGTTGCTGCTGGGCATGGCCCGACCGTTGAATGCGTTGATGGCGGGTGAACAGACCGCCGTGACCCTCGGCCTGAATGCTCGCACCGTGCGGCTGCGGGTGTTTTTGATTGCCTCGTTGATGACCGGGGTGTTGGTATCGATCAGTGGGTCTATCGGGTTTGTCGGGCTGATGGTGCCGCACATTGCGCGGCGATTGGTTGGGGCAGAACATCGGCGATTGCTGCCGGTGTGCGTCTTGTTGGGCAGCCTGTTCCTCGTCTGGGTGGATGTGGCCGCACGTACCCTGATCGCCCCGGAAGACTTGCCCATCGGCGTCGCCACTGCGGCGATTGGCGGGTTGTTCTTCATCGGCCTGATGCGCCGCCGCTGACACACCACCGAACCTGTGGGAGCGAGCCTGCTCGCGATGGCGGCGGCACATCCAACATCACCGAGCCTGACAAACCGCTATCGCGAGCAGGCTCGCTCCCACAGGGGTTTGCGATTCTGCATACCCGGATGATCGTTCCCACGCTCCCGCGTGGGAACGCCGCCAGGGACGCTCCGCGTTCCGCTGTTGAATGTTTAACGGATGTGTCAAAACACGGAACTTTCCCACGCCTTTTTCAGGTTGTTCGTCGGACGCGAGGCCTCTAGTCTTGGGCTGTCGCTGAAAACTCAGCGATCGGGTGTGAGAGCCCGGAAGAGGTTTTAATCCATCGCCAGTACCACCATAATCGCCGACAGCTTATCCGCTGCCTGCAATGCTCTATGGCGGCTGTGTGCGGGCGGACTTCGGTCCGGCCGGGTTTGATCCTCTACCGGTTTCTCACTCCGCACATAGCTGCCACCACTCCGTCGCGTGAGAAACGACGAGTGATGGCTTCAACTGATTAGAGGACATTTCAATGAATAAGAAACTCGTACCAGACCCACCCTTCAATACCACCACCCCCAACGCCGAAGCCTCGCGCACCGAAGAATTACTCAAAGACCGCGAAGCCATAAAACGCGCCCTCGACTACTACCTCGATCCCCCGGCGCCCTACACCGAAAAACCCCGCCGCCCCAGCACCATGTTCATCGTCGCCCCGAATATGGACACCGAAAGCCTCCTGGCCCATGCCTGTGAATCGTTGGCCACAGCGAGTGTCCTGGCCAGCGATTCCGCCAACAACCTGATCGGACCGCTGCGTTATACGGTGTTGGCGATTCAGCAGAGCATCATGCTGGCGGAGCTGGCGGTGAACCGGGCGCTGGATAACGTCGACCCGGTGTAGACCGCGTTATCGCTCATCGCGAGCAGGCTCGCTCCCACAGGGATTATCGTCGTCCACAGATTCCGCGTACGACACACATCTACTGTGGGAGCGAGCCTGCTCGCGATGGCGGCGGCACATTCAATACTCTTGTGACTGACTCACCATCTTCGCGAGCAAGCTTCGCTCCTACAGGAGCCAGGCAATATCTGCGCCCCAATGTGGCGCACCTCTTCGCACCAACGCGCCAATCGCGATCCTTCATGGTGCGCCGCCCACACCGCGCAACCGCTCTAATACGACATTTCCTTGCCCTTCCCCGACCGGGCACAGCCCTTGCAAAACAGCCTTCAGTCGTCCGCATCTGCCAACCATAAAAAACGTTAACGTTCATGGAGATCGCACAATGAAGCGTCGCAGTTTGATCAAGGCTTTCACACTATCGGCAAGCATTGCCGCGATGGGCATGGCCTGGACGGTCCAGGCCGCCGAGACCATCAAGGTCGGTATTCTGCATTCGTTGTCCGGCACCATGGCGATCTCCGAAACCTCGCTCAAAGACATGGCGTTGATGACCATCGACGAAATCAACGCCAAGGGCGGCGTGAACGGCAAGATGCTTGAACCTGTAGTGGTTGACCCGGCATCGAACTGGCCGCTGTTCGCCGAGAAAGGCCGGCAGTTGCTGACCAAGGACAAGGTGGCGGTGGTGTTCGGTTGCTGGACGTCGGTGTCGCGTAAATCGGTGCTGCCGGTGTTCGAAGAGCTCAACGGCCTGCTGTTCTACCCGGTGCAATACGAAGGCGAAGAGATGTCGCCGAACGTGTTCTACACCGGCGCGGCACCCAACCAGCAAGCGATTCCGGCGGTGGAATACCTGATGAGCGAGGAAGGCGGCAGCGCCAAGCGCTACTTCCTGCTCGGCACCGACTACGTCTACCCGCGCACCACCAACAAGATTCTGCGCTCGTTCCTGCACTCCAAAGGTGTGGCGGACAAGGACATCGAAGAGGTCTACACCCCGTTCGGCCACAGCGATTACCAGACCATCGTGGCCAACATCAAAAAATTCTCCGCCGGTGGCAAGACAGCGGTCATCTCCACGGTCAACGGCGACTCCAACGTGCCGTTCTATAAGGAACTGGCCAACCAGGGCCTGAAAGCCACCGACGTTCCGGTCGTGGCGTTCTCCGTGGGCGAAGAAGAATTGCGCGGCATCGACACCAAGCCGCTGGTGGGCAACCTCGCGGCGTGGAACTACTTCGAGTCGGTCGAGAACCCGCAGAACAAGAAATTCGTCGCCGACTGGAAAGCCTACGCCAAGAAACACAACCTGCCGGGCGCCGACAAAGCGGTGACCAACGACCCGATGGAAGCCACCTACGTCGGCATCCACATGTGGGCGCAAGCGGCGGAGAAAGCCAAGTCCACCGACGTCGACAAAGTCCGCGAAGCCCTGGCCGGCCAGACCTTCGCCGCGCCGTCCGGTTACACCCTGACCATGGACAAGACCAACCACCACCTGCACAAGCCAGTGATGATCGGCGAGATCCAGGCCGACGGTCAGTTCAACGTGGTGTGGCAGACCGAAGGACCGATCCGCGCCCAACCGTGGAGCCCGTTCATTCAGGGTAATGACAAGAAGCCGGATTATGCGGTGAAGAGCAACTAAAGCCACTGGGTGTCGGGCTTCGGGCACCAAACCCGAGGCCGACACAAATCCCTGTGGGAGCGAGCCTGCTCGCGATGAGGCCATGACAGTCGACATTGATGGTGAATGTCAGACCGCTATCGCGAGCAGGCTCGCTCCCACATTTAGTCTGTGCAAGGCCATGCATATGCCCACCGCCCTTTACCGCTTGATCCTCGCCATCGCGCTGCTGTTACCGATGGCCACCCACGCCGGCGACGCCGAAGACTTCGTCGCAGCCAATCCCGTGCAGCAAGCAAAACTGCTGGAAGCCTGGGCCGCGCAACCCGATCCTGCTCGTATCGAACTGATCAACGCCCTGCAACAAGGCGAGTTGACCATCGATGGCCAGCCGAAAACCCTGCGCCTGAATAACCGCCTGCGCGGCCTGATCGACACCGCTTTGGCCAGCCACCAATTGCTCGCCGCCGACGCCAAAACCCGCTTGGCCGCCGCGCAGCAATTGCAGAAAAGCGCCAAACCCGCGCAGCTGAAATTCCTCGACCAGCAACTGGCTGGCGAAAAAGACGAAACCGTTCACGCCGCCCTGAGCCTGGCGCTGGCCAATCTGCAACTGGTCGACACCGACCCGGCCGTGCGCCTCGCCGCTGTGCGTTTGCTCGGTGAAACCGGCGACCCATTGGCCCGCACCCGCCTCGAAGGTTTGCTTGAACCCGGCGTCGAAGCCGATGCCAATGTGCGCACCGCCGCCGAAACCAGTCTGGCCCAGGTCAAACGCAAACTGCTGATCGGCGAGATGCTCGGCCAGGCCTTCAGCGGCATGTCCCTCGGTTCGATTCTGTTGCTGGCGGCCCTCGGGTTGGCGATCACTTTCGGCCTGCTCGGCGTGATCAACATGGCCCACGGCGAGATGCTGATGCTCGGCGCTTACTCGACGTACGTGGTGCAGCTGACGTTCCAGCGCTTCGCCCCGCAGGCCATCGAGTTCTATCCGCTGATCGCCCTGCCGGTGGCGTTTTTCGTCACTGCCGGGATCGGCATGGCGCTGGAACGCACGGTGATTCGTCATCTCTACGGCCGCCCGTTGGAAACCCTGCTCGCCACGTGGGGCATCAGCCTGATGCTGATTCAATTGGTGCGGCTGGTGTTCGGCGCGCAGAACGTCGAGGTGGCCAACCCGGCGTGGTTGTCGGGCGGGATTCAGGTGCTGCCGAACCTGGTGCTGCCGTACAACCGCATCGTGATCATCGCGTTCGCCTTGTTTGTGGTGGTGCTGACCTGGCTGCTGCTGAACAAGACGCGCCTGGGCCTGAACGTGCGCGCCGTCACCCAGAACCGCAACATGGCCGCCTGCTGCGGCGTGCCGACCGGACGCGTCGACATGCTCGCCTTCGGCCTCGGCTCGGGCATTGCTGGCCTCGGCGGCGTGGCGCTCAGCCAGATCGGCAACGTCGGCCCGGACCTCGGCCAGAGCTACATCATCGACTCATTCCTGGTGGTGGTGCTCGGCGGTGTCGGTCAACTGGCCGGTAGCGTGTTGGCGGCGTTTGGCCTGGGGATCGCCAACAAAATTCTCGAACCGCAGATCGGTGCGGTGCTGGGCAAAATCCTGATCCTCGCGCTGATCATTCTGTTCATCCAGAAGCGTCCGCAAGGCCTCTTCGCACTGAAAGGACGGGTGATCGACTGATGAATCAGCCTCTGATGCTCACGGCCACACAAAAGGCCGGCCCCAAAGTCACCCTCGCTGTTGGCGCGGTGATCCTTGTTTTGCTGCTGGCGTTGCCGCTGCTGTCGCTGTTATCGCCCATCAGTGTTTTTCACGTTTCGGCCTACACGCTGACACTGGTGGGCAAAATCCTTTGCTACGCCATCGTCGCCCTGGCGCT
Source organism: Pseudomonas sp. P9_31 (assembly GCF_034008235.1). Taxonomy (NCBI): domain Bacteria; kingdom Pseudomonadati; phylum Pseudomonadota; class Gammaproteobacteria; order Pseudomonadales; family Pseudomonadaceae; genus Pseudomonas; species Pseudomonas sp. P9_31. The sequence goes on from NZ_CP125375.1 coordinate 5,611,214, forward strand.
GGATCTGGTCTGGGGTTACGCCGGCCTTTTGTCGCTGGGTCACGGTCTGTTCTTCGCCCTCGGCGGTTACGCCATGGGCATGTACCTGATGCGCCAGGCTTCGGGTGACGGCTTGCCGGCGTTCATGACGTTCCTGTCGTGGACCGAGTTGCCGTGGTACTGGAGCGGCACCAGCAGTTTCCTCTGGGCCATGTGCCTGGTGGTATTGGCGCCGGGATTGCTGGCGCTGGTGTTCGGTTTCTTCGCCTTCCGCTCGCGGATCAAGGGCGTGTACTTCTCGATCATGACCCAGGCCCTGACCTTCGCCGGGATGTTGCTGTTTTTCCGCAACGAAACTGGCTTTGGCGGCAACAACGGCTTCACCAATTTCCGCACCATCCTCGGGTTCGGCATTACGGAACCGGGGACGCGTGCGGTGTTGTTTTTCGCCACGGTGCTGTTGCTGGTGGCAAGCCTGTTCATTGGCTGGCGTCTGGCGCAAAGCAAGTTTGGCCGAGTACTGACCGCGTTGCGCGATGCCGAAAACCGCCTGATGTTCTGCGGCTACGACCCACGTGGTTTCAAACTGTTCGTGTGGGTGTTGAGCGCGGTGCTATGCGGTTTGGCTGGCGCGCTGTATGTGCCGCAAGTCGGCATCATCAACCCGAGCGAAATGTCGCCGACCAACTCGATCGAGGCCGCCGTGTGGGTCGCCTTGGGTGGTCGCGGCACGCTGATCGGGCCGTTGCTTGGCGCCGGAGTGGTCAACGGCATGAAGAGCTGGTTCACCGTGGCATTCCCGGAATACTGGCTGTTCTTCCTCGGCGCGCTGTTCATCGTCGTGACGTTGTACCTGCCTAAAGGCGTGATCGGCCTGCTGAAAAAAAGAGGTGAACAATGAGAGTCACTGCGACGGCGGAATTCATGCTCGAACCGGCCTTTTTCCCCGTGGAGCCCAACAAGGACGCCGGCAGCAGCCGCGACGCCATCGGCCTCGGGCAACGCGTGGGCCCCGGCCTGAATACACGCCACGGCACCATCCTGACCCTGGAAGACATCAGCGTCAGCTTCGATGGTTTCAAGGCGCTGAACGATTTGAACCTGTACATCGGCGTCGGCGAATTGCGCTGCATCATCGGCCCCAATGGCGCGGGCAAGACCACGCTGATGGACGTGATCACCGGCAAGACCCGCCCCAGCCATGGCAAGGCCTGGTTCGGTGAAACACTCGACCTGACGCAGATGAGCGAAGTGCAGATCGCCCAGGCCGGCATCGGTCGCAAGTTTCAGAAACCGACAGTGTTCGAAGCGCTGAGCGTGTTCGAAAACCTGGAGCTGGCGCAGAAAACCGACAAGTCGGTGTGGGCCAGCCTGCGGGCACGTCTGAGCGGCGAACAAACAGATCGCATCAGCGAGGTGCTGGAGACCATTCGCCTGACCGCTTCGGTCAATCGCCCGGCGGGTTTGTTGTCCCACGGTCAGAAGCAGTTTCTGGAAATCGGCATGTTACTGATGCAAGACCCGCAACTGCTGTTGCTCGACGAGCCGGTGGCAGGCATGACCGACGCCGAAACCGAATTCACCGCCGAGCTGTTCAAAAGCCTGGCCGGCAAGCATTCGCTGATGGTGGTCGAACACGACATGGGCTTCGTCGGCTCGATCGCCGACCACGTCACCGTGTTGCACCAGGGCAGCGTGCTGGCCGAAGGGTCGCTGGAACAGGTTCAGGACAATGAGCGGGTGATCGAGGTGTACCTCGGCCGGTAGATTGCGAACACATGATCGTTCCCACGCTCTGCGTGGGAACGCCGCCTGGGACGCTCCGCGTTCCGCTGACAATGCAGGGCTCAAGTCCTGCGCACGGGTGACGCGGAGCGTCACGGGATGCATTCCCACGCAGAGCGTGGGAACGATCACATCAGCGTTCTGTGTGGAACAGAAGGAATTTTGAACATGCTGCAAGTCGACAAGCTGCACCAGTACTACGGCGGTAGCCACATCCTGCGGGGCCTGACGTTTGAGGTGAAGGTCGGCGAAGTCACCTGCCTGCTCGGGCGCAATGGCGTGGGCAAGACCACCCTGCTCAAATGCCTGATGGGTTTGCTGCCGGCCAAAGAAGGCGCGGTGAACTGGGAAGGCAAACCGATCACCACATTTAAGCCGCACCAACGGGTGCATGCCGGCATCGCTTACGTGCCTCAGGGCCGGGAGATCTTTGGCCGACTGACCGTGGAAGAAAACCTGCTGATGGGCCTGTCACGGTTTCCCGGCTCTGAAGCCAAGGAAGTCCCGGCGTTCATCTACGAGCTGTTCCCGGTGCTGCTGCAAATGAAGCAACGGCGTGGCGGTGACTTGTCCGGGGGGCAGCAACAGCAACTGGCGATCGGTAGAGCACTGGCCAGCCGTCCACGGTTGCTGATTCTCGACGAACCCACCGAAGGTATCCAGCCGTCAGTGATCAAGGAAATCGGCGCGGTGATCAAGCAGCTCGCAGCACGGGGCGACATGGCGATTCTGCTGGTGGAGCAGTTCTACGATTTCGCCGCCGAACTGGCCGACCAGTATCTGGTGATGTCTCGGGGAGAGATCGTGCAGCAGGGTCGTGGCGAAAATATGGAGGCCGAGGGTGTACGCGGTCTGGTTACGATCTAATCTGTAGCGTCCTAACGATAATTAGAAAATATGACCTTACCTGCCCACACCATCCTGTTCACCCCCAGCTGGCATGCCGAGCTGGAACTGGGTTACACCCGTTTCGGTGACAGCACACGCCCGGTCCAGCGCCGTCACAAAGGCCCGCTGCGGGTGCAGAAGCATCTGTATGCCGAAGGCCCCGAGGTGTGTCAGCACATCATCGTCCACCCGCCGGGCGGGATTGCCGGTGGTGATCGGCTGGACATCTCGGCCAGCGTCGGTACGCACGCCTGGGCGCAAATCACCAGCCCCGGCGCCGCCAAGTGGTATCGCGCGGTCGGGCCGGCTTATCAGAAACTCGACTTGCGTGTTGCCGCCGGTGCTACGTTGGAGTGGCTGCCGCAAGAGACGATTATCTTCAGCGACGCTCAGGCGGAACTCAGCACGAGCATTGATCTGCAAGGCTATGCACGGCTGTTCTACTGGGACGTGGTGGCATTGGGTCGCCCGGCCAGTGGCGAACGCTTCGACCTCGGGCATTTTCAGGCGCACCTGGATATCCGCCGCGACGGCCAGTTGCTCTGGCACGAGCGCCAGCGCATTGTCGGGAACGACGGTTTGCTGGACTCGCCGATAGGGCTGGATGGCCAACCGGTGTTTGCGACGTTGCTGGTGACCGGGGAGATTGATAGCGAACTGTTGGAAAAGTGCCGCTCGCTACCCAATGAGGTGCGCGGTGATCTGACGCAATTGCCGGGGCTGTTGGTCGCCCGGTGCCTGGCCAGCGAGGCGTTGTTGGCACGGGGTTGGCTAATTGATTTGTGGCGATTGCTCCGGCCTGCGTTGCTCGGCCGCGAAGCCGTCCCGCCAAGAATATGGAGCACCTGAATGCTTTTCTGTGGGAGCGAGCCTGCTCGCGATGGCGATCGTATAGTCAACATCTTCGCTGGATGTGATGACCTCATCGCGAGCAGGCTCGCTCCCACAGGTAACGCGTTCACAGATCCGATTACTTTTTAATCTGCCCTGATGGATTTCTACGATGGACCTGACCCCACGCGAAAAAGACAAGCTGCTGATCTTCACCGCCGGCCTCGTGGCCGAACGACGTTTGGCTCGCGGCGTGAAGCTCAATTACCCGGAGGCCATGGCCTATATTTCCGCGGCGTTGCTCGAAGGCGCGCGGGACGGCCAGACCGTGGCCGAGCTGATGCATTACGGCACCACCCTGCTCAGCCGCGAACAAGTGATGGAAGGCATCCCGGAAATGATCCCGGAGATCCAGGTCGAAGCGACGTTTCCCGACGGCACCAAACTGGTCACCGTTCACCAACCGATCGCCTGAGGCCGCGCCATGACTTTCCACATCCGCGATGCGCTGCACGCCGATCTGCCAGCGATCCGCGATATCTACAACGACGCCGTGCTCAATACCACGGCGATCTGGAACGAACAGGCCGTGGACCTGGGCAACCGCCAGGCCTGGTTCAGCGCCCGGCAAGCCCAGGGTTATCCGGTGCTGGTGATCGTCGACGGCGACAACAGCGTACTCGGCTACGCTTCTTTCGGTGACTGGCGGCCGTTCGACGGGTTCCGCCACACGGTCGAGCACTCGGTGTATGTGCGCAACGACCAGCGCGGCAATGGCCTCGGCCCGCGCCTGATGGAAGCGCTGATCGAACGCGCCAAAGGCTGCAACAAACACGTGATGGTCGCCGCCATCGAAAGCGGTAACGGCGCCTCGATCCGGCTGCACGATCGGGCCGGTTTTGTCGTCACCGGCCAAATGCCGCAGGTGGGTACCAAGTTCGGCCGCTGGCTGGACCTGACCTTCATGCAACTGATTCTCGACCCGGGCGTAATGCCTCCCGGTCCCCACAAGGAGTGATACCCATGAACGCCGCCCAACTGCGCCGCGTCAACGTTGAAAGCTTTGCGCACTATCGTCAGGGTTTGATTGATTTGCTGCTCGACGCCGTCGGCTATGGCGCCAGTGTCGGGTTCATGGCGGATCTGGACGCCACCCAGGCCCGAGCCTATTTCGATGAAGTCCAGGACAACCTGAACAAAGGCAACGTGCTGCTCTGGGTGGTGGTCAAGGACGAACAGGTACAGGCCAGCGTGCAACTGACGTTGTGCCAGAAAGCCAATGGGTTGAACCGCGCCGAAGTGCAGAAACTGCTGGTGCGTGAACACGCCCGTCGTCGCGGCCTGGGCCAACAGATGATGCATGCCCTTGAACTCGCTGCCCGCCAACACAAACGCGGCATGCTCTACCTCGACACCGAGGCCGGCTCCCCCGCCGAAGACTTCTACAAGGCGATGGGCTACACCCGCGCCGGCGAAATCCCCGACTACGCCTGCGACCCGAACGGCCAGTACAAACCGACTGCCCTTTACTACAAGATTCTCCAAGGAGCCCATTGATGATTCCCGGTGAATACCAGATCCAGCCCGGCGACATCGAACTCAACGTCGGCCGCCGCACCCTCAGCCTGAAGGTGGCCAACAGCGGCGACCGGCCGATCCAGGTCGGCTCGCATTACCACTTCTTCGAAACCAACGACGCCCTGACCTTCGACCGCGCCGCCAGCCGCGGCATGCGCCTGAACATCCCCGCCGGCACCGCCGTGCGCTTCGAACCGGGGCAGAGCCGCGAGGTCGAGCTGGTGGACCTGGCCGGGCATCGCCGGGTGTTCGGGTTTGCCGGCAGGATCATGGGTGATCTCTGACTAATGCGGCGTCTGCACTGGCCCCATCGCGAGCAGGCTCGCTCCCACATGAGACCGCGATCAAATGTGGAAGCGAGCCTGCTCGCGATAGCGAGTAATGCGAGCGATCTCAAAATCAATTGAATTCCAAGGCGAACACATGAAGATTTCCCGTCAGGCCTACGCCGACATGTTCGGCCCCACCGTCGGTGACAAGGTCCGTCTGGCCGACACCGAGCTGTGGATCGAAGTGGAACAGGACTTCACCACCTACGGCGAAGAAGTGAAATTCGGCGGCGGCAAAGTCATTCGCGACGGCCAGGGCCAGAGCCAGTTACTGGCCGCCGAGGTCGTCGATACCCTGATCACCAACGCGTTGATCATCGACCACTGGGGCATCGTCAAGGCCGACGTCGGCCTCAAGGACGGGCGCATCGCGGCCATCGGCAAGGCCGGCAACCCGGACATCCAGCCGAACGTCACCATCGCGGTCGGCGCCAGCACCGAAGTCATCGCCGGTGAAGGCATGATCCTCACCGCCGGCGGCATCGACACCCACATCCACTTCATCTGCCCACAGCAAATCGAAGAAGCGCTGATGAGCGGTGTCACCACCATGATCGGCGGCGGCACGGGACCTGCCACCGGCACCAACGCCACCACCTGCACCTCCGGGCCATGGCACCTGGCGCGCATGCTCCAGGCCGCCGATGCGTTCCCGATGAACATCGGCCTCACCGGCAAGGGCAACGCCAGCCTGCCGGAACCGTTGATCGAACAGGTCAAGGCCGGCGCCATCGGCCTCAAGCTCCACGAAGACTGGGGCACCACCCCGGCGAGCATCGACAACTGCCTGACCGTGGCCGACCAGTACGACGTGCAAGTGGCGATTCACACCGACACCCTCAACGAGTCGGGCTTCGTCGAAACCACCCTCGCCGCCTTCAAGGGCCGCACCATCCATACCTACCACACCGAAGGTGCCGGTGGCGGTCATGCCCCGGACATCATCAAGGCCTGCGGTTTTACCAACGTGCTGCCGAGCTCGACCAACCCGACCCGGCCGTTCACCCGCAACACCATCGACGAACACCTCGACATGCTGATGGTCTGCCACCACCTGGACCCGAGCATTGCCGAAGACGTGGCCTTCGCCGAAAGCCGCATCCGCCGCGAAACCATCGCCGCCGAAGACATCCTCCATGATCTCGGCGCCTTCTCGATGATCAGCTCCGACAGCCAGGCCATGGGCCGGGTCGGCGAAGTCATCACGCGCACCTGGCAGACCGCCGACAAGATGAAAAAACAGCGGGGCCCGCTGCCTCAGGATGGTGAAGGCAACGACAACTTCCGCGCCAAACGCTACATCGCCAAATACACGATCAACCCGGCAATCACCCACGGCATCAGCCATGAAGTGGGTTCGGTCGAGGTGGGTAAATGGGCGGACCTGGTGCTCTGGCGTCCGGCGTTTTTCGGGGTAAAACCGACGCTGATCCTCAAGGGCGGTGCTATCGCGGCCAGCCTGATGGGCGACGCCAACGCTTCAATCCCGACACCGCAACCGGTGCACTACCGCCCGATGTTCGCCAGCTACGGCGGCTCACTGCACGCCACCAGCCTGACCTTTATCAGCCAGGCGGCACAGGAAGCCGGTTTGCCCGAAGCCTTGGGCCTGAAGAAAAAAATCGCCGTGGTCAAAGGCTGCCGCGACGTGCAGAAAACCGACCTGATCCACAACGATTACCTGCCGAACATCGATGTCGATCCGCAGACCTATCAGGTCAAGGCCGACGGCGTGTTGCTCTGGTGTGAGCCAGCGGATGTATTGCCGATGGCGCAGCGTTACTTCCTGTTCTAGATTTTCTGATAATCCTGTGGCGAGGGGCTGCCCAAGGCAAGCCTGATGCCAGTCAGTCAAGCCCCCTCGCCACAGATGCATACAGCTCCCGCACATCTGCTTGAGCATTCGCTCGACTGATATGGGGCTAAGATGCGACTCCCGCCCTTTGCTCCACAGGTAATCGCCCATGCGCCTCAGTGATTTCATCGTTCAGAACGTAGACCGTATCGTCGATGAATGGGAGCAATTCGCCAAAACCATTACCCCCGCCGCCGAAAACATGGACAGCATGGCTCTGCGCGATCATGCAAAAGCGATCCTGCTGGCCGCCACACGGGACATGAACAAGCCTCAGTCCGCCAGTGAACAACTGGCAAAAGCCAGGGGCGAAGGTCCGGAAAAAACCCCGAGCCTGGACGAAGCCGGTGCCAACCATGGCGAGCTGCGGCATACCGTGGGTTTCGACCTGGTGCAGATGACCTCGGAGTTCCGCCATCTGCGCGCCTGTGTGATCCGCTTGTGGGTCAACAGCCTGGACTCGCCGGATCTGGCCTATTTCCAGGACATGATCCGTTTCAACGAAGCCATCGACGAAGCCCTGGCCGAATCCACCGCGGCGTATGCCGAGCAGGTCAATCGTTCCCGGGACATCTTTCTGGCGATCCTCGGCCATGACCTGCGCGCACCGCTGCAAGCGGTGAGCATGTCCACCGAAATGCTGATGCGCAAAACCACCCTTGAGGGCGACGCATTGACCTGTGCGCTCCACATCAAACGTGGCACCCGCCACATGGCGGTGATGGTCAGCGATTTGCTCGAGCTGGTCCGCAGTCGCCTGGGCAAGCGCCTGCCGATCGAACCGGTGCCCATGGATCTTGCCGATGCGACGCGTGACGCGATTGCCCAAGCCTGCGCCGCTCGTCCGCAATGCGATCCGACACTGAACGTCGAAGGCGATGCCCAAGGTGTGTGGGATGGCCGAAGGCTCAATCAAATGCTGCAAAATCTGATCGGCAACGCATTGCAGCACGGTTCGAACCACAGCGCGGTCAAACTGACCCTCAGGGGCGAAGCGGACAGTGTTCGGCTCACTGTGCATAACGACGGCACGCCGATTCCGCCCGAGGCGATCGACACGATCTTCGATCCGCTGGTACGCAGTGCCGACGAAGAACTCGGCGGGCCGACCACCAGCCTCGGTCTGGGACTGTTCATCGTCAAGGAAGTGGTTGATGCGCATCAAGGGACGATCGAGGTCAGTTCCAATGAGACCGATGGCACGCTGTTTACCGTGGTGTTGCCCAGGAAGGTGTGAGGCAGGAAGACCGCGTTATCGTTCTTCGCGAGCAAGCCCGCTCCCACAGGGGCATGCGATCGAATGTGGGAGCGGGCTTGCTCGCGAAAGCGTCCTCAAAGGCAATACAAAAACACAGAACGATTATTCGATCAGCAGCCGCCCCAACCGCTGCCTGAGCATGCGGTTCTCGGCCCGCAGTTGCCGGACCTCTTCAAGCAGGTCCAGCGCCAGGGCAACGCCTTCCCATTCCAGCTCCAGATCGCGCCGCAGCTTGGCGGCGCGCTTGGCCAGTGCCAGCTCATAATCGGTGAAGCGCCAATCCTTGGGCAAGGCTCCCTGAGGTTCAAGGATGCCGTGTTCGACGATCTCGATCACGTGCACGTCCGACAGTTCGGTCGCCTCGCAAAATTCTGCCAGGTCCAATAGAACGATCACGGGGTCGCTCATGATTGGCTACTCCTTATCTTTGAATCAAAAGTTCTCTCGTGGATCGAAAGCGGCTTTTTTCGCCAACTCCTCCCACAACTCTTTGACGTCATGGTCGAGCTTTTTCGGCATCACCGCCTTGAGCTGCACGAACAGGTAGCCACGGTGGCCGGCCTTGTGCAGCAAACCGTGGCCCTTGGCGCGCATGCGCTGGCCATTCTGGCTGCCGGCCGGGACCTTGAGGTTGATCTTGCCAGTCAGGGTCGGCACCGCGACTTCGGTCCCCAGCGCCAGCTCCCACGGTGCCAGCGGCAAGGTGATGATCAGGTTCTCGCCTTCGACATCGAATTTAGGGTGCGGCGCAAAACGAATGGTCAGGTACAGGTCGCCATTGACCCCGCCACCGATACCCGGAGCGCCCTGGCCCTTGAGGCGGATGCGCTCGCCGTCGGCAACGCCGGCGGGGATCTTCACGTTCAGGCTTTTGCTGGTGTTGCTGACATGCTGGCCGGCAGCGTTGTACTGCGGCACCTGGAAGCTGACCTTCTTCGATTCGGTCGAGAGGGTTTCTTCCAGAAAAACCGGTAATTCCATTTCCACGTCTTGCCCTCGACGCCCGGCGCTATGGCCCGACCGTCCACCACCATTGAAACCCGGACCACGGTTGCCGAAGATCGAACTGAAGAAGTCCGAGAAATCGCCCGTGTCCTGACCACCACCACCGAAACCACCGCGGCTCTGCCAACCCGGCGGGCCCTGAAAGGGCTGGCCGTGGTGGCCGTATTTGCGCAAGTCGTCGTATTCGGCGCGCTTGTCGGCGCTTTTCAGCGCTTCATAGGCTTCGGACGCGTCCTTGAATTTGGCCTCGGCATCCTTTTCCTTGCTGACGTCGGGGTGGTATTTACGCGCCAGCTTTCGATAGGCGGCCTTGATCGCCTTATCGTCCGCGGTCGGTTCCACACCGAGAATCTTGTAATAGTCTTTGAAGTCCATCGAGGGAATCACCATCCATTATCGAAATCGCGCAGCTCGGTACAGCATGCTCTTGTTTGCAGCGTCTGGATTGACCAATCTCAACTTTGTGACCGGGCAGCGCATCAGAAGTTTATCGGCAGCAGGGCGCGGTTCTTGCAGTCGCCCCAAGGGTTGCCAAGTCTATGCAGGGAAGTTTGGGGGTGATGGACCATCTTTCAAGCGCTGACCGCTGCGATTTAACAGATAGTCGGCCTTCGAATCTTCGCCGCACTGGCATACACTGCGCGGCCGTTTTTTAACCGGAACTTGAAAGACATGAAAAACGCATCTCCAGCCCGTGCCTGTGGTATCGACTTCGGCACGTCCAACTCCACCGTCGGCTGGCTGCGCCCCGGCATGGAAACGCTGATCGCGCTGGAGGACGACAAGATCACCCTGCCTTCGGTGGTCTTCTTCAATATGGAAGAACGCCGCCCGGTGTACGGCCGACTGGCGCTGCACGAGTACCTGGAAGGTTACGAAGGCCGGCTGATGCGCTCGCTCAAGAGCCTGCTGGGCTCCAAGCTGATCAAGCACGACACCAGCGTCCTCGGCACGGCGATGCCGTTCAAGGACCTGCTCGGGCTGTTCATCGGTCAGCTGAAAAAGCGCGCCGAAGCCGCCGCCGGTCGGGAGTTCGAGGAAGTGGTGCTGGGCCGCCCAGTGTTCTTCGTCGATGACGACGAACTGGCCGACCAGGAAGCAGAAAACACCCTGGTGGATGTAGCACGCGCCATCGGCTTCAAGGACGTCTCGTTCCAGTACGAGCCTATTGCAGCGGCGTTCGACTACGAGTCGACCATCGAAAAGGAAGAGCTGGTACTGATCGTCGACATCGGCGGTGGTACCTCGGACTTCTCCCTGGTGCGCCTGTCCCCTGAGCGCCGCAACCACGACAACCGTCACGACGACATCCTCGCCACCGGTGGCGTGCACATCGGCGGGACCGATTTCGACAAGCAGCTGAGCCTGCAAGGCCTGATGCCGCTCTTTGGCTACGGCAGCCGGATGAAGAGCGGCGCCTACATGCCCACCAGCCACCACATGAACCTGGCGACCTGGCACACCATCAACTCGGTGTACTCGCAGAAGTCGACCCTGGCTCTGGGCAGCATGCGTTACGACATCGAGGACACCGGCGGCATCGATCGCCTGTTCAAGCTGATCGACCAGCGCGCCGGGCACTGGCTGGCCATGGAAGTGGAAGAAACCAAGATCCAGCTGACTCACGCCGACAGCCGCCATGTGCCGCTGGATCGCATCGAGTCCGGTTTGAGCGTGGAACTGACCCGGGCGCTGTTCGAATCGGCCATCGACAACTTGCTGGAGCGGGTGCGCAACAGCGTGACCCAATTGCTGAACGACGCCAATGTACGGGTCGATCAGGTGGATACGGTGTTCTTCACCGGCGGTTCGAGCGGGATTCCGGCGCTGCGCAACAGCATCTCGGCGATGTTGCCGAACGCGCAGCATGTTGAGGGGAACATCTTTGGCAGCATCGGCAGTGGGTTGGCGATTGAGGCGATGAAGCGCTACGGCACTTTGGCCTGATCCGACACCGAGGCGCCCCTATCGCGAGCAGGCTCGCTCCCACATTTGTCCTGCGAACACAGGTCCATTGTGGGAGCGAGCCTGCTCGCGATGGGGTCAGTTCAGGTGATACATCTGCTGGATCAAACCATCCCCAGCAACTTCAACTCACTCTTCAGATACGCGTAATAAATCGGCCCCGCCACCACCCCCGGCAGGCCGAACGCGGCTTCGAACACCAGCATCGCCAGCAGCAACTCCCACGACTTGGCACTGATCTGCCCCCCGACAATGCGTGCGTTGAGGAAGTATTCGAGCTTGTGGATAAAGATCAGATAACCCAGTGCCGCCACCGCCACCCAGATCGACAGCGACAAGCCGACGATGGTGATCAAGGTGTTCGACATCAAGTTGCCGATCACCGGCAGCAGGCCGAGCAGGAAGGTCAGCACGATCAGGGTTTTGGTCAGCGGCAGCTTGATCCCGAACATCGGCAGGATCACCGCGAGGAAAATCCCGGTGAAAAAGGTGTTGAGCAGGGAAATCTTGATCTGGGCAAACACGATGTTGCGAAACGCCTGGACCAACAGGTGCAAACGGTCGAACAACGCCGCGGCCAAGGGCTTGCGCTTGGTCAGGTCTGGCACGCGCTGCAAGGCGATGATCGCCCCCAGCACCATACCGATCAGCAACGTCACGAACATATGCGCCGCGTCCTTGCCCACCAGCTGCAAGTCGCTTAAGTGCTTGCTCATCCACTCGCCGATGGCCACCCGGAACTCGGCGGCACTGGCGGGTAAATAAGCGTCGATGAACGGCGGTAACTGCCCGCGCGCGCGGTCGACCACGACCATGAATTTGTCGAGAGAAGCGCCGGGGTTTTCCGCCTCGTGCAGCAGAAAACTGATCGCACCGGCAAAGATCAGTGCCAGCACACTGACCACTAATGTCCCCAGCAACGCCACCGCCAGCCAGCGCGCACGCCGACCTTCGATCAGCCGCTGCAACTGCGGCGTGAGCATGTTGACCAGTTCGAACACCAACAACCCGGCCAGCAGGCTGGGCAGCAATCGCAGAGGGATCACCAGCAGCAAACCGCCAAAAATGATAACCCAACTGATGAGCAACAGAACGTGACGCTGAGAAAACGCTGACATACAGCCTCAAAACGAACGACGTAAAAGGATTGGCAGTCTGCCAGCGTTCCGGCGCCGAAGCGAGCAAACACGAACCTGTGGGAGCGAGCCTGCTCGCGATAGCATCACTGCGGTCCTGCGTGATGCCTAGTCGCCTGCATCGTCGGATCGCCGCCCGGAGCAGGCTCGTTCCCACAATGCTTATTTTTTCTTCAGGCACTCGCTCATGAAGGCTTTGCGCGCATCGCCCTTGAGGGCCTTGGTGGTGGCATCGGCGTTGCAGGTTTTCATCTTTTCCTGTTGAGGTGTCATGGGTTTGGCGGCATCGGCGGCCGGCGCGGCTTTGAGGCAAGTGCTCATGAAGGCTTTGCGCTCGTCGCCCTTGAGGCTCTTGGCGGTAGCGTCGGCATTGCAGGTGGTCATCTTGTTCTGTTGGGCAGTGGCGGCGAAACCCTGGGAGCAGAGCAACAAACCGATCAACAACAACGGGGCACGCAACATCTTCATGGAGTTTTCTCCTTGTTACCGCACCGATGGGTGCGGCCTCGCTCTGAAGTGTAGACAAAGCCTGTTACACGTTCACCTGCTATCGAGGTGGCTGCGTCGATACTGTTCCGGCGTACACCCGGCCTGGCGCTGAAACATCGCGATAAACGCCGAGCCGGTGCTGTAACCCATGTCGAAGGCGATTTCCTGAATGTTACGGTGGCTGTCCAGCGCTTCGATCGCCGCCAGAAACCGCAACCGTTGCCGCCACTCCCCGAAGCTCATGCCCAATTCACGGACAAACTGCCGCGCCAGCGTGCGCTCGCTGACATGAATGTTCGCGGCCCAATCCGCCAATGGTCGGTTGTCTCCGGGGGCGGCCTGCAGGGCTTGCAGAATACCGAGTAACCCGGGGTTGCTGGCGTAGGGCAAGTAACACTCTTGCATCGGCGCCTGTTGCAGTTGGTCCACCAGCACTTGAGCCAGACGCTTGTCCGTATCGTGCTCGGGAATTTTCACATCGCGGGCGGCGAAGTCTTTCAGGATCGCCTTGAGAATGTCGCTGATCGCCAGGGTGCAGGCCTGCTGCGGCAGATCACGGCACAGCATCGGTGCCAGGCAGACCGCGCGATAGTTGATCGGCTGATTGCTATAGAAACTGTGCTCGGTCCCGGGCGGCACCCACACCGCGTATTGCGGCGGCGACATGAAACGGCTGCCGTCGACATCCATGTGCAACACACCATGGGCCGCGTACTCCAGCGTGCCCCACGGATGCCGGTGAGGCGCGGCGTATTCGTGGGCGTTGAAGTCGGCGTAGCGGAAATACACTGCTGACGGCAGTTCGCTGAAATCCAGCAGGTCGATGTGTTTGCTGTTCATGCTGTCCGGAATCAGAGGCAGGTTGTCTGGATTGCAGTATAGGCTTTGATACAGACAGACGGATAATCCTCCTTCATTAACATTCTGGCTTTTTTCCGATGCAATACGCTTATCCCCTGCTGGCCATTTTCATTTGGGCCGGCAACACCGTGATCAATAAACTCGCGGTCGGCGCGATCTTCCCCGCCGAAATCGGTTTCTACCGCTGGCTGCTGGCCGGGATTCTGTTCACGCCTTTCATGCTTAAACCGGTGATTAGCCACTGGCCGGCGATCCGCCCGAACCTGGGCAGGATTTTCATCCTTGGTGTGCTCGGCATGGCGGTTTATCAGAGCCTGGCCTACTTCGCCGCGACGCTGACGTCGGCCACCAACATGGGGATCATTCTGTCGCTGATGCCGTTGATGTCGCTGGCCATGGCGATGGTCAGCCTCGGCCAACGCCTGACCGCCGGCGCACTGGCCGGTGCGGTGTTGTCGTTTGCCGGTGTTTTGGTGGTGGTGTCGTCCGGCAGCCTCGGCGCATTGCTGGAGCATGGGGTGAACCTGGGCGACGCGATGATGCTGATCGCCACGCTGGCTTATGCGGTTTACAGCACCCTGTTGAAAAAATGGCAGCTGCGTTTGCCGCCGCTGGTGTTGCTGTATTTGCAGGTGCTGGTCGCGGTGGTGGTGCTGTTTCCGTTGTTCCTTGCCTCACCGAAAATCGGCCCGACCCTGCACAACATTCCACTGGTGCTTTACGCGTGCCTGCTGGCCTCGATGCTTGCGCCGCTGGCGTGGATGCAGGCCGTGGTGCGCCTGGGGCCGAGCCGTACCACGCTGTTTTTCAATTTGCTGCCGTTGATTACGGCGCTGATTGCGGCGGTGGTGCTGCATGAGCAGTTGGCGCTGTATCACTTGGTGGGTGGGGTGTTGACGTTGGGTGGGGTGATTTTGTCGGAGCGGTGGACTACTGTGCTAGGCCGAAAGGTCACCGTTGGCTGATCTGGCGCTATCGCGAGCAGGCTCGCTCCCACAATGGGCCTGTGTTCGCAGAGTAAATGTGGGAGCGAGCCTGCTCGCGATGAACGATGACGCGGTCTGACGGCTAAACCCCGGCCGCCTTCAACCTCGCCGCATGTTCGACAAACAACCGCACCGGCTCTGCGCCCTTGCCCACCAACCCCAGTGATTGATTGACGATATCGAAGTGATCCATCGGGTATTCATCACCAATCACCGTCCCCAGGTGCGAGCTGTAACGCCCGACCATCCCGTCGCAATGCCCCGCTTCACGCACAAAGGTTGTGGCAAACAACCGGCAACTGCGATTGGTCCCGTCGAACAGGTTGCACCCGTGATCGGTTTTGCCCGGCTGTAAAGTCCCGGACCAGGAGTAATAACGCACGCCGTTAACCTCTTCCGGCCCCTGCCCGCCCCAAGTGTCAGGCAACCCCTGTGGATAACGCTGATTGAACAGCGCCACGCCTGCCGTGGTCAGCGATTGGTGCGAAGCCGGGATATCCACCGGCAGTCTCGGCCCCCGATAACCGGTTTCCAGCAGGCACATCAACGCGCTGATCAGCCACAGCAAAAAGCTGAGCAGCCGGCCTTTGGCGCTGTCAGCCGGATAATTTTCATGTAGGTAGTCCGCCAACTCCGAGCCATGGTTGGGGCCGGCCACCGAGGTCACCGACGCTACCTGGTCCGGGCGTTTTGCCGCGGCATAACGGGCGGTCAACGAGCCTTGGCTATGGCCGATCAGATTGACCTTCCCGGCTCCGGTTTCGCGCAGAATCTCCTCGATCCGTGCCAGCAATTGCTCGCCGCGTACCTCCGTGGAATTGAGCGGCGAGACCTGCACCGCGATCACGGTCGCCCCATCCCGGCGCAACGCCGAAATAATGCCGTACCAATAGGGGTAGAGCAGCAGACGGATAAACCCGAGCATCCCCGGGACCAGCACCAACGGGTAACGCGTGGCGGAACCTTGCGACATGGATGAACAATCCTTGTGAGCGGTGAGATGAAGCGAGGCTGGATGCAAGGCATCAGCCAAGCATCGTCACCCAAGATGACAACTCGACGACCCGTCTATGACAGCCACCCTACTTCAACCCTGCCACGCCTGCCACAATCAGCCCGACCGACACCAGCTTGAGCATGGTCAGGCTTTCACCGAGTAGCGCAAAACCGAGGAACACCGTGCCCAGCGAACCGATGGCAGTCCAGATCGGGTAGGCGATGCTCACCGGCAACTCGCGCATGGCCAGCGTCAGAAAATAAATCCCGCCCACCGCGGCCACCACGGTGATCACCGAGGGCCAAAGCCGGGAGAAGCCTTCGGCGTACTTCATGCCCATGGCGAAGGTGACTTCGAACCCGGCGGCGATCAGCAAGAACAGCCAGGCCATCTACAACTCCCTGGCCAGCGCCAGCAAACGCTGCTCGGCCTCGGCCACGGAAACCTGGAAAGTACGCTCGGCAGACTCTTCGCCCTCGGCGGCGACAACCGTAATGTCGGTGATGCCGATGAACCCCAGCGCCGTGCGCAGCAACGGATCGGCATGGTTCATCGCTTCCAGCTCACCACCCGGCCCGAAGCCGAATCCGCCGCGACTGGTGACGATCAACGCTTTCTTGCCTCGCACCAGTGGTTCGTACTGAGCGACGCCGTTGTCCAGGGTGTGATTGAACGTCAGCCCGAGCCGCACAATCTGGTCGATCCAGGCCTTGAGGCCGCTGGGCACGCTGAAGTTGTACATCGGCGTGGAAATCACCAACAGATCATGGCCGAGTAACTCCCCCACCAATTCATCGCTGAGTGCCAGGTCGGCCTGCATCGACAGCGGTCGTGCTTGCGGCTCTGGATGAAAAGCGGCCGCTACGAAGGCTTCGTTGACGGGCGGAATCAACGCCCGACCGACTTCACGGCGAGTCAGTTGCGACTGCGGGTTGCGGACCTGCCAGGCCGAAATAAACACCTCGGCCAAACGTCGTGAATGGGAACGGTCGCCACGGGGGCTGGCGTGAATGGCAAGAATTGTGCTCATCTGAATCTCCTGAAGACTAAACTCGAACTGTTTGTGGCTCGCAGCTTGAAGCTGGCGGCCGCGTCTATTCAAATGAGCAAAAATCAGTCTGGATGAATCCATTTCATCCATGGAGTTTCAAATGTTTGCCTCGTTACCGCTGACCGCCCTACGGGCCTTCGAATCCGCCTCACGCCTGCTGAGTTTCAAGGCCGCCGCCGAAGAGCTCTCCGTGACGCCGACGGCGGTTTCCCACCAGATCCGCTCCCTGGAAAACTGGCTCGGCGTGCCGCTGTTCGAACGACTGCCACGGCAGGTGCGCCTCACCGAGAGCGGCGAACGGCTGTTCCGCAGCCTGCACGGCGCCCTGCTGGAAGTGGCGCAAAGTGTCGATACCTTGCGCCCGCAACGCAGCGGCACGAGCCTGACGGTCTCCACCACGGCCGCCTTCGCGGCCCTCTGGCTGGTGCCAAGGCTGGGCCGGTTTTACGCCCGCCATCCGAACATCAGCCTGCGGCTGGACACTCACTGCGAAGTCATCGATTTGCATCAGGACGCCAGTGTCGATCTGGTGGTGCGTTACAGCCTCGACGATTACCCGAACCTGTATGGGCTGTGCCTGTTCGACGAATCCTTCGGGGTCTATGGCTCGCCTGAACAAGTGGCCCTGGCAGCCAGTCGGGTACCGACCCTGATCAGCGTGCGCTGGCACAACTCCAAGCTTTACGCCCACGGCTGGGAGGCCTGGTGCGCGCAGTCCGGCGAAACCTGGCTGGCCGGGCAACCGGCGGTGCGTGAATACGACGAAGAGCATTACGCGCTGCAAGCCGCCATCGCCGGGCAAGGTCTGGTGCTGGCGAGCAATATTCTGGTGTCGGAAAGTGTGGCCAGCGGTTTGCTGGTAGCTTATCGGGGTGGCATTCAGGTCGACGGGGCCGGATACAGCGCGCTATGCGTGCCGGGCCGTGAACGGCATCCGCCAGTGCGGGCATTCTTTGCGTGGTTGCAGGAGGAAGCTCGGTTGTCGGGTCTATTGCCAAGATCGCAGCCTGCGGCAGCGCCTACAGGAGAACTCATTTCCCTGTAGGAGCCTGCGAAAGCGTCATAACAGACGCCAACGGATTACCGGGTTGGCTTAACCGTCACCGGCGCCTTCCCGGCCTTCATCTGCTCCAGCAACGGCGCACATTGATTGGGCTCACCCGCGCTGGGCGCTATCAGCGCCAGCAAGCCCGCCGCTGGCGCGGCAATCACACCCAATGCCACCATCCCCGCCCCACGCAACATCAATGGCACCGCTTTCACACCCGCATCCGGCTTGATGAATTTGCCCCGCACATACAGCGGCGAACGCAGCGAAATCAAACGCCAACCCTTGGATTCCGGGCTGATGGTGAGGTCCAGTTGCTCGGTCGCCATGTTCGCCGTGCCATCGATGTAGACGATCGCGTTCTCGGTATCGAAGACAAACAGCCGCGTGGTCGCCAGCCCACTCTTGATGTCGAAATCGGCCGCCGCGCAGTTGATCTTCACTTCCTTGTCGCCAAAGATTTTGCCGACCACATAGTTGCCGACGTTCAATCCCGCCAGTTCCATCAATTCGCGGCTGATCGCGCCATCATTGATCAGCATTTTCAGATTGCCATCGGCAGTGCCCAGCAATTTGGCCACCGAGTTGCCCCGTCCGGTAAGGTCGGCGTCGCCATTGAGTTCACCGAAACTGGTTTTCATCAGATCAAAGGTGGGAAATAGCTGCTTGAGCTTGAACTTGCGCGCGGTCAGTTTGGCCTGGCCTTCCAAGGGCTCGGTACGTCCGTTCAGACGAATCTGCGCATCCAGGTTGCCGCCGGCCACACCGAAACGCAGGGGTTCGAGGCTGAGCACGCCATCCGTCAGCACTAGATGAGTGTAGAGATCGTTGAACGGCAGTTTTTCGTTGTGAACAATGCGCTTGCCGGTGAACTCAACGTCGGCATCCATGGCGCGCCAGCGTTCGGTCTTGAACTCTTCGACCGGCAGCACCTTGTCTGTCGGCTGCTTGCTTTCACCACCACGGGCCGTTTGCTTGGCATTGGAGTCGGCGCCGATCAGCGGGGCCAGGTCGCTAAACAGCAGTTGATTGGACACCAGCGCCCCGCTGAGCTTGGGCCTTGGCTGGCTCGCGACATAAGCCAGGTTGCCGTGGATGTCACTCTCGCCGATCTTGCCGTTGAAGTCCTCATAACGGTACACCGCCCCGCCCGGTTCATGCAGCTTGGCGGTCAAGTGCCCGTCGGTGGCGTACGGCGGAGTATCCGGGAGCGTCACGCCGATCAGCGGATAGAGATTGCCCAGGCTGGCACCGGCCAGTTTCAAGCGCAAATCCAGGGCGCCGAGATTCAATGGATCGGTGAGCGTGCCGGCCAGCTCGACGCTGGTGTCGGCGATGTTCACTTGCGCCTGAAGCGGGAACGGCCTGGTGGCATCCTGTAAGGCCAGCAACCCCCCGATTTTGCCTTGGCCGGCCAGATTCTGGCCGTGGTATTGGCCTTTGACCTTCAACGCGAACGCGTAATCCTGCGGCGAACCGCCCTTCTCAAGCGCGGTTTTCGCCGCTTTGTCGCCGACGATGTCACTGAACGGAATCGGCTTGCCCAGCGGATCGATAAGCAAGTCGAGGCGGGTTTTCAGGCTCTGGTCGTCGAGCGTGACATGGCTCTTGTCGAAGCCGATGGCACCAATGTCCAGCGCCCAGTGTGAAGGCTCGGCGTTCGGGTCCTTGGGATCGAACTTGAACGTCCAGTTGGCGCGGCCGTCGGCCAGACGCTGCAGGTCGGCATTGGGCTCGGTCAAATCGATGCGCGGGATCACCACCCGCTGCGTCAGCAAGGCCAGCGGCGAGATGCGCAGTTCTACGCGCTTGAGGGTGGCCATCTGCGGTCGCTTCGACCAGTCCGGGCTGCCCAGGCTCAGGTCCTCGGCCACCACATGTGGCCACGGCACCCAGGCCCGCCAGCCGCCCTCGTCGGGCTCGCGCTGCCAGACCACCGCGAGGTTGCCATTGATGGCGAACGGACGATGCAGTTCTTCGGACACTTTGGCGTTCAGGGGCGGCTTGATCCGGTTCCAATCGAAGAACGCGATGATCAGTACCAGAACGGCCAGCAGGACAACGAGGCTGGCGAAGGTCCAGGCAAACATTTTACGAGTGCGCGTCATTGCACAGGGCTCCTGAATACGACTGAGCGCCCGGACAGCGACGCACCTATGAAACGTTAGGCCAGAACCGGCCTGCCATGACATCTAGGACTGGGAAATGGCGTGCAGGTTTAACCGCATAGCCGTTTAACACTCAAATAATCGGTCGTGGCCACACTGCTCCCTCATCCGGCGTTATAGACCCGCACTTTTGTGCTGCACGAGTGAGTCGAAAATACCCACATCAGCGCAAAAACGTTCGTCGGCAACGCCCGTTCTAGAGCGCTTCGACGGAACAATCAATTCTGTTGATTATTACCATTGCGTTTATGAACTTTTACATCGACTTATCGAGAGTAACATTGCCCTCGTACCCACTTTATCGCCCTCCCAAGGAGCAACCCATCATGAAACGCGAATTACTGCTTAGCCTGACCCTCTCGATGTTAGCCAGCACCGCTTTTGCTCTGCCGGCCGCTGATCAGGCCACTCCACAAGTCAAAGACAGCCACTCGGTGTTCAGCCAAACCGTTGCCGAAGGCGGTAATGATCGCCTGAAAGAAAAAGGCCTGATCACTCAAGATGGCTCAGACCGTACCCCACAAGGTCAAACCCTGGCCGCTGACGGTACCGATCGCACCCCACAAGGCCAAACCCTGGCCGCTGACGGTACCGACCGTACCCCACAAGGCCAAACTCTGGCTGCTGACGGTACCGACCGTACCCCACAAGGCCAAACCCTGGCTGCTGACGGTACCGATCGCACCCCACAAGGCCAAACCCTGGCTGAAGGCGGTGGTGACCGTGTGATCGAACGCAACAGCGCTGTGAGCTAAGCCCATGGTGGCCCTGAAAAAAGCCCAATCCCCGGATTGGGCTTTTGACTTTATAGAAGCCGAATTTCCCCGCGTAATCCCCCGATAGTCGTTCGACGCCAGCGAAGCCGATTTGCTAGAGTGCGCCGCTGTCCCTGTCCAGAAAACACTCTTGCGATGCTGCCCCGCGCCGAACAGAAACAACAGACCCGCAACGCCCTGATGGACGCTGCCCGCCACCTGATGGAAAGCGGCCGAGGATTCGGCAGCCTGAGCCTGCGGGAAGTCACCAGAACCGCCGGGATCGTCCCCACCGGTTTCTACCGGCATTTCGCCGACATGGATGAGCTGGGCCTGGCGCTGGTGAGCGAAGTCGGTCAGACCTTCCGCGAAACCATCCGCCTGGTGCGCCATAACGAGTTCGTCATGGGCGGCATCATCGATGCCTCGGTGCGGATCTTTCTCGATGTGGTCACGGCCAATCGTTCGCAATTCCTGTTTCTGGCCCGCGAGCAGTACGGCGGTTCGCTGCCGGTGCGCCTGGCCATCGCCCGCTTGCGCGAGGACATCAGCTCGGACCTGGCGGCCGACTTGGCGCTGATGCCGAAACTGCAGCATCTGGACATTGCCGGCCTGAGCGTCATGGCGGATCTGATCGTCAAAAGCGTGTTCGCGACCTTGCCGGACATTATCGATCCACCAGCGCAGGCGTTGCCGGAGCATCTGACGCCGCAGGCGAAAATTACCCAGCAGTTGCGGTTTATCTTTATTGGCTTGAAGCATTGGCAGGGACTCGGCAGTACCGAGTAAACAATTCCCCCCTGTGGGAGGGGGCTTGCTCGCGAAGAGGGAGTGTCAGTCGACATCAATGTTGCCTGGCACACCGCCTTCGCGAGCACGCCCCCTCCCACACCGTTAATCGCGCCGCATTTTGGTGCGCCGAAAACCCTCTCGCACCAACTTCAATCAACCCCCTGCAACACTCTGAGTCTCCCTCTTCGCTCTGACAGGCATTTCCCGCGTCTCACCCGATTGGCAAGCCCCTTGCTCTAGCTACAACATCGTCTATTGCTGGAAGCCTTCCGATGCTGGTGATTCACCGCAGAATCGACCCTCAACCCGTCTGGGCCGCCGAGTTACACCTGACCTTCGAAGCCCGGAGCAAAAGCCGCTTGCGCTGTTTCAGTGCCGAGGGTGAAGACGTCGGGTTGTTTTTGGAGCGCGGTCAGCCGCCGCTGTTTGACGGCGAATGCCTGCGAGCCGAAGACGGGCGCGTCGTTCGCGTTTGCGCTCGCCCCGAACAACTGCTGCACGTCACCTGCGCCAACGCCTTCGAACTGACCCGCGCCGCCTATCACTTGGGCAACCGCCATGTGGCCTTGCAAGTCGGCGACGGCTGGTTGCGCCTGCTCGACGATTACGTGCTCAAGGCCATGCTTGAACAGCTTGGCGCCAAGACCGAAAACATCGAAGCACCGTTCCAGCCAGAACACGGTGCCTACGGCGGCGGCCACCACCACTCGCGACACGGCGACGAGGATTTCAACTACCCGCCGAAACTGCACCAGTTCGGCGTGCGCTTATGAACCCGGCCTGGGCGCTGCTGCGTCTGGCCAGCCCGCAGCTGCCGATCGGCGGCTACAGCTATTCCCAAGGTTTGGAGATGGCTGTGGATAACGGCCGCGTGAATGATCCCGACAGCGCGCGACGCTGGATCAGCGATCAGTTGTTGCTGAACCTCTCCCGTTTCGAAGCACCATTGCTACTCGCCCATTGCACCGCCGCGTCCGAAGAAAACTGGGACGAGTTGCTGCAACGCTGCGAAGAGCATCGCGCCAGCCGCGAAACCCGCGAGTTGCATCAGGAAAGTCGGCAGATGGGCTATTCGCTGCAGCAATTGCTCAACGGCTTGCCGGAACTGGATGCGCCAGCCCGTGCTTTCCTCGACCAACGCCCCGAACCGCATCTGGCCCTCGGCTGGGCGCTGGCGGCCCGCGCCTGGCAAATCAGCCCGCAAGATGCGCTGGCCGCCTGGCTCTGGAGCTGGCTGGAAAATCAATTGGCGGTGCTGATGAAAACCCTGCCCCTGGGCCAGCAAGCCGCCCAGCGCCTGACCAGTGAGCTGCTGCCGTTGCTGCAACAGGCGCAGCAAGACGCCACCCGAATCAACCCCGAACACGTTGGCAGCGCCGCTTTCGGCCTGTCCCTGGCGTGCATGGCCCATGAGCGCCAGTACAGCCGTCTGTTCCGCTCCTAGGGCCCTTAATTTTGGAGAATCACATGAACGCACAACCTCTGCGCGTCGGCATCGGCGGCCCGGTCGGTTCCGGTAAAACCGCCCTGACCCTGGCCCTGTGCCTGGCCCTGCGCGACCGCTACAACCTGGCCGTCGTGACCAACGACATCTACACACGCGAAGACGCCGACTTTCTGGTGCGCAACGAAGCCCTGGCGCCGGAGCGGATCATCGGCGTGGAAACCGGCGGCTGCCCGCACACGGCGATCCGCGAAGACGCCTCTATCAACCTTGAAGCCCTGGATCAACTGAACCGGCGCTTCCCGGGGCTGGACCTGATTCTGGTGGAGTCCGGTGGCGACAACCTCTCGGCGACCTTCAGCCCGGAACTGTCCGACCTCACTATCTACGTGATCGACGTCTCGGCCGGCGACAAGCTGCCGCGCAAGGGCGGGCCGGGGATCTGCAAATCCGACCTGCTGGTGATCAACAAGATCGACCTCGCGCCGCTGGTGGGCGCGTCGCTGGAGATGATGGACAGCGACACCAAACGCATGCGTAACGGCAAACCGTTCGTCTTCAGCAACCAGAAAACCGGCCAGGGCCTGGAAGCGATCATCGCCTTCATCGAACGCCAGGGTCTGCTGACTGCGGCCTGACCACACTTATCAACAAGGAAGCTTATCCATGACACTGAAACGCATTCTGGGCGCCATGGCCCTGCTGCTGACTCCAGCCATTGCCTTCGCTCATCCGGGCCATGGCGACAATGGTTTGATGGCCGGTATCAGCCACCCGATCGGCGGCCTCGATCACTTGCTCGCGATGGTTGCCGTAGGGTTGTGGGCGGCGCAGCAGAAAGGTGCTGCGCGCTGGGCACTGCCGTGCGCGTTTGTTGGCACCATGCTGATCGGCGGCTTGCTGGGTTTTGAAGGACTGAACCTGCCGGCGCTGGAAAGCGCGATTGCGGCATCGGTATTGGCACTGGGCCTGGCGGTGGCTTTGGCGGTGCGTCCACCATTGAGCCTGGCGGTGGCTGCGACCGCGTTGTTCGCGCTGTTCCACGGCGTGGCGCATGGTCTGGAATTGCCGGACATGTCCAGTCCCTGGGCGTACGCGGCGGGGTTTGTGGTGGCGACGGCGGCTTTGCATGCAACGGGTTATGCGGTGGTTCGAGTGCTGCCTCAAGCGGCGGCACCGTTGGTTCGGCTGGCCGGTGCGGCTTCGGCGGCGACCGGGGTCTGGTTGTTGGCAGGCTGACTTTTTTATCGCCTGTTCTGGCCTCTTCGCGAGCAAGCCCGCTCCCACAGATCGAGTGTGGGAGCGGGCTTGCTCGCGAAGGCGGCCTGACAGACACCGCGTCTCTCGGGCCTGCCTCTCTGCTACCATGTCGCGCAATCGCCCCTGCCGTGACGACGCCAGCCAATGCCGCCTGTTTCCCGCTCTGCTTCCCAGCCTGAATTGACCGCCCTGTTCGCCTCGGTGCAACAGCACTTCCAGAACGTGATCGTGCCGCTTTGGCAAGGCCCCGGCTGGAACGCCGACATGGCATTGCCTTTTGAAGCGCTGGACGCCGAACATCGACCGCTGCCCCCTCAGCGCTACCGGGCCATGGCCTGCGCGCGGCAGTTGTATCTGTTTTCCAGCCTGATCGGCCAAGTGCCCCAGGCCGAAGAACGTGCGGCGGCGCTGTTCCGTTCCTTGCAGCGGCATTTCCACGATGCCGAGCATGGCGGCTGGTTCTACAGCATCGACCCGCAAGGTGCGCCGCAGGATCAACGCAAAGACCTCTACACCCACGCCTTCATCCTGTTCGCCTGCGCTCATTACTGGAGCAAGGTCCGCGAACCGCTGGTGGAGTCGGTGCTCAACGCCGCGCTGGAAGTTGTGGCGCAACGTTTCGCCACGGGCGACGGCCTGTACGAAGCCAGCCTGGACCGTGACTGGTCCTCGCTCGAATCCGGGCCGCTGCAGAATCCTTTGATGCATTTGGCCGAAGCCTTCCTCGCCACCCTTTCGGTGCGCGAAGACGCTGCTGTGCAAGGCGCGCTCGTCGAGTTATGCACAGCCATGCAGAAGCGCTTCATCGATCCGCAACACGCGGTGCTGATGGAGAAACCGCTGGGGGCTGTGGATAACTGGTTCGAGCCGGGCCATCAGTTCGAATGGTATTTCCTGCTGCAATCCTCACCGCTGCTGCGTGGCTCGAAACTGCACACCTCGCTGGAACGCGCGTTTGCGCTCACCGAGCAACGAGGTGTCGATCAGCAGACCGGTGCTGTGCGAGCGATGCTGGAAGTGGACGACCGCCCACGCGACGCGACCCAACGCATCTGGGCCCAGGCCGAATACCTGCGCGCCCTGACCTTGCGCCCGGGCAGCGAAGCATCGGTGCAGCACCAATTGCAGGCCTTGCAACAGCGCTTTCTGCATGGAGGCGGTTGGTATGAGTGTCGCGATGAGCATGGCGAAGTGAGCCGCAAGGACATGCCTTCGACCACGCCTTATCACTTGGCAACCTGTTATCGCGGGTTGGCCGAGTATCTCGGCTGAGTTTTTTGTGGCGAGGGGGCTTGCCCCCGTTGGGCTGCGCAGCAGCCCTTGTGTTTTGTCAGTTGCATCGCAGGCGGCTGCTTCGCACCCGAACGGGGGCAAGCCCCCTCGCCACAATTACGCCTTGCCACCATTACGCTCAATGGCAAACCCGCTCCAGGTCTGGCTCACCGGCATCAGCTCGAGGCTGTTGATATTGATGTGGGCCGGCGCGTTGAGCACCCAGAAAATGGTCTCGGCGATGTCTTGCGGCTGGATCGGCTCGGCACCGGCGTAAGTGGCGTTGTAACGCTCCTGATCACCGGCAAAACGCACCAGCGAGAACTCGCTCTCGCACAGGCCCGGCTCGATGTTGCTGACCCGTACACCCGTACCTTGCAGGTCGCAGCGCAGGTTCAGGGAGAACTGTTTGACGAACGCTTTGCTCGCGCCATACACGTGGCTGCCCGGGTACGGGTAATTGCCGGCGATGGAGCCGAGGTTGACGATGCTGGCGCCACGACCATGAGCGATCAAACGCGGCAGCAACAGGCGGGTGCTGTACATCAGGCCTTTGATGTTGGTGTCGACCATGGTGTCCCAATCATCAAGATCGCACTTGGGGGCCGGGTCCACGCCCAGGGCCAGGCCGGCGTTGTTGATCAGCCCGCGCAACTTGGCGAAGGACGGTGGCAGATTGGCAATCGCCTCCTCCATGGCCTTGCGATCCCGTACGTCGAGTACCAGGCCATGAACCTCGGTCTGCTTCGACAACTCGGCGCACAGGGCATTGAGGCGCTCTTCACGACGACCTGTCAGCACCAGCTTCCAGCCGGCCTCGGCAAAACGACGGGCACAGGCTTCACCAAAACCGGAAGTCGCGCCGGTAATAAACAGGGTGTTGGACATCGTGTTCTCCTTGCTTCGACTGATCGACAGCCCTTGGAATAGAAAATCAGCTCGCAGCATGCCCGGCCTTGTCCACAGCGGCAACCGTCGAAAAAAACGTACAAAAAACGATCAATGCTGGCAACGCCATATGCGCCGTGGGTTGCAGCCATGTACGCGCACCTTATCCACAGGCCGGTCCACAGTTTCCGGGGGCAAGTGGAAAAGCTGCAAGCCGCTGTCCACAAGGCTTTGCGGGCAGATTAGAAAGTTTTTTGCTTGACCCTCGGGGGCCTGCTGTGTAGCCCCGGGCAATTCGCACGACCGAGCGGGCAAACCGACGATGGCGCCAAGCCAGTAACTACGGCCCTCAGCCGAGTCTTTCCAGAGTTTAATCACAGACTTATCCACAGGCTTGTCCACCTCGATTCATACGGTGTTCGCCCATAATAAACAGGTTGACAACGCCGGCTCGAGGGCCAGCAAAAACACCTGATCAAAAAACAACCACACCTCTGCAAGCCACGGATTCAAAGGCTTGCAGCCAGCTACTCCCACGTTATTCACAGCCAGCTCCACAGCAAACGGGGACAAGTCAAAACCGTGACAAAACAGCAATTTGCAGCGGCTTTATGTCGCGCTTTGCGAGGTCATGAATATTGTTTTCCACAATTTCCCAAAAGCACACCGCCCATGTGGGAGCGAGCTTGCTCGCGATAACGGTGGGTCAATGAAAAGCATGTCGACTGACACTCCGCTATCGCGAGCAGGCTCGCTCCCACAGGGTTAGTGGCGTTTCATAGATAGAAAAAAGCCCCGACGATTGCTCGTCGGGGCTCGTTGTTGCAACGCAGAACTCAGTGGCCGCCAAGGTAGGCGTTACGCACCTCCTCGTTCACCAGCAGTTCCTTGCCGGTACCGCTGAGGCGGATCTCGCCGTTGACCATTACGTACGCCCGGTCCGACAGCTTGAGGGCGTGGTTGGCGTTTTGCTCCACCAGGAAGATGGTCATGCCGGTCTTGGCCAGTTCCCGCAGGGTCGCGAAGATCTGTTTCACCACGATCGGGGCCAGGCCAAGGCTCGGTTCGTCGAGCAGCAGCAATTTCGGCCGGCTCATCAGTGCTCGGGCGATGGCGAGCATCTGCTGCTCGCCGCCAGACATGGTCATGGCCCGCTGGGTGCGTCGCTCTTCGAGGCGCGGGAACAGCTCGAACATGCGCTGCATGTCTTCCTTGGCGTACTTGTCACCGATCGGGATGGTGCCCATCAGCAGGTTTTCCTCGACGGTCATGTCAGGGAACACCCGGCGGCCTTCCGGCGATTGAGCGATACCGTTGGAGGCGATGTAGTGGGACGACTTGTGAGTGATATCCACACCCTGATAGACGATTTGCCCGTCAGCCGCCCGTGGCTGGCCGAAGATCGACATCAGCAGGGTCGACTTGCCGGCACCGTTGGAGCCGATCAGGCTGACGGTTTCACCTTCATTGATGTGCAACGAGACTTTCTTCAGGGCCTGGATCGGTCCGTAGAACACGTCGATCTCTTTCAGTTCGAGGATCGGTTGACTCATACCAGCTCCTCTTCGTCGGCGCCCAGGTAGGCGGCAATCACTTTCGGATCGTGTCGGATCGCTTCGGGTCCGCCCTCGGCGATGACAACGCCGTGGTCCAGCACCACGATGTGGTCGGAAATGCTCATGACCATGCCCATGTCGTGTTCGATCAGCACCACGGTCAGATCGTGCTCGTCGCGCAGCAGTCGGATCATCGCGCTCAGCGCTTCGGTTTCCTGAGGGTTGAGGCCGGCGGCCGGTTCGTCGAGGCAGATGATCTGCGGCCGGGTACACATGGCCCGGGCGATCTCCAGACGACGCTGCTGACCGTAGGACAGTTCACCGGCCAGCCGGTTGGCGCAATCCACCAGGTCCACCACTTCCAGCCAGTAGAACGCATGGTCCAGCGCATCGCTTTCGGCCTTGCGGTAGCCCTTGGTATTGAGGATGCCCGCCAGCATGCCGCGGTTGACCCACATGTGCTGGGCCACCAGCAGGTTTTCCAGCACCGACATCTCCCTGAACAGGCGAATGTTCTGGAAAGTCCGCGCCAGACCGGCACGGTTGATCAGGTGCGTGCCACCGAACATCTTGTAGCGGAGCCGGCTGACGAAGCTTTTCGGCGAAACGAAATCGATGGCCTTGAACGGTTCCCCGAGCATCTTGATGACGTTGGTTTTCACGCCTCGGGTGTTGAGCTCGATATGCCCGCCGGACGCTTTGTAGAACCCGGTCAGGCAGTTGAACACGGTGGTCTTGCCTGCGCCGTTGGGGCCGATCAGCGCGAAGATCGAGTTGCGCTTGACCTTCAGGCTGACGTCGCTCAGCGCTTTGATGCCACCGAAGTGCATCATCAGATTCTCGACCGAGAGTACGACTTCACTCATGGCGCTACTCCTTTACGCGGGGTCACACCGGTACGGCTGATCCGAATCAGGCCGCGCGGTCGCCAGATCATCATCAACACCATCAGGATGCCGAACAGCAGCACGCGATACTCGGCGAAGCCGCGCAGCAGTTCCGGGGCAACGGTCAGCACGAACGCTGCAATCACCACGCCGATGGTCGAACCCATGCCGCCGAGTACCACGATGGCGAGGATCAGTGCCGATTCGAAGAAGGTGAACGACGTCGGGTTCACAAAGCCTTGATAGGTCGCGAAGAACACCCCGGCCAGACCCGCCGTCGATGCGCCGATGGTGAACGCCGACAGCTTGACCAATACATGATTGAGCCCCATGGAGCGGCAGGCGATTTCGTCCTCACGCAAGGCTTCCCACGCGCGACCGACCGGCATGCGAGTCAAGCGGTGCTTGATGTACAGCACGGCCAGCACCACCAGGAACAACACCGCATAAATGAAGTAGTACTTCACGTCCGGGTTATAGGCGATGCCGAAGAACTCATGGAACGGAACTCCGCCCTCTTTCGCCCGTTTGCCGAACTCGATACCGAAGAACGTCGGCAACGGTGCCGCCATACCATTCGGGCCACCGGTCAGGGTCAGCCAGTTGTTGAGGATCAGCCGGATGATTTCACCAAAACCCAGGGTCACGATGGCCAGGTAATCACCGTGCAGGCGCAACACCGGGAAACCCAGGATGCACCCGGCCAGCCCGGCGGTGATCGCCGCCAAAGGCAATACCGTCCAGAAGCCCAGCCCCAGGTATTGATAACCGAGCGCCAGCCCGTAGGCACCAATGGCGTAGAACGCCACGTAACCCAGGTCGAGCAGGCCGGCCAGGCCGACCACAATGTTCAGGCCCAGGCCCAGCAGCACGTAGATCAACCCGAGGATGACCACGCCCAGCAGGTAGGAGTTGGAGAAAAACGGCAGCACCACGGCGATGACAATCATCAGCGGGATGATCCAGCGCAACCGGGATTTGTAATCGGGCGCCAGTACATGAACGCCAGAGCCGGTGCTTTCAAAGCCTTCGAGAATTCTCAGGCCTTTGGGTGTTTGCAGAAACAGGCTCAGGGCAAAGCGGCCGGTCATGACGATGGCGACAATCCAGCCCACCCTCACCGGCTCCAGATTGAAGCTGTAGCCGTCCAGGACAATGCCGACAATCGGGCCGAACACAATCAGGGCAATCAGGCCGGCAAGAATCGCGTCAACCAGGCTTTTTTTGACATCAATGGTTTTTTTAGTGGTTGAAGACATCGCTTACACCTTCGACACAAGAGGACGGCCGAGCAGGCCTTGAGGCCGAAAGACCAGAACAAGCACGAGCAGCGAGAAGCTGAAAACGTCTTTGTAATCCGAGTTGACCAGCCCCGAGAACAACGACTCGGAGATCCCGAGAATGATCCCTCCCAGCATGGCGCCGGGCAGTGAGCCGATCCCGCCGAGTACCGCCGCGGTGAACGCCTTGATACCGATGACGAAGCCCGCGTAGAAGTCGAACGTGCCGTAGTTCATGGTGATCAGCACGCCGGCCAGGGCCGCCATCGCGGCACCGATGATGAACACGTAGGAAATCACCCGATCGGTGTTGATCCCCAGTATCGAAGCCATCTTGCGGTCTTGCTGGGTAGCGCGGCACATGCGGCCGAGTTTGGTGTACTTGATGACATAGGTCAGCAGGCCCATCCCGACGAATGCGGCGACCAGAATGAAGATTTTGGTGTAGGTGAGTTGAACGAAGCCGCTTCCGACTTCAACGCGCCATGCACCGGTCAGCAGTGTCGGTACACCCTGTTGGCGGGCGCCCTGACTGATCTGTGCATAGTTTTGCAGGATCAGCGAAATACCGATGGCGCTGATCAGCGGTGCCAGTCGGGTGGAGTTGCGCAGCGGTTTGTAGGCGACGCGCTCGATGACCCAGCCATACACCGCGGTGACGATGATGGTGAAGACCAGCGTGCCGAGCATCAGCAGCGGGAAGGATTCGATACCGAAGTAAGCCAGCAGAGCCAGACTGATCGCCGCGAGGTACGCAGAGATCATGTAAACCTCGCCATGGGCGAAGTTGATCATGCCAATGATGCCATAGACCATTGTGTAGCCGATGGCGATCAGGCCATAGACCGACCCGAGGGTCAGGCCGTTGACCAGTTGCTGCAGGAAAATACCATCCATAACGCAATCTCACGCACTTGAGAGACTGCACAGAAGCCAGTTGCAACAGACCGCGGTTCAGCCGCCGGTGCAACACGCTGGTGTGCAGCTCTACGAGAAAAGACAGACGAGCCTTCTGGCGGATACCAGTCAGCTAAATAGCGGTGAACACAATCTTTGTGGCGAGGGAGCTTGCTCCCGCTGGGTCGCAAAGCATCCCCTAAAACAGGACTGCTGCGCAGTCCAACGGGAGCAAGCTCCCTCGCCACAGGCCGGTCACACGCTCATATCACTTCTGTTTTTCCAGTTGGTGGTATTTGCCGTCCTTGTCCCACTGGTAAACCACGTAGTCGGAGACTTTCAGGTCGCCCTTGGCGTCCCAGGTCTTCTCGCCCATCACGGTTTGGACCTTGTTGGCTTTCAGCCATTTGGCGGCGTCGTCGCCCTTGTTGGACTTGGCACCGTTGAAGCCGGCAGCCAGGGCCTGAACCGAAGCGTAAGCATAGAGGGTGTAGCCTTCAGGCTCGGTACCGGCCTTGCGGAAGGCGTCTACCACAGTCTTGCTGTCTGGCAGCAGGCGTGGGTCGGCACCGAAGGTCATGTACACGCCATCAACGTTCTGTGGGCCACCGGCGGTGGTCACGAGTTCGTCGGTCACGATGCCGTCATCGGACATGAACTTGACGTCCTTGAGGCCCTGTTCACGCAGTTGACGAACCAGTGGACCGGCTTCCGGGTGCAGGCCACCGAAATAGACGACATCGGCACCGGCCGCACGGATCTTGGTTACCACGGCGCTGAAGTCTTTCTCGCCACGGGTCAGGCCTTCGTACAGCACCGGCGTTACGCCGCGCTTGGCCAACTGGGCCTTGGTGGCATCCGCCAGACCTTGGCCGTAGGTGTCTTTGTCGTGCAGAACCACGACTTTCTTGCCCTTGAGCACGTCGACGATGTAGTCGCCGGCAACGATGCCTTGCTGGTCGTCACGGCCGCACATACGGAACATGGCGGCCAGGCCGCGTTCAGTGACCTGCGGGTTGGTGGAACCTGGAGTGATCGCAATGATGCCCGCTTCGTCGTAGATCTCGGAGGCCGGAATGGTCGACGAGGAGCAGAAGTGACCGACCACGCCGGCGACTTTCTGATTGGTCAGGTCCTTGGCGACCGTCACAGCCTGCTTCGGTTCGCAGGCGTCATCGCCTTTGACCAGTACGATTTTTTCCCCGTTGATACCGCCGGCGGCATTGACCGCATCGGCCGCTGCCTGTGCACCCTTCATGTACTGCTCGCCAAATGCCGCGTTGGCGCCTGTCATCGGACCCGCCACACCGATTTTCACATCAGCCTGTGCAAACGCAGAAACACCCAACGCAGCTGCCACTGCGAGGGCCAGAAAGCCTTTCTTGTAAAACGTCTGGGACATGAGGTGGTGCTCCAAGGTTTTTTTTAGTTGGCACTGCGACTTCACTGAATGCTCAGAGCAAGGGCCGTGCCATCGGTTTTTTATTCTGAAAAAAGTCGCTGCTTTATTGTTATTTCGACTGTTTCGGACCCTTTTTCATTGGGTGTGCAACCGTCTAAACCGCGCGAGGTGAAACCATTTATTTTAAAAGGCGCAACCCGTATGAGCCATCATTGCAACCGCAGCACCAAACGATGTGCAACCGGCCTGTAACAGCCTGCGTCACCGAACTGCACACTGCTGGTGCGCAACTGCTACAACCCGCACCTTTTACAGGCTAGCCGCTTCGCGAAAAAGCGCCGCTTCCAGCAACACATTTCAACAATCAAATAACGATCCGCAGGCACTGGCCTGCGTGATACAGCGAAAATCCGGCCTCGTACAGACAGCTGCGCAATCCCACACCCGCCAATGGCTGCATGGGTGCGAAGGGAATCGGCAGGGCTTGAGGATTTCCGTTACACAGATAATCAGCAAAGGCTTTGCCGACCACAGTGCCAGTAGTGACGCCCCGGCCGTTGTAACCGGTAACGGCCACCAGACCCGGCGCCGGCTCGAACAGGCGCATCAAATGATCGGGGGTGAAGGCAATGCAACCGGTCCAGGTGCATTCCCATTCCACCGGTTTCAGGTAGGGGAAGTAATGCTGCTGAACCCGGTCGGCCCAGGCTTTCAGGAACCAGGTCGGTTTCTGGTTGCCATTGCCGAGACTGCCGAGCAACAACCGCCCTTCGGCATCGCGACGGATGCTGCTGAGCACCTGCCGGGTGTCCCAGGACCCTTGGCCACCGGGCAGAATCCGTTGCGCGGCGTCTTCGGTCAGCGGCACCGAAGCCACTTGATAGTAATAACCGGGGAAGAAGTTGCGCCGCAGCGCTGTCCAGTCGCCTTCGGTGTAGGCGTTGGACGCAATCACCACCTGCTCGGCCAGCACCGAACCCTGGGCGGTCTGCACCGACCAGCGCTGGCCCTGACGTTCGAGTCGGGTGACCGGGGAGTGATCGAACAGCTGACCGCCAAGACCGATGGCCGCGTTGGCCAGCCCCGTGGTGTAGGCCATCGGGTTGATCGTGCCGGCGCGCCGATCGAGCAACGCGGCGGCGATCTTTTGGGTGCCCGTGGCTTGTTCGCAGGCAGCTCCGGAGAGCAACTCCACCGGTGCACCGCGACGTTTCCATTGAGCTTCGCGACTGCGCAGATCCGCCTCGCCACGTGCGTTATGCGCCATGTGCAGCGTGCCTTCGCGGCGCAACTGGCAATCGATGTTGTATTTGTCGATCAGGCTGAACACCAGCGACGGCGCCGCACCGAGCATGCGGTTGAGCTGACTGCCGACCGCTTCGCCGAAACCGGCTTCGATTTCGTCCGGTGGAATCCACATCCCGGCGTTGACCAGCCCGACGTTACGTCCCGAACCGCCATGCCCGGCGCGATGGGCTTCCAGCACACAGACGCTTTTACCTTGTTCCAGCAGATGCACCGCCGCCGACAGGCCGGTGAAACCGGCACCGATGACGCAGACATCCACCGTCACCTCACCCTTGAGCGCCGCATTGTCGGGCCTTTGCGGCGTCAGTTTTTCCCACAGACATTCTTCGCGTAACGGCATTGCCAGACTCCAATCAGAAACCTAACCAACACACCATTCCCCTGTGGGAGCGGGCTTGCCCGCGATAGCGTCAGCACATTCATCATCTGAGTGACTGACAGATTGCCATCGCGGGCAAGCCCGCTCCCACAGTGTTCTTCATGGGTTCAAAGGATGCACTTAGTCGAACGTAATCCCCTGAGCCAACGGCAGCTCCAGCGAATAGTTCACGGTGTTGGTCTGACGGCGCATGTACCCGCGCCATGCGTCCGAACCGGACTCACGACCACCGCCTGTTTCCTTCTCACCGCCAAACGCCCCGCCGATTTCCGCGCCGCTCGGGCCAATGTTGACGTTGGCGATGCCGCAATCGCTGCCCACCGCCGACATGAACTGCTCGGCTTCACGCACATCGGTGGTAAAGATGCACGACGACAGGCCTTGTGGCACGGCATTGTTCAGGCGCAACGCCTCTTCGAACTCGCTGTAACCGATCACGTACAGAATCGGCGCAAAGGTTTCGCTGCACACCACATCGCTCTGCTCCGGCATTTCGACGATGGCTGGCGAGACGTAATAAGCGTTGGGGAATTTGTCTTCCAGCTGACGCTTGCCGCCGAACACCCGGCCGCCTTCGCTCAAGGCCTGCTCCAGCGCGTCCTGCATGTTGTCGAAGCTGTGTTTGTCGATCAGCGGCCCGACCAGATTGCCTTCCAGCGGATGGCCGATGCGCACCTTGGAGTAAGCGGCTTTCAGGCGGGTGACGATTTCTTCTTTCACCGACTCGTGGGCGATCAGGCGACGCAAGGTGGTGCAACGCTGACCGGCAGTGCCGACGGCGCTGAACAGAATCGCCCGTACGGCCATGTCCAGGTCGGCGCTTGGGCCGAGGATCATCGCGTTGTTACCGCCCAGTTCCAAAATGCTGCGGGCAAAACGTGCGGCGATTTTCGGCGCCACTTCACGGCCCATGCGGGTGCTGCCAGTGGCGCTGACCAGCGCGACACGCGGATCATCAACCAGAGCTTCGCCGGCATCGCGACCACCGATGATCACCTGGCTCAGGTGCGGCGGGGCGTCGCTGAAATTCTTCAGGACGCGGTCAAACAGCGCTTGGCAGGCCAACGCGGTCAGCGGGGTTTTCTCCGACGGTTTCCAGATCACCGGGTTGCCGCAGACCAGCGCCAGCGTCGCGTTCCAGGCCCAGACGGCAACCGGAAAGTTGAAGGCGCTGATCACGCCAACGATGCCCAGCGGGTGCCAGGTTTCGCGCATGTGGTGGCCAGGGCGCTCGGAGGCAATGGTCAAACCGTACAGCTGACGGGACAGACCGACCGCGAAGTCGCAGATGTCGATCATTTCCTGAACTTCACCCAGGCCTTCCTGAGTGATCTTGCCCGCTTCCCAGGACACCAGCTCGCCCAGATCGGCCTTGTACTCGCGCAGGATGTCACCCAACTGGCGCACCAATTCGCCACGGCGCGGCGCCGGCACCTTGCGCCACAGTTCGAACGCATGATCTGCGCGACTGATGTGCTGCTCGACTTCAGCAGCGCCTTCCCAGTTCACGGAGGCAATCCGGCTGCCATCGATCGGCGAATGCACCGGCACTTTGCCGTTCTGGTACAGGGCCGGGTTTACACCAAGACGATCAAGCAATGCGGCAACCATGGGTCACTCCTCAAGCAAAAAACAGAAAACGTGCAGCCGGATTAATTCGACTGATGAGACCTGTAGTTTTAGCGCTCCCGAGGTTACCCAACAAACGACCTTTAAGAGAGATATCATTCCGTTTATTCATGCTGCGAATCTGCCGGTAAAAAAGAGCATCGAGAGAAACAAGAAGAAGGAAAACCAATGCTGAATAAACGCTACCTGCCGTCGATCACTGCGCTGCAGTGCTTCGAGGCCGTGACCCGGCATTTGAGCTTCACCCGGGCCGCCGAAGAGCTGAACCTGACCCAGAGCGCCGTCAGCAAACAGGTCGCGCAACTCGAAGAATTGTTGCAGCACCTGCTGTTCCGCCGGGTGCGTCGACGTCTGCAAATGACCCCGGCAGGGGATTTGTACCTGGTAGAGGTGCGAAAAATCCTCACCCAAGTTGAAATGTCGACCCATTACCTGCGTTCCTACGGCGGTGACACCGAAGTCTTGCGCGTCTCCACGCCTCCGACTTTCGGTGCGCGCTGGCTGATGCCACGCTTGAAAGGCTGGCGCCTGCGTCATCCGTCAATTCATCTGGACCTGTGCAGCGAACAGGAAGCCGACGATCTGCTGCAAGGTCGCAGCGACCTGGCGTTCTACTTCGGCCAGGGCTCACGGCCCGGCACCGAATGCCTGAAGCTGTTTGGCGAAGAGCTTGTTCCTGTGTGTGCCCCGGGCAGTCTGCCAGACACGCCGTTCACCGATCCGACCCAACTCACCGACCTGGTCCTGCTGCAAAACGCTTCCCGCCCCCAGGCCTGGCACGACTGGTTCGACAGCCAGGGCTACCACACCGAACACAGCTACCACGGCCCGCGTTTCGAAACGTTCTACATGTGCATCCGTGCTGCCCAGGTCGGCTGCGGCGTGGCGCTGCTACCGAAGTTTCTGGTGGAAGAGGAATTGGCCGACGGCAAACTGGTCATTCCCTGGCAGCATGCAATGCCCAGCACCGACGCCTATTACCTGGCCTATCCGGAGCATTCGGCGGAAGTGCCCAAGGTGCGGGATTTTGTGAAGTGGATGCTGGAGCAGATGGACAATCCGGATGCGCCGCAAAGTTGAAATATCACGCAACCTCTGTGGTGAGGGGGCTTGCCCCCGTTGGGCTGCGTAGCGGCCCTAAAACCGGCAACACGGTTGTCAGACTCATCATGGCGTCACGCAATAACAAAGCGGCCATCGACGACTTTGGTTTGAGCGAGACGAGCGCGCACATCATCATCGATGGCGGGATCATCCATTCTGTAAAGCCGCACCCTGCGATACGCATTGACTCGATTGATCTGCTGTCCAAGATACTCCCAAACCACCCTCGAACACGCAGGAGTACGATGGTCACCTGCGGAAACGCCCATCTTCAAGCCATTGAGTCGAGTAATACAGCTTTTGAAGCTCGGGATGAGAATGGTTTGGCTAATCTCGTTGGACGTCAGCGACTCATAATCGATGAGGAACAAGCGATCCTGTAAGTAGTAGGCAATCCCCACGTATCGATACCGCTCAAACTCCCCATCCGTCCCAGTTATCTGTAAGCGTTCATTTCGTTCGTATACGAAATGCTGCCCCTCCTCGTACATATGCACCAGGGAGCACAGAACGGAACCGGGCTCTGTCATTGCATGGTAGTACTCGTAGTAGTAACCCGTGTGGGCTTTTAGCTGCGACGAAGACTGTTGCCGAAGGTGATCAAGCATCCGCTGCGGTGCCGTCACCTCGCTGGACGGACTGATTCGCCTTGCTTTAGCGCCGATAAGAATGATGAATTGCTCTGTCGGCAAACCTATTTCGAACTCTTCGACTCCGAAAAAATCACAGATCCGTTTAAGGTTAAAAGGTGTGGGAAGGCTATTTCCGCATAGATATTTATTAAATTGCCCACGATTAATTCGAAGTTTCCTACAGACTTCCGCGACGGATCGATAGTGACTACACAGCAGCCTTAAGTTAGCCGAAAAAAAATCAGACATACAAACCCATCACAATAGTGCCAGAAGACTCGAACATAGCATCAACCCGCATCATTTTTAACCAACTTGCGAAATTGCGCGCAACGATAGATGACCGGATATTACGGTTCCTGAAAGATTCAGGACCTGCTACACCATAAATTCGCCAGCACTCTAAATAGCAAGGAGCTTTGAATGCTTGACATCATCAACGACTTTCTCTCCGGCAAGGTTTTGATACCTTTAGTTCTTGGGCTGGGAAGCTATTTCACAATCCGCTCAAGATTTGTCCAGCTCCGATACTTCATCCACATGATCTCGGTATTACGCGGGAACTGGCATACCGGCAATCATCACTTGAGTTCATTGCAGGCATTGACGCTCAGCCTGGCCGGCC
Organism: Pseudomonas sp. P9_31; assembly: GCF_034008235.1. NCBI lineage: Bacteria > Pseudomonadati > Pseudomonadota > Gammaproteobacteria > Pseudomonadales > Pseudomonadaceae > Pseudomonas > Pseudomonas sp. P9_31. The sequence continues at coordinate 5,649,533 of NZ_CP125375.1, forward strand.
GCGTCGGAACCGGCAATATCGTTGGCGTCGGCATTGCCGTGAGCATGGGCGGCCCCGGTGCAGTGTTCTGGATGTGGATGACCGCTCTATTGGGGATGTCGAGTAGTTTTTTCGAATGCGCGCTGGGTCAACTCTACAAGCGCTGCGATGCAAACGGTCAATATCGTGGGGGCCCGTCCTGGTACATCCAGCATGGCCTGGGCAAACGCTGGCTTGGAACGATTGCTGCGCTCCTGCTTTTGGTAACCTTCGGGTTTGCCATCAATGGCCTTGAGTCCCATGCCGTATCGCATTCTCTCAACAATGCCTTTGGTTTATCGACGACATGGTCCGGACTCACGCTGTCTCTGTTACTGGGCATTGTGTTCGTGGGCGGTATAAAGCGCATCGCGGCGGTTGCCGATTTATTGGTTCCCCTTAAAGTTATCGTCTATTTCGGTGTAACGCTTTACGTGATCGTGTTGCAAATTGACCTGGTCCCCGGAGTGCTGCTCAGCATTGTCAAAAGCGCGTTCGGACTGGATCAGGCTTTTGGCGGGCTGGTGGGCAGTGCAATCATGATGGGGGTGAGGCGCGGAGTGTTCTCCAATGAAGCAGGGCTGGGCAGTGCGCCTAACGTCGCCTCTGCGGCAAAAATCGCCCATCCGATAGCACAAGGCGTGGTGCAAGCGTTCAGTGTCTTCATCGACACCATCATTATTTGCACGTGTACCGCGTTGATCATTTTGCTTTCCGGCTTTTATGCTCCCGGTTTCGAAGGCGACGGCATTGCGTTGGCACAAAACTCACTGGCTGAGGTAGTAGGCGATTGGGGCCGGATGTTCATCAGCGTGGTACTTTCCTTGTTTGTGTTCACGGCAATGCTCTACAACTACTATCTGGGAGAGAACAGTTTACGATTCATCTTCGCGGCGCCCCATAAATCATTAATTGCGTACCGCATATCCGTATTGATGCTGGTCTTTTGGGGTTCGGTTGAAGACCTTTCCACGGTGCTCGCGTTTGCAGACATCACCATGACATTTTTGGCCTTGGTTAACCTTATTGCGATGACACTGCTATTCAACGTCTGTATGCGAATCCTGGGCGACTATGATGAGCAACGTCGCGTAGGAATAAAAAACCCTGTTTTTGACTCAAGCAAATTCAGCGATCTGGATCTCGATTTGATTGCTTGGCCCGCGATAACAAATCCTCTCCCGCCGAAGAACCCTGTTTGTGCGGATCGGCCTCCAGCTAAAGCTCAGATCGCATAAATTTCAATGAACGCTGAGCCATTGCACTTATGCGATGGTTCAGCAGATAAGCAATGCCCAGGCAACATCATCACCCCCCCAAAAAAAATAATTACTCTCGCCCTCATAACCCAAGCGCGCTCAAGGAGTTCGTCTATGAATCGCTACCAGCCCCTTAAATCCAACGCATCTAACATTCCAACTTTTTATATAGACTCACAGGTCGCATCCCACCTGTTATTTGAAGATGCCTGTTTCAGAATACGCGCCGCAACGAGCCTTTTAGAGGCGCTGACCTCTGTAACCGTTAAAAACACTAATGACGCTGACTTTTTCCGCCTGATACTTCCAGCCTATTTATTGCTACAGGACGGTGTCGACGCGCTGGACCAAATAACATTTAAAGGATTGTAAGTCATGGCCAAATCAGCGACTCATGAAATGATAAAAGCAGCAATGATCAAGGCAATTGAAACAGGGCTTATTCCTCGTCACTCCCACTTGGATGGCTATGTAAGAAGTTGGGAAAGCCTGGCGCTCGTCATCCAGGCAGCGCTCGAGGCAACAGCAGATAACTGAGGAGTCGCAGGTGTTTGCATATGAAGGTGCCAGCAACATGTGATTATTCCAGCATGAACACAAAAAAAGCTGGCAATCCTCACCGCTGATATGCGCCACTAGCCCCATTCATTGAAACAGCTGCAACGCCGCTGCCCCGGGCCGCGGCCCGCCTGGAGAACCCCGTTATGAGCGAGAGTGTGTTTGCCGATCGTATCGTGCAGAACCTGCTCGACACCGACTTCTACAAACTGACGATGATGCAGGCGGTGCTGCACAACTACCCTAACGTGGAAGTCGAATGGGAGTTTCGTTGCCGTAACAGCGAGGATCTGCGCCCGTACCTGGCGGAGATCCGTTTCCAGATCGAGCGTCTGGCCGAGTTGAGCCTGAGCGCCGATCAGTTGAGCTTCCTGGAGCGCATCAGCTTCCTGAAACCGGACTTCCTGCGTTTTCTCGGGCTGTTCCGTTTCAATCTGCGCTATATCCACACCGGCATTGAAAACGGCGAGTTGTTCATCCGCCTGCGCGGGCCGTGGCTGCACGTGATTCTGTTCGAAGTGCCGTTGCTGGCCATGGTCAGCGAAGTGCGCAACCGCTATCGCTACCGGGAAATTGTCCTGGAACAGGCCCGCGAGCAGCTCTATCGCAAATTCGACTGGTTGACCGCCAACGCCAGCACCGACGAATTGTCCGAGTTGCAGGTAGCCGATTTCGGCACTCGCCGTCGCTTCTCGTACCGCGTGCAGGAAGAAGTGGTGAACGTGCTCAAACATGACTTCCCCGGTCGCTTCGTCGGCACCAGCAACGTGCACCTGTCCCGGGAGCTGGATATGAAGCCGCTGGGCACCATGGCCCACGAATGGATCATGGCCCACCAGCAACTCGGCCCACGGCTGATCGACAGCCAGATTGCCGCCCTCGATTGCTGGGTCCGCGAGTACCGTGGTCTGTTGGGCATTGCCCTGACCGACTGCATCACCTCCGATGCCTTCCTCAGCGATTTCGATCTGTTCTTTGCCAAGCTCTTCGACGGCTTGCGCCACGATTCCGGTGACCCGGTGCTCTGGGCCGAAAAAGCCATCGCCCACTACCACAAGCTGGGCATCGACCCGATGAGCAAGACCCTGGTGTTTTCCGACAGCCTGACGCTGCCCAAGTCTCTGGAGATTTTTCGGGCGTTGCGCGGTCGGATCAATGTCAGCTTCGGTATCGGTACCAATCTGACCTGCGATATTCCGGGTGTCGAACCGATGAGCATCGTGCTTAAAATGACGGCATGCAACGGCCAACCGGTGGCCAAGATTTCTGATGAGCCTGGCAAGACTCACTGCAAAGACCCGAATTTCGTCGCCTATTTGCGACACGTTTTCCAAGTACCTGCCGCCCTTTCCAGTACATCAAGCAAGGAGTGAATTCATGCAAGCCGTACAGCGTGAGATTGCTGAACAGCTCAAGGTCCAACCGCCGTTCGCGGATCAACTCGCCCTCGAGGCTGAAGTCGCCCGTCGGATTACCTTCATTCAGGACTGCCTGGTCAATTCAGGGCTCAAGACGCTGGTGCTAGGCATCAGCGGCGGCGTCGACTCCCTGACCGCCGGCCTCCTGGCCCAACGCGCCATGCGTGAACTGCGCCAGCGTACCGGTGATAACGGCTACAAGTTCATCGCCGTGCGCCTGCCGTACCAAACGCAGTTCGATGAACACGACGCCCAGGCCTCGGTGGACTTCATCGCCCCGGACGAGCGCCACACGGTTAACATCGGCCCGGCGGTGAAATCCCTGGCCGGTGAAGTGGCAGCCTTCGAAGGCAAACAGGCGGTCTCGGTGGATTTCGTATTGGGCAACACCAAGGCGCGGATGCGCATGGTTGCGCAATACACCATCGCTGGCGCAGCTCATGGCCTGGTGATCGGCACCGACCACGCAGCGGAAGCCGTGATGGGCTTCTTCACCAAGTTCGGTGACGGCGCCTGCGACCTCGCACCGCTGAGCGGCCTGGTGAAAAATCAGGTCCGGGCGATTGCCCGTAGCTTCGGCGCGCCGGAGCCGCTGGTGGAAAAAATCCCGACCGCCGACCTCGAAGACCTGTCGCCGGGCAAACCGGACGAAGCGTCCCACGGCGTGACCTACGCCGAGATCGACGCCTTCCTGCACGGCGAACCGGTGCGCGAGGAAGCGTTCAAGATCATTTGCGATACGTATAAAAAGACTCATCACAAGCGCGTGATGCCGTTTGCGCCGTGAGCCGTGAATGAACGAAAAAGCCCGCTGAGGAGTTGATCCTCAGCGGGCTTTTCTTTGGCTTGAGCTGAGCATTTGTCGATGCCGAAGGCCCATTCGCGAGCAAGCCCGTTCCCACACTGGGTCTGCGGTGTATACAGATCAAATGCGGGAGCGGGCTTGCTCGCGAAGAACGATAACGCGGCAGCCCGTCTTACTTCAGGGTAACAGTGCCTTTCATCATCGAGATGTGGCCCGGGAACGAGCAGAAGAAGCCGTATTTTTCCGCAGCATCGAGCTTCGACACATCGAACGTCACCGAGTCGGTTTCCTTCGCACCGATGACTTTGGTGTGAGCGATGATGCGGGCATCGCCTTCTTTCAGGTAGTTCTTGTCGATGCCAGCGGCCAGGCCGTCGGTGGCGATCGGCTGCATGTCTGCCTCTTTGCTCAGCACCCAGTTATGACCCATGACGTTTTTCGGCAAGCTGCCGGAGTGAGTCAGTTCAACGGTGAACGTCTTGCAGCTTTTGTCGATTTCAATGGCCTTGGTGTTGAAGGACATCTGATCGGTGGAGTCGATGGTCGTCTTGCACTCGGCAGCCATCAATTGGCTGCTGGCCAGTGTCAGCAGGGATACCGCAACAAGTTTGGCAAACATGGTGAATCTCCAAGGCAGGGTTAACAAAAGTGCGAATGGGCAGAAGACTGCCTGAAATCTTCGCAAGTTCCTATGACCTGAATCAAAAATTGTATACAACTTTCAGGCTATGACACTCATCGAAACAATCTACCAGCCAGACGCCTGGCATGGCCCTATCATCAGGGCCGTCATCTCTCATCTGGAGCGTCTGTCATGTCTTTCAACAGTTTGTTGAGCAGTTTGCTCGCCGCCTATGCCTGTGGTGCCAGCGGTACTTACGAAACACCTGAACACGAAGTTTAGTCCTTGGAACGATGCAAACCTGCCTTTACTCTGTGGCACCGATGACCGTGGAGTAAGGCATGCCTTTAGCATCCGTTTGTGTATTTTGCGGTGCCAGCACCGGCACCAATCCGGCTTATCGTGAAGCGGCTGTCGCCCTGGGGCGAGCATTGGCCGAGCGCAAGCTGACCCTGGTCTATGGTGGCGGCGCCGTCGGGCTGATGGGGATTGTGGCCGACGCCGCACTGGCGGCCGGTGGTGAGGTGATCGGGATCATCCCCCAGAGCCTCAAGGACAAGGAAATTGGCCATAGCGGCCTGACCCGCCTGGAAGTGGTCGACGGCATGCATGCGCGCAAGGCGCGAATGGCCGAACTCAGCGATGCCTTCATCGCCCTGCCTGGCGGTCTGGGCACACTGGAAGAACTGTTCGAAGTCTGGACCTGGGGCCAGCTCGGCTATCACGGCAAACCGCTGGGTTTGCTGGAAGTAAACGGTTTCTACAGCAAGTTGACGTCTTTTCTTGATCATATCGTCGGCGAAGGCTTCGTTCGCGAAGCGCACCGTGACATGCTGCAAATGAGCGAATCGCCGCAAACCCTGCTCGAAGCACTGGACGCCTGGCAACCCTCGGTACCGCCAAAATGGACCGAGCAAAAACCCAGCTAACGGCTCGGCATCGATACAGGGCAGAATATGCGCCGCTCAACCTCACCTTCGACCCCAGAGGATCGCCCATGGCTAAACCTAATTATTCCTTCGCCAAACGTCAGAGAGACTTGGCCAAGGAGCAGAAGAAAGAGGAAAAGCTTCAGCGCAAGAAAGCTACAGCTGAAGAAGAAGCAGCAGCACTGAACCCGGATACCGAAGGCGAAGTGGCTACAGACGAAGCTGAAGCACCGAAAGATCAGGCGCCCGACGCCTGAGACCCTCAGGGCCCGATGATCTGATCAGGCCCACCGGATCTGTGTCCAGGGTCAGCAACGATGTTGCTGACCCTCACAGGCCAATCTGAAAATACCCCTCCAGAACTGACTTGCACATCCCCATGTGGGAGCGAGCCTGCTCGCGATGACGGCGGCACACTTAGCAGTTACTTGACTGATACACCGCTATCGCGAGCAGGCTCGCTCCCACAATTTGATCTCAGTTACTCCAACGGCATTACTGTGACCCGAACCTCTGGATCGTGGCTGCCACCGCCCAGGATCACTCCGCGCAATGGCGACACATCGGAAAAATCCCGGCCCCAGGCCAAGGTGATGTGCTCCAGCGCTGGTTGCACATTGTTGGTCGGGTCAAAATCCACCCAGCCCAGCACCGGACAAAACACCGACACCCACGCATGCGACGCATCGGCGCCGATCAGCCGTGGCTGGCCCGGCGGTGGCTGGGTCAGCAGGTAGCCGCTGATGTACCGCGCCGCTAATCCACGGGAGCGCAGGCAAGCGAGCATCAAATGCGCAAAGTCCTGGCAAACCCCACGTCGCCTCTCCAGCACTTCAACCAGCGGCGTCGCCACTTGGGTCGCTTCGGCATCGAAGGTGAATTCGCTGAAGATCTTCTCCATCAACGCCTGAACACCCAGCAGCAATGGCCGACCAGGAGGAAAGCAACTTTCGGAGAACTCGACGAAACTGCGCTTCAAATGCACATAGGGCGACTCGAGCCGGTAACGGCAGGCTTCCAGCAACTCGGATGAAAGTGGCTGACTGCTGTAGGTCAGCGCGTTGCAGGTCTCTTCCCAGGCCGGCGATTGATTGAAGTCCAGCGACGGCCGGGCCAGCACTTCGACGGTGAGCCGGGCATTGACCAGTAATTCATCGTGGGGCCGCTCGAACGCCAACCGAGTCAGCGGGTTGCCGAACACATCCAGCTCATCCCGGCGCGAAGTCGGCTCGGGACTGATCTGCAATTGCTGTTCGGTGCAGCGCTGCCAGGCACAGGCTCGCGGCCACAGATGCGCCAGTTGCTGGGCCAGGGACACTGGGCTGTCGTAGTGATAATGGGTGTCGTGGAAAATCTGGTAATGGGCATTCATCAGACGGACACCGTGCGCTGGCTGACATCATCGACATGGGCGAAATGGCGCAAGGCCAGGCGATCCGACACCTGTCCGCTGGCATCGGCGATCTCTTGCAGCAGATCAGCCAGCCCCTCTATGGCGGCTCGGACACTGGCCTCGCCGAATAGCGAATTCTCCAGGCAGCCCAGATCGAAACGCGCCAGCCGCTCCACCAACTGCGGCAGACCTGTCTCACGCGGCGCGCCAAAGTCGTCGTTCAAGCGTTTCAACGTACGGGTCACCAGTTTCAACTGGAACAGCACCGCGTGAGGGTTCTGCTCGTCGAGCAACAACAGGTCGAGCACCGGGATCAATTGCGCCACCGCCAGGTACCGCGAGCGGTAGGTGATGCTGCTGTTACCCAACTCCAGCAGCCACTCCAGCCCGGCCTGATCGAAAGCCCCGGCGCCGCGCAAAAACGCCGCCAGACTGCCGCTGAGAAATTGCAGCCGTTCGATTCGCCGACCGATCATCAGGAAACGCCAGCCTTCGTCCCGGGTCATGTCGTCCAGGGCAAAACCGGACAGCGCCGCCAGGGACATTACCAAGCGGTTGAGGAAATCCAGCAACTCGCCGAAATCCGGCTCTTCGGTTTCCAGTTCCATGGCCTCGCGCTGCAACTCCACCAGCGCTTGCCAGTTTTCCCGGGAGAGCTTGCCGCGCACCTGCGAGGCCGCCCATTGCAGACGTTGCAGATTGGAACGCAGGCTGAACGGCCAGTCATCGCCGAGCAATGCCGCGAGCAAGCGCTCCGGCAGTTCGCCTTCGTCGGGCAACAGGTGCAGCCGCTCACCAAGGTCGACCGCCGCCTCCAGCGCTTGCGGACCATCGCCATCGACATAGCGCGCCAGCATGATCCGCAGCAACCGCGCGCTGTCATCGCAGCGCTCGCAATAACGGCCAAACCAGAACAGGTTCTCCACCACCCGCGACGGAAGATACGGATCGCGGCGCACCAAGTCATGAACACCGATGGTGCGCTGGGTTTTCCATTGTTCGCCGCTGGGGGCCCGCTCACCGAGCACCCACGTGTCCTTGCTTGCACCACCGCGCTGCATCGACACCACTTCGGCGTCTGCCTCGGCCGCCACTCGGGTCAAGCCACCCGGCAGCACTCGATAACCATCACGACTGGCCACCGCATACACCCGCATGCCGATGGCCCGAGGCTGCAACTGACCGTCCTCGGCCTGCCAGATCGGCGCCTGGGAAAGTTGCGCCAATTCTTGCGCAACATAGGCATAAGGCCGAGCCTGCATGCGCTCAGCCAGCGCCCGACGCTGTTTTTCACTCAAATCACGGCCAAATACCGGCGCGAAGCTCTGGGATGGAAACGCCGGTTTGATCAGCAATTCCGGGAGTTTTTCCAACGCCTGGGCCAGTACCGGCGCTTCACCGCACCACCACGTGGCGATGGACGGCAGGATCAGTTCTTCGCCGAACAAGAACTGATTGATCCTTGGCATGAAGCCCAGCAACCCCGGCGACTCCAGTACGCCGCTGCCCAGGGCGTTGGCCACCAGCACCCGGCCCTGGCGCACAGCTTCCAGCAACCCCGGCACGCCGAGGGCCGAGTCGGTGCGCAATTCCAGCGGGTCGCAGAAATCATCGTCGAGGCGGCGCATGATCGCGTGAACCCGGCGCAGACCGCTCAGGGTTTTCAGGTAGACGGTGGCGTCACGAACGGTCAGGTCGCCGCCCTCCACCAGTGGATAACCGAGCTGACGCGCCAGGTACAAATGTTCGAAATAGCTTTCGTTGAAGCGACCCGGTGTCAGCACCACCACCAGCGGCGCTTCATCGTCACACGGCGCCTGGCGAGCCAGGGTTTCCTGCAAGGTGCGGAAGAACCCGGCCAGGTGCTGCACTTTCAAATCCCGGTACAACTCGGGGAAGGCCCGGGACACGATGGTGCGGTTTTCCAGCGCATAACCGGCACCGGATGGCGCCTGGGTCCGGTCAGCGGTGACCCACCAACGACCGTCAGGCGTGCGCGCCAGGTCCACGGCATACAGATGCAAAAAGGCCCCGTCAGGCGGAGAAATACCCTGACAAGGCCATAAAAAGTTGTTGTGCCCGAACACCAGCTCGGCCGGCAGCAGTCCTTCAGCGATCAAACGCTGCGGGCCATAAAGGTCGGCCAGCACCGCATTCAGCAAACGCGCCCGCTGGGCAATCCCGGCGGACAATTGCTCCCACTCATCGGCGGCAATCACATGGGGCAACAGGTCCAGCTCCCAGGGCCGGTCGGCGCCCTTGGGATCGGCATAGACGTTGTAGGTCACGCCGTTTTCCTGAATTTGCCGGGTCAACAACGCCTGGCGCTGCACCAGTTGTGTCGGGGTGCTGCGTTGCAATTGGTCGAACAGCCGACGCCAGTGCGGGCGCACCGCGCCGCTGTCGTCGAGCAGTTCGTGATAAGTGCCCGCCGTCAGCGGGTAGCGGTCAAGCAGGTCAGGCATGGAAAGCTCGGCAGACAGCAAAGAACGGTCAGACTAACGCAGGCTCATGACGCCCGGATAGACGAAAAATCCGAGCGTCGTGTAGGGCTTAGAAACGTCGTAAATCGAGCGTCATCGGCAGCTCGTCGTTAATCGTCACGTTCGGTATAGGAAGTTTCCCTGGGGTGTGCCCGATTCGGAAGAATCGCGCCATGCGTCGGCTCTCCGCTTCATTAGCGTTCACCGGCAAGCTGTCGTAATTGCGCCCGCCCGGATGGGCGACGTGGTACTGGCAGCCGCCCAGCGACCGTTCCATCCAGGTGTCGAGCAGGTCGAACACCAGCGGCGCGTGGACCGGGATGGTCGGTTGCAGGCAGTTGGAGGGCTGCCAGGCACGAAAGCGCACGCCTGCGACGAATTCGCCAACCCGGCCGGTCGGTTGCAGCGGCACCGGAATGCCGTTACACGTCAGCAAATAACGTTGCGGCGCCAGTCCCGTGACTTTGACCTGCAAGCGCTCCAGGGACGAATCCACATAACGCACCGTGCCGCCCACCGCGCCCTCTTCACCCAGCACATGCCAAGGCTCCAGGGCCTGACGCACTTCCAGCTCGATACCACTGACGGCGTAGTCGCCGACCTTGGGAAAACGAAACTCCAGATGCGCGGCAAACCACTCGGCGCGCACGGGATAACCGGCGGCATCCAGATCGACGATGACGTCGGCGAAATCCTGCTCGATAAAGTGCGGCAGCAAGAAGCGATCGTGCAGTTCGGTCCCCCAGCGCGCCAGTTTCGGCGGCGCATAGGGTTCGCGCCAGAATCGCGCCACCAGCGCCCGCAGCAACAATTGCTGCGCCAGGCTCATGCGCGCATGAGGCGGCATTTCAAAGGCGCGCAACTCCAGCAAACCGAGGCGCCCGGTGGCGCCGTCGGGTGAATAGAGTTTGTCGATGCAGAACTCTGAGCGGTGGGTGTTGCCGGTGACATCGATCAACAAGTTGCGCAGCAGTCGATCCACCAGCCACGGCGCGCATTCTTCCCCCGGCTTCGGCATCTGGGCGAAGGCGATTTCCAGCTCATACAACGAGTCGTTACGCGCTTCGTCCACCCGTGGCGCCTGGGATGTCGGGCCAATGAAAAGTCCGGAAAACAGGTAGGACAAGGACGGGTGGTTATGCCAGTAACTGATCAGGCTGCGCAGCAAATCCGGACGACGCAAAAACGGTGAATCAGCCGGCGTCGCACCACCCAATACGAAATGGTTACCGCCGCCGGTGCCGGTATGGCGACCATCGATCATGAATTTCTCGGTGGTCAGGCGAGTCTGGCGTGCTTCTTCGTAGAGAAATTCGGTGCGTTCAACCAGTTCGTCCCAAGTGGCGGACGGTTGCACATTGACCTCGATCACGCCCGGATCCGGGGTGATGCGAAAGTTGCTCAGACGAGGATCGCTCGGCGGTTCATAGCCTTCCAGCAACACCGGGCAGTGCAGCTCCTGAGCCGTCGCCTCGATGGCGGTGACCAGTTCCAGGTAGTCCTCGACCTGCTCCAACGGCGGCATGAACAGGTACAAGCGGCCATCCCGAGCCTCGGCGCAGAATGCGGTGCGGGTCAGCCAGTCTGCGGATTCGTCGACCTCGATATCCCGTTCAACCGCTTCGGCCGGCGTGCCCGGACTGTTCAACTGCTGAGTGTCCGGCAGCGCCGGGAATTCCTGGTTCGGGTCGTTGGGGTAAATGAATGGATACTCGGCCGCTTTCACCCAAGGCTGTGACCCCAGCGGCAAGCGATAACCCAGCGGCGAATCCCCCGGTACCAGCCGGCAGTGTTCATCGCGCAGGTACCAGCGACCGCTCTGCCATTGATCACCCTTGGCGGTGCGGGCCAGCGGCAGGACCTGGCCGATGACCTTGTCCAGCCCTTGGCTGAAGACTTTGCGCAGCCGCGCCCGCTCCAATGGTTCTTCCAGGCGCGAATCTTCGGCGCTGACGTTCTGCGGCAAAGCGCCTTCGCGCCAGAGGTAATAGAAATTGTCTTCGTAGGCCGGAAACACGAAGCGTGTCGGAATTTTCAAGCGCTCGGCGACACTCGCCAGAAAACGCCCGGCCAGTTCGCCATCGGCGCCGTAGTCTTCCTGCTCATCGGCGATCAGCGCGCTGTTGTGCCAGATCGGCACACCATCCCGCCGCCAGTAGCAATTCAACGACCAGCGCGGCAGTTGTTCACCGGGGTACCACTTGCCCTGGCCGAAATGCACCAGGCCTTTGGGCGCGTAGTGCTTGCGCATGCGCTGGAACAGTTCGGCGGACAGGCGACGCTTGTCCGGGCCGAGGGCGGCGGTGTTCCACTCGGCGCCGTCGGGGTCATCGATGGAAACGAAGGTCGGCTCGCCGCCCATGGTCAGGCGTACGTCGCCTTCCAACAGGTCGGCATCGATCTGCCGGCCCAGCGCCTGAATCGCCAGCCATTGATCTTCGGTGTAGGGCTTTGTGACGCGCGGCGCTTCCCAAATCCGCTCCACGGACATTTCGTGGGTGAATTGACACTCGCACGGTTCCACCAAGCCACTGATCGGCGCCGCAGAGCCCGGATCGGGACTACACGCCAACGGAATGTGTCCTTCACCGGCAAACAGCCCTGAGGTTGCGTCCAGGCCGATCCAGCCGGCGCCGGGCAAGTAGACCTCGCACCAGGCATGCAGGTCAGTGAAGTCCACCTCGGTGCCCGAGGGGCCGTCGAGGCTTTTGACATCGGCGGTGAGCTGGATCAGGTAGCCGGAGACGAAACGCGCCGCCAACCCGAGGTTGCGCAGCAGTTGCACCAGTAGCCACGCCGAGTCGCGGCAGGAACCGGAGGCGTGTTCAAGGGTGTGTTCGGGGGTCTGGACGCCGGGCTCCATGCGAATCAGGTAGCCGATGTCTTCACTCAGGCGCTGGTTGAGGGCGACCAGAAAATCGACGCTGGGCAACGGCGTGCGGTCGATGCCGTCCAGGTAGACTTGGAACTTCGGCGTCAGGGGCAAGGTTTCCAGATAGGGGGCCAGCTCCTTGCGCTCATCGGCGGCATAGGTGAACGGGATTTTTTCCGCGTAGGGCTCAAGGAAGAAGTCGAACGGATTGAACACTGCCATTTCTGCCAGCAGGTCGACTTCGATCCGCAGCTCATCGGTTTTTTCCGGGAACACCAACCGCGCCAGGTAATTGCCCTGAGGGTCCTGTTGCCAGTTGATGAAGTGCTGCTCGGGCGAGACTTTCAGCGCATAGGACAAAATCCGCGTGCGACTGTGGGCCGCCGGGCGCAGGCGAACGATCTGCGGACCGAGCTCGACAGCACGGTCGTAGCGGTAGTGTGTGACGTGATGCAATGCGACATGAATCGACACGGCGAGCCTCCTGCGAGCCTTAAGCGTATTCGAAAGCGCGCAAGACTTATGCCACCCAGCAGCGCAGGCACTTTCATAGATTTGCTTAGGGCAGTACAGCACCAAAATCGGGCGATGCGGGAAATTGCTTTGGGCCAGGTGCACGCAAATGTAGCAAGCCGCTACCGCGTGAGCCTCACAGGGTGTGCTTCAGGCTCGCTTCGAGCCGCTTGATCCGCTGGCGGATGCGAGCACCCACCTGCAAAACCCTGATCCCACGCTGGTAGCGCCGCTTGCTCATCAAGTACAAACCGATCAGCGACGGCACCGCCGCTATCCAGGCAAACCCGGCATGATTCGCCTCGACCATCACCAGCAACGTGATCGACAGACAGAACACCAGCATCGTGAACAATCCCCAGACCGCCTTGGCGTAGCCGCGAGTCAGCGCAATGAAACACAGGGACATCACCAGACACCCGCCGAACATGGCGAAGATGACGTTCTCCATCATCGGGTAGTCATGTGGGAAAAATGCCGTACCGAACACCGAGCCGGTCAGTGACATGGCAAAAATCGTCATCATCATGACCGCCACATGAATCCACCCATAGCGCCGCACATACGGTTGCCAGGCCAGCCAGTGGGCGAATTTCAACTGCATGAGTTTGTCGGCGGCGGTTTGTGGCGCGGGGGATTTCTTGCGGCGGGACACGGTGTTCTTCCTTGAAGTTGAAAAGCTGCAGCCTGATCGTCCCACGCTCCTGCGTGGGACGATCAGCAAAACGCCAACCCGAAGGTTGACATTCTGTTGTCAGCGATCAGCGTTTAGCGCGGGACAACCGGCTTACGCGCAGGCTTGGGCCCTTTGCCTTTGGCCGCGTCCTTGCGATCCTTGGCCGCTTGCTGATTGCGGGCAAACGCCGCAGCCTTGGCCTGTTCACGCTTGTCCCACGGGTTGCCGCCATCGCTGGCGCGCGGTGGCAGACCGGTGTGCTGGGTCAGAATCTTGGTGGTCTTTTCCCCTGCCACTTTGTGGCTGCCGGCCGGTGTCGAGTTCTTGCGACGGGCGCTCTGGTAGCTGTCGGTCGCCGGCTGATGCAGCGGGATCAGCTGGTTCTTGCCCGGCCCGATCAGGTCGGCGCGGCCCATGCGGGTCAGCGCTTCACGCAGCATCGGCCAGCCTTTGGGGTCGTGATAACGCAAGAACGCCTTGTGCAGACGACGCTGCTCTTCGCTCTTGACGATGGTCACGCCGTCGCTCTTGTAAGTGACCTTACGCAGCGGGTTCTTGCCCGAGTGGTACATCGCGGTGGCGGTGGCCATCGGCGACGGGTAGAACGCCTGCACCTGATCGGCACGGAAACCGTTGCCCTTGAGCCACAGAGCCAGGTTCATCATGTCTTCGTCGGTGGTGCCCGGGTGAGCGGCGATGAAGTACGGAATCAGGTACTGCTCTTTCCCGGCTTCCTTGGTGTACTTCTCGAACATGCGCTTGAACTTGTCATAGCTGCCGATGCCCGGTTTCATCATCTGGTTGAGCGGACCTTCCTCGGTGTGTTCCGGGGCGATCTTCAGGTAACCACCGACGTGGTGGGTCACCAGCTCCTTGACGTATTCCGGCGACTCGACCGCGAGGTCGTAACGCAGGCCGGACGCGATCAGGATCTTCTTCACACCCGGCAAGGCACGGGCGCTGCGATAGAGCTGGATCAGCGACGAGTGGTCGGTGTTCAGGTTCGGGCAAATGCCGGGGAACACGCATGAAGGCTTGCGGCACGCGGATTCGATTTCCGGGGTCTTGCAGGCGATGCGGTACATGTTCGCCGTCGGGCCGCCGAGGTCGGAAATGACGCCGGTGAAACCTGGGACCTTGTCGCGGATCTCTTCGATTTCGCGAATGATCGACTCTTCGGAACGGTTCTGGATGATCCGGCCTTCGTGCTCGGTGATCGAGCAGAACGTACAGCCACCGAAGCAGCCGCGCATGATGTTCACCGAGAAACGGATCATGTCGTAGGCAGGAATCTTTTCCTTGCCGTATGCCGGGTGCGGAACCCGTGCGTAAGGCATGCCGAACACGTAGTCCATTTCTTCGGTGGTCATCGGAATCGGAGGTGGGTTGAACCAGACATCGACTTCGCCGTGCTTCTGCACCAGCGCACGGGCATTGCCCGGGTTGGTTTCCAGGTGCAACACGCGGTTGGCGTGAGCGTAAAGAACCGCGTCGCCACGGACTTTCTCAACCGACGGCAGACGAATCACGGTCTTGTCGCGCGTCATCCGTGGGCTCGCCAGGATCTGCACGACCTTGGCTTCGCTCGGGTCTTCAACCGGCCCCTTTTCCTGCTCGATCGCGCAAGCCTGGGTATCTTGGGTGTTCACGTACGGGTTGATGATCTTGTCGACCTTGCCCGGACGATCGATACGCGTGGAATCGACTTCGTACCAGTCTTTCGGTGTGTCGCGACGGATGAACGCGGTGCCACGTACATCGGTGATGTCTTCGATCTTGTGACCATAGGACAAGCGCTGGGCGACTTCGACAATCGCACGCTCGGCGTTGCCGTAGAGCAGGATGTCGGCGCAGGCGTCGATCAGGATCGAGTTGCGCACCCGGTCCTGCCAGTAATCGTAGTGGGCGATGCGGCGCAGGGAGGCTTCGATGCCACCGAGCACGATCGGCACGTGCTTGTAGGCTTCCTTGCAGCGCTGGCTGTAAACCAGGCTCGCGCGGTCCGGACGTTTGCCCGCCAGGCCACCGGGGGTGTAGGCGTCGTCGGAACGGATCTTCTTGTCGGCGGTGTAGCGGTTGATCATCGAGTCCATGTTGCCGGCCGCGACACCGAAAAACAGGTTCGGCTCGCCGAGCTTCATGAAGTCGTCTTTGGACTGCCAGTTCGGCTGCGCGATGATCCCGACGCGGAAGCCCTGGGCTTCCAGCAGCCGGCCGATGATCGCCATACCGAATGACGGATGGTCGACGTAGGCATCACCGGTGACGATGATGATGTCGCAGGAATCCCAGCCGAGCTGATCCATCTCCTCCCTGCTCATTGGCAGGAATGGCGCTGGCCCGAAACATTCGGCCCAGTACTTGGGATAGTCAAATAACGGCTTGGCTGCTTGCATGTCGATAACCGGTGTTGGCTTTCATTGAATTTCGCGGGCGCGGAATATAGCACAAATTTTGACCAATTCCGACGGCTATGGTCGGAAATTGCGGCGACCCCATCGCGGGCAAGCCTGCTCCCACAGGTTCGGTGTAATCCCTGTGGGAGCGGCGGTGCGGCGATCCGACTTGCCCGCGATGAGGCCCGATCAGGCGATGTAGATATTACTCATCGTCGTCGAAGTTGTAGCTACCCGGCGCCAGGTTTTCAAATCGGGTGTATTTGCCGATGAAGGCCAGGCGGATAAAGCCGATCGGGCCGTTCCGCTGCTTGCCGATGATGATTTCGGCAATGCCTTTGTGTTCGGTTTCCGGGTGATACACCTCATCCCGATACACGAACATGATCACGTCGGCGTCCTGCTCGATCGCACCCGATTCCCGCAAGTCGGAGTTTACCGGGCGCTTGTTCGGCCGTTGCTCCAGGGAACGGTTGAGCTGGGACAGAGCCACTACCGGGCAGTTGAATTCCTTGGCCAGGGCTTTCAGGGACCGGGAGATCTCGGAAATCTCGTTGGTCCGGTTGTCACCGCTGGAACCGGGGATCTGCATCAGCTGCAGGTAGTCGATCATGATCAAGCCGATCTCACCGTGCTCACGCACCAGACGACGAGTCCGCGCACGCATTTCCGAGGGGCTGATACCCGCCGTGTCATCGATGAACAGCTTGCGATCGTTGAGCAGGTTGACCGCCGAGGTCAGGCGCGGCCAATCGTCGTCTTCCAGGCGACCGGCCCGGACCTTGGTCTGGTCGATCCGACCGAGGGACGACAACATACGCATGATCAGCGATTCGCCTGGCATCTCGAGGGAGTAAACCAGAACAGCCTTCTCGCTACGCAGCACGGCGTTTTCCACCAGGTTCATCGCAAAGGTGGTTTTACCCATGGATGGACGGCCGGCGACAATGATCAGGTCCGACGGTTGCAGACCGCTGGTTTTCTCATCGAGGTCGGTATAGCCGGTGGACAGGCCGGTGATGGCATTGTCGGTGTTGAACAAGGTGTCGATACGGTCGATGGCCTTGGTCAGCAGGTCGTTGACGCTCACCGGGCCGCCGGTTTTCGGACGGGCCTCGGCGATCTGGAAGATCTGTCGTTCAGCTTCGTCGAGAATCTCGGCGGCGGTGCGACCTTCCGGGTTGAAGGCGCTGTCGGCGATTTCGGTGCTGATACCGATCAGTTGGCGCAAGGTCGCCCGCTCGCGAACGATTTGGGCATAGGCCTTGATGTTGGCGACGGACGGCGTGTTTTTCGCCAGTTCGCCGAGGTAGCCGAGGCCACCAACCTGGGACGTCTGACCTTCCTTGTCCAACTGCTCGGCCAGGGTCACGACGTCGATCGGCTGGTTCTGGTCCGCCAGTTTGGCGATCGCCCGGAAGATCAGGCGGTGGTCATGCCGATAGAAATCGCCGTCGGAGACTTGATCGAGCACGCGTTCCCAGGCGTTGTTGTCCAGCATCAAACCACCGAGCACGGCCTGTTCGGCCTCGATGGAATGCGGCGGCACCTTCAGGGCAGCGGTTTGCAGATCGTATTGCTCGGGAGCGGAGATATCGTTCATGGCCACTTGGTTTGTCAGGAAGAGCTGGGATTATAAAAATCAGGAACTACAGAAAGACAAAGGGCACGACCTGTAAACAGGATCGTGCCCGATGTTACCGGCAAGCACCCAAGGGTGCCAGCCGACAAGTGCTGCTTAAGCTGCTACCACGACAACGCGTACGGTGGCTTCAACTTCGGCGTGCAGGTGCACGGCTACGTCGAATTCGCCTACGTTGCGGATGGTGCCGTTCGGCAGACGAACTTCGCTTTTTGCAACTTCAACGCCAGAGGCGGTCAGTGCATCAGCGATGTCGTGGGTGCCGATCGAACCGAACAGCTTGCCTTCGTCACCAGCGGTGGCAGTGATAGTCACTTCCAGCTCAGCCAGTTGGGCGGCACGGCTTTCAGCCGAAGTTTTACGGTCTGCTGCGGCTTTTTCCAGCTCAGCGCGACGCTCTTCGAACGCAGCCAGGTTGGCTGGGGTCGCAGCGGTAGCTTTGCCGTAAGGCAGCAGGTAGTTACGACCGTAACCAGCCTTAACGTTCACTTTGTCACCCAGGTTGCCCAGGTTGGTGACTTTTTCCAGAAGGATCAGTTGCATGTGAAAATCCTCTTAACTTTTAACCTTCACCGTTCGCGTTATCGGCATCTTTCGGCGCCGAACGACCGCGAAAATCAATCAGGCTGTCGACGATGGCCAAGACCACCAGCAACGGATAGATCAGCTGCATGAACAGCAACAGCGTGACGTACAACCCCACCAGCCAGAATTTGGCCAGTCGCTTTTGCGCCACCAGCCCGTGAATCAAGGCCAGCCCGGCGAACACCAGCGGTACGCTGCACAACGGTGTCAACATGGCCATCTGCGAACCTAAGTTAGGCCCCAGAAGCATCAACACCAGCAGCAACATCGCCGGCAAAAGCGGGATTCGGATGGCGCGAAACTCGCGACCAAAACCACCCGGGTTGTACAACAACGCCTGCCAGTAGCGCCCGACAATCAGGCTCAGCACACTGACGATTTGCAACAAGGCCGCAATCAGGCCGGTCAGGACCGGTGCAATCAGGGACGCGAAACGCGCTTGCTCGTCTACCGACAATTGCTGGTAGACATCACCGAGTAGCGACGGCATGACTTTTATCAACGCCTGCGCCAGCATCTCGATCTGGGGCGCAAAAGCCACCCCCAGCACCACTGAAAACACCAATCCCATCGCTATGCTGACCAGCAGCACGCGGCTCCAGGACTCGCTTGCGCGCAAAACCAACGCAAGGCTCGAAGACCCCAGCAGCACCAGAAGTGCCCGTGGGTCGTCGGAGTAAAGCCACCAGATCAACGCCGGCAGCAGCCCCAGAGCAAGAACGCCCAAGGCGTCCTTCAATCCGCGCCGCAGGAGCACAAGGCATCCGGCGGCAGCACCCAACCAATACAACAACGGCAATGTTGCGCATCCGGCCACTACCAGAGTGGCCTGCATACGGCCGCGCATGATGAACTCAGCTAAGGCGCGCATGCATTCAATCCTTTGCTACGTGTCGACTGCCCGGTCTCAGCGGCCGTGGCTGTCGGTGTAGGCCAGCAGGGCCAGGAAGCGGGCGCGCTTGATAGCGGTGGCCAGCTGACGCTGATAACGTGCTTTGGTACCGGTGATGCGGCTTGGAACGATTTTGCCGGTCTCGGATACGTAAGCTTTCAGAGTGTTGAGATCTTTGTAATCGATCTCTTTCACGTCTTCAGCGGTGAAGCGGCAGAATTTACGACGACGGAAGAAACGTGCCATGTAATAGGCTCCTCAAAAGGTCCGTGGATTACTCGTCAGCGTTATCGCTGGCGTCGCTGTCATCACCATCAACGCCTTCGGCGTCGGAGTGCTCAGGACGGTCGCGACGCTCACGGCGCTCACTGCGGTTTTCTTCAGCCTTGAGCATCTCGGATTGGCCGGTAACGGCTTCTTCGCGACGGATGACCAGGTTACGGATCACTGCATCGTTGTAGCGGAAGTTGTCTTCCAGCTCGGCCAGGGCCTTGCCAGTGCACTCAACGTTCAGCATCACGTAGTGAGCCTTGTGAACATTGTTGATTGCGTAGGCCAGTTGACGACGGCCCCAATCTTCCAGACGGTGGATTTTGCCGCCGTCTTCTTCGATCAGCTTGGTGTAACGCTCAACCATGCCGCCGACTTGCTCGCTTTGATCCGGGTGGACCAAAAAGATGATTTCGTAATGACGCATGAATGCTCCTTACGGGTTGTAGCCTGCCGCTCAAAAGCGGTCAGACAAGGAGTGAATGACACTTATGGACTTGCCGGCGATAGACACATGCGTGCCTGCCGTCACAGCAAGGGGCGCAATTGTAGAGAAGGGTCGAGAGAGGTGCAAGGCAATTGGTGATTATTTGAACAACCCCAATCTTCGCCCAGACACAAAACCACTGTGGGAGCGAGCCTGCTCGCGATGGGGTGCAACATTCAACATTTGTGCTGAATGTAACTCCGCTATCGCGAGCAGGCTCGCTCCCACAGGGATTACAACCGAATCAGGACTTTTTGGCGGTTCCGGCGGCTTTGACGCCGCGCTGGCGCAGGGCCTCGAACAGGCAGACGCCAGTGGCCACGGAAACGTTGAGACTGCTGACACTGCCCGCCATCGGCAGGCGCACCAGATAGTCGCAAAGGTCGCGAGTCAGGCGGCGCATTCCGCTGCCCTCCGCCCCCATGATCAGGATGGTCGGGCCGGTCAGGTCCTGCTGATACAGATCCTGCTCAGCCTCGCCCGCGGTACCGACGACCCACAAGCCACGCTGCTTGAGCTTTTCCAGGGTGCGCGCCAGGTTGGTCACGGCCACCAGCGGAATCACCTCCGCCGCGCCACAGGCGACTTTCCGCACCGTCGGGGTCAGGGTGGCTGACTTGTCCTTCGGCACGATCACGGCCAGCGCGCCGGCCGCATCGGCCGAACGCAGGCAAGCGCCGAGATTGTGCGGATCGGTCACGCCGTCGAGTACCAGCAGCAACGGTGCGCCTTCGGTGCGATCGAGCAGCTCGTCGAGCATCGCCTCGCCCCAGACCTGGCTCGGACTCACGTCCGCCACCACGCCCTGGTGCACGCCTTCAACCCACGCATCCAGCTCACGGCGCTCGGCCTGACCGACGGCTACGCGATTTTCGGCAGCGAGCTCGATCAGCGTCTGAACCCGCGGATCACTGCGGCCTTCAGCCAGCCAGATCTGCTTGACGCGTTTTGGGTGGTGACGCAGCAATGCTTCTACCGCGTGCACGCCGTAGATCTTTTCCAACTGACTCATGACTTGGCCTTAGGTTTACGCGCCCCGCCGCTTCTGGCGGCTGGAGCGGAACCCGCTTTTGGCGGGCCTTTACGGTGTTTGCTTGGTTTTGCTGGCTTGCCGCCGGAGGCCTTGTCAGGCGCCGACCGCCCGGTCTTTCCCCCAGACGCCGCTTTACCGCCGCTTTTCGCTTCAGACAGCAATGCCTGTTTCATTTCACGACTTTTACGCAACTCGGCATTTTTTGCCGCGGCATCGCTCGGGCGATAGGCTTCGACAGCCTTTTCCTTGGCAGGACGACGACCGGTTTTCGCCGGCACCGGCTCCACAGCCGATTTTGTAGTAGCGGCGGCAGGTGCAGCGGTTTCAGCGCCACGTTTTTTGCGGCCGATCGGCGCGCTGATGGTTTTTTCAGCCATCTCGAAGTCGATCTTGCGCTCGTCGAGGTCGACGCGCATGACCCGCACTTCAACGGTGTCGCCAAGGCGGAAACTGCGACCGGTACGCTCACCGGCGAGGCGATGGTGCACAGGGTCGAAGTGGTAGTAATCGCCCGGCAGCGCGGTGACGTGCACCAGGCCTTCGACGTAAATATCGGTCAGCTCGACGAACAGGCCGAAACCGGTCACGGCGGTGATCACACCCGGGAACGATTCGCCCACGCGGTCTTTCATGAACTCACACTTGAGCCAGTTCACTACGTCGCGGGTCGCTTCGTCGGCACGGCGCTCGCTCATCGAGCACTGCTCGCCGAGCTGCTCCAGAATCGCTTCGTCGTACGGGTAGATGCGCGCTTTCGGAATGGTCATCGCGCCAGCACGGCGAACGTGCGGGGTGTCCATTTTCGAATGGATGACGCTGCGAATCGCCCGGTGCGTGAGCAAGTCCGGGTAGCGGCGAATCGGCGAAGTGAAGTGGGTATAGGCTTCGTAATTCAGGCCGAAGTGGCCCTGATTATCGGCGCTGTACACCGCCTGACTCAACGAACGCAGCATGACGGTCTGAATCAGATGGAAATCCGGACGATCCTTGATGCTTGCCAGCAAAGCCTGGTAATCCTTCGGCGACGGACCGTCCTTGCCTTTGTGCAGGGACAGGCCAAGCTCGCCAAGGAAAGCACGCAGTTTTTCCAGACGCTCCGGTGGCGGGCCATCGTGGACGCGGTACAACGCTGGGATTTCGTGTTTTTTCAGGAATTCGGCGGTGGCCACGTTGGCCGCCAGCATGCATTCCTCGATCAGCTTGTGGGCGTCGTTGCGAACGGTCGGACGGATTTCGGCAATCTTGCGCTCGGAACCGAAGATGATTCGGGTTTCCTGGGTTTCGAAATCGATCGCGCCGCGCACGTGACGGGCCGCCAGCAAAACCTTGTACAGCGCATACAGCTGCTTGAGGTGCGGCAGGACGTCGGTGTATTCACCACGAAGCTGACGAGCCTCGGTGGCTTTCGGCGTTTCCAGCATGGCGCTGACCTTGTTGTAGGTCAGGCGGGCATGGGAGTGAATCACCGCTTCGTAGAAGCAGTAGTCGGTCATCTCGCCGGATTTGGAGATAGTCATCTCGCAAACCATGGCCAGGCGATCGACGTGCGGGTTCAGCGAGCACAGGCCGTTGGACAGCTGTTCAGGCAGCATCGGCACGACGCGCTCGGGGAAGTACACCGAGTTGCCACGAACCTGGGATTCGTTATCCAGTGCCGAACCGATTTTTACGTAGCTGGAAACGTCGGCAATCGCCACGTACAACTTCCAGCCACCGGAGAACAGGCGCAGCTTGCCCGGTTTGGCTTCGCAGTAGACCGCGTCATCGAAGTCGCGCGCATCTTCGCCGTCGATGGTCACGAACGGCAGATGGCGCAGGTCGATGCGCTTCTCTTTGTCTTTCTCTTCGACTTCAGGCTTGAGCTTGGCAGCTTCCTTGAGTACCGCTTCAGGCCAGACATGAGGAATATCGTAGGTGCGCAGGGCGACATCGATTTCCATGCCCGGCGCCATGTAGTTACCCACGACTTCGACCACGTCGCCTTGCGGCTGGAAGCGTGGCGTCGGCCAGTGAGTGATCTTCACCTCAACGAACTGACCGATCTGGGCATTGGCGTTGCGACCTGGCGTCACCAGCACTTCTTGCTGGATCTTCGGATTGTCCGCGACGACGAAACCGATGCCGCCCTCCTCGAAGTAACGACCGACGATGCTCTCGTGGGCACGGGACACCACTTCGACGATCATGCCTTCGCGGCGGCCGCGACGATCGAGGCCGGAAACACGCGCCAGCGCACGGTCGCCATCGAACACCAGGCGCATTTGCGCCGGGCTCATGAACAGATCGTCACTGCCGTCGTCCGGGACCAGGAAGCCGAAGCCGTCACGGTGACCGCTGATGCGGCCCAGGATCAGGTCGAGCTTGTCCACCGGCGCATAAGTGCCGCGACGGGTATAGATGAGTTGAGCGTCGCGCTCCATGGCGCGCAGGCGGCGGCGCAGGGCTTCGATCTGGTCTTCTGTGGTCAGACCAAACTCTTCGACCAGCTGCTCGCGGTTAGCAGGCGAACCTCGATCAGCGAGGTGCTGAAGGATCAGTTCGCGGCTAGGAATAGGGTTTTCATATTTTTCCGCTTCACGAGCGGCCTCGGGATCGAGGGACTGCCAATCGGCCATTAGAGAGTTTTCACCTTGTCTATATGCGGGTTAGTTTGGCATAGGCGTAATGAAACGGGAAATTTCAGGCTATGACAGCCCATCTAAAGCCCTTTATCGACACCGCAAAGCTGATTTGAATGCCGCCGGTAAAATTTTCCAGGTTTTTTTGATGACAGGGGTTTACAGTTAAAAAGACGCTCCGTATAGTGCGCGCCATCGACGACGCACTAGCGCTGCCGATACTGCCCAGATGGTGAAATTGGTAGACACGCCAGCTTCAGGTGCTGGTGACCGCAAGGTCGTGGAAGTTCGAGTCTTCTTCTGGGCACCAATTTCGAGCTTGAGATTAGATCAATTTCAGGCTCACACAAAACCCGCGAAAGCGGGTTTTTTGCATTCCAAGCTTCTGAAATATTAAAACTAAATCAGGGGTTTACAGATCAAAATGCTCTCCGTATAGTGCGCCACATCAACAGCGGCAACGCTGAAGATACTGCCCAGATGGTGAAATTGGTAGACACGCCAGCTTCAGGTGCTGGTGACCGCAAGGTCGTGGAAGTTCGAGTCTTCTTCTGGGCACCAATTCAAATTCAAGGTCACGATCTTGAATTTCACAAAAACCCGCGAAAGCGGGTTTTTGCGTTTTGTGGCGAGGGCGCTTGCTCCCGCTGGGGCGCGAAGCGGCCCCCTCATTCTTTTAGTCAAACCTTATTGCCCGGTTTTGCGACCGCTTCGCAGCCGAACGGGAGCAAGCTCCCTCGCCACAAAGGCCCGCCCCACCCCCTCTAGCCAACACTCCTCAGACCCGCAAGGCGCACTTGAGAAGCAATATCGTTTATCATTGTTTCAAGTTTTTGCAATGCGACAGTGAGGAACCCTGCGAATGATGTTTCGAAATACCCTGCGCCGCGGCCTGACCATCACCCTCCTCGGCCTGACACTCGCCACTCCCCTCACCCAAGCCGCCGATCCGGTTTCCCTGACACTCTATAACGGTCAACACAAGGAAGTCGGCGACGCCGTCGCCAAAGCCTTCGAGGCCAAGACCGGGATTCACGTCAATGTGCGCAAGGGCAGCAGCAACCAGCTCGCCAGCCAGATCGCCGAAGAAGGCGATCGCTCCCCCGCCGACGTGATCTACACCGAAGAATCGCCACCGCTGAACAAACTCGGCGAACAAGGCCAGCTGGCCCAGACCGATACCGCCACCCTCGCCGTTCTGCCCAAAGACTACGTCGCTGGCAACGGTACCTGGATCGGCATCACGGCACGAGTCCGCGTCGTCGCTTTCAACCCCAAGCTGATTGACGAAAAAGACCTGCCCAAATCAGTGATGGAATTCTCCGATCCAAAATGGCAAGGCAAGGTCGGCTTCGTGCCTTCCAGCGGCGCCTTCCAGGAGCAGGCCGTAGCGATCATCAAAGTCCACGGGATGGACGCCGCCGAAGAATGGCTGACCGGCCTGCGGGCGTTCGGCAAGACCTACAGCAACAACATGGTTGCGCTGAAAGCCGTGGAAAATGGCGAAGTCGCCACCGTGCTGGTGAACAACTATTACTGGTTCGCCTTGCAGCGTGAAAAAGGCCAGCTCGACTCGAAACTGCATTACTTCACCGGTGGCGACGTCGGTGGGCTGATCACCGTTTCCAGCGCTGCGGTGCTGAAATCCAGCAAGCATCCAAAAGAAGCGCAGCAATTGCTCGCCTACATGGCCAGCGAAGAAGGTCAGCGCGTGATCACCCAGACCACCGCCGAATACCCGCTGCACAAGGGCATGGCATCGGATCGCGGTCTCAAGCCATTCAGCGAACTGCAAGCGCCGAACGTCACGCCGGCCGACCTCGGCAACGCCGAAGAAGCCCTGGACCTGGAACGCGACGTTGGCTTGAACTGATGAGCACATCGTTATCCGCCCCCGCCTTGCGCGGGAGCTACGTGCCACGGCGCAAGCGGCCGTCAATCTGGTTGTTGCTGCCGGTTTTGCTGCTGGTGGTGCTCAGTCTGTTGCCGCTGGCTTATGTCGGCCTCAAGACCTGGCAAGCCGGCTGGGCCGAGGCGCTGCATCTGTTGTGGCGGCCCTACGTGTTTGGCCTGTTGCGCAATACGCTGGCGCTGATGCTGGGCGTCACATTAGCCTGTGGTGTGATTGGCTTGTCACTCGCCTGGTTGCTGGAGCGCAGCAATCTGCCGGGACGGCGGTTATGGGGCGTGATCCTGTGTCTGCCATTCGCGGTGCCGGCGTTTGTCAGCAGCTTCACCTGGGTGTCCCTGAGCGCTCACTTCGAAGGGCTGGGCGGTGCGATTCTGGTGATGAGCCTGTCCAAGTACCCGCTGATCTTTCTGCCGGTGGCGGCGACGCTGCGCAATCTCGATCCCTCTCTTGAAGAGTCCGCACGGACCCTGGGGCAGAATCGTTGGGGCGTATTCTTCAAAATCACCCTGCCCCTGCTCTGGCCGTCACTGCTCGCCGGCTCGCTGCTGATTGCGCTGCACATGCTGGTGGAGTTCGGCGCGCTGTCGATCATCGGCCTGCAAACCTTTACCACGGCGATCTATCAGCAGTTCGAACTGGAGTTCAGCAATGCCAACGCGGCAATGCTTTCTGCCGTATTGCTGGCGCTGTGCCTTATGTTGCTGTGGCTCGAATTGCGAGTGCGCGGCAAAGGCCGACATGTGCGCACCGGCCAGGGCGCGGCGCGGCATGCGGAGCAGGTTCGTCTGGGGCCATGGGCGACTGCCGGACAGCTTTACTGCTTGCTGCTGGCGATCATCGGCAGCGGCATTCCACTGGGAATGCTGGCGTACTGGCTGATGGTGGGTTCATCGGCGGCGTTCCCGGTAGCCGCGATCAGCGAGGCATTGTTATCGTCCCTGGCGCTGTCGCTAGGTGGAGCTGCGCTGTGCCTGGTGCTGGCGGTGCCGGTGGGGTTGCTGGTGGTGCGCCATAAAGGCCGGCTGGCGATCTGGGCCGAGCGCCTGCCGTATCTGTTGCATGCATTGCCAGGGTTGGTGATTGCGCTGACCCTGGTGTATTTCGCTCTGCATTATGCGCCGGTGCTGTACCAGACCTCGGCGCTGCTGCTGATTGCTTATGCGTTGTTGTTTCTGCCACTGGCGCAGGCGCCGATTCGCACTGCGCTGAACAAGGCTGCGCCACAACTGGAAGAGGCCGCACGCACGCTGGGGGCGTCGTCTTTCAGCGCGTTTTGTCGGGTGACCCTGCCCATCATCTTTCCCGCCCTGGGCGCAGCGTTTGCGCTGGTGTTTCTGGATGCGATGAAAGAACTGACGGCAACGCTGCTGCTGAGCCCGACCGGGCTCAATACATTGGCGACGGAAGTCTGGGCGCACACTGCGAATGTGGAGTTTGCGGCGGCGGCGCCTTATGCGGCGTTGTTGATTGTGGTGTCGGGGTTGCCGGTTTACTTGCTTACGACCCGGATGTATTTGAGCCGCTGACATCGTCATCGCGAGCAGGCTCGCTCCCACATTTGATTTAGGGTGTTCACACATTTTGTGTCCACCAACAATCACTGTGGGAGCGAGCCTGCTCGCGATTAGACCCTACCAGCCAATACAAGCCTTAAGCCCTGAACTGCCCCAGGCTCGCCTTCAACTGCGCCGCCAACCCATCCAGCACCTTGCCGCTGGCCGTGGTTTCCACCACCGCCTGAGCAGCCTTCTCAGCTTGAGCATGGATAGTCTCAACCCGCCCACGTACCGCCTGTGCACCTTGCGCCTGATGCGCCGCGGCCTGGGTCGCCAGACCGATCGCCGCATGCACCTGCTCGACCGACACCTGCACCGACTGCTGCAACCGCGCACTGTCGCGCAACACCAGCAAACCTTCGCTGGCCTGACGTCCGGCCTGCCCGATTGCCGCAACGGCCTCGCGCGCGCCCTGCTGCAACGCAACGATGTGCGCCTGAATGTCGCCGGTCGAGCTCTGAGTCTTGCTCGCCAGCGCCCGCACCTCGTCCGCCACCACGGCAAACCCGCGACCGGTCTCACCGGCACGCGCCGCCTCAATGGCCGCGTTCAGCGCCAACAAGTTGGTTTGCTCGGCGATCCCGTGAATCACCGTCAGCACCACTTCAATCTGCTCACTCTGCTGCGCCAGCCGCTCAATGACTTTCGCCCCGGTATCAACTTGTCCGGCCAACGCTTCGATCAGGCTACCGACTTTCGCTGAGGTTCGAGTGTTCTCATCGGTGGCCTGACGAATATCCACCATCTGCTTCAAAGCAGCCTGCATCGCATGGCTTTCAGACTGAGCTTCGTCAGCCATCTGCGACAACGCGCGCAAGCTTTCGGCCACTTCATCGCGCTGCATGCCAGCCGCGGCATCGGCGCCGGCATTGCGCAAGGTCATGGCGCCGATTTCCACGCCGGTACGCTGGGCCACATCGCCAGCCTCACGCACGATCGGCTGCAACTTATCCACAAAGCGATTGACCGCCGAGGCCATGTCGCCGATCTCATCCTGACTATTGATCTGCACGCGCTTGGTCAGATCACCCTCACCTGCCGCCAGATCATCCATGGCGGTGATCAGCATCTTCAAGCGGTTGACCACTCGACGGCCCAGCACCACCGTCAGCAACAGCAGCACACCGAAACCCACCACCACCAGGCTCATACCAATTCGCCAGCGCAAAGTCCCCGCAGCTTCCTGCACGGTACTGGTAGTATTGGCTTTCATTTCAGACGCGGTGGACTGCGCCGATTGCAGACGCCCACGCATCGCCGTTGCGCTATCAGCCGCCGCGCCTTTGAGGCTGTCACCCACCAATTGATCGCTGCTGGCGATCAACGCCGAGAAGCGCTTGTCCAGCGCCGCCAGATCGGTTTCCACGGAAGCGGTCGAGACCCCCATCAAAACCTTGCCGATCTCCACCCCATTGGGGCTGATCGAGGCTTCGAGGTAGTAGACCGACGGATCGTTCTTCGCCGCATCCAGCACCTTGTCCAGCGCCCGCTCGCCCTGGCCTTTTTCCAGAAGCGCCTTGTTGATCGGGTTCTCCCGATTGAGATAGCGCGTCAGGTGCTGGCCCGTCGCATCATCGTAGATCACGAACAACACATTGGGATTGCGCTGGGCACGGCGAGCGAACTCGGACAGGGTTGGAATGTCACCGTCCCACATGGCGCGAGGTGCGACCGAGGCCAGAAGTTGCGCCATCTCGTTGGCCGAATCCTTCAGGCCCTTCTCCAGCGTCGTACGCAGCTGTGCCTGCTCGTCCTTCAGACGCGAAGACAACCCGGCGGTCAGGCGCTGACGGGTACTGGTGGACAGGCTATCCAGGCTCGACGTGACTTCACGCCCTGCCTGCTCAAGCTCACCGGAGAGCTTTTGGCTATCAGTGCTCAGGCGCACACCCAAATCGGCTTCCAGTGCAGTCACTGTGCTCCGGGTCAGAGCGACAGCCACCAGCACCTGCACCAAAAGGGCGATACCAAGGGTAACGAACACAGGCCGCAAGAGACGGCTTTGTAACAGTGAGAGAACGGCCGACACTGGAAATCCCTCTGCTTTAACGCCATTAAATTGATGGCACTCTGAAGGCGATATTCACAGCAAAGGTCATGCCGTCCAACAGGCATAAACGACAAAGGCCCCGATTAAGGGGCCTTTGTGTTTTACATCAACGACTTATTAAGCGAACGGGTGACGCAGAACGATGGTTTCGTTGCGGTCCGGGCCCGTCGAAATAATGTCGATCGGCGCACCGACCAACTCTTCGACGCGTTTGATGTAGTTGCGTGCAGCCTGAGGCAGCTCTTCCAGGGTCTTGGCACCGACGGTGGATTCGGTCCAGCCTGGCATTTGCTCGTACACCGGCTCCAGGCCGATGTAGCTGTCGGCGTCAGTCGGTGCGTCGATCACTGCACCATCCTGGTTCTTGTAGCCCACGCAGATGTTGATGGTTTCCAGACCGTCCAGCACGTCCAGC
Organism: Pseudomonas sp. P9_31; assembly: GCF_034008235.1. Classification (NCBI taxonomy): domain Bacteria; kingdom Pseudomonadati; phylum Pseudomonadota; class Gammaproteobacteria; order Pseudomonadales; family Pseudomonadaceae; genus Pseudomonas; species Pseudomonas sp. P9_31. The sequence continues at coordinate 5,678,935 of NZ_CP125375.1, forward strand.
TTGGTCAGGCACAGGCCCGAGATGCTGTTGACGTCGATGGCGCGACGCAGGATGACGGCGTCGAACCAGCCGCAACGACGGGCACGGCCGGTGGTAGCACCGAACTCATGGCCACGCTTGGCCAGAAAAGCCCCCACGTCATCGAACAGCTCAGTCGGGAACGGACCCGAACCCACGCGAGTGGTGTAAGCCTTGGTGATGCCGAGGATGTAATCCAGGTACATCGGACCAAAACCCGAACCGGTGGCGATGCCGCCTGCGGTGGTGTTGGAGCTGGTCACGTACGGGTAGGTGCCGTGGTCGATGTCCAGCAGGGAGCCCTGGGCGCCTTCGAACATGATGTCTTTGCCGTCGCGACGCAGGTTATGCAGTTCGGCAGTGACGTCGAGCATCATCGGCTTGAGCAGCTCGGCGTATTCCATGCACTCGTCGAGCGTCTTCTGGAAGTCGATTGCTGGCTCTTTGTAGTAATTGACCAGTACGAAGTTGTGGTAATCCAGCAACTCGCCCAGCTTGGCGGCGAAACGCTCACGGTGGAACAGGTCACCGATGCGCAGACCGCGACGGGCTACCTTGTCTTCGTAAGCCGGGCCGATGCCGCGACCGGTGGTACCAATCTTCAGCTCGCCACGGGCCTTTTCACGGGCCTGGTCCAGCGCTACGTGGTAGGACAGGATCAGCGGGCAGGACGGGCTGATACGCAGGCGCTCGCGCACCGGTACGCCTTTCTCTTCCAGCTTGATGATTTCCCGCAGCAGAGCGTCGGGTGCAACCACCACGCCGTTACCGATCAGGCACTGCACGCCTTCGCGCAGCACGCCCGACGGGATCAGGTGCAAGACGGTTTTTTCGCCGTCGATCACCAGGGTGTGGCCAGCGTTGTGGCCACCTTGGTAGCGCACTACGGCGGCAGCATGTTCGGTCAGCAGATCAACGATCTTGCCTTTGCCCTCATCACCCCATTGGGTGCCCAGGACTACGACATTCTTACCCATAACACTTGTCCTCATTCGCGCAAACTTGGTGCCGGCGGCGGCCGGCAGGAAAACTCAAGAAGCCAGTGGCGATACTTGCCAAAGCCCGTTCTGCTGAATCAATTGCCGGTCGCAGTCCGCTTCACGGGCGGCGGCCAAAGGCTGCCCAGGCAATGCCTGGACGACACGCTGCCCCTCACTGCGCAACTGGCAAACCTGCTGCCAGAGTGCTGCATCCGTACTGTCAGGCATCCAGATACCGCCAGACGGTAGCTTGATCTCAGCACGCCCCAGGGTCACCAGGGTTTTCAAATCGGTAGAGAAACCGGTCGCCGGACGGGCGCGACCGAAGTCGGCGCCGATGTCGTCGTAACGACCGCCCTGAGCGATGGACTGGCCAACGCCCGGCACAAACACAGCGAACACCACACCGGTGTGGTAGTGGTAGCCGCGCAACTCGCCCAGGTCGAAGTACAGCGGCAACTCCGGGAAACGCGTAGACAGTCGCTCGGCAATCGCCAGCAAATCGTCCAGCGCCGCCAGAACAGGCGCTGGCGCATTGGCCAGACGCTCACGTGCAGCGCTCAACACTTCACGACCGCCACACAGGTCGACCAGCGCCCGCAGCATGCCCGACAGATCGGCAGGCAAGCCTTCGGTCAAGGTAATGACCTCGTCGATGGCTTTACGTTGCAATGCATCGAACAACTGTTGCTCGACTTCGCCGGACAAACCGGCGGCGCGGGCCAGGCCACGGTAGATGCCGACATGACCGAGATCCATGTGCACATCCGGCACATCGGCCAGTTGCAGCATGGCCAGCATCAGGCTGATGACTTCCACGTCGCTGCTAGGGCTGGCATCGCCGTACAACTCGGCGCCCAGTTGAATCGGGCTGCGTGAGGACGACAAGGCACGTGGCTGAGCATGCAGCACGCTACCGGCATAGCACAGACGGCTCGGGCCTTCACGACGCAAGGTGTGCGCATCGATGCGCGCCACTTGCGGCGTGATGTCTGCACGGAAACCCATCTGCCGGCCCGATTGCGGGTCGATGACCTTGAAGGTACGCAGATCGAGATCCGAGCCCGCGCCGGTCAGCAGGGACTCCAGGTACTCGATATGGGGGGTCACGACAAACTCGTAACCCCAGCTCTGGAACAGATCCAACACCTGACGACGCGCTACTTCGATACGCGCGGCTTCTGGTGGCAGTACTTCTTCGATGCCATCTGGCAGCAGCCAGCGGTCTACCGTTGCCATTACGCCATTCCCCTATGATCCGGGCAGCAAGCCTTTGGGCGAGCCTTGAGTGAAGCAGAAAATGATCGGCTCATGTGCATAAACCACGCGCATGAACAACGGGGCGAAAAGCCTGAAACCGGCTTCGCCAACCATTTTCCTCGAAAAACCTGTCGAGTCATTCAACTCGGGCGCCTGCATAAAAACAGCAATCAAACGTGCAGACGCAAAAAAGCCGGGGATTTCCCGGCTGCCGCATCATACACACGTTTTCCCAAAGGATCACCCCGCCCGAGGCTTTAGCCGCCAGGCGGGGGATGATTCAGGTCAACGCCGTATCAAGGCTTGGCTTTTTCCAGGTAACGGAAGAAGTCACTGCTCGGGTCCAGGACCATGACGTCGGATTTGTTCGCGAAGCTTTCACGGTAGGCACGCAGGCTACGGTAGAACGCGTAGAACTCCTGATCCTGGCCGTATGCCTTGGAGTAGATCGCAGCGGCCTGGGCGTCACCGTCACCGCGAACCTCTTCGGATTCACGATAGGCTTCAGCCAACAGCACGCGGCGTTGACGGTCAGCGTCGGCACGAATGCCTTCGGCCAGCTCGTTACCCTTGGCGCGGTGCTCGCGAGCTTCACGCTCGCGCTCGGTGCTCATACGCTCGAACACGCTGCGGTTCACTTCCTTCGGCAGGTCGATGGTTTTGACCCGGACATCGACAACTTCAATGCCCAGCTCTTTTTCCGCCATCTTGTTCAGCGAAGAGGTGATGTCCGCCATCAGCGCATCACGCTCACCGGACACCACTTCGTGCAGGGTGCGTTTACCGAACTGGTCACGCAGGCCCGATTCCAGACGACGGGAAAGACGCTCGTCGGCAATCTGCTTGAGGCCGGAAGTCGCGGTGTAGAAGCGCTCGGCATCCTTCACACGCCACTTGGCGTAGGCATCGACCATCACGGCTTTCTTTTCCAGCGTCAGGAAGCGTTGCGTCGGTGCATCCAGCGTCATCAGGCGCGCGTCGAATATGCGCACCTTGTTCACGTAAGGCACTTTCACATGCAGGCCCGGCTGAACATCGGCCTGGACCACGCGACCGAACTGCAGCAACACCGCACGCTCGGTCTGAGCCACGATGTAGAAGCAGTTCCAGGCAACGATCGCCACGACGACGCCGACAATAAGGGCGATCAGCGATTTATTGCTCATCAGCGACTCTCCCTGGTGCGTGCTTGCTGTTGCTGCAGATCGGCTGCCGCACGTGCATTCACTTCATTGCTGCTGGCTGCCGCGCCGGTCACCGGAGCACCGGGGCTTCGACCACTGTCGATCATCTTGTCCAGCGGCAAGTACAGAAGATTGTTCTGGCCTTCCTTGTTGCCGGTCACGAGAACCTTGCTGGTGTTGCTGAAGATTTCCTGCATGGTGTCCAGGTACAGACGCTGACGGGTGACTTCAGGCGCCTTGCGGTACTCGGCCACCAGCTTGGTGAAACGATCGGCCTCACCCTTGGCGCGGGAGACGGTCTCGTCGCGGTAACCGTTGGCATCCTCGAGGATGCGCTGGGCCTGACCACGGGCTTCCGGCACGACGCCGTTGGCGTAGGTTTCAGCCTGGTTGCGCGAACGCTGCTCGTCTTCACGGGCGCGGATCACGTCATCGAAGGCTTCCTGAACTTCACGCGGTGCGGCTGCGCTCTGTACGTTGACCTGGGTGACGGTGATACCGGTGCGATAGGTATCGAGGAAACGTTGCAGACGCTCCTTGATTTCGCTGGCCATCAATTCACGACCTTCGGTCAGCACCTGGTCCATGGCGGTAGAACCCACCACGTGACGCAAGGCACTGTCGGTCGCATGCTGCAGGCTGATTTCCGGCTGATCAACGTTCAGCACGAAGTCCTGCAGGTTGCTGATCTTGTACTGCACGGTCAGCGGCACTTCGACGATGTTTTCGTCTTCAGTCAGCATTTGACCCTGCTTGGTATAGGCACGCTCACGCGTGACGTTTTCCAGGTACTTGCGATCGATCGGCGGGAAATAGATGTTCAGGCCCGGGCCGACGGTTTCATAGTACTTACCGAAGCGCAGCACCACGGCCTGCTCCTGCTCGTCGACCACGTAGACCGCGCTGTACAGCCACACAGCCGCCAACACGGTCAAACCGATGCCGAGCAGGCCGCCAAAGCCGCCACTCTTGCCCGGACCACCGCCCTCGTCACCGCGTTTCTTGCCACCACCGAACAACCCGTTCAGGCTTTCCTGCAGCTTTCGGAAGGCCTCGTCGAGATCCGGTGGTCCCTTGCGATCGCCGTTATTGCGGCGCTTGCCACCCCAAGGATCCTGATTATTCGAGTTGCCACCCGGCTCATTCCAAGCCATAGCGCTCTCCATCTGATAAAGCAAAGACGCACCCACGGCGCGCCGACCAATGCTACAGAATGCCTGTCACCGCGGCACAACCGCTTTCTCAGGCTTTTATTGCAAAGTGTGTTGCTCGATGAATTCCATCGGTTGCAGACCTTCGCGGCTCACGAGTCGATTCAATTCGATCCGTGGCAAGCGAACGGCCAGCAGGCTGATGCCTTCTTCGTCGTGTTCTTCTTTTTGCACCGCACCGAGTTCGAAAAACTGCGCACGCAGCCGAGCAAAACGTTGCGGCAAGCGCAAGGTGCCAACAAACAAATCACTGCCTAACAGTTCCGCCACAGCCTGCTTGAGCAAGTCCAGACCGGTACCGTCCTTGGCCGACAACCAGACCCGCTGCGGCTTGCCATCGGCATCGCGCTGGATCTGCGGCTCAACGCCCTCGAGCAAATCGAGTTTGTTGTATACCTCAAGGATCGGCAAGTCTTGCGCCCCAATCTCATTGAGCACCACCATGACCTGTTCGATCTGGGCCATGCGCTCGGGCTCGTGCGCATCGATCACGTGCAGCAGCAGGTCGGAGTTGCTCGACTCTTCGAGCGTAGCCCGAAATGCCTCGACCAGTTTGTGCGGCAGGTGGCGAATGAAGCCCACCGTGTCGGCCAGCACGATCGGCCCGAGGTCATCGAGCTCGAGTCGGCGCAGGGTCGGGTCGAGGGTCGCGAATAGCTGGTTGGCGGCGAAGACGTCGGAATCGGTGACCGAGTTGAACAGCGTCGATTTGCCGGCGTTGGTATAACCCACCAGTGAAACCGTCGGAATGTCAGCACGTTTGCGCCCGCGACGAGACTGCTCGCGCTGGCTGCGGACCTTTTCCAGGCGCCCCTTGATCTGCCGCAGGCGAACCCGCAACAGGCGCCGGTCGGTTTCCAGCTGGGTTTCACCCGGGCCGCGCAGACCGATACCGCCCTTCTGCCGCTCAAGGTGAGTCCAGCCACGAACCAGCCGCGTACTCATGTGCTCAAGCTGGGCCAGTTCGACCTGGAGCTTGCCTTCATGGGTGCGGGCGCGTTGGGCGAAGATATCGAGAATCAGACCCGTGCGATCGATCACGCGACACTCGAAAACACGTTCGAGGTTACGTTCCTGACTGGGCGTGAGGATGTGATTGAAAATCACCAGATCGACCTGTTCGGCTTTGACCAGGTCGCGTAATTCTTCGACCTTGCCGCTGCTGATCAGGGTTTTGGCGGTTGGCCGATGACGCGGCACGTTAAAAAACGCAACGGTCTCGGCGCCAGCCGAAATTGCCAACTCCTGAAACTCCTGCGGATCTTCGCGCGCCTCAGGGTCCTGACCATCCAAGTGAACGAGAATTGCCCGCTCACCACCACCGTGGCGCTCAAAGAACAAAGGAGACTCCTATCAGGCGTTACCTGGCTCAGCGTCACCTGCTTCGGATTCGGTTGCGCTAGGCAGACGAATTGGACGAACCGGCACCACTGTAGAGATAGCGTGTTTGTAAACCATCTGGCTAACGGTGTTTTTCAGCAGGATAACGAACTGGTCGAAAGACTCGATCGTGCCTTGCAGTTTGATACCGTTGACCAGGTAGATGGAAACCCCCACCTTCTCTTTACGTAAAGTATTCAAGTAAGGGTCTTGTAGCGAATGCCCTTTTGACATGTGCCGCACTCCTTTAAGGATTCAATATAAAAAATAGGTAAACAGATGGCTTGGGCCGTCACACCCCCAAGGATAGACGGCAATTGCAAGGACTCAGCTCAATATGGAGATGGTCCCGAGGTATTTCAAGGCGCGCGGCAGATTGTCGCAATCAAGGCTGTCCAACCAATGTAAATCAGCCCAACTGCGCAGCCAGGTGAACTGGCGCTTTGCCAATTGGCGCGTGGCAATGATTCCACGCTCCTGCATCTCGGCTTGCGTCAGCTTGCCATCCAGGTAATCCCAGACTTGTCGATAGCCTACAGCACGTATAGACGGCAACCCTGAATGCAGGTCACCTCTATCTCGCAGGGCTACGACCTCGTCTATGAATCCCTGTTCCAACATATTTGTGAATCTTTGTTTAATACGCTCGTGCAGTACCTGGCGATTTGCCGGAGCGATGGCCAAGTTCGCGACAGTATAGGGCAATTGTTGCAGTCCCGAAGCGGCTGCTTCAGTACTTTGCGCAGATTGTCGCAAGCGTAGCTCAGTCATGCTCTGACCACTGACACGATAAACTTCCAGCGCGCGACTGAGGCGCTGCGGATCGTTCGGATGAATACGCGCTGCGGACTGCGGATCGATCACCGCCAATTGATCGTGCAGGGCTTGCCAGCCAAGGCGCGCAGCCTCTTCTTCGATTTGCGCGCGAACGTCCGGATCGGCCGCCGGCATGTCCGCCAGACCTTCGACCAAAGCCTTGTAATAGAGCATTGTGCCGCCCACCAGCAGCGGAATTTTGCCCCGCGCAGTGATCTCGGCCATGGCTTGCAGTGCATCACGACGGAAATCCGCGGCCGAATAGCTCTCTGCCGGATCGAGAATATCGATCAGTCGGTGCGGGAATTCGGCCAGAATTTCTTTGGAGGGCTTGGCAGTACCGATGTCCATACCACGGTAGACCAGCGCCGAATCGACGCTGATCAGCTCGCAGGGCAGGACTTTGGTCAGTTCGATGGCCAGGTCGGTCTTGCCGGCAGCTGTCGGCCCCATCAGGAAAATCGCAGGAGGGTGCTGGCTCATCAACGACCGCGCAAAAACAGTTTGTCCAGATCGTCCAGGCCCAGTTGGGTCCAGGTCGGTCGGCCATGGTTGCATTGACCGCTGCGCTCGGTGTTTTCCATGTCCCGCAGCAGACCGTTCATTTCCGGCAGGGCCAGACGCCGATTCGCACGAATCGCGCCGTGGCAGGCCATGGTGCCGAGCAGTTCGTTCAAGTGCGCCTGAATCCGGTCGCTTGTACCGTATTCCATCAAATCCGCCAGAACGTCGCTGACCAGTCGATTGGCTTCAGCCTGTTTCAGCAACGCGGGGATTTGTCGGATCGCCAGAGATTCCGGCCCAAGGCGCTGTAACTCAAAGCCCAGACGCTGGAACCAGGCGACGTGTTCTTCGGCGCAATCGGCTTCACGCTGACTGACCGCCAGGGATTCCGGCACCAACAGTGGCTGACCACTCAGGCCTTCGCTGGCCATGGCGATTTTCAGGCGTTCGTACATGATCCGCTCATGGGCGGCGTGCATGTCCACCAGCACCAGGCCCTGGGCGTTTTCCGAAAGAATATAGATGCCCTTGAGCTGCGCCAACGCGTAACCCAGCGGCGGAATATCGTCCTGCCCGGCCGGCAGCGCGACCGCATTGGCCTCGGGCAACGGCGCGAAGAACTCGCGGTAGGCCGCCTGAGCTTCGGCGACGGGCACACCGGACTGAGGCCGTGGCGTGTATTGATACTGATAACCGGCACCCGCGCCAGAACCCGCCGAGGTACTGAAGGTCGGTTGGGCCTGAGGCTGTTCCAGCAATGCATTGGCCGCCAGACGCATCTCGCCCTGAGGGCCGAACTCGCCGGCTTCGATGCCGGTCGGCCGGACCACGGCGGTCGCGACAGGCGCGGCCAGATGATCTTCCGGCCGCACATCGCCGAGGGCGCGGTGCAAGGTGCCATAGAGGAAGTCGTGAACCATTCGCCCGTCGCGGAAGCGTACTTCGTGCTTGGTCGGGTGCACGTTGACGTCGACGCCCGCCGGATCGACTTCGAAAAACAGCACGAACGTCGGGTGCCGACCATTGAACAGCACGTCGCGATAAGCCTGGCGCACCGCGTGGGCCACCAGTTTGTCGCGCACGGCGCGGCCATTCACAAAGAAGTACTGCAAATCCGCCTGACTGCGGTTAAACGTCGGCAACCCGACCCAACCCCACAGATGCAGGCCATTGCGTTCGATTTCGATCGGCAGCGCCTGCTCCAGAAAACCCGCCCCGCAGATCGCCGCCACACGCCGGGCGCGGGCCGCGTCATCGTGGGCTTCGTGCAGGCTGAGGATGGTTTTGCCGTTATGGCGCAGATGGAACGCCACATCGAACCGCGCCAGCGCCAGACGCTTGATCACTTCTTGCAGGTGATCGAATTCGGTTTTTTCGGTCTTGAGGAATTTGCGCCGCGCCGGGGTATTGAAGAACAAATCGCGCACTTCCACCGACGTGCCCACCGGATGGGCCGCCGGTTGCACGCGGGGCGCCATGTCCCGGCCTTCGGTCTCGACCTGCCAGGCCTGATCGGCGTCGCGAGTGCGGGACGTCAGGGTCAGGCGCGCCACGGAGCTGATCGACGCGAGGGCTTCACCACGAAACCCCAGGCTCATGACCTGTTCGAGGTCTTCCAGGTTGCGAATCTTGCTGGTGGCGTGACGGGCCAGGGCCAGAGGCAGGTCATCGGCGGAAATGCCGCTGCCGTCGTCGCGCACCCGCAGCAGCTTGACGCCACCCTGCTCCACATCGACATCAATACGCTTGGCGCCGGAGTCGAGGCTGTTTTCCAGCAACTCCTTGATCACCGAGGCCGGACGTTCAACCACCTCACCGGCGGCAATCTGGTTCGCCAATCGCGGGCTGAGCAGCTCGATGCGCGCAGTATTGGTCAACACCTGGTTCATTCTTTGGCCGCCAGTTCAGTGCCGGGAATGGTCAATGTCTGACCGATTTTCAGCTCGTCGCTCTTCAAGTTGTTGGCACTGCGCAGGGTGGCTGCAGACACCTGATAACGCACAGCGATCATCGCCAGGGTTTCGCCGGGGCTCACGCGATGGTCACGTGGGCCTTGGGCGATCTTTCCGGAATCGCGCAACCAGGCAATATAGGTGCCCGGCGGTGGATTCTGCTGGAAGAACTGCCGCACGCCACTGCTGATGGAGCGTGCCAGCGCTTGCTGGTGGTTCGATGCCGCGAGTTTCGAGGCTTCCTCGGCGTTGGAGATGAACCCGGTTTCCACCAGGATCGACGGGATGTCCGGCGACTTCAACACCATGAACCCGGCTTGCTCCACGCGCTGTTTGTGCAGCGGCGTGACGCGACCGATGTTGCTCAAGACTTTCTGGCCAACGTTCAGGCTGGACGTCAGAGAAGCGGTCATCGACAGATCGAGCAGCACGCCGGCCAGCATGCGGTCCTTGTCGTCGAGGCTGACGTTACCGGCACCGCCGATCAAATCGGAACGGTTTTCGCTGTCGGCCAGCCAACGGGCGGTCTCCGACGTAGCGCCGCGGTCAGATAGGGCAAACACCGACGCACCGAACGCGGCAGCCGAAGGCGCGGCGTCGGCGTGGATCGAAACGAACAGGTCGGCGCCTTTCTTGCGGGCGATTTCGGTACGGCCGCGCAATGGAATGAAGTAGTCGCCGGTACGGGTCAGTTCGGCGCGGAAACCTTTCATGCCATTGACCTGACGCTGCAGTTCACGGGCGATGGCCAGCACCACGTCTTTTTCACGCTGACCGCGAGAGCCCGAGGCGCCTGGGTCTTCGCCACCGTGACCGGCATCGATCACCACAATGATGTCGCGCTTGCCGGCCGGAGCGGGTGGCAGTTTGAGTGTGGGTTCGGACGGCGTGACGGGCACGGCGGGCACGGTGGCCACAGACGGCGTTGGCGCAGGCGGTGGCGCGGCGTCGGCCGCGTTGTCGAACAGGTCGACCACCAGACGATTGCCATATTGGGCGTTCGGCGCCAGGGTGAAGCTTTTCGGCGTGACCGCTTTTTTCAAGTCGATGACCACCCGCAAATCGGTCGGCGTACGCTGAGCCGAGCGCATTGCCGTGATCGGAGTATTGGAAGTGGAGACGTTCAGTGGCGAACCGAGCGTCGCGCCATTGATGTCGATCACCAGCCGATCCGGCGCGGTCAGGGTAAAGACGCTGTGCTGGACAGGCCCCGTCAGGTCGAACACCAGTCGCGTGTTGTCCGGCGCCCGCCACAGGCGAACACTGTTGACCTTTGTCTCGGCCACAGCGTCGACGGTCACCGCCAGAAACAACAACCCTACGGCAGCAACCAACGCGCGAAAGCGCATACCTAACCCCATCATTTAATTGGATTCCAATGCCAAAGCGGCACACCACGACTCGCCACGCGAGCCCTGGGGCAAAATTTTCAGCGAACGCCCGCTGTCTTGCGGGCTAATGGTAATGGTCAGGTCGGGCTTTGGCAAAAAGCCTGCACCCTTCTGGGGCCATTCAATCAGGCACAGCGCGTCGTCTTCGAAATAGTCGCGGATGCCGAGGTACTCCAGCTCCTCCGGATCGACCAGACGATAGAGGTCGAAATGGAAGGCGCGGACCTCACCAATCTCGTAAGGCTCGACCAGGGTGAAGGTCGGACTTTTTACCGCACCCGTATGTCCCAGGCCACGAATAATGCCTCGAGACAGCGTGGTTTTCCCCGCGCCCAAATCCCCCTCAAGAAAAATCAGACCATGCCCTTCGGTGGTTTGAGCGATGCGAGCGCCAAACGCGGTCATCGCCTCTTCATCAGCCAGGTACAGGGTTACTTCAGACACGGTGCTTGCTCCTCCAACAACTGACGAATGGCTGGAATCAGATCACTGGCCGCCAGCCCACGGCCGAATTTACCTTGTTGCGCGCCGGCATTGGCGTGCAGCCAGACCGCCAGGCAGGCCGCGTCATACGCGTCCATGCCCTGAGCGAGCAAGGCGCCGGCCAGACCGGCCAGCACATCGCCCAAACCGGCGCTGGCCATGGCCGGATGGCCCTGATGACACAGCGCAAGGCGCCCATCGGGGCTGGCAATCAGACTGCCGGCGCCCTTGAGCACCACCACCGCTGTGTATTTTTTGCTCAATGCATGGGCCGCGGCCGGACGGTCGGCTTGAACGTCGGCCGTCGATATCCCCAGCAATCGCGCCGCTTCGCCAGGGTGCGGCGTGATAACACAACCCGCGGGCAAGTTCATGCCACCTTCGGCCAACAGGTTCAACGCATCGGCGTCCCAGACTTGTGGCAACGACGCATTGGCCGCGGCCGACAACAGACTGCGCCCCCAGGCGGCTTGCCCCAGCCCCGGGCCGACGACCAGCACCGTGGCCTTTTCAAGCAGGCCCATTAACTGATTGGCCGACGAAGTGCCGAGCACCATGGCTTCAGGCAATCGCGCCAACACAGCCGGAACATGCTCGCCGCGAGTGGCCACAGACACCATGCCGGCACCGCTGCGCAGGGCACTTTGTGCACTGAGCACAATGGCGCCGCCAAAACCGCGATCACCGCCGATGAGCAATACGTGGCCAAAATTGCCTTTGTGGGACGTTGGAGCGCGACCGGTCAGACGCGGCACATTACCGGCCGTCAGGCGACGAGCGCTGACCGTGGCCCCGATAAATGTCTCGGGGGCGGCTTGCAGATCGTTGAAGACCAGATCGCCAACCACATCCGCAGCGTCACCGGTGAACAGACCCAATTTCAAACCGATGAACGTCACTGTCAGATCAGCCCGGACCGCAATGCCGAGCATGCGGCCCGTATCGGCGCACAGCCCCGAGGGGATATCCACCGCCACCACCGGTAGCCCACTGGCGTTGATCGCGGCAATGGCGCCGGCATACGGCTCACGCACGTTACCGGTCAGGCCGGTGCCGAGCAAGGCATCCAGCACAATGCCGCGTAATTCGGAGTGCGCGCTCCAGCCTTGAATGGCGACGCCTTCGGCTACTGCCTCGGCATGGGCCGACGCCGCATCGCCCTGCAAACGCCCTGGGTCACCGACGGCCAGCACCCGTACGTGCCAGCCGGCACGCCGGGCCAGCACGGCCACCAGGTAACCGTCGCCGGCGTTATTGCCGTGGCCGGCCACCACGCTCAATTCGTGCGCCGTCGGCCAATGACGGACCAGCGCACGCCAGGTCGCCCGCGCCGCACGCTGCATCAATTCGAAGCCCGGTGTGCCCGCCGCGATCAGGCTCGCATCGAGCCCTCGGACTTGCGCGGCGCTATACAGCGCGTCGGGTAATTCATCTTTAGTGTGCGGCATGCGTCTTCAGGCTCCGATGTCTGGCAGAATTATACGCATCTCAGCTCCGGTTTCTCTCGCCTCATGCCCGCTATTACCACAGACCTGCCCGCCCTCGCCCAATCCATCAAGGACTGGGGCCGCGAGCTGGGCTTTCAGCAAGTCGGCATCAGCGGCCTCGATCTGGCCGAGCATGAGCAGCATCTGGAGCGCTGGCTCGCGGCCGGCTATCACGGCGAAATGGACTACATGGGCGCCCACGGCAGCAAACGCTCGCACCCGGAAGAGCTGGTGCCCGGCACTTTGCGCGTGGTTTCCCTGCGCATGGACTACCTGCCGGGTGACACCGAAATGGCCAAACGCCTGGCCCAACCGGAAAAAGCCTACGTCTCACGCTATGCCTTGGGTCGCGACTACCACAAATTAATTCGTAAACGCGTGCAACAACTGGCGGAAAAAATTCAGGCGGTGATCGGCCCGTTTGGCTACCGCGCGTTTGTCGACAGCGCCCCGGTGCTGGAAAAAGCCATCGCCGAACAGGCTGGCCTGGGGTGGATCGGCAAAAACACGCTGGTCTTGAATCGCAAGGCCGGCAGTTACTTCTTCCTCAGCGAACTGTTCGTCGACCTGCCGCTGCCGGTGGACCCGCCCCACGCCAGCGAACACTGCGGTCGCTGCACTGCCTGCCTGGACATTTGCCCGACCAATGCCTTCGTCGGCCCCTATGTGCTGGACGCCCGGCGCTGCATTTCGTACCTGACCATCGAGCTGAAAAGTGCGATCCCGGAAGATTTGCGGCCGCTGATTGGCAATCGGGTGTTCGGCTGTGATGACTGCCAGATCGTCTGCCCGTGGAACCGCTTCGCCCGGCCTTCCGGGGAAAGCGACTTCAAACCCCGGCACAACCTGGACAACGCCGAACTGGCCGAACTGTTCATGTGGGACGAAGAGAAATTTCTCAGCAGCACCGAAGGCTCACCGCTCAGGCGCGCGGGTTACGAACGCTGGCTGCGCAATCTGGCGGTCGGCCTGGGTAATGCCCCGTCGAGCATTCCGGTGCTGGAAGCCTTGAAGGCACGGCGGGACTATCCGTCGGAACTGGTGCGTGAACACGTGGAATGGGCCCTGAAACAACACGGCCTCGCGTAGGAGCTGCCGCAGGCTGCGATCTTTTGATCTTAAAAAATCAAAGTCAAAAGATCGCAGCCTGCGGGCACGAGTACGGCCCAAGAGATAAGGATGTGATCAAGCCTCGTCGTTATAAACGAACTTGGGCATTTCCCAGTGGAAACGGATCGCCAGCAAGCGCAGCAGAAAGCCGCCGAACAGGGTGATCAGAATCGCCTGCTCACCGGGTAATTGCAGGTAGACACAGAGCAGATAGCACCACGCCGCGGCAAACGAGACGCTGGCGTAGAGCTCGCGGCGGAAGATCAGCGGAATGTCGTTGCAGAAGATGTCCCGCAGGATGCCACCGAACACCCCGGTGATCACGCCGCTGACCGAGGCCACCAGCATGCCGTGGCCCATTTCCAGGGCGGTCATGCAACCGATCAAGGTGAACGCCACCAGGCCCACGGCATCGAGCACCAGAAACAGCGAGCGCAGGTGACGCATCCAGCGGGCGATGAAGATCGTCAGCATCGCCGCGACTGAGGTCAGCACCAGGTATTCAGGGTGTTTGACCCAGGTCAGTGGGTAATGGCCGAGCAACACGTCACGCACCGAACCGCCGCCCAGCGCCGTGACGCAGGCGATCAGCACCACGCCAAACCAGTCCATTCCGCGACGACCCGCAGACAGGGCGCCAGTCATGGCTTCGGCAGTAATGGCGATCAGGTAGAGCATCAGCAACATGGCGGCGGTCCTTACAAGAAGGCGCGCAGTCTACTCAGATCGTCAGGGCACCAAAAGGGGGCAAGAGAACCTGTGGCGAGGGAGCTTGCTCCCGCTGGGCCGCAGAGCGGCCCCATTTACTGACAGCGCAATTCTTCAGATAGAACTTTACGACTGCTGCGCAGCCGAACGGGAGCAAGCTCCCTCGCCACAAAAACCCACTCCATACCCAATCAGAACTTGATGAAGTTCTTGCGGTAGTGCTGCAGCTCGGCGATCGATTCGCGGATATCGTCCAGGGCCAGGTGGGTACTGCCCTTCTTGAAGCTGTCACGCACGTCCGGCGCCCAGCGCGCGGCCAACTCTTTGAGGGTCGACACGTCGAGGTTGCGGTAGTGGAAATAGCTTTCCAGGGATTTCATGTGGGTATAAAGGAAGCGACGGTCCTGGCAGATGCTGTTGCCACAGATCGGCGACTTGCCCTTCGGCACCCATTTCTCCAGGAAGGCGATGGTCTCGGCCTCGGCTTCGGCCATGCTGATGCGGCTGTCGCGGACCCGTTGGGTCAGCCCGGAGCCGCCGTGCTGACGGGTATTCCACTCGTCCATGCCGGCGAGGATCTCGTCGCTGTGATGGATGGCGATCACCGGACCTTCGGCCAAGGTGTTCAAATCACTGTCGGTGACGATGGTGGCCATTTCGATGATGACGTCGGTATCAGGGTTAAGACCGGTCATTTCCAGGTCGATCCAGATCAGATTCTGCGGGTTTTGCATGTGTCGGCTCCTAGGCAATGCTGCGCAGTTTAGCCTAGGCCGGTGGCCGGGCGTGCTAAACTCGCGGCCGTTTTACCTAATCGCTACATTCTCGATACGGAACACCCATGGCCAAACGCCAACTCAATCGTCGTCAAAACTGGCGCATCGAA
Organism: Pseudomonas sp. P9_31; assembly: GCF_034008235.1. Taxonomy (NCBI): domain Bacteria; kingdom Pseudomonadati; phylum Pseudomonadota; class Gammaproteobacteria; order Pseudomonadales; family Pseudomonadaceae; genus Pseudomonas; species Pseudomonas sp. P9_31. The sequence continues at coordinate 5,694,305 of NZ_CP125375.1, forward strand.
AAGATTCAGGGCGAGCGCGCTGCCCGCGCCGCCAAACGCGAGTCCTCGGCTGTCGAGGCACTCGAAGGCGGCGACCTGGGTCCGGAACAGACGGGCCTGGTGATCGCGCACTTCGGTGTGCAGGTCGAAGTCGAGGCCCTCGATGGCGAATTGGCCGGCCAGGTGTTCCGCTGCCATTTGCGCGCCAACCTGCCGGCGCTGGTGACCGGCGATCAGGTCGTGTGGCGTGCCGGCAACCAGGGCATCGGCGTGATCGTGGCGCAACTGCCGCGTAAAACCGAGCTCTGCCGTCCAGACAGCCGTGGCCAGCTTAAACCGGTGGCGGCCAACGTCGACTTGATCGTCATCGTCTTCGCGCCGCTGCCCGAGCCCCACGCCAATCTGATCGACCGTTATCTGGTCGCCGCGGAACACGCGGGTATTCGGCCGTTACTGCTGCTGAACAAATTCGACTTGATCGACGAGCAGAACGCCCCGGCGTTGAACGCCTTGCTGGCGGTTTACCGCACGCTGGGCTACCCGGTGCTGGAAGTGTCGGCCCACCACGGCAATGGCATGGAGCAGTTGCAGAAGCAGCTGGACGGGCACATCAGCGTATTCGTCGGCCAGTCCGGTGTTGGCAAGTCGTCGTTGGTCAACAGCCTGCTGCCTGAAGTCGAAACCCGCGTCGGCCCGCTGTCCGAGCTGTCGGGCCAGGGCACCCACACCACCACTACCGCGCGATTGTTCCACTTCCCCGGTGGCGGTGAACTGATCGACTCCCCGGGTATCCGGGAATTCGGCCTGGGTCACGTCAGCCGCGCCGACGTCGAAGCCGGTTTCATCGAGTTCAACGACCTGCTCGGCACCTGCCGCTTCCGCGACTGCAAGCACGACCGCGAGCCGGGTTGCGCATTGCTCAAGGCGCTGGAAGACGGCCGCGTGCAGCAGCAACGGATGAACAGCTATCGGTCGATCATCGCCAGTTTGCCTGATTCCAGCTATTAAACAGATGTATCGGCAGCCTCATACCAAAGAGGCTGCCAAATACAGCCCCCGCCCTACAAAATCCCTCGCGCACTAAACGTCAGACCTTTCGGTCAGGCCTGTATCCGCCTGCCTGCAAGACATTTCTCTTTATCCACGCAGGTCTTGCAGGCGCAATTCAGATGCCTAAATTCGGTCCCTCCTCGCACTTTCGCGACCCCGAGGGACACCCCCATGCAGACCTTTCATTTGTTCATCAGCCATTCGTGGAATTACTCCGATGCTCACGACAAATTAGTGAAACTGCTCAACGCGCATCCGACCTTTTCCTATAAGAACTTCTCGGTACCGCTGCACAACCCGATCATAGGCGCACAAACTGACAAGCAACTTGAACAGGCCATCGAAAACAAGATTCGCCCCTGCTCGGCAGTGCTGATCATGGCCGGGATGTATTCGACCTACAGCAAGTGGATCAACAAGGAAATCGAGATCGCCAAGCGCATGGGCAAGGTGATCATTGCGATCAAACCCTTCGGCGCCGAACGGATTTCCAACGTGGTGCGCGAGGCTGCACACGCCGAATGCGCGTGGAACACCAACAGCATCGTCAGCGCGATTCGCCTGCATACGGCGGTGTGATGATGCGCAAGGGACTGTTTATCGGCATCAACCATTACACGCATGTCGCGCCGCTCAACGGCTGTAACAATGACGCCATCGCCATCAACACCCGTCTGATTCAGGCCAACATCAAGACCTACTTCGACGTGCTGGATCCGGAGTCGCAGACCACTGACGACATCACCGGGGTTATCACCCGCAACATCACCGCGTGCACGCATCTGATAGCACTGGCCTCGGACAAGACCGCGCTGTCGTGGTGGGTGCCGTTCGAAATCGGTGAAGCGACCATCAGTAACCGACGGATCTGCTCATTCAAGACAGAACCGGCGGAACTGCCGCTGTACCTCGATAAATGGCCAAAGCTCAGCACCGACAAGGATCTTGAGTTTTTCATTGATGCCTACCGAGAGGAAGTGGCGACCAAGCGCTCAATGACACTGGACTCGATCAATGAATCCCTTTACGGCGCCTACAGACGCAATGCCGAACTGTTCCATGATCAACTCAAGAACCGCATCCGACGCGGGTTCTGACAGGTGCAAAAAAGCCGCGATTATCGCGGCTTTTGTGTATTTCAATGCTGACCAATCCATGGACGAGTCTGATGAGATTCAAGTTCAAACATCAGCTGAATCCAGCAGGCCGCTTGAGTCAGCCTTATCGGCAGAATGGGTGACGCCGTCATTCACCGGGACTTAGGCGAGTCGAATGGCCGAGCGGATACTCATTGTCGATCGCGGCGCGGTTCAATCCTTTTTGGGCCGTGGGGGATTGTCCTGACGATAGGTGTGCTGGGGTTTGATGACCAATTGCCTGACCTGACTGTCCAATTCTTCGCTGTGATACAGGTCCAGGCATTTGAGCAGCTCAAAGCGAACGCCTTTTCGCTCTGATTCGACCAGTGGATTGTGATAATCACGAGCCAGAAACTGATCAACCAGAGTTCTACCGGCTTGAGGTGCTTGCTCCAGATCGAAATAGGTCCAATCCATAAGCGCGCTGGCACTGCTTCCGGCGTCCTGGGCGGCTTCAGGTTCGCTCTTGTAGGCTGTAGCGATGCAGTCTGCCAGCACCATATCCTTGTAATTTTGCGCGTAGGTGCGCCCGCCTGCTTGTGGGGAGTGGGTCGGATCATCCTTGGCCCAACTGTTGGAAGGTGCGACTGCCCAAGCCAGGGCCAAGACCGCAGTCAAATATTTCATCACGACAAACTCCAGAAGTTCGCGCGGTCGGTTTGATAGTTCACACCTGGCTCATTGAAATAGCAGACAAAAAAGCCGCGATGATCGCGGCTTTTTTGACCTCAGGAAACCGCTGCCGGCGGTTTCGGTTCGACGCTCTTCAGCTCAGGCTTCTGAAACGGGTACAGGTGCTGGCGCAGGATACCGCCAGGCAAGTCCTTGCCAAAAACCCCGTAGCGCGTCGGCCACTCCTTGGGTGGCAACTTGAAGGTGCCGAACAGCATATCCACCAACGGCGTATGGATCGCATAGTTCTTGTAGATGTAATCCTTGTGCCGGGCATGATGCCAATGGTGATAACGCGGCAGGACCATCACATAATTCAGCCAGCCGCCGTTGATCCGAACATTGGCATGGGCCAGCACGGCCTGTACGCCGACCAGAATCACATAGGCGTTCAACGCCTGGGGCGCGAAGCCCAGCAGCATCAAAGGCACCAGCACGCCGGTGCGAGTCAGCAGAATCTCGATGAAATGAACACGCGAACCGGCGAGCCAATCCATGTGCGTGCTTGAGTGATGCACGGCATGGATGCGCCATAACCACGGCACCACGTGATACAACCGATGCAGCCAGTATTGACCGAGGTCGGCCACCAGCACCGCCAGTAAAAACTGCACAACGATCGGCAGGCTTTGTACGCTAGCCTGCAAGTTCGTCGACACCGCCCAACCGGCTATATAGCTCGACGAGGCGGTGATGAAAATCAGGATGAACTGCACCAGCATATGACTGACGAAAAAGTAGGTCAGGTCAGTTCGCCAGTGCGGACGCAGAATGTTTTGCTCGGGGTCCTTGGAATAGAGTTTTTCCAGAGGGATAAAGACGATGGCCGACACCAGCAGGGCCAGTACGAACCAGTCCAGCCCCAGCGAATACGGTGTCTGCCCTATAGAGCTGACCTGCACATTGGTGCCGCCAAGAAACACCGCCAGCCCCGAGGCAACAAGTCCGGTGATCCCCAGGCGCTTGCGCGTGTTGAGCAGGATATTCAGGGTGCCGAGGCAGAAGGACAGCACCAACCCGAGCAACAGCGTGGTGCGCGCAAACTGCTCGTCGTACACCTTGCGCAGTTCGGCGGTGGTCAGCCATTCGGGAAAGAGAAAGCAGAATACCGCCAGCAGGCTCAATAGCCCGAGCGTCGCCGAGATGTAGCCACTGACCCGGCCTTCACCAAACTTGAAGGGTGCGTTGCCATGTCGCTGAAAATAGGACTTGAGTCTTTCCATTACCGGTCTTCCATGATTCCGAAAACAAACTTGCAGTGAGTTGAGTCATTGCGACGCTGCACTGACGCAGCCAGAAACAAAAAAGCCACGACTATCGTGGCTTTTTTGCAGGTTATTGCTTGGGCGGTACAGCAGGTTTGGCCGGCTCACCCGACTTTGGCGCAGGAGCATCAAACAGATTCAAACGCTCACGAAGCTCATGGGCCGGCAGCGGTTCTTTATCCGCCGGCAATGCGTTCGGATCGGCTGGCGGCGCGGGCACTTCGCCCGGCCCGCCCTGCCCCTGCGTCGGCGCTGGCGCCGGTTCCGCACCTTGCGAACCTTCGATGGCACGCTGGGCTTTCTTGGTCAGCACGATGATGTCGATCCGACGGTTGACCGGGTTGAACGGGTTCTCCCGGTCGAACAGCGCCGACGAGGCATAACCCACGACGCGCGCTACCTGAGCGTCCGGATAGCTGCCGGCGACCAACGCGCGACGAGCTGCGTTGGCGCGGTTGGCCGAGAGCTCCCAGTTACCGAAGTCGCCGGTGCCCGAGTACGGCTTGGCATCGGTGTGGCCGCTGATGCTGATCTTGTTCGGCACCGCTTTGATGGTGTCGGCCATGGCCAGCAGGATGTCTTCGAAGTACGGTTTCAGACGGGCACTGCCGGAGTCGAACATCGGGCGGTTTTCGGCGTCCACGATCTGGATGCGTAAACCGTCCGGCGTGATTTCGAACAGAATCTGGTCCTTGAATTTCTTCAGTTGCGGGTTCTCTTCGACCTTGTTCTGCAGTTCTTGCAGCAACAGTTCGAGACGTTCCTTCTCGACCTGCTCGGCCATGCCTTCAACCTGCTCGGCGTCGATGGTCACCTTGTCTGGCTGCGGCTGAGATTTCACCTCGGGGTTGAGAGTGTTCTCCGGCGCCAGGGTCGGCGTGCCGCCCAAGTCGATGATGTACGGCGTGCCGCTTTCGGAAAACCCGACCGGGTCCTTGAAGTAACCGGCGATGGCAATCTTCTGTTCAGGCGTCGCGGTGGACAGCAGCCACAACACCAGGAAGAACGCCATCATCGCCGTCGCGAAGTCCGCGAAGGCGATTTTCCAGGCGCCCCCGTGATGCCCGCCGGCGATGCGCTTGACGCGCTTGATGATTATCGGCTGGTTATTTTCCATGACTTAGCGACCGCGAACCGCTTGTTCCAGCTCAGCGAAGCTAGGACGGTGCGCCGGGTACAGAACCTTGCGACCGAACTCCACCGCCAGCGACGGCGGCATCCCGGAAGCCGAAGCCACCAGCGAAGCCTTGATGGCTTCGTAGATGTTCAGTTCTTCCTTGGCATCGTGAGCCAGGGAGTTGGCCAGCGGACCAAAGAAACCGTAGGCCGCGAGAATACCGAAGAAGGTACCGACCAGTGCCGCACCCACGTGCAGACCGATGGATTTCTGGTCGCCTTCGCCCAGGGACGCCATGGTCACCACGATCCCCAATACCGCCGCGACGATACCGAAACCGGGCATGGCGTCGGCGATGCCATTCACCGCGTGGGACGGGTGCTCGAGGTCTTCCTTGAGGCTGTAGAGTTCCATGTCGAACAGGCCTTCGAGCTCATGGGGAGCCATGTTGCCGGAGGACATGATGCGCAGGTAATCGCAAATGAACGCGGTCATGCGCTCGTCTTTGAGCACTGCCGGGTACTTGGCGAAGATCGGGCTCGCGGCGGCATCTTCGATGTCACCTTCGATCGCCATCATGCCTTCGCGACGGCTCTTGTTGAGGATCTCGTAAATCAGCCCCAGCACTTCCAGGTAGAAGGTGTGGTTGAAACGCGAACTGAACATGCCCAAGGACTTCTTGAGCACGTGCATCGTCATATGACCGGGGTTGGCCTGCAGGAATGCGCCAAGGGCTGCGCCACCGATAATCATCACCTCGAAAGGCTGGATGAGGGCGGCAATCTTGCCGTGGGAAAGCACGTATCCGCCGAGCACGCTCGCGAATACGACAATGATGCCGATAATTTTAGCCATAGGTAGGAGAGCACTTACTGAGTCGGGTTCAAGGTCATATTCGGAAGTTAAAAAATCTCTTCTTCTACTTATCGGCAAAACTGCGCCAGACTATAGCCAGTTCAGGCGAAAAGCCAATTTGACCCGCACCGGGCATAGGTAATGCAGACGATGATCGCGTCCAGACATGGCTAACGAAACGAACGTCCCAACACCAAAACCGACCACACTCGAAGGCTGGGTCAAGCTTCTCGATGGCGTGCGCCTGCCGGTTCCGCAAGCCAGCCACGACCGCGTCTGCAAAGCCATCCGCGATAACCGCAGCTCACTGCGCGACATCGCCGAACTGATGCAGGACAGCCCGGCCCTGGTCTTGAGCGTGATTCGCGAAGCCAATCGCCACACCCATGGCAGCTTGACCGAGCCTGCCGAGAACCTTGAGGTGGCGATCAATCGCCTCGGCTTGAAACGCACCGAAGAATTGCTCGAGCGCCTGCCCGCCGAACCCCACTCGCAGATCCCCATCGCCCTGCGCCAGCTTCAGCTGATCAGCCAGCACGCCACCCAACAGGCCAACGGTTTTTTTGCCAGTCGCCTGGCGCGGTTGTGGCAGGACATCCATTGGGGCAGCCTGCTGTTTCTTTCGCCGCTGTGGCCCATGGCGTTGACCCATCCGCAGTTGCTTGAAGAGTGGGAATTGCGGGTCATCCATAAAGGCGAGTCGGCACGCAAAGTCGAACAGCAATTGTTCGGCGTGCGCCTGCTGGAAATCTGTCTGGCGCTGGTGGACACCTGGCGTTTGCCGATCTGGGTCCAGCAGGGTTATCGACTGCTGCGCAGCGAGCAACGTGAACTGGTGAAAGTCCTGCGCATCGCTCGCGACAACGATCACCCGCTGCGCCAACAGAACCGCCTCGACGACGACCCGACGCTGCGCCGCTGGCTCAATCAGCCAGCCAATACCGTGCTGCTGGCCAACGGGCTGGCGTTGTCGGCTCAACAGGCCTGGGACAGTCCCCACTGTGAGCGTTGGCAGTACCTCACCAGTCTTTACCTGCAAATGCCGATGGATGAAGTGCAGCAACAATTGCACCAGCAAGCCGCCAACAGCGCCCGCCATCACGCCATGCCGGACCTCTGGCACCCGGCCGTCGCGCTGATCTGGCCGTGGGGCACGAATCGCGTGCACGCCGGTTTGCTGCCAGCAGCGGCGCCGACTGCCGAGGACCTGGCGAAGTGGCGTAAGCAATGTGCCGAATTGCTGGTGGAGCCAAGCCGCTTTACCAATGCCATGCACTTGACCACATCTGCCCGAGACGCTCTGGTGGCGTGCGGCATGCGGCGGGTGATGATCCTGATGGCCGATCGCACACACGCTAATCTGCGTGTGCAGCAGACCGCCGGTCTGCCAAAGGAAGTCGCCGGTCTGAACCTGATAGTCAGCCAGAGCACCGTACTGCAACGCCTGCTCGCGCAACAGGCCCAGGTGCGCCTGACGCCGGCCAACAATGCACAATTCTCGGCCCTGTTGCCGGCCAGCCTGCGTAAACAATTCGGTGGCGAACACTTGCTGCTGCGCTCACTGGTCAACAACGGCCGGGTGATCATGATCGTGGTGGCGGATCAGGGCGGTGGGCCGTTCTCGGAAATCACCGTGCAAGCTTTCGGCAAAACCGCGCAGTGCATCGAAAAGGCCCTGCACAGTTTTAGCCACCGCTAGCCGGTCAGTTAAGTGAAGGCCAAGACCTGTGGCGAGGGGGCTTGCCCCCGTTGGGCTGCGAAGCAGTCCTGAAACCTGCAACCTCGTTCTGCCAGGCACACCGCATGCACCGGATTCGCGACTGCTTCGCAGCCGTACGGGGGCAAGCCCCCTCGCCACAGAGCCTGGCCATCCGTTGTTTCCTGTGCCGAAATAACTGATAACAGGCCCTCATGACGCTGCGCTACAATCCTCCCCTTTGTGCTCTGGAGACCTCACATGTCTGACTTCTCTGGCTTGGCGCTGGTGATCGAACCGGGCGACCTGCTCCCGCGTCTCGACGCCCGCGAACTGATTCTGGTGGACCTGACCAGCAGCGCACGCTATGCCGCAGGGCATATCCCCGGCGCACGCTTTGTCGATCCAAAGCGCACTCAACTTGGCCAGGCGCCTGCGCCAGGCCTGCTACCGACCCAAGCCGCTCTTGAAGCATTGTTCGGCGAACTGGGGCACAACCCCGATGCGGTCTACGTCGTCTATGACGACGAAGGCGGCGGTTGGGCCGGGCGCTTTATCTGGCTGCTGGATGTCATCGGCCACAGCAACTATCACTATATCGACGGCGGTCTGCCGGCCTGGCTGGCAGAAGGCTTGCCCATGTCGATCCAGATCCCGCCTGTGGTCGGCGGCCCGGTCACCCTGACCCTGCACGACGAACCCACCGCCACCCGCGAATACCTGCAAAGTCGTCTCGGTGCCGCCGATCTGGCGATCTGGGACGCGCGCGGACCACTGGAATACTCCGGCGAAAAAGTACTGGCAGCCAAAGGCGGGCACATTCCCGGCGCGGTCAATTTCGAATGGACCGCCGGCATGGATCAGGCGCGCAACCTGCGCATCCGCACCGACATGCCGAAAATCCTGGAACAGCTCGGTATCACCAAAGACAAAGAAGTCATTACCCACTGCCAGACTCACCATCGCTCTGGCTTCACTTATCTGGTGGCCAAGGCGCTCGGTTATCCGCGAGTCAAAGGCTACGCCGGTTCCTGGGGCGAATGGGGCAACCATCCCGACACGCCCGTAGAGATTTAAGGTTTTTAAGGACAGTTAATGAATAAGCGTTTGTTTATCCTCAGCCAATACCTGCTGCCCCACCACTTGCTCTCGCGACTGGCCGGCTGCATTGCCGAATGCCGCGTGCGCTGGTTCAAGAACGCCTTTACCGCCTGGTTCGCCAAGCGTTATCAGGTGGACATGTCCCAGGCGCTGGTCGAGGACCTGACGGCTTACGAGCACTTCAATGCGTTCTTCACCCGCGCCTTGAAAGATGGCGCTCGCCCGCTGGACCCAACCCCGGGCGCGATCCTCAGCCCCGCCGACGGCGCCGTCAGCCAGCTCGGCCCGATCGAACACGGTCGTGTCTTCCAGGCCAAGGGCCACAGTTTCAGCGTGCTGGAACTGCTGGGGGGTGACGCGGCCAACGCTGCGCCATTCATGGGCGGTGATTTCGCCACCATTTACCTGTCGCCCAAGGATTACCACCGCGTGCATATGCCGCTGGCCGGCACCCTGCGCGAGATGGTCTACATTCCAGGCCGCATCTTCTCGGTCAACCAGACCACCGCTGAGAACGTACCGGAACTGTTCGCTCGCAACGAGCGTGTGGCGTGCATTTTCGACACCGAACGTGGGCCGATGGCCGTGGTGCTGGTGGGCGCGATGATTGTGGCGTCGATCGAAACCGTCTGGGCCGGGCTGGTCACGCCGCCAAAACGCGAGCTGAAAACCTTCCGTTACGACGAAGCGGCCCGTGCGCCAATCCATCTGGAGAAAGGTGCGGAACTGGGTCGCTTCAAGCTCGGCTCCACGGCGGTCGTGCTGTTCGGGCCGGATCAAGTGAAATGGGCTGAAGGGCTGGGCGCTCTTTCGCCCGTGCAGATGGGCCAGGGCATCGGCTTGCCAACCGCCTGACCCCTCGATCCGATCCCACGAACATCTTTCGTGGGGTCGGGCATTTCCTCCTGCTGCGCCCCCTCCTCCAGCGCTCTTAGCTGCTACAGTCAAAGTCATTCGTTGCCCATTTCCTGGTCGGAGTTTGTCTACGGCATGAATGACACCAATCCTGCCCTGCTGCTACGCGCACCGATCCCGACGCAGTCGCGCCTGTCTTTCTGCGAAGCCACGCCTCGCGACCTCAAGCGCTGGATCGCCAACCTGCCCAAAGCCAACATCGGCGAAACCGCCCGCCAGTTGTACCAAGGCTTGAGCGAACTCAATCAACTGCTCACACCCAGTGACAATCGCCTGCAATTGCTCGAACTGCTGCGGCCCGAGGTGTATTACGTCTGCAAGCACCTGGAGCGGCATTTTCTGCATCAGACGATTGTGCTCGACGAGCGTTCGCGCAAGATCGCCAACCTTTGCCAGGCGCTGCAAAGCCACTTGGCGATCGGCTACAAGCAGATCGTCATCCGCATCGCACCGCGCTTGAGCAAAGACCGTGCGTCGCTGCTGACCCAGGCGTTGCAACGGGCCATCCATTGCCTGAACGGCGCGTTGATCCGCGCCACAGAGCTCTATTGTCCGGTGCCCGAAGGTCTGTGGCTGGAACTGCATCAGCTGTACCGGATCGGCTGTCAGTACCAACTGCAAAATACGAGCGTGCGTGATGAACTGGCCAGCCAGACGCAAAAGCTCAGCATCGAGCAAACCTACGTCGTCGCCCTTCTGCTGGGTGCTGCACGCTGCAATCAACTGCGCCAGAACCAGATCACCCGGCTCGCCGAGGTGCTGGAACCCTGGAGCCAATGGATCAAACTGCAACCGGCCCAACCGGACAGCGGGCTGTTTGCCGTCGCCCCGGATCTCGACACCGGTCCGCGTTATCGCTCCAAGTTCCTGGCCGAACAACAGGAAAGCTTGCTGGGGATCGACCCGCAGCCCCTCGTCGCAGCCATCGAAACCCATCTGCAACAGTCGGCCGACAAGGCATCGCCGCTGCCCGTTCCGGCGGGGCTGAATCTGGATACGCTGCAACACCTGCATGCCGCCTGGAGCCAGGCCGCCGAGCGCAGTTTCCAGCGCACCGTCGGCCACGGCACGTTGACCCTGTGCGTGGGCATGAGTGCGTTGCACTTTTATCTCGGCGGGCACCGATCGTTCAATGACATCCTGAAAAAACCCGGCGCCCGCCCCGCGCAATTCTCGGCTACCGCCCCGACAGGTCGCGCCAAAGACCAATGGAGCCAGGCCTTCGACGCCGCCCCCCAAGGCACCGCCGACACACTGCTGCCCTACGAAGAGATCGAATACCCGCACCTTCAGAACGATGACAGCCATGAGGCAGCCGACCGCCAACAGCATTTCCCGACCTATGTGCTGGCGGTGATCAATCACAGTCCCGGTGGTTATTGCCTGGCTTGGCCTGGCGCAGTGCCCGCCGAGCTACAGGCCGGCGAGATAGTCGGTATCGAGGACACCGCGGGGCAAGGCTGGAGCATTGCAGTGGTGCGCTGGATCCGCCAGGTGCGGGGCGGCGGTACACAGATGGGTATCGAGCAGGTGGCGCCTTGCGCCGAACCCTGCGGCTTGCAACTGATGCGCTCCGGTGACGAGCATAGCCAGTACTTGCGCGGGCTGTTGCTACCCGCCATCAGCGCCATTGAACTGCCGGCCACCCTGCTGACTCCGCGTCTGCCATTCCAGGAAGGCAATAAGGTGCTGATCAATACCAACGGCCAGGAACACCGGGCCGGGCTGGAGCGACGACTGGCGAGCACCAACAGTTTTAATCAGTTTGCCTACCGTTCGCTTGAGGCGGCCAAAAACGAAAACGCCGCGGGGAGCGGCGTGGTCGGGGCAGCGGAAGAATTTGATTCGTTGTGGAAGTCGCTTTGAGGGCGAATCCGAGAGACCGCGGCGCCCCCATCGCGAGCAGGCTCGCTCCCACATTTGATCTCTGTTTGACGCAGATCCAGTGTGGGAGCGAGCCTGCTCGCGATGGGGCCCGCCCAGACTGTCGAAGATTTAGAGCTGCCCGTCGCGATCCCGGAAGCCCAGCAGATACAGCACCCCATCCAGCCCAAGGGTGGAAATCGCCTGCTTCGCCGATTGCTTGACCAGCGGCTTGGCGCGAAACGCCACGCCCAGCCCGGCAATCGCCAGCATCGGCAGATCGTTGGCGCCGTCACCCACGGCAATCGTCTGCTCCAGACGCAAACCTTCCTTATGCGCCAGCTCACGCAGCAGATCCGCCTTGCGTTGCGCATCGACAATCGGTTCGACCGCCACGCCAGTCACCTTCCCGTCGACCACTTCCAGTTCGTTGGCGAATACATAGTCGATACCCAGCTTGGCCTGCAATTGCTTGGCGAAGTAGGTGAAACCGCCCGACAAAATCGCCGTCTTGTAGCCCAGACGCTTGAGTTCGGCGAACAGGGTTTCGGCGCCTTCGGTCAGGCGCAGGGAAGCGCCGATGGAGTCCAGCACGCTGACGTCCAGCCCTTGCAACAGGGCCAGGCGCTCCTTGAAGCTTGCGCGGAAGTCCAGTTCGCCGGCCATCGCCCGTTCGGTGATCGCGGAAACCTGATCGCCCACGCCGGCGGCCTTGGCCAGTTCGTCGATGACTTCGGCTTCGATCAGCGTCGAGTCCATGTCGAACACCGCCAGACGACGGTTACGGCGGAACAGCGAGTCTTCCTGGAAGGCGATGTCGACGTTCAGCTCTTGAGCAACGCTGAGGAACTCGGCCCGCAGTGCTTGCGGATCAGCCGCCTCGCCGCGCACGGAAAACTCGATGCAGCCCTTGCCCTTGTCGGCCGGGGTATCGAGCGGCATGCGCCCGGACAGGCGATCGATATGGTCGATATTCAAACCATATTTGGCGGTGATCGAACTCACACGCTGCAATTGCTCGGCGGTCACTTTGCGGGTCAGCAGGGTGACGATGTGGCGTTTCTTGCCCTGATTGCCGACCCACAGCTGGTAGTCCGCTTCGGACACCGGCGTGAAACGCACCTGTTGCTCAAGCTCATAGCCTTTGAACAGGATGTCCTTGAGCACCGAGTTACCTTGTTCGGTATCGGGAATTTCAACCAGGATGCCGAACGACAGGGTGTCGTGGATCACCGCCTGACCGATGTCGAGAATGTTCACACCACCCTGGGCCAGAACGCCGGTAATGGCCGCAGTCAGACCCGGACGGTCGACTCCCGTGATGTTTATCAGGACGATTTCGCGCAAGGCGCACCCCCGCAGGTGGAAAAAAACCGCATTCTACCCATTTTCAGTGACCATCGGGCACCGCGAGCGCTTTGACGGTCCAAGGCCTGTCGCTATACTGCGCGTCAACTTCACGGACAAAGAGCCGAGCTCAAGTGAACCGGCCCACGCCAGTAAAAACCGATAACTTCTTTCTGCTGATCTTCCGGGCACTGCGTCATCGCCGTGTACCGATTGCATTGCGCATTGCCAGCCATAACGTGATCCTGGTCGCTCTGGCCCTGGTGATCTATGCCTGCGTGATGGGTTTGCAGTTCAAGCAGGCCATGCATGAGCAGGCGGATGCCCTGGGCGAAAGCCTGACCACCCAGACCGCTACGTCGGCCACGGAGCTGTTGGTGTCCAACGACATCCTCAGCCTGAACGTGCTGCTCAACAACCTGACCAAGAACAAACTGGTGGCCCATGCCGCCATCTACAGCGTGGATAACCGCATCCTCGCCGAAGCCGGTCAGCGTCCCAAGCATAGCCTGCTGGGCGAAGCCGAGGGCATGTACCAGAGCAAGATCACCTTCCAGGACGTGACCGCCGGGCAACTGCGCATCAGCCTGGACATGGATCAGTTCCAGCAGCCGATGACCATCAGCCTGCAAAGCATGGGCATTCTGAGTGCGATACTGCTGGCGCTGTCCCTGGCCTTGAGTCTGCGTCTGGGCCGGCATATTTCTACGCCACTGCTGCAATTGCGAGTGTGGCTGCGCAATATCGACGAATACACCCCGGCCACCGGGCGCCAGGATGAAATCGGCGATTTGGCTCGTCAGCTGCACGCCAATTTCGCGCCGGAGCCGGCCGAGCCTGAGCCCGCGCCGGAACCGGAGTACGACGACAGCGATTACGAAGACGCCGACGCTAGCGAGCCGACCTTCGAAGTCCGTAACCTGCGCGATCCGAGTTTCGATGAAACCAAGCCTGTCGCCGGCCTTAAGCCTGCGCCACGGCGTATTGTCAGCACGGTCGAAGACGACGAGGATCCGTTTGCCGATCTGCGTGACGACTCGGCAGACAGCGCGCCAAACCCCGTCGCAAAGCCGCAGGTATCGAACGTGCCTCAGCACAGCGCGGTACTGGCGGTGCAACTGGGCGCACAGGATCAGTTGCGTCGCCTGCCCCGCGCACGCCTGGAAGAACTGCTCAAACGCTACCGCGATTGCCTCGATCAGGCCGCGTCGCTTTACCAGAGCGAACTGCACACCCTGAACGATGGCAGCACGCTGATGCTGTTCCACACCGAAGACAGCGGCGATGACTACCTGACCAACGCCATCTGCTGCGGTGAGTTGCTGCGAGCCCTGGGCCATCAGTTGCAGATCGAAGTCGCCGACAGCGGCATCACCCTGCAATTGCAGCTGGGCCTGACCCTCGGCGACGAGTTGTTCGGTCTGAGCCAGATCGACCTGCTGCTGACTGAAACCGCTCAGGATGCACTGGCCCTGTCGCAACACAGCCGCAACCTGCTGCTGGTGGAGCGCAAGATCAGCGACGATGCGCTGATTCGTCAGCGCGCGCGGATCCGCCCAATCGCAAGCCCAGAGGGTGCGTGCTGCGTAGAGCGCTTGATGGAACCTTATCCGTCGATGCTGGAACGACAACTGGCGCGGATGCACGAACGCCGGGCGTAACACCACAGTTCCCGTTATAAAGAAGCCCGCAGGCAAGTGATTGTCTGCGGGCTTTTTGGTGACCGTCTGAAAAGATCGCAGCCTTCGGCAGCTCCTACAAAGTTCGCATACACCTGCAAACGCGGTCTACACGGTCCCTGTAGGAGCTGCCGAAGGCTGCGATCTTTTGATCTGGGCTTTTTGTTGCCTGTTCCGGCCCCATCGCGGGCAAGCCCGCTCCCACAGGGGATTTCTGTCTTACACAGGTTCTGTATTCGCAGGGGTCAGCGTGGGAGCGGGCATGCCCGCGATGGGGCCGGCAGCGGCACCGCAGATCCCCAACCTGCAGAAACAACAAGGCCCGCATTTACGCGGGCCTTGTTTCTAATCCATCCAGGCTTAGAACCTGAACACTTCCATATCCGTGCGAATCGGTGAAGCCATCGGGATTTTCGGTTGTTTTTCCGGCTCTGCCGTCGGTGTTACAGGCTTGGCAGCCGGTTTGCGGGGTGCTTCGGCGATGGGTGGCTGGTTGGCCAGTGGCTTGAGCGCTGTCGACAGTTGCTCGGCCAGACGCTGCAGCAATACGCCTTGAGCCTGAACCTGAGCCGCAGTCCCGCCAGCGTGCTGTTCCTGCAGATGAATGATGCGGTTATCACGCACCTGACCACGACGGTCGATCAGGCGCCATTGCGCATCAAGAATTGCCGGTTGCGACTCACCCGAGTCCAGACGCGTGATGGTCAGCAGAACCTGAACATCCGGAGTAAAGCCCACTGTCGCGGGTGCCAGAACAACGCGCTGGCTGTCCAGATGACCGGCGACCTGACGCAGCAACAACTGATCGATATCCGACGACAGGCTGCCCGCCCACCGGCCATCGGCCGACGCTTGCAGGCTGCCATCCGGCTGACGCTGCAACAAGGTTTCGCGTTGCAGATAATCAGCAACCGTTACCGGGCCCAGCAATACCGCCATGCCGGCGCTTTGCGCAGGCTGTGCCGGACTTCCGCTGTCCAGCTGATACAGCGACACTGGCTGGTGCACGCTGCAACCCGCCAGGCCAAGAACGCCAGCGAGCATCAAAATAAAAGGAAGGCGCAGAGCAGTCATCGTCCCATCCAGGTGGCTGCCACAAGGCTCACCACAGTGAAAATACTCAAAAAATATGAAGAACGCTCGGCCACGCCGGCGCTTGAAAGGCCATATCATCCGTGAATATGCGTTCCGACTCCAGCGCCAAAGCGTCGATCTACGCGTTAAATCGTAGATCGAGCGCTCTAGGACGCTTAATTGAGGTTTTCGACGAACAGCGCATCCACCCTCTGAAAGCCACGTGGCAGTTTGTTGCCGCGACGCCCACGCTCACCTTTGTAGTGTTCGAGGTCGTCCGCTTTCAGCGACAAGGTACGTTTTCCGGCCTGCAGTACCAAGGTGGCACCTTCCGGCAAAACGGCGATGTCCGTGACATATTCTTCGCGACTGGCAACACGTTCACCGGAAATCCCGATGATCTTATTGCCTTTACCTTTACCTAATTGTGGCAGATCGCTGATTTTGAAGATCAGCAGGCGACCCTCGGTGGTCACCGAGGCCAGCCAGTTGTGCTCACGATCGACCACCGGACGCGGCAGAATCACTTTGGCGTTGTTTGGCAGGCTCAACAGGGCCTTGCCCGCCTTGTTCTTGGCTTGCAGGTCTTCACCCTTGACCACGAAACCGTAACCGGCGTCAGAGGCGATCACATACAGCGAATCGTCTTCAGGCATCAGCACGCATTCGAAACTCGCCCCTGGCGGCGGTGTCAGGCGGCCGGTCAGCGGCTCGCCCTGGCCACGGGCCGAGGGCAAGGTGTGGGCCGCGACCGAATAACTGCGGCCGGTGGAATCGATAAACACTGCAAACTGGTTGGAGCGACCGGCCGCCAAGGCCTTGAAGCCGTCCCCAGCCTTGTAGGAAAGCCCGGTGGCGTCGATTTCGTGCCCCTTGGCCGAACGAACCCAGCCTTTTTCCGACAGCACGACCGTCACTTTCTCGTTCGGCAGCAGATCGTGCTCGGTCAGGGCCTTGGCCTCGGCGCGCTCGACAATCGGCGAACGACGGTCGTCGCCGTAGGTTTCGGCGTCCTTGATCAGCTCGGTGCGTACCAGTTTTTTCAGCTTGGCTTCGCTGCTCAGCAGCGCTTGCAGCTTGGCTTGTTCCTTGAGCAGTTCATCCTGCTCGGCACGCAGTTTCATCTCTTCCAGTCGCGCCAACTGGCGCAAACGGGTATCGAGGATGTAGTCGGCCTGGATTTCGCTCAGGGCGAAACGCTCGATCAGTGCGGCTTTCGGGTGCTCCTCGGTGCGGATGATGTGAATTACTTCATCCAGATTGAGGTAAGCGATCAACAAACCGTCCAACAGGTGCAGGCGACGCTCAACCTTGTCCAGGCGAAATTGCAGGCGGCGACGCACGGTCTGCACCCGGAACTCCAGCCACTCGACCAGCAAGGCCCGCAGGTTTTTCAGCTGCGGCTTGCCGTCCAGGCCGATGATGTTGATGTTGACCCGGTAGCTCGACTCCAGCTCGGTGCTGGCGAACAGGTGCTGCATCAGCGCGTCGTGATCGAAGTTTTTGCGCACAGCGGGAATGATCACGATGCGGCATGGGTTTTCGTGGTCGGACTCGTCGCGCAGGTCAGCGATCTGCGGAGCCTTGGAAGGCTTGGCCTGCATCATGCCCGCGATCTGTTCCAGCACCTTGGCTCCGGACACCTGGTGCGGCAGCGCGGTGACGATGATGTCGCCGTCTTCAATGTGGTACACGGCGCGCATGCGCACCGAGCCCTTGCCGGTTTCGTAGATTTTCAGCAGATCGGCGCGCGGCGTAATGATTTCCGCTTCGGTCGGGTAATCCGGGCCCTGGATGTGTTCGCAGAGCTGCTCGACCGTGGCTTTCGGCTCATCCAGCAAGCGCACGCAGGCGGTCGCGACTTCGCGCAGGTTATGCGGCGGTACGTCGGTGGCCATGCCCACGGCAATACCGGTGGTGCCGTTGAGCAGGATGTTCGGCAAACGGGCCGGCAACACCAAAGGTTCTTCCAGCGTGCCGTCGAAGTTCGGGCCCCAGTCCGCGGTGCCCTGGCCCAGTTCGCTGAGCAGCACTTCGGAATAACGCGACAGCCGCGCTTCGGTGTAACGCATGGCGGCGAAGGACTTCGGATCGTCCGGCGCACCCCAGTTACCCTGACCGTCGACCAGCGTATAGCGGTAGCTGAACGGCTGGGCCATCAGCACCATGGCTTCATAGCACGCCGAGTCGCCGTGAGGGTGGAACTTACCGAGCACGTCACCGACGGTACGCGCCGACTTCTTGTGCTTGGAATCAGCGTCCAGCCCCAACTCGCTCATCGCATAGATGATGCGCCGCTGTACCGGTTTCAGGCCGTCGCCGATATGCGGCAGGGCACGGTCCATGATCACGTACATGGAGTAGTTGAGGTAGGCATTTTCGGTGAAGTCAGCCAGTGACCGGCGTTCTACACCGTCCAGGCTGAGATCAAGGGAGTCGCTCATGCGGGCCTCATCGGTTCGTTGTCTGGCGCAGCAGCATGGTGCCACCGCGCTGGGTAAATTCAAGTTTGTTCAGTGCGCTCATGCCGAGCAGCACCTGATTGCCGTGCAAACCGGGCGCCACCAGCGCGCGAACGTCACGCAGCACGATGTCCCCCAGTTGCAGCCGATCGAGACGGGTTCGATAACCCTCGCTCAAGCCATTGGCCGTGCTCAGGGTCACCCCGAAGCCTTTTTCCAGTTTCAGCCGTTCGGCCACTTCGGCCGGGATCGACACATCGGTCGCACCGGTATCGAGCATGAAATCCACGGTCTTGCCGTTGATCTGGCCAGTGGCGACAAAATGCCCATGGCTGTTGCTGATCAGCTTCACTTCGATAAAACCTTCGCCCTGCTCAGAGCTGACGACGGTGTTGGGATTCTGCTGACGTTCCTCCCACTGACCAAAGAACCGCGTCGCCAGAAACAGCGCGGCGCACCATGCCAGTATCATCAACACCCGGCCGGCGCGTTTGCCCGGCGGTTGCTGACTCATGGCTTGGCACTCCAGCCACCTTCAGGCGCGGCAAAGCGCCAGACAATCGGGCGTTTTTCGCCGTCGTTACGTGCGCCGTCGTTGTTATCAATGCCGATCCAGGCACCGTCGGCATCCACCACCAGCGCTTCCGCCAGCCCATAGGCCTGTGAATAACGACGGTTTTCCTGCAAGGCCTCGGCGGCAAACGACCAGCAACGCTCGACCTTGGCGGTCACCGCATCACGGCGGCAGACCTGAAAGGCGTTGCGTTCGAGGGTAAACAGCTTGCCGTCGAACAGTGACAGATCGGCAAAATCCCGGGAGACCGCTTTGGCCTTGGGAAATTGCGCTGGCTGCATTTCCACCCCGGCCTCACTCAGCAGCGCACAGCCACCGTTACAGTCCCAGACCGTTTGCTGGCGCTTGATCAGCAGCAAACCGCGGCGCTCACGTTCGGCGGCCAGCCACAGCGTGTCACCGGCCGAATTGATCGCCAGGCCTTCGAGCAACGCATTGAAGTGCAACAGCATGCCGCTGGCCCGCGCTTCGCGAACCAGCATCGGCGAGATTTTCAGCCAGGACGCCGGCCCGATTGGCGGGACTTGCAGCACCGCGGCGTGGGCTTCGCTGACGACGTACCGATTGCCGGCGCTGTCGCAAGTGATGCCTTCGAAATCCAGATCCCCGCCCCGCACGAACGACGCCACCCAGGTCCGCGAACGCAAGCCCCAGGGCAAACCGCTGTCAGGCACCAGAGGTACGTCGATGTGCACGGTTTCGGCTAGCCAGGTGTTGTTGCGGGTGTCGAGGCGATAGATTTGATCATCGTCGCGATCCGAAACGGTCCACAGCTCCTTGCCACACTGGGCCAGCCCCGACAGATTGCCGCCGCGCATGCCGTCGACGGCATGCTCGGACAACAGGCGCAGCTCGGGTGCAGGCTCCGCGCAAACCGTCACCGAAGTCAGCAGCAACGCACACGCCAGGGCCCAGCCAAACCGCATCAGCCCAGAACCTCGGCCAGGTTGCCTTTGGATTCCAGCCAGGTCTTGCGATCGCCGGCGCGTTTTTTCGCCAGCAGCATGTCCATCATTTCCGAGGTTGCGGCGAAATCTTCCAGCGTCAGTTGCACCAGACGCCGTGTGTTCGGGTCCATGGTGGTTTCGCGCAGCTGCGGCGGGTTCATTTCACCCAGGCCTTTGAATCGGGTGACCTGCGGCTTGCCGCGTTTCTTCTCGGCCACCAGGCGATCGAGAATACCGTCGCGCTCAGCCTCGTCGAGGGCGTAGTAAATCTCTTTGCCCAGGTCGATTCGGTACAGCGGCGGCATGGCGACGTAGACGTGACCGGCATCCACCAGCGGGCGGAAATGCTGGACGAACAAGGCACAGAGCAAGGTTGCGATGTGCAGACCGTCGGAGTCGGCGTCGGCGAGGATGCAGATCTTGCCGTAACGCAGCTGGCTCATGTCCGCCGCGCCCGGGTCGACGCCAATCGCCACGGCAATGTTGTGCACTTCCTGGCTGGCCAGCACTTCGCTGCCGTCGACTTCCCAGGTGTTCAGAATCTTGCCGCGCAACGGCAGGATCGCTTGAAACTCTTTGTCCCGCGCCTGCTTGGCCGAACCGCCGGCGGAATCACCTTCCACCAGGAACAGCTCGGAACGCATCGGGTCCTGCCCGGCGCAGTCGGCGAGTTTGCCCGGCAGCGCCGGCCCTTGGGTAATGCGCTTGCGCTCGACTTTCTTGCTGGCCTTAAGACGACGGCCGGCGTTGTTGATCGCCAGCTCCGCCAGCAACATGCCGGTTTCCGGGTGAGCGTTGAGCCACAGGCTGAAGGCGTCCTTGACCACACCGGAAACGAAGGCGGCCGCTTCACGGGATGACAGACGCTCTTTGGTCTGACCGGAGAATTGCGGCTCCTGCATCTTCATCGACAGAACGAACGCGATACGCTCCCAGACATCTTCCGGCGCCAGCTTCACGCCGCGCGGCAGCAGGCTGCGGAATTCGCAGAACTCGCGCATGGCATCGAGCAAGCCCTGACGCAGACCGTTGACGTGAGTACCGCCCTGGGCTGTCGGGATCAGGTTGACGTAGCTTTCCTGAACGCTGTCGCCACCCTCGGGCAACCACAGCAGCGCCCAATCGACCGCTTCTTTGTTACCGGCCAGGCTGCCGCAGAACGGCTCGTCCGGCAGGCGTTCGAATTCGCTGACCGCGTCTACCAGGTAGGAGCGCAGGCCGTCTTCGTAATGCCATTCGACTTTCTCGCCGGTGGCCTTGTCTTCAAAACTGACCAGCAGCCCAGGGCACAAAACGGCCTTGGCCTTGAGCACATGCTTGAGGCGGCTGATGGAGAATTTCGGTGAATCGAAGTACTTCGGGTCCGGCGCGAAGAACACGCTGGTGCCGGTGTTGCGCTTGCCGACGGTGCCAATCACTTCCAGCTCGGTTTTCTTGTAGCCATCGGCGAAAGTCATCTGGTATTCGTTGCCGTCGCGCTTTACGCGCACCCGGACTTCGGTCGACAAGGCGTTGACCACGGAAATACCCACCCCGTGCAAGCCGCCGGAGAACTGGTAGTTCTTGTTGGAAAACTTGCCGCCCGCATGAAGCTTGGTGAGGATCAGCTCGACACCCGACACGCCCTCTTCCGGGTGAATGTCCACCGGCATGCCACGGCCGTCATCGCTGACTTCCAGGGAGTGATCGGCGTGCAGGATGACCTGCACCGACGTCGCATGCCCGGCCAAGGCTTCGTCGACGCTGTTGTCGATGACTTCCTGGGCGAGGTGGTTCGGCCGACTGGTGTCGGTGTACATGCCGGGGCGTTTGCGCACCGGGTCGAGGCCCGAGAGGACTTCGATGGCGTCTGCGTTATAAGAGCTAGCGCTGGGAGTGGCCATGGGGTCTCGTCGTCAGTGTTCGTTGAAATAGGGGCAAAGCGTCACAGTGTTGTGAAGTCGATCGCCTGATACAAATCTGCGCCGATGTCGGCAAAACTCAATATTGTCGGCAGTTGCGCGGCAAAACCCTGGAAACCATGGTCGCCGCCGGCCTGAATGCGCAAGGCACAGGCCCGGTAATATTGCTGGGCGAGGCGATAGTCCAGCGTTTCGTCGCCGGTCTGCAACCACACTTGAAACCGCTGCGGATCCCGGGGCGCCGGCACTTCCAGCTCGGCCAGGGCCGTCACATGGTCGTGGGTCAATTCCCAGGTCTCATTGGTATACAGGTTTTTCTGCGTTCCCAGAAACCCGTCGAACATCCGGTGCGGACTGACGGCAGGGTTGATCAACAGGGCTTTCAAGCCATGGCGCTCGGCCAGGTGAGTCGCATAGTAGCCGCCGAGTGAGCTGCCGACCAGCAGTGGCCGCCCCAGCTCCACAATCGCCTGCTCCAGCTGAGCAATGGCCTCGCGGGGATGGTGATGCAGGGCCGGCACACGCAACTGATCGCTCAAACCCAGCCGTTCCATCACATTAATCAACTGGCAGGCCTTTTTCGACGCCGGCGCGCTGTTGAAACCGTGGATATAAAGGATCGAACCAGACATTTGAGCGCCCTGTGCGTCGGGTAAAGAGGCGCAGTTTACAGGGTGTCGGGGAAATCGGGGATATGCATGGCAATCAGGTTGTCTTGGCGGACCTCATCGCGAGCAGGCTCGCTCCCACAGGGGTATGCATTCCAATGTGGGAGCGAGCCTGCTCGCGATGGCCGCGCTGCGGTCTTTCTGAGTGTTCAGTAGCCGTTGGAGCCGTAATCAATCTGGAAATCGAAACCGGTGACGCGCTCAACGCCTGTCTCGAGCTGGCCATCCGGCAACAGCCGCAACCACCGATACCCCGGTGCCTGTTCACTCACCTTGAAATCGTCACTGCCCGGCTCGAACTGAATGCAGGTCGAGGGCGATGCCATCAGGCGAACGCCATTGCGCAGTTGATCAATTTCCTGATGCACATGCCCCCAAAGCACTGCGCGAACTTGAGGAAAGCGATCCAGCACTGCGAACAACGCCTCTGGATTGCGTAGCCCGATGGGCTCCATCCACGCACAGCCGATCGATACAGGATGATGATGGAAGCACACCAAATGATGCCGCTGCGGCGCCTCGCTCAACGAGCGGGCCAGCAACTGCAATTGCTCATCCTGCAAATACCCCGGCACCGACCCCGGCACGGCAGAGTCGAGCAACGTAACCCGCCAGTTGCCGATGTCCACCACCGGCTCCAGCAGCGCACTCTGCACGGCCGCCTCGGCCATGATCCGTGGCTCGTCATGATTGCCGGGAATCCAGCGTCCCGGTGCATCGATCTGCCGCGTCAAGCCACGAAACAATTGGTACGACTCCAGCGTGCCGTCCTGGGACAGATCGCCACTGGCAATCATCAGATCGATTCGCGGCTGCTGCTTCAATACCAGCTCAATCACTTGTTGCAGGCTGTCGCGGGTATTCATGCCTAGCAACGTCCCGTCCGCCTCGGCAAACAGATGACTGTCGGAGAGTTGCACCAGCAACGCCGGATCGGCGGTGGTCAATGTGGATACGCTCGGCAAGGCGTTCTCCCAGGGCGTGATCACGGGATTGATGAATGCCGCAATTATGCTGGGGGACAATCAAAAGAGGAAACCTGTGAACCGGACGCAGTTCACAACTACACAGGGCTCTTAGCGCACAACAGCGTATTCGTGCCCGCAAGCCAGACAATGACTCAGCCATTCCCCCAGGAACAGATTGAGCTGAGCCTTTTCATCCGGCTGATGCATCGCGGCGTTCGGGTAAGGATAGATGCCGCGAAAGCGTCGTGCATGTTCGGCGCTGATGACTTCGGCCATCCGTGCGTCGTGGTACACCTGCACTTCCAGTTGCGGCACTGGCAACCACGGCAAGCTGTGTTCCTGACGCACTTGCAAGGTGGTGGTGTACGGACAGGCTTGCAGCACTTCCAGGGCCAGTACGCCAAGCATCTGGTCGCCCTGGGTCACGGCAATGCGCCGGGCCGCCGGATCGTTGCGCATGTCCGGCAACAGTCGCATCAGGCGCGCGTAGTTGGCCTCGCAGGAGGCTTGCAGCCCCACGAGGTCAACCCGATAGCGATCGCGCAGTTTGTTTACGACCATAACCCCCTCACTTCCACGCGGTTCAAAGCCAGCCATTGCAAGGCAATGATGCTTGCCGCGTTGGCAATACGTCCATCGCGCATGGCTTGCAGGGCATCTTCGAAGGCCCAGACCGTGACGCGAATATCTTCTGCCTCTTCCTCCAGCCCATGCAGGCCGCCAACCCCGGCACTGTCGCAACGCCCCAGGTACAAATGCACAAATTCGTTACTGCCACCCGGCGATGGAAAATACTTGGTCATCGGCCAGAGTGCCCCGAATACAAGCCCAGCTTCCTCCTGCGCTTCGCGGTGAGCAACTTCTTCCGGTATTTCATCCTTGTCGATCAGACCGGCGACCAGTTCGATCAGCCATGGATTATCGGTCTTGCCCATGGCGCCGACGCGAAACTGCTCGATCAGCACCACTTCGTCGCGCTGTGGATCGTAAGGCAGCACGCACACCGCATCGTGGCGCACGAACACTTCACGGTTGATCTGGCGACTCATGCCACCGGCGAACAATTCGTGGCGCAAGTGCACGCGGTCGAGCTTGTAGAAGCCCTCGTAGCACTTTTCGCGCCGAACGATATCAACGGTGGTCGGAATGGCGTTGGCAAAATCAGTCATGACAATCCTCTTTACTGCAAATCCGATCCGAGGCTCCTTTTTGTTACTTGCAACCCCGACTTCGCGCCATCCTAACGCGCCCGCGATGTTTGATGCAGCCCCTTTACAGTCAGCGGGATAGACGGTGAGGACGAAACCAACTCTAATTAGCTTAGTGGCGAACTGACTGCTTCGTTGATAGTCGAAGCGGGTAACTTTTCGCCTTCCCCTGTTTCATAAAGGACGCCCATGTCGCTTTTCAAGATCGCCTCCGTGGCCGCCATCGCCCTGACCCTGGGTGCGTGCCAGAGTCTTTTCCAGCCCAATTACCGGGCGCCGCTGGAAACCACCCGCGACGCTTCCGAACAGCTGAAACCGGGTTGCGCCAACCCTGAATGCCCGCTGGTGAACATCGATACGCTGCGTTTCCCGGCTGAGCCTGCGCTTGACGGCATCATCGAAAAACGCCTGCTGCAAATGACCCGCACCTCGCCCGACGCCCCTGTAGCGCCGACGCTGGCAGCGTATCGCGAGCAGTTTTTGAACAGTGCCGGCCCTCGCTACAGCAGCTATCTGCAAGCCAAGGTACGTGAGCAGCATGACGGCTTGGTGATCATTGAATTGTCCAGCTACCTGGATGACGGCGGTGCCCATGGCACGCCGGGCCGCGGCTTCATCAACTACTCACGCCAACAGCATAAAGTGCTGACGCTGTCGGACATGGTGATCCCGGGCCAGGAAGAAGCGTTCTGGAAAGCAGCCCAAGTGGCGCACAACAGCTGGCTGATCAGCACCAAACTCGATCAGGAGCCGGAGTTCGTCAAGAGCTGGCCCTTCGTGAAAACCCAGAACGTGGCGTTGACGTACGGCGGGGTGATCCTCAAGTACGAAGTGAGCACCCTCGCGCCTTACGCGCTGGGCCACGTCGAACTGAAGATCCCCTACCCACGCCTGAACGGCATTCTCAAGCCTGAGCTGTTTCCCGGCCGTAGCTGAAGGCTCGACCGAGCACCAGTTGCAGCAGCCCTGCCAGAATCAACGACGGCAGGGTTGCGCCGATGTCCGGATAGAGATTGGCCAGCAAGTGATAAGTGCTCACCCCGCCCAACCAGGCGAGCAACGCCGGCCAGCGCAAGGCAGCCGAGGCCACTTGGCTACTGCGTTTGCGCAGGATGAAGTGATCCACCAGCACCACGCCGAACAGCGGCGCAAACACCGAGCCGATCAACAGCAGGAAGTTCTGGTACTGGGCCAATGGTGCCAGGCACGCGATCAGTGTGCAGATCACGCCGATGGCCAAAGCCAGGTGTTCAACCTTCAAGCGCAGCAGAATCCCGCTGGACACCGCCGCCGAATGAATATCGGCAAAGGCATTTTCTGATTCATCCAACAGAATCAGCAGCAGCGGAATTCCCAGACCGGCACCGGCCAGCGCCAGCAGCAAGGCATTCACTTCACCGCTCGGCGCGAACGCCAGGGTGTACGCCACGCCCAGACTCATCAGCCAGAAGTTACCGATAAAGAAGCCCAGTGCCGTGCCGCCGAAGACATTCTTCGCACGCTTGCCGAAACGCGAGTAGTCGGCAATCAGCGGCAACCAGGACAGCGGCATCGCGATCGCGATGTCGAAGCCCACGGCAAACGGCATCGAACCGTCACCGGCCTGCGCCCACAATACGGCCAGATCGGCCTTGGCGAACAGGTTCCAGGTCAGCCAGATGCACGCAGCCAGCAGCAGCCAGATACCCCACTTGCGCAGGATCTTGCGCACGAAAGTCAGCGGGCCGCTGACGGCGAGCAAGGTGGCCAGTGCACCGAAGAACAGCGTCCACAACAGCGGATTCGACAGCAGGCTGCCTTCGCTGAATGCACGGGCGCCGAGCAGGCTGGCAGCGTCGCGCATCACGATGATTTCGAATGCCCCCCAACCGATCAGTTGCAACAGGTTCAACACCGCTGGAAGGCTGGCGCCTTTTTTACCGAGGCTGAGTTTGAGTGCCGCCATCGACGACAGGCCGGTGTCGCTACCAATCACGCCGACAGCGGCCAGCAACAGCACGCCGACCAGCGTGCCGAGAAAAATCGCCAGCAACGAGCCGGACAGGCCCAGACCCGGGGCGAGCAGCGCGCCGGTCTGCAACACCATCAGGCCAATGCCGAGGGAGAACCACAGGGAAAACAGATCGCGGCCGCCGAAGACGCGTTTGTCGGTCGGCACCGCGATATCCGGGGAGTAAGTGCTGGGTTGGATGCTCAAGGGTGTTATCTCAGAGGAACATTTATTGTTTTTTTGATCGCTATCGCGGGCAAGCCCGCTCCCACAGGGGATGTGTGTACGACACAAGCCATGTGGGAGCGGGCTTGCCCGCGATGGGGCCCTCTCAGGCCCCGACCTTTCGGATCAAATCAAACCTTCTTGTACAACTGACTGCCTTCCTGCTTGAACCGCTCAGCCTGTTCCGCCAGACCTTGCGCAACTTCCGCATCGACAGTTTCGATCCGCTGGTTGGCCGCGTATTCACGGACTTCCTGAGTGATCTTCATCGAGCAGAATTTCGGCCCGCACATGGAGCAGAAGTGCGCGACCTTGGCCGAATCCTTCGGCAGGGTTTCGTCGTGGTACGAGCGCGCGGTATCCGGATCGAGGCCCAGGTTGAACTGGTCTTCCCAACGGAATTCGAAACGCGCCTTGCTCAAGGCGTTGTCACGAATCTGCGCCCCCGGATGCCCTTTGGCCAAGTCAGCAGCGTGAGCGGCGATCTTGTAGGTGATGATCCCGGTCTTCACGTCATCCTTGTTCGGCAGGCCCAAGTGTTCCTTCGGCGTCACGTAGCACAGCATGGCGCAACCGAACCAGCCAATCATCGCCGCACCGATACCGGAGGTGATGTGGTCGTAGCCTGGGGCGATGTCGGTGGTCAGCGGGCCGAGGGTGTAGAACGGCGCCTCGTCGCAGCACTCGAGCTGCTTGTCCATGTTCTCTTTGATCAACTGCATCGGCACGTGGCCCGGGCCTTCGATCATGCACTGCACGTCGTGCTTCCAGGCGATTTTGGTCAGCTCACCGAGGGTTTCCAGCTCACCGAATTGCGCAGCGTCGTTGGCGTCGGCAATCGAGCCCGGACGCAGGCCATCGCCCAGCGAGAAGCTGACGTCGTAGGCCTTCATGATTTCGCAGATGTCTTCGAAATGGGTGTAGAGGAAGTTTTCCTTGTGGTGCGCCAGGCACCACTTGGCCATGATCGAACCGCCACGGGAGACGATGCCGGTGACGCGCTTGGCGGTCAGCGGTACGTAGCGCAGCAATACGCCGGCGTGGATGGTGAAGTAGTCGACGCCCTGCTCGGCCTGCTCGATCAGCGTGTCGCGGAACAGCTCCCAGGTCAGGTCTTCGGCGGCGCCGCCGACTTTTTCCAGGGCCTGGTAGATCGGCACGGTACCGATCGGCACCGGCGAGTTACGGATGATCCATTCGCGGGTTTCGTGAATGTGCTTGCCAGTGGACAAGTCCATGACGGTGTCCGAACCCCAGCGAATGCCCCAGGTCAGTTTCGCCACTTCTTCTTCGATGGACGAACCCAAGGCACTGTTGCCGATGTTGCCGTTGATCTTCACCAGGAAGTTACGGCCGATGATCATCGGTTCCAGTTCGGTGTGGTTGATG
The DNA here is from genome assembly GCF_034008235.1 of Pseudomonas sp. P9_31. NCBI lineage: Bacteria > Pseudomonadati > Pseudomonadota > Gammaproteobacteria > Pseudomonadales > Pseudomonadaceae > Pseudomonas > Pseudomonas sp. P9_31. Next base: position 5,722,389 of record NZ_CP125375.1, read on the forward strand.
TTGGCCGGAATGATCGCGCGACCACGGGCGATCTCTTCACGGACAAATTCGGGGGTGATGATTTTCGGCACGCTGGCGCCGAAGCTGTAGCCGGCGTGTTGCTGGTCCAGCAAGCCTGCGGCACGGGCCACTTCGAGCTTCATGTTTTCGCGGATGGCGACGTATTCCATCTCGGCGGTGATGATGCCTTTACGGGCGTAGTGCATCTGGCTGACGTTGGCCCCCGGCTTGGCGCGGCGCGGGTTGTTCACGTGGGCGAAACGCAGCTTGGTCAGCTCCGGATCGGCGAGGCGTTCCTGGCCGAAGTTGGAGCTCAGGCCAGGCAGACGCTCGGTGTCGCCACGGGATTCGATCCACGGCGAACGCACATCGGCCAGGCCTTTGCGCACGTCGATGATGACGTTGGGGTCGGTGTACGGGCCCGAGGTGTCATACACCACCACCGGCGCGTTGATTTCGCCACCGAAGTCGGTCGGGGTCACGTCCAGGCTGATTTCGCGCATCGGCACGAGGATGTCGGGGCGCGTGCCCTGGACATAGATTTTTTGCGAGCGGGTAAACGGCTGAACCGATTGCTGATCGACCTTGGCCGAATCACTCAGGTTGGTTGCGATTTTTGATTTTGTAGTCATCACGGGCTCTCCAGACAGCATCCAGGCAGTGGATTTTTGTCGGAGCGAACCTGTAAACGAATGGACGCACGGATGCTGGAAACCAGCTGTGCTGTGCTCAATACTCGAGGGGTGTTCGACTGTCGAACAACATCCCGGACGAAGCACAAGAGGACTCGCCGGGTGACGAGAAATCTTGTTCCCTACGCAGGCGCTAACCTGATCAGGTTCAACGGGATCCGAAATTATTCGATCTCAGCCTCATAGCAAGGCACCCCGACAAGAACCCGGCCAGTCTAGACATAACCGGCAAAGAACGCCAACACCGCAGCAAACACCATGATGAGTGGCGCAATTACCGGATTGTTGCCGTGCCTGCGTGCAACTACACTCGCTACGCCATGCGGCGCCTTGACGCTGCAGGGCGCCCCACCGTAGCCTTGCAGCTCAAATTATCAGCGTAATTTTTAGGGATGGCCTCATGCTGCGCAAACTCTCACTGGCCCTTGCCGTGTCTTGTGCGTCCAATGGAATGGCTTGGGCAGCAGAAGCGCCCTTATCGACCAAAACCGACCTGGTCAGCGTCTATCAGGAAGCGGTGGACAACAACGCCGATATCGCCGCCGCCCGCGCCCAATACGGCGCCCAGAAGGAAGTTGTGCCCCAGGCCCGCGCCGGGCTGCTGCCCAACCTGTCGGCCGGTGCCGACATAAACAACACCCGTACCGCGCTCGATCAGCCATCGGTGACCTCGACCCGCAGCGGCACGGCGTATCAGGCGACCCTGTCGCAACCGATTTTCCGCGCCGACCGCTGGTTCCAGTTCCAGGCCGCCAAGGACGTCAACGAACAGGCCGCCTTGCAACTCTCGGCCACCGAACAGAACCTGATCCTGCAAAGCGCCGAAAGCTATTTCAACGTGCTGCGCAGCCAGGACACCCTGGCCTCGACCAAGGCCGAAGAAGCAGCCTTCAAACGCCAGCTCGACCAGTCCAACGAGCGCTTCGACGTCGGCCTGTCGGACAAGACCGATGTGCTGCAATCCCAGGCCAGTTACGACACGGCACGGGCCAACCGGATTCTCGCTCAGCGTCAGGTGGATGACGCGTTCGAAGCGCTGATCACCCTGACCAACCGTCAGTACAACTCGATCCAGGGCATTGTCCATACCTTGCCGATCCTGCCGCCAGCGCCGAACGACGCCAAGGCCTGGGTCGACACCGCCGCCAAGCAGAACCTCAATCTGCTGGCCAGCAACTACGCGGTGAGCGCCGCCGAAGAAACCCTCAAGCAGCGCAAGGCCGGACATGCGCCCACCCTGGATGCAGTCGCGCAATACAAGAAAGGTGACAACGACGCCCTCGGCTTTACCAACCCGAGCGCGACCGGCGTGCGTTACGGCGGCGATGTGGAACAACGCACCGTCGGCCTGCAATTGAGCATTCCGCTCTACAGCGGCGGGCTCACCAGCTCCCAGGTGCGTGAGTCTTATTCACGGCTGGATCAAACGGAACAACAACGCGAAGCCCTGCGTCGCCAAGTCGTGGAAAATACCCGCAACCTGCACCGCGCCGTCAACACCGACGTCGAGCAGGTGCAGGCACGCCGGCAGTCGATCATCTCCAACCAGAGCGCGGTGGAAGCGACCGAAATCGGTTATCAGGTGGGGACGCGCAACATCGTCGACGTGCTCGACGCCCAGCGTCAGCTGTACACCTCGGTGCGCAACTACAACAACACCCGCTACGACTACATCCTCGACAACCTGCGTTTGAAGCAAGCCGCCGGCACCTTGAACCCGGGGGATTTGCAAGACCTGACGCGTTATCTCAAAGCCGACTACAACCCGGACAAGGACTTCCTGCCACCGGATCTGGCCAAGGCTGCGGCGGAGCAATTGAAAGCGAAGCCTTAAAAAGCAAAAGATCGCAAAAGCAAAAGATCGCAGCCTTCGGCAGCTCCTACAGGGTGTACATCAATCCCAATGTAGTAGCTGCCGAAGGCTGCGATCTTTTTGTTTCAGGCAACTCGGTCTAACGCTCGATCAACCGCCCCAAGCCATCCATCAACCGCTGCAACGCGCCCTGATTGGTGCGCATCACCTTCAGCCCCGCCTCGGCCATCCGCTGCGCATCGCGCGGCAGTTCGAACAGCCGCTGCACTGCCAGCGCCAGACTTTCGGCATCATCGACCTCGGCCAACGCCCCGGCGCTGCGCAACTGTGCGGCGATCTCGAGGAAGTTGAACAGGTGCGGCCCGCTGAGCACCGGTTTGGCCAGGGCTGCCGGCTCCAGCAGGTTATGCCCGCCGTTCGGCACCAGGCTGCCACCGACGAACGCGCTGTCGGCCAAGGCGTAGAGAAACAGCAACTCGCCCATGGTATCGCCCAGCAGCACCGACGTGCCGGCGGTGACCGGCTCGCCTGTCGAACGCCGTACCGTGGCGAACCCCTGCTGCCGGCACAACTCGAACACCGGGTTGAAGCGCTCCGGATGACGCGGCACCAGAATCAGCAAGGCGTCGGGATGACTTGCCAGCAGCCGACGATGGGCAGCCAGCACCACTTCGTCTTCACCTTCATGGGTACTCGCGGCGATCCACACCGGACGCTCCTGCGCCTGCCATTGCCCACGCAACTCGGCGGCACGCTGCAACAGTTGCGGGTCGATGGTCAGGTCGAACTTGATCGAACCGGTCACTTCGACAGTTTCCGGGCGCGCCCCCAAATCGCGAAAACGCTGCGCCTCGGCTTCAGTCTGCACCGCGAACAAGCTCATCTCGGCGAGCATCGGACGGGTCAGTTCAGGGAAGCGGCCATAGCCCTTGGCTGAGCGTTCGGACAGTCGCGCATTGGCCAACGCCACGGGAATTCCGCGCTTGGCGCATTGATGGATATGGTTGGGCCAGAGCTCGGTTTCCATGATGACCGCCAGTTTCGGCCGGGCCCGATCAAGGAATCGCTTTGCTGCGCAGGGCAAGTCGTAAGGCAAATAGCAGTGCTGAATGCGCGGCTCGTCGGCGAACAGCGCCTGGATGCGCTCGGAGCCGGTCGGGGTCATGCAGGTGACGGTGATCGGCAGCGTCGGATAACGTTGCAACAAGGCACGAATCATCGGCGCCGCGGCGATGCTTTCGCCCACCGACACCGCATGCACCCAGAGGCCGTCCGGTTTCATCACCGGTAGCGCAAGGGAGAAGCGCTCGCCAATGCGCCTGGCGTACGCCGGCGCCTTGCGCGCCCGCAGCCAAAGCCGAATCGCCACCAATGGCAGCCCCAGGTAAAACAGCACGGTGTAGAGAGTTCTATTCATGGCGGCGGAGTTTATCGGTTTTTTAGCCGATCGCCTGCAAGTGCACGGCAAAACGTTCCGCCAGCCAACGAGCTGCCGGGCCGAGGGGCTCGTCGCGGCGCCAGACCAGTTCGACAATTAATGCCGGCGGCGTCCATTCGCTGGCCAGTTCGACCATCAGATTCTGATACGCCGGGTACTGCACCACATGGCGCGGCAACCAGGCCCAGCCGAGGCCGCGCATCACCCATTCGGCCATCACATAGAAACTGTCGGCGCGCCAGACCTGCGGGCTGGCCGGCTCACTGCCGGGATAGACGCTGGACTGCGTGGACATCAGCAACTGTCGATGCTGTGCCAATTGCTGACAATCGACCTGCGTCTGCTTCGCCAAGGGATGCCCCACGCCGCACACCGTGACCATTTCGACGCTGCCCAGCACCCTCCGCTCAAGGGCTTCGGGAATCTGTTCGTGATAGAACAACAAGCCCAGATCGGCCCGACGCTCCACCAATTTGCGCGCGACATCACCCTGAGCGGCGCTGGTCAACTGCACTTCGAGGCTGGGAAACTTTTCTGCCAGAGCCTCGAAGCTTTCCACCACCGCTTGATAGGGCATCGCCTCGTCCTGAGCCACCCGCAGGCTCGCTTCCTGGCCGCGCATCATCGCCAGTGCCCGGCCGTTGAGGCGCTCGCATTGGCGCAGCACTTCCCGCGCCTCTTCAAGCAAGGCCGTGCCGGCTTCGGTGAGTTTCGGCTGACGACCGCTGCTGCGATCGAACAGGCTCACGCCCAGGTCCTCTTCCAGCAGCGCAATCGAACTGCTGACCGCCGACTGCGCCTTGCGCTGATCCCGCGCCACCGCGGAAAACGAACGCTGTTCCGCTACGCTGACAAACAAGCGCAGCTGTTCCAGATTCCATTGCATGTTCATGGCTCAACCCATCTTCAAAACAGATAGGTAATGACTTTACCGCATCTGGCGGATCTCTAAAATGCCGACCTCAGAGAGCAACGCTTCATACGAGGATTGACCCATGACCGCTTACTACTACCTGGCCATCGCCATCTGCGCCGAAGTAATCGCTACCGTTTCGATGAAAGCGGTCAAGGGTTTCAGCACGCCATTGCCGCTGCTGCTGGTCATCGTCGGTTACGGTATTGCTTTCGGGATGCTGACCCTGGTGGTGCGCAGCGTTCCGGTGGGCGTGGCCTACGCGGTGTGGGCCGGCATGGGCATCGTGATGGTCAGCGTCGCGGCGCTGTTTATCTACGGGCAGAAGCTGGATGTACCGGCGATGCTGGGGATGGCGCTGATTGTGCTGGGGGTCGTGGTTATTCAGCTGTTCTCCAAGACTGTCGGACACTAAAACCCGAAGCACGATCTATTGTGGGATCGCCGCACCGCCGCTCCCACAGGTTTTGCATCTGCTCTATTGATCACCAACAAATCCCCTGCGCATCGAGTCTGTATACTGCGCCCTCGTCTTGAACACTGAGGTCGCTGCATGCCATCCGTTATTTCTACCGACGTTCTGATTGTCGGCGCTGGTGTCGCCGGCCTCTGGCTGAATGCGCGTCTGCGCCGCCAGGGTTTTTCGACCGTGCTGGTGGAAAGCGCCAGCCTCGGTGGCGGGCAGAGCGTGAAGTCCCAGGGCATCATCCACGGCGGCGCCAAGTACGCGCTGCACGGCGCCCTGACCGGTGCCTCGGAAGCCATCGCCGACATGCCGCGGCGCTGGCGTGAAGCGCTGGCCGGCGACGGCGAACTGGACCTGACCGGCGTACGCATGCTGTCTGAAGCTCACTACCTCTGGTCCCCCGGCACCCTCGCCGGCAACCTCACCAGTTTCTTTGCCAGCAAAGCCGTGCGTGGGCGGGTCGATCAGGTCAAGGGCGAGCAGCTGCCGCCAGCCCTGCAAGACAAGCGCTTCAAAGGCAAGGTCTATCGCCTGGCGGAACTGGTGGTTGATGTACCGAGCCTTATCCGACGCCTGGCCGATCTGGCCGGCGACGGCTTGCTGGCTGGTCAGCACATCGAACCGCTGCTGGAAAACGGCGAACTGGTCGGTTTGAAAGTCGACGAACGCGAGATCCGCGCCCAGCGCATCGTCCTCAGCGCCGGTGCCGGCACCGCCGACCTGCTCACGGCACTGGGCCTGAGCCAGCCGGCCATGCAGCGCCGCCCCCTGCATATGATCATCGTCAAAGGCCCGGGCCTCAAACCGTTGTATGCCCATTGCCTGGGCGGCGGGCCGAAGCCGCGCATCACCGTGACCACCCACCCGGCCGCCGATGGCCAGTGGGTCTGGTACCTGGGTGGTGACATCGCCGAAGCCGAAGGCGTGGCCCGCGACCCTGCGGCGCAGATCGCCACCGCACAAAAAGAACTCGGCAACCTGCTGCCGTGGATCGACCTGAGCACCGCGCAGTGGGCGACCTTGCGGGTTGACCGCGCCGAGCCGCTGCAATCGGGCCTGACCCGCCCGGACAACGCCTTTCTCGCCGAGCAGGATCGTCTGCTGGTGGGCTGGCCCACCAAGCTGGCCCTGGCACCGGACTTCGCCGACCGCGTCCTGGCCTCATTGCAACGTGACGGCATCCAGCCGAGCCATTCGGCACCGCTGCCTGAACTGCCGAAACCGCCGATGGGCGTCCCTGCCTGGGAGCAACTGCTGCCATGAGCCAACCGACCCTGCACGACCTGCATCGCCCTTTGGGCAGCACCGGCCTGCTGGTTTCGCCCCTGGGTCTGGGCACGGTGAAACTAGGCCGCGATCAAGGGGTGAAATACCCCAACGGCTTCCAGATCCCCGGCGATGACGAAGCGCGCAGGCTGCTCAAACTCGCGCGCGACCTGGGCATCAACCTGATCGACACTGCCCCGGCCTATGGCCGCAGCGAAGAGCGTCTCGGCCCGTTGCTGCGAGGTCAACGCCAGGACTGGGTGATCGTCAGCAAGGTTGGCGAAGAGTTTGCCGACGGCCAGTCGCGTCACGACTTCAGCGCCGCCCATACTCGCTTTTCGGTCGAACGCAGTCTGCAACATCTGGAAACGGATGTTATCGATCTGGTCTTGGTGCACTCCGACGGCAACGACCTGGCGATCCTGAATGAAAGCGAGGTCTATGCCACCCTTGCCGAGCTCAAGCGCGAAGGCAAGATTCGCGGTTTTGGTTTTTCCGGCAAAACCGTCGAAGGCGGCTTGAAGGCTCTGGAACAAGGTGATTGCGCGATGGTCACCTACAATCTGAACGAACAGAACGAGAAGGCAGTCATTGACTATGCTGCTGCTCACGGCAAAGCGATCCTGGTCAAAAAAGCCTTGGCCAGCGGCCACGTGTGCCTGAGCCCGGGCGTGGACCCGGTGCGCGCCAGCTTCGAGTTGCTGTTTGAACACCCGGGTGTAGCCAGTGCTATTGTCGGGACCATCAATCCGCTGCACCTCGCCCACAACGTCGCGACCGTTGCCCAGGTCCTTCGTAGCAACTGACGCCGCCCACGCGGCCTTAAGCAGGAGCCGACATGCCGCGTACGCTGATAAGAAAGAACCCGAGCAACTTCAAAACCCTGCCGTTATTCGTCGAAGCAACGCCCGAAGGCCTGAGTTACCAGAGCGTCGGGATGCCGTTGAATTTCTCCCAGACCCTGCAACGTCGCCGCCCGGTGACAGTGGCCGACAGCGAGCGGTTTGCCCTGGAGCTGGCGAACCTCGGGGTCTCGGTGCGCCTGACCCTGCATTGGCAGAATCGCGATTACTGGGTGTTGGTGCGTCAGCGTCGGCAGGACCGCGGCGATGTGGTGCTCAAGCTGATCTCCGGTTACGTACCGGCCCATGAGCTGAATCTACCGCTGCACACAGCGACCCAGGAAATTGCCGAAGAATGCCTGCTGGAAACCCCGGAAGGCTGGCTCAGCGGGCGCTTCAACGACACCTGGCTGCCAGCGCCCTATTCGTCCGCCCTGCATTACCGCGAAGCCATGCCGTTTCGCCTGACGCCCCTGTCCGGCTCGGCGCGCCCGGTGCGCTGCGCCAACATGCCGCTGATCGAACGCCCGCGGGCCTACGTGCATTTGCCGACCGCATCGCTGCAATTGATCTACGACTTGCGCCTGGAGGTGCCCAAGGAAGCCAAATCCCTGAGCCTGTTCCATGTGGACGAACGGCTGGAGGGCGATCAATTGGTGGCCCGGCTCGATCGCAAACGTCCCGATTTGTACTTGATGCCACTGCAGGACGGCCAGCCGATGGGCGAGCTTTATACGCTGAAAAAGGATCAGTTGTACCCGGCGAGTACCCGCGGGCTGTATTTGGCAGAAAGTTTTGCCCGGCAGGAAGGCTGGCTGGTGAAGGATGAGCGGATTCGCTGGAAAGATTGGGTGCGGCAACAGGGTTTGAGCCCGCCGGGCAAAGACTCCGGTTTAGCCCGGTTACGCGGGAAGGCGAAGCAACTGCTGAAAAGAATCGTGCCGCGCAAGAAAGTCAGCTCTTGAAGCAAAAGATCGCATAAAGCAAAAGATCGCAGCCTTCGGCAGCTCCTACAGGGACATGTGTACACCCATGTTGGAGCTGCCGAAGGCTGCGATCTTTTTCATGATCCTCCTACAGAGTGGAAGGATCATGCTCGGTCAGTGATTGCGGATCTTCTCGACAATCGCCGTAGTCGAGCTGTTTTCCACCAGTCCCAGCACTTTCACGGTCCCGCCGTAAGCGCTGACGATGTCTGCGCCGACGACCTGGTCGATCCCATAATCACCGCCCTTGACCAGCACGTCCGGCTTGACCTCGCGCAGCAGGTTTTCCGGGGTGCCCTCAGAGAAGCTGATCACCCAATCCACGGCGCCCAGACCTGCCAGTACCGCCATGCGACGGTCGACGCTGTTGATCGGACGACCTGGCCCTTTCAGGCGGCTCACCGACGCATCGTCGTTGACCGCCACGATCAGACGATCGCCTTGGGCCCGCGCCTGTTCGAGGTACGTCACATGGCCGGCATGCAGGATGTCGAAGCAGCCGTTGGTGAAGACAATCTTCTCGTTGTGCGCACGTGCGTCGTCGACCGCCAACAGCAATTGCTCGAGCCCCAGCACGCCACGCTCGGAACCCTCTTCACGCTGGATCGCGCGACGCAGTTCCGGCGCGCTGATCGCCGCCGTACCGAGCTTGCCGACCACGATGCCCGCCGCCAGGTTGGCCAGAGCTACCGCGTGGGGCAGTTCTTCGCCAGCGGCAATCGCCGCCGCCAGGGTAGAAATCACCGTGTCACCGGCGCCGGTCACGTCGAATACTTCACGGGCACGGGCCGGCAGGTGCAGCGCCGGATGATCCGGGCGCAACAGCGTCATGCCGTGCTCGCCACGGGTCACCAGCAAGGCACCGAGGTCCAGGTCATGCATCAGCTGCGCGCCCTTGCTCACCAATTCATGCTCATCGGCGCAACCGCCGACAATGGTTTCGAATTCGCTGAGGTTCGGGGTAATCAGGCTCGCGCCACGGTAGATCGAGAAATCCTTGCCTTTAGGATCGGCCAACACTGGAATGCCACGGGCACGGGCGGCCTGGATCAGCACCTGATGATTTTTCAGCGCGCCTTTGCCGTAGTCGGACAGCACCAGCACCTTGATGCCTTCGAGCAATTCGTCGACTTGCTCGCCCAGCGCCAGGGCGTCGGTGGCAAAAGGTTCTTCGAAGTCGATCCGCAGCAATTGCTGGTGACGGCTCATGACCCGCAGCTTGACGATGGTCGGCTGGTGCGCGATGCGCTGGAACAACGCCCGTACGCCGGCGCCCTTGAGGCTATTGACCAGACTGTCGGCCGCTTCGTCGTCGCCGGTCACGCCGACCAGCGAGGCCGGCGCACCGAGTGCGGCAATGTTCAGGGCAACGTTGGCGGCACCGCCCGGGCGGTCTTCGATTTGCTCGACCTTGACGACCGGTACCGGCGCCTCAGGGGAGATCCGTGAGGTACCACCATGCCAGTAACGGTCGAGCATGACATCGCCGACCACCAAGACAGGGGCTTGATTGAATCGCGGCATGGACAACTTCATGGAGCAACCCACATACAAAATGAACAAGGGCGCGATATTAACACAGGGTTGGCGCTGGCTTGCGTGACGGCTGCAACCGGATGAATCGGCGGGACTTTCTGCTCATTTATCGAGCAAAAACAGCGATAGCCGACGGCAAGCATCCGCGAGTTGCAGCGTATGGGTATCGATCTCGCACTCCGCCGTCAACGGTGCCTCATAAGGGCTGTCGACTCCCGTGAAGTCCTTGATTCGCCCTTGCCGGGCCGCTTGATACAAACCTTTGGGGTCGCGTTGCGCGCACACGGCGAACGGCGTGCTCACATACACCTCAATGAAATCACCCTCGGCGAACAATCGACGCGCGGCGTCACGCTCGGCGCGAAACGGCGAGATCGCCGCAACAATCACTATCAACCCGGCGTCGACCATCAGCCGTGCCACCTCAGCCATGCGCCGAATGTTTTCCCGGCGACACTCAGGCCCCATCCCCAAATCACGACACAAGCCGTTGCGCAAGTTATCGCCATCGAGCAGAAACGTGTGCAGCCCGTGCTGATTGAGTTGCAGCTCCAGCGCATTGGCCAGTGTCGACTTGCCCGCCCCTGACAAACCCGTCAGCCAGAGGCAACGGGGGTGCTGGAATTTGATTGCCGCCCGGTCGCCGCTCGACAGCGATAAAGCGTAAGGCCTGATCCGGGGAATCGGCATCGACCGGCCCTCATTCATAACCGAGCATTTCGTAATCGCGCTGGTACACCCGGCGCACCAGCCGACGGGTACGCACCGAGCAGAAATCACGGGCAAGCATCGGGCGCCGCTGCTGCGAACCGTTGACGTGGGGCAGCACCGCCGAGTGGCCCAGCTGTTCGCAGACCAGCCGGAAATCCCGCTCCAGATGCTCCTGATAGCCAATGAAATCCAGCGCCAGATGCCCCAGGGAATCGGTGAGAAAGTCTGTTTGCGCGGCAAAATGCATTTGGCGGCTGATCGTCTCCGAATGCAGCCAGCGAGCGACGAAATCATCGAAGTCACGGTAGTGGCTGACCAGCTTCTGCGCCGCCTGATCGCGCCGGCCCAACTCGTTGCCCCGCAGAAAAGCATAAGCCGAGTAAGCCCTTTCCAGAGGATCACGAACGAAGGCGAACTTGAAACTGGCGGCAAACTGCTCCGGAAATTGCTGCTCGTACCAGTACAACGGCAGGTGCCCCGGGCTCCAGCCATCGAACATCGCGGCACACACGCTGCTCCCGGCACATTTGGGAACATGAATGAATAGACAGGAACGCTGTTCGAAGGCCTGGGGGAAACTCAGGTTGGCCGACATCGACTTGTTGATCACCTGCCGATCCACGACCGACAGGCGCCCCAGCAAAAAAGCCCGCTGCGGCTTGGGCAAGAGCTTCCAGAGATAACGTTGCAGCATGGCAATACCCGCGCGAAAGGGATGGCCCCCTCGATTGAAGTCAAAGTTCGTTCAGGAACCTTAACAAGCGCGTTGCCGAGATTTATTCCGGTTTGGTCAAGAAGCGTAAAGGTCTGGATACAATCCACCGGACGCGTTGCACGCCGGTGAATGCGAGGGTAAGCCAGGCTTACCCTCGCATCGGGTCAGGCAATGTCTTCAGCCGGGGCGTCGAGGCCCATGGCGTTCAGGCGGGCGTAGTAGCCATTCTGCGCCAGAAGTTCGGCATGGGTGCCACGCTCGACGATCCGGCCCTGATCCATGACCAGAATCAGGTCAGCCTTCTCGATGGTCGACAACCGGTGAGCGATCACCAGGGTGGTCCGGCCTTTCATGACTTGGTCCAGCGCAGCCTGGATATGCCGCTCGGATTCGGTATCGAGGGCCGAAGTCGCTTCGTCGAGGATCAGCAACGGCGCGTTCTTCAGCAGGGCCCGGGCAATCGCCAGGCGCTGGCGCTGACCGCCGGACAACAACACGCCGTTCTCGCCGACCTGGGTGTCCAGGCCTTCGGGCAACTGCGCGATGAAGTCCATCGCGTAGGCGTCTCTTGCCGCTTTTTCGATGTCTTCGCGGGGTGCGCCAGCCAGATCGCCATACGCGATGTTGTTGGCCACGGTGTCGCTGAACAGCGTCACATGCTGGGTCACCTGAGCGATGTGCTTGCGCAGGTTCAGCAATTTGTATTGTTCCACTTCAACGCCATCGATCAGGATCTCGCCCTTGTCGTGGTGATAGAAGCGCGGAATCAGGTTGGCCAGGGTCGACTTGCCACTGCCCGAGCGCCCCACCAGTGCCACCATTTGCCCCGGCTCGACCGAGAAGCTGATGTCATCGAGTACCTGGCGCTCGGTGCCCGGGTAGGTGAAGCTCAAGTGACGCACGTCCAGCCGACCGCTGACCGCATCGCGCTCGATGGTGCCGGTATCGACTTCGGGTTCGACATCCAGTTGCTCGAAGATACTCTCGGCGCCGGCCACACCTTTCTGGATGGTCGAGCTGACTTCGGACAATTGGCGGATCGGCTTGGGCAACAGGCCCGCCAAAGTGATGTAGGCCACCATGTCACCGGCGGACGCATCGCCACGCAGGAACAGTACCAGGAACATCAGCACCGCCATGGCGCTGTAGATCACCAGTTGCAGCAGCGGCGTATAGATGGCGCCGGTGCGGGTCATGCGCAGTTGCTTGTCGGTATTGCCTTGGCTGGCGTTGAAGAAACGCTTTTCTTCGTAGACTTCGCCGCCGAAACTACGCACCACGCGATAGCCCTGGATGGTTTCCGAAGCCACATGGGTCACGTCGCCCATGGCAGCCTGGATCTTCTTGCTCTGTTTGCGAAATTTCTTGCTCGCGGTGCGCACCATCAAGGCGATCAACGGCAGGATCGCAACCATGACCAGCGTCAGGCGCCAGTTCATGAACAGTAGCGAGATGAATAGAAAGATCACCGTCATACCTTCACGGATTACGACCTTGATCGCATCTGTCGCCGCCCCCGTGACCATAGTCACGTTGAAGGTGATGCGCGAAATCAGATGACCCGAGTTATGCTTGTCGAAGTAGCGGTTGGGCAAGACCAGCAGGTTGTTGAACAACTGTACGCGCAAGTCATGGACCAGCCCGAGGGAAACCTTGGCCAGGAAGTAGTTGCCCAGATAAGATCCCAGCCCCTGCCATGCCGCAATCAGGATGATCAGCAAAGGCACAGCCTGCAGCAGTTGCAGGTCACGCAGGTAAGGCACGCTAGGAAATAGCGCCGCTTCAGGGTTGGACAGGCCGTCGACGAAGTATTTGAGGATGTAGCCAAGCATTGGCTGAGTCGAAGCGAAAATCAGAAAACCGACAATGCTGATCAGGAACAGACTGATGTACGGCCGGACATAGCCGAGCAGGCGGAAGTAGATTTTCAAGCTCGATGGGCTTGCGCAGAGACTGGAGTCGGTCATATCACGCGAATGTCGATAAAAAGGACGCTGACTTTAGCACAGCTTCTTCAGGGTTCTGGCAATCGCATAAAGGCTGTTATTGTAAGCTTCACAATCAACATCAAATAGCCATCATCCCGAAATGACCGATCACAGGATTGAATCTCTCAGCATGCAACTCAGTGGTTTCAACAGCACGTCCAATCGAGTATTCGATTTCATTTGCCTCTGGATTCTTCCACTCGGCTACTTCCTGCTCCTGTGTGCGCTGTTCTTTCTGCCGGGGCGCAGCCTGCATCACAAGCTTTTTTATGGCCTGTTCAGCATTCCATCGTTTATCGCCCTTTGCCTGCGTCCCCGTGAACTCAAAGAGTTGCTGCGCGAACCGATTGTCGTCGCGGCGCTGCTGTTCGCCGCCTGGGCCTTGCTCAGCCTGAGCTGGGGACCGCCGATGGAGCACAGCGTGATTGGCCAGTTCAAACCCGCCGTGCACACACTGTTGCTGTTCGCTGGCTGCTACCTGCTGGTGCGCCACCGAAGCGAGATCGTCCAGCCCTTACTGTTCAGTGCCGCGATGGTCGGGCTGATCGCTTCGGTCTACAACCTGTTCATGTTTGCCCGCATCTACGAGCCGGGCATGCGCCTGATCGGGGGTGGCGCATTCGACAATCCACTGCTCAGTTCCCACGCATTCGGCTTTTTTTGTACCTACTGGCTGAGCTTGAGCATGACCAGCAAGCGTCGCCAGATGCTCTGGCTGAGCGTCCCGGCGATGGCAATCATGTTCGCCGCAGTGATCGCCACCGGCTCCAGAACTCCGCTGGTTGCATTGACACTGGCTGCGCTCTGGCTGAGCTTCATCAGCTGGAACCGTCGCTCTTTTGTATTGCTGAGTGCCCTGTTGATCAGCGGCGCAGCGGTTGCCGTACTGTTTTCGCGGATGATCATCGAACGCGGCGACTCCTATCGTTTTGAAATCTGGCAGCTGGCCTTGCACAAAATTGCCGATCACCCGTGGATCGGTCATGGCTACAACGCCACCCTGACCCTCGATCCCGGCATCGGTTACACCTTGCAAGAGCCTCATAGCTTCGCCTTGGGGGTGCTCTATTACGTCGGTATTTTCGGCTTGCTGCCGTGGCTGTTCTTCCAGGTCTGGAGCTTGCTGAACAGCTGGCGGTATCGCCTGCAACCGTTGTTCATCATCACCTCGACCTGGCTGGTATTTGGCATCGGCGCAGGCCTGACCGAAGGTGGCGGGATCATCTCCCGGCCCAAGGAGCACTGGTTCCTGCTGTGGATACCGCTGGCACTGATCGCCGCCCTGAGCATCAACCAGCGTGCCAGACGCCTGTTGGCGATGCCGATCAAGATGTTGACGCCGACGGCCCTGCAACAGTTGACCGCCAATGCCCAGGTGATCGAAGAAGACGGGCTGGGGCCTAAAGTCCTGCGTCTGGTCGATGGTAGCTTCCTCAAGCTGTTCCGTCGCCGCCGCTGGTACACCTCGGGCAGCTTCAACCCCTATTCCGAACGTTTTGCCACCAACAGCCAGCAATTGCGCAACATGGGTATCCCGACCCCGCAAATTCTGGACCTGTACCGACTCAAAGACGGTAGCAGTGCCGTGCACTATTCACCGCTGCCGGGCAGTACCTTGCGCCAGGTTCTTCAAGGCATAACCGCGCCCGCGGTGCGTCAGGCGCTGGTTGAGCGTTTCGGCAAGTTCATGGCGCAACTGCATGAACAAGGCGTCTATTTCCGTTCCCTGCACCTGGGCAACGTACTGGTACTGGATGACGGTGAATTCGGCCTGATCGATCTGGCGGATATGCGCATCTATCCGTCATCGCTGAGTCTGTCCCTGCGTCGGCGCAACCTGCGTCATATGCAGCGTTACACCGAGGATCGACGCTGGCTGTTCGAAGACTACTTTGACGCGCTACTCCAAGGCTACGCCGTGATAGCGTCGAAATCCGCTGCGGATAACCTGCACAGGCAAGTGCTGGCCGGGAGCCATCCGGCCCGGGCTCATTAATGGTTGAAACCAACCCGCTTATTGCGCTGGCAGCCTACCTGTTGGCCATCGCGACCGCCGCGCTGCTGTTGCGCGCCGTTCCGAAAATCGCCCGACACCTCTGGCATGCCGGTGAGAGCCGCTATGCCAGCATCGATGGGCTGCGCGGCTATCTGGCTTTCGGCGTGTTCGTGCACCATTCAATCATTACCTGGATCTTCCTGCGGACCGGCGTGATCGAATTTCCACCGAGCAATTTCTACTCACAGCTTGGTCAGGCCAGCGTCGCGCTGTTTTTCATGATCACCGGCTTTCTGTTCTGGAGCCGATTGCTCACCCAGGGGCGCCAACACGACTGGCTGGCCTTCGCGATATCGCGGCTGTTTCGTCTCTACCCGCTGTACCTGCCGCTGATGTTGATTGTGTTTGTCACCGTGTTCTACCTGCAGAACTGGGAATTCAACGAACCCGCGACGCAACTGATCGGCCAGACGCTGGCCTGGCTGACCTTCGACCGACCGGACGTCAATCAGTACCCGCAAACCGGCATGCTGATCTCCAACGTCACCTGGACACTGGGCTACGAAGTGTTCTTCTATCTGGCCCTGCCGCTGGCCGCCATGGTGTTCATCTATCGCGGCAGCTGGCTGCAAGTGGGGCTGTGCCTGATCGGCATTTATGCCCTGTATCAATTGGTCGGCTGGGAGCACTCGCTGAAAAAGCACTTCCTGGCCAGCTTCCTCGGCGGCATCGGCGCCGCGTACTGGATTCGCCGGCCGCACCTTGTGGCCTGGAGTCAGACCCGACTGGCGGGGATCATCGCCTTGCTGGCCCTGGCGATTGCATTTACGGCATTCAACCGCGCGTTCGACCTGATGCCACTGCTGTTGCTCTCGCTGTTTTTTGTGATCGTTGCGTCTGGCAACACACTGTTTGGCGCCCTCAAACCGCGCAGCATTCGCTGGCTTGGAGAAATCAGCTACAGCGTCTATCTGCTGCACGGGTTCGTGCTCTGGGCGATAGTGCAGCGCCTGCCGTTGGTACTGCAGCTGGATACCCGGGAAACCTGGATATTCCTACCGTTGCTCGCCCTGTGCAGTTGCCTGCTGATCATCATCAGCAGCCTGACATTCCTGTACATCGAAAAGCCGGGCATCAATGCAGGAAAGAAAACCGTGAAGTGGCTGCGCCAAAAAAGGAAAGGGCAGAAAAAGCTCTCGGAGACAATCGCTCAACAACGTTGAACAATCATTGGGGCTGCCGCTGACGGGCATACGCAAGGAAGCCTTCGATATCATCGCTGCAAAGTTTGTCGGCCAGGCCGCACAACTCAGCCTCCGGCCAGTCCCACCAGGCACTCTGGAGGAGCAGCAAACGCTGCTCCTCGGGGAAACGCCAACGCAGAAAGCTCGCCGGATTGCCACCGACCACCGCGTAGGGCTCGACATCGCGAGTCACCAGCGCACCCGCCGCGACGATTGCGCCATCCCCCACCGTCACACCCGAGAGTATTGTGCTGTTGGAACACAGCCACACATCGTTGCCGATGTTCACATCGCCGTTGGTGCCACTGTAACCACTGATATGCGAGGCCTGTGCAACCATCGCCGGGAACGGAAACGTGGTGACCCAGTCCGCACGGTGATGCCCACCGAGAAAAATCTGCACGCCTTCAGCGATCGAGCAATACGCGCCAATGCTCAGCGTCGAACCTTCCTTCCAGTCATGAACGTGCGGCAAGCCGTAACTGCCACGACCGAAGGTGTACTCCGGGTATCGCAGCTTGAAACGCGCCATACCCCGCTCGATCTTCGGCAACTTGCGAATCGCCCGCTTGGCGCGCTTTTCTCGATAGCGTTGTATCCAGCCCATGTCTCAGTCCTTTTCCAAGGGTGAGAAAAACAACCGCCCCAGCCCTCGCCAGGTCTTCTTGTTCCAGGCCTTGAACGGTATCTGCGCCAGCAGCTCCCGCGCCAGCTTGCGGTCGCGATTGGCGGTTTTCAGAAACATCGAGCTGAGGAATTTGTAACGCACCTCGTCGTACAGCGGATGATCGCTGAACAGCGCGTAGGAGCGCAGGATGTTGTCGACCATGAAGCGGTGATTCTTGTAGGAGTTGGTGGCGTGCTTGCGATAGCGCGCCATCAGCACATTCAGGCCATCGATGAAGTAACCGGCGCGGGTCACTTTCAACTCGATCAGCAAATCCTCCAGACGAATGTTCGGATCGAAGCCGCCTACCTTGTCCAGCGCTTCACGACGGATCATCAAGGTCGGTGCCGGCGGATAGGGCTTGCGCTCCAGGAACATATCCTCGAAATCCAGACGGCGGAACGGCACATCGCGGCGCTGACGCTTCTCCGGGTAGAGGTTGCCGTCAGCATCGATCAGCTCGATGTTGCCAGCGCAGATCCCGACCTCGGGCTTGCCATCCATATAGGCCACCTGAATGGCGATCCGCTCCGCCAGCATGATGTCGTCGGAACCGAACGGCACGATCAGGCTGCCCTTTGAACGAGCGATGGCGCCATTGAGGGTGTTGGTCAGCCCCTGGTTCTGCTGAACCCGAAAATCGAAGCCGTGCAGCGCCTGCAAGGCATTGATCCGCTCGACGCTGTCATCGCTGGAGCCGTCATCGACGACCAGCAGTTCGATATTTTCGTAGGTCTGGTTGAGGACGCTGAGAATGCTTTCCTCGATATAGCGGCCGTGGTTGTACGACGCAATGATGACCGTGACGAGAGGTTGCGCGTCGCTCATGGTTGTTCCTTGCGGGCCAGGCTCAAGCCGGAGTCGATCAGGTTCAGGTATTCCTGACGGAACACCTCGATGTCGTGTTGTTCCTGCAGATAACGGTAGGCCTGTTCGCCCTTGGCCTTGAGCTCGTCGTCCGACAGGCTCAGGTAGTTATCCAGTGCCGCGACCAGCGTCGGCACGTCCGCCGGGGTAATCGCCAGACCGCCCGCGCCCTGAATCAGCGGCAACATGGCCGGCACGTTCGAGGCGATCACCGGTAGATGCCCGCTCATGCCCTCGAGCAACGCCAGCCCCAGGCCTTCAGCCAGGGATGGCATGGTCCAGATGTCGAACGCCCGAACATACTGCAAGGCGTTTTCCCTGAACCCCAGCAAATGCGCGCGGCCGGTCAGCCCCAGGCGCTCGATTTCGGCGGCCAGGCGCGACTCTTCGCGCCCCGCCCCGATGATTGCCAGTTGGGTGTTCGGGTATTTGTCCTTGAGGGCGGCAAAGGCCTGCAACAGATAGGTGTGGCCCTTGACCGGCACCAACCGGCCCAATGCGCCGATCAAACGCACCGACGGGTCGATGCCCAACAACTCCCGGGCACGCTCGCGGCTGTGCTGCAAACCTTCGGCCTGTTCGATGTCGATGGCGTTGGTGATCGCGTAGGTATTCTGATCGGTAAAGCCGCAGTCACATTCGAGCAGGTACTGTTTGACCGCTGGCGACACGCCGACAAAGCGCCAATGGCGATCGATCAGGCGTTGGGTCTGGCGACGCCGGTAAAACCGGTCGTACTCGCCAAAACCGTGGGAGATGCCGATGCACAGCGGTACTTTCAACCAGCGATTGAGCGCCAGCATCATGTTCACCGGTTTGAAGCGGTTGCAAATCACCACATCGAATTTTTCTGTGCGGCAGAACTTGTACAACTCCCACATGGCGCGCAGGCGCATGCCCTTGAGGGACTTGTCGGAAAACTCGAAATACACCGAACGGTCCGCGCGGCTCACCGCCTCGCCAGGCCCGGGTTTGCCGCGCAGGAACGCCGCGGTCACTTCATAGCGATCGTTCGGCAGGGCCTTGACGATCTGCTCCGCGAGGTCGGCAAAATCATGGGCTTTGACGTTGTAGTCAGGTTGCAATTGCAGAACCTTTGACCGTTGACTCATAACTCTCCCCGGTGAAAACCAGTCGCATCGATGACCCAGGCCGGTTCGGCGGCGAGGCGCCTGATCTCGGCCGGATCGGGTGGGGGCAACCGTGACCATTCGTTGCGTTTCCAGCAGACGAAGTGGAAATACGGAAACCGGCGATCGCCATCGCGATCGTTACTCAAACAACCATTGCGCCAGTACCAGTGATGTGGAAAGTCATCCGTGCCGTCATGCCACTTGATGCAGCCACCCGGAGTGCTGAACGCTTCGGTGAATTCGCTGCGTCGACGCCACGGATTGAACTTGCCCACCAGGGAGAACAAAGGCTCGGGGAAATTCTTGCGCCAGAGGAAGATTCGACTGAACGCCCCCTCGTCCAGCGCGTGATGCGCCTGATCGGCAAAGCGCGCTTGCCAGTCCTTCATCTGCATGAACAACTCACGCTTGCGGGCGGTGTTGCGCATCAGGCAGAGATGCCCCGCCACCCGTCGTTCATGGGTGGAGAACAGGTCATAACTGGCCAGCCGATCGGCAGTGAAATAACTTCGCAGGTCACCATACACCAGATCAATATCGCCGAACGCCCAGAAATCATAGCCTTGCAGGCGGTCGACATGGATATGCCCCAGGGCCGGCTTGATGTCGCAGAGCTTGTACGCGGTATCAGGCGCAAAGTCGATATTCAGTCGCCGCGACACCAGCGCGCAGTACTCACTGAAGCTCATGGCCTCGACAGTCACATTGGGCGGCAGATTCTCGGGCGTACCACAGTCACTGAACAGCAACCAGTCGATATTGGCGTTGCGTCGGCAGCTCTCGAGGAAAAACGGCATCCAGAACGGCCAATGACCGAAATACGGGATCAAGAAAAGAATACGCGGGCATGGATTGATCACAGAAATACTCACTGCTGCTTATATACGGGCCATGCTAGGCCGCGTTGTACTTCATTTCTGTCGCCCAAATGTTTCATCATGCTTCAGAAGCCAGAACAACTCGTGGCGCCTGACCGCTTTGCGAAAGAAATCGTTCTCTCCATAGATAGCTGGCACTCTACTGGCCAGCAACCACTGTATCAACCGTCGCAAACGTCGCTTGAACGGCAGGGTCGGTTGCAGATCGTGCATCATGCCCAACGCCATGGCCTTATCACGCTGAAGCGCCAAGGGCATTGGCAGGCAGCAAGGCTGCATCGACGTTGCCGAATCGAATGCCGGCGGCAGGGCGATGCCATGCCCGGCGTCGCCCATTGGCCAGCGATCGTTGTCATGCAGATGATTGGCGTAGCCGAGCACGGTGGTCGGCTGCCATTCAAGCCCCTTTAATGCCTCAAGGACCGCTTCCTGTGCACAAATGTGGTCGGGGTGCGGATCGAGGGTCGGGTGTGGCAATACGATCACTTCCGGACGGGCTCGCAGCAACAATTCACGCAGATCGGCCAGCAAATTGTTCCAGGTCGGCGCACCGTTGACATCGCCCGGCAGAACAAATGGATTCAACTGACGGAACAACCGGGTGTCGCTCAAGTCTGCTTCCCGCGACCCCACAGGCGTGTCCGGCGCGGCCTGCATCGCTGCCAGTTGCAGACAGAAATACCCCAGCTGTACGCAATGGGCTTCAGGCACCCCGGCCCAGCGCGGCACGGCGATACTGTCCCAGGCGCGCAAACGGCCCTTGAGACGAGCCGACTCGACCTTGTTCAGGCCCATTTGCTGATAGTGTTCGGCTTCGATCTCACCCGCGGTCAGGGTGACGATCCAGGCTTCGTCGGCTTGGCTGTACAAACCGTAGGCGGCCAATTCGGCGTCATCAGCATGGGGTGCAATCACCATCACTCGCTGACGACGGTAGTCCGGTTGCTCGAACGCCCAGAGCACAGGTTCGCCAAGCAATCGGCAGAATCGCCCGCGCAAACGCAGCTCGCCTTTCGACAGCACGTGCGCCTGACCACTGAGGTTGAGGTAACGCAGGCCGTTTACACCGCGTTCGAAGGTTTGTCGGTCGGGATTATCGCCCCCCGACAATTCGACCACCGGATCGATAAAGCGCCCCAGCCAAGTGCTTTTCACCCGCAGCGCCAGCACCAGCGTAGCGTCATCGACCAGCATGACGCCCTCGTCCAGCCGCAGCCGTTCACCGTCCAAGTGAATTTTTGGCTGCGGTGTGTACGGCGGGAAGCTGTATTGGTAATCGTCTTTGGGCGAATAAAACAGATGGTCGGCGAACCACGCCTCGTGGGCGATCCAGCCCAGCACCGCGAGCACCAGCGGCAGCCACCAGGCCACCAGCACACCGATGGCGATCAACAGCATCAACGCGATCAACAGACCGATACGTTTGTTGCGCCGATGGCGTTTGAGCAGTTGCTGTTTGCGGCTCATGGGTTGGCTCATACGGTGAAGACCGGCACAGAATTGCACCAGCGGTCCTTGTACTCACGGTCGGTCCGACCAAAGGAAAACCGCAGGGGCTTACCCAACGCGCGTGCGTGCTCCCAGGCGCTTTGGGTGTTGAGGAAGCTCAGTACGCTGCCGGGGCTGAACTCGCGGGTCTCGGGATCGACACCGCCGTTGACGTACTCGACGCTGATCCACTCCGGCGCCTCGACGCGGTACACCAGTTGAATCGCAATCGGTGCGTCGTTGAGGAAAATCACCGAGCCGATCAGCAACTCACGCAGCAATTCGATCACTTCGCCCATGCGCTCGGCACCGGTGGCCGGAAACCCCCAGCGACGCTGGAACAGGTCACAATAGATAACCGCCAGTTCACGGCTGGAAAATTCGGCAACCGGCCGCACCACGCCGCCCGCCTCTTCCAGCAGACGCAATTCCCGGCGCTGGTTGTAGCGAAACTTCTTCGACAGCTCTTCAGGTGTCCGGGCCAACGCCAGCTGTTCGGTCTGCAACTTGATGCCGGTGAAGCGGCCTTCGCTCAGCGCCGACAGGTAACGCCCGCGATGGCGCAGCGGTGCCTGGGCATCAGCGGCGGCCGGCAGGATCAACTCGGCATTGCCGAGGTCAAACAGGCCTTTTTTACCACTGCGCTTGAGCACGTCCTTGGACAGCGCCAGGTCGCGCCCCCAGGTTGGAATGGCGGCTTTCAGTTCGCCGTCCTGCTCCCACGCCAGATAGCGCACCGGGATGTCGGCCAACTGTGCCAGACGTTCGACCACCAGAGGATGAGTTGCGACGCTGCCGCCAAAACGTTGCCAGGCCTGTGCATAAGCCGAGGCGTCGACCTGCGCCCAGCCACGTTCGCGCCAGCTTTGAAATCGGTTGAGCATCAGCCCCTCGGTGCCAGTTCGGTAACGTGCGGCAAATGCCAGAAAGCGTCGCGCACCGCGCGATCGGAGAAGCGCTCACGCAAGCGGTCAAACATCAGCTCGGCACATTGGCGACGTTGCTGCTCGTCCATCGCGGCCAGATGCTGCAACCCTTGCGCCAGGTGCTCGGCATCACCCAGCGGGAACAGAATGCCCACGCCTTCGACCACTTCCCTGGCCCCACCGCACGCGGTGGCGAGCAACGGCACACCGGCGGCCATGGCCTCCAGCAACACCATGCCGAACGGTTCGTGATCGGAACTGAGGGCAAACACATCGAAGGCGCGGAAGTAACGACGCGCCTCTGGCACCTGACCGAGGAACAACACGCGATCACCGATACCCAGTTCACGCGCCAGGGCCTTGAGGTCCTGCTCCAGCCGACCGCTGCCCAGGATCACCAACTGACTGTTGGCCGGCAACCCCGGCAATGCCGCGGCGAAACCATGCAGCAACGTGGTTTGGTCCTTGTCCGGATGCAGGCGCCCGACGTTGCCGACAATCCAGGCATCCATCGATAGACCGAGGGTTTCCCGGGCCTCACGAACCGATACCTGACTGGTCTGCAACGCTGGCACATCGATACGGTTATAGAGCGTCTGAATCCGCCCGGCCGGCCATTTCGGCAAGCAACGGCGCATGTCGTCACGTACCGCATCGGAGACGCCGATCAGGCTCAGGCGCTTGCGGAAAATATTCGCGAAAAATTTGCGGGTGCTGCGCTGGTAATCGCCAAACGCATGATGCACGCCAATGACCGGCAACGAAGTACCGAGCAAGGCGATGTAGATCGGTTTGAAACGGTGAGCAATGCAGAAGCTGAAGTTGCGCGACGCGGCGATCTTGCGCAGATCGCCGATGGCGCCCAGCTTCAGGCCACGAATGGCCTTGGAGCTGTACTCCATGAACAGCACTTCATCGGAAGCGCAGCTCGCGGCGACTTGGCTATCTGCAGCCCCGGTCAAAAACACCGTGGTCACGCGATAACCGGTCCCCGCAAACAGGCTGGCGTACTGCCGGGCGCAGTCCAGAAACGGCCCGTCATAGCCGTGACAAAACTGCAGCACATGGCGTTCAGCCGAGCGTGTCATAAGCGTCCGCGCCCTCTTTGACCACCAGAATGTCTTCCATGATCAGGTACTGCAGGTCGGAACCAAAGAACATGTTCAAGGCGTCGGTCGGCGAGCAGATCATCGGCTCGCCACGACGGTTGAGCGAGGTGTTCAGCGACACGCCGTTACCGGTCAGCACTTCCAGCGCCTTCATCATGTCGTAGTAGCGCGGGTTGTATTCGCGCTTGAGCACCTGGGCCCGGGACGTGCCATCCTCATGGACGACTTCCGGCACACGGGTTTTCCACTCTTCAGCCACTTCGAAGGTGAAGGTCATGAACGGCGCCGGGTGATCGATCTTGATCATCTGCGGAGCCACGGTGTCGAGCATCGACGGGCAGAAAGGCCTCCAGCGCTCGCGGAACTTGATCTGATGGTTGATCCGGTCAGCCACGCCGACAGCACTCGGGCAACCGATGATCGAACGACCACCCAAGGCGCGCGGACCGAACTCCATGCGGCCCTGGAACCAGGCCACCGGGTTGCCGTCGACCATGATTTTGGCGATGCTTTGCGGCATGTTCTCAAGCTTGCGCCACGCGGGCTTGCTCGGGTGACGGGCACAGGCAGCGAGCACGTCTTCGTTGCTGTAGGACGGGCCGAGGTAGACGTGTTCCATCTTCTCGACCGGTACACCACGGGCGTGGGACACGTAAGCCGCAGCGCCGACCGCGGTACCGGCATCGCCGGAGGCAGGCTGAACGAACAGTTCTTTGATGTCGTCGCGGGCAATGATTTTCTGGTTCAGCTTGACGTTCAACGCACAGCCACCGGCGAAGGCCAGTTTGCCGGTTTCCTTGAGCACATCACCCAGGTAGTGGTCGATCATCTGCAACGCCAGTTTCTCGAACAGCGCTTGCATGCTCGCGGCGTAGTGGATGTACGGCTCGTCGGCGATATCGCCTTCACGCTTCGGACCCAGCCACTCGATCAGTTTCGGCGAGAAGTAGAAACCCTTGCCCTTCTCTTTATAACGACGCAGGCCGATGACGTTGGCGTAGTCGGTGTTGATCACCAGCTCGCCGTTCTCGAACGAGGCCAGACGCGAGAAATCGTATTTGCTGGCGTCGCCGTATGGCGCCATGCCCATGACCTTGAACTCACCGTCGAGCATCTCGAAACCGAGGAACTCGGTGATTGCGCCATACAGGCCGCCGAGGGAGTCCGGATCGAAGAATTCCTTGATCTTGTGGATCTTGCCGTTTTCGCCGTAACCGAAGAAGGTCGTGGCGTACTCGCCCTTGCCGTCGATCCCCAGGATCGCGGTTTTCTCTTTGAAACCGGAGCAGTGGTAAGCGCTGGAGGCGTGGGCCAGGTGGTGCTCGACCGGCTCGATCTTGATTTTCTTCGGATCGAAGCCCAGTTGCTCGAGGCACCAGACAATCTTGTTGCGATAGCGCTTGTAGCGACGATTGCCCATCAGGATCGCGTCGAGGGCGCGGTCCGGGGCGTACCAGTAACGCTTGGCGTAGTGCCAGCGCGCCTTGCCGAACAGGCTGATCGGCGCGAACGGAATCGCCACCACATCAACGTCGGACGGCTTGATGCCAGCCTGCTCGAGGCAGAACTTCGCCGATTCGTAAGGCATGCGGTTCTTTGCATGTTTATCGCGCACGAAGCGCTCTTCTTCAGCCGCCGCGACCAGCTTGCCGTCGATATACAAGGCTGCGGAAGGATCATGGCTAAGGGCGCCGGACAGGCCAAGAATCGTCAATGCCACAGGGGTCTAGCCTCTTTAGTCTGCATGCAGGCGCAATGCGCCTCAAAAATTAATGTGCCCTCGCAAGGGGCGAGAGACAGCTAAAGGGCGGGATTATAGCGTAAACGTGGCGGGAATGACCCTGCCCTTATCAGCGCCGTGAAGATGACGCCGAGCCCAAGCGTTCTCCTTTGCTCATCCAGGACCCGCCCGCCAGTAAATCCTGATATTGCCGTCCGTAGCCTGCCGGTAAATCGTGTAGGGCAAGGAAATCGTGTCGAAGGCACCCGAAAGGGTCAGATCCAGCAATACGAACGGCACCAGAATACCGGTGGGATCGGGCGGTGCGTTCAATACGCAAAAATCGTGAGCCAGACCGCTATAGATGCGAGGGATGGACTGGCAGTAGGTCTTTTGCTTCCTGAGGCCACGGGCGACCTCTTCGTCATCCTGCAGCACCGTGACAGCGGTCCCGCAGCCGGATAACGCCAGTGAGAAAGTGCTCAGCAACACAGCCATTTTTATCGTCAAAATCTGCCCTCCGGGAACGTCGGGCAAACTAGCATCGTGGCTATTCAGGGCACAGTTCATGGGCTCTGCAGATCATGTAGGACGATTCATAAAAACTTGTCCGTCTCTACCAGCAGGGGACTTGGCTGACAGTTCCGGCCTCTTCGCGAGCAGGCTCGCTCCCACACTGGATCGGTGTCGTACACCTATTTTGTATACGACCGAGAACTACTGTGGGAGCGAGCCTGCTCGCGATGGGATTCAGGCAGCGCTAGAGATAGCTTTGGGCAACCGCTGATCAATCACTTGGTACAGCGCACTGCCCTCGGGCCAGTTACGCATGAACCGCGCCCGGTCCCGCGCATAGGCAGGGGCGAAACTACTGACCGAGGCATGCTGACACATCGAATCCAGATCGATCAGCGCCCAGCGATCCTGCTGCCAGAACAGGTTATGGCCTTTGAAATCGCCATGGCTGATCCGCTCGCGAATCAGCTCGGCAAACAGATAATCCAGGGCCTGCAACTCGGCCTGCGGCGCTTCACCGCTTTCAACGTACGGCGCAAAGCGCTCGATGATGTCCGGCCCCGGCAAATACTCGGTCACCAGGTACGCCCGACTGCGCAGCCAGAGAAAACGCTTCTCCAGCAAGGCCAATGGCTTGGGCGTGGCGATGCCCAGGAACGCCAGGCGATTGCCTTCACGCCATGAGTGCCAGGCGCGACTCGGGCGCCAGAAACGCTTGAGCCAGTGAGCAAAGCCTTTGATGTTGTAACGCTTGATCACTAACGTGCGCCCCGCCACGTCGACCTTGCCGACGCTCGCCGCGCCGCCGGTCTTGTACAGATGGCCCTGATCGAGCAAGGCATCGGCCTGCTCCAGCACTGGCAGCATCGCGGCCTCTTCGTCACGGCGAATCGCCCGCAAGCCGAACGCTCCGCGCTGGACACTGAATAGCGTGCATTCGCGGCCGACCTTGATCAGGAAGTCCTTCAAACGCCAGCGGCGAACCTTGTCGATCTGCTTCTGCAACGCTTCCATGGGCAAGGCATGCTCACCGTTGCCCAGCAAGTAATACACCAGCAACTCTTCGGTGAAGGGCTCCAGCGATTTGGGCAACTGGGCGAAAAACACCCCGAGGTTTTCCAGGACTTTGTGCTGCGACAGCGGCTTGCCAGCCGTCTCGGCACAGATCCCTGCACCATCGATCAAATACAATTGACCGCCGTGGCGCAGCAGGTTGTCCAGGTGCAAATCTTCCTGCCACAGGCCTTTGCTGTGCAGTTGCCCAATGGCGCCCAAGGCGTCGGCCAGCACCGCCGATTGTTCATCCGCCAACGCGGGCAAGTGTTCGACCTGTTTCCAGGCATCCCCCAGGCTCTCGGCGCCCTCAAGGAAATCGAACAATAGCCAGCCACCCTCACCGTCCTTCAGGCCATCGGCCAATAGCAACGGCGTGGTTAGCCCCTGCGCAGCGAGCAAACGCACACCATCCAGCTCACGCTGAAAATGCCGCGCCGCTTTACCGCCAACCAGCAACTTGGCCAACACCGGCCGGCCGCGCCAGACGCCAGCGCCAACGTAACGCTGCCCCGGCAACACCCGCAGCAGACTCAGCAACTGCAACTCGGCAGGCCCCGCGGCATCGGCCAGTGGAATGCTCAGCGGCAGGCTTGGGCTACGTCCGGCGTTTTTCAGTTCGGACAAACGCATCAACGCGCCTCCTTATGACTGCGCCGTGCACTCAGGCGCGATACCCAGCGGTCCACCAGCGAACTGTTCAGCGGCTGATCCAGATATACCGCCAACAACTCGCGCAGCTGACTTTCGCTCCATTCCGGCGCCCGCCGCAGCAACGGCTCCAGGTCCTTGATCCGATCACGCTGGCCGAAAAACAGCGGCCGGGTTTTTTCCAGGTCGATCAACTGAGCCTGATAACCGTCACCGGTGGCCTGAAGAAAAATGTGCTTGGGGTAGAAGCAACCGTGAACCTGACGTACCTCATGCAGGCGTCGCGCCAGTCGCCCACAGGCCTTGAGAATGGCCGAGTGCTGTGCCGCGCTCAGATCCGACCAGCGCTGCAACAGCGAATCCAGATCATCCCAACCATCCAGCGCGCGGGTCAGCAGAATCGCCCGGACTTCGCCGTCGACCTTACGCTCGCCGAAGAACGCCGCCTGCAGCGCCGGAACACCCAACTTCTGATAATGGCTGATGTTGCGAAACTCACGGGCAAAACTCGGCTCGCCAAAGGGTGAATGCCAAGTGCGCGTCAGGTAGTTGCTCTGGCGCTTGAGGTAGTAGCCATGGCCTTCCAGATCCAGCCGAAACACACTGCTCCAGCCACCCCGACCGGTGTTGGGTTCGTCCACCGCGTCGAGCTGTTTGGCCCAGAGCGCGTCAAAGGTGCCGAGGCCATGGCGCTCGAACAGCGCACGCTCTTCAGCAGCCAGAAAATCAGTCATTCGCGCCCCTCGAAAAATCTCACCACGTGCCGAATCCGTTTTTTGTCGGCGGCATTCAGCCGGTCACACTGACGGTATTGCAGGTAAAAGCGCAGGCGCTGGGTGGCCGACAAGTGATACTTGGCGACCTTGTCCAGGCAGGCCAGGTCTTTGGTGATCCGGTACTTGAGCCAGAAGCCGTGCCAGAAATCGCCATTGGGACAATCGATCAGAAACAGCCGGGCCTCATCGTCGATCAGCAGGTTGCGCCACTTCAAATCGTTATGGGTAAAACGGTTGTCGTGCATGGTCCGGGTATAACCGGCCAATTGACGACTGACGCTGTCGACCCAGGCGCGGTCCGCCAGCTTCGGATCATGCCGGTTGGCCAGGGCCGACAAGTCTTCGGTATGCGGCAGCTCGCGAGTGATCATCGCCCCACGGGCGTACGCCACACCGTGCCGCTCCAGCCCCCAGGCCACCACTTCGGCGGTGGGAATGCCCCACTTGGCGAAACGCTTGAGGTTCTGCCACTCGGCTTTCACCCGGGGTTTGCCCAGGTAGCGGCGCAGGCCTTTGCCGGCACTGACGTAGCGTTTGACGTAATAGTTGAGGCCATTGCGCTGGACGCGAATGACCTCGGACAGCGGATCGCAGGTCACTTGCTCGCCCTTGAGGGCAAACACCGCGTCAAGACTGCCGAAGTCCTCCGCCAGATCGCTGTAAGCCGGTTCCAGAGTCCACCCCGACATCAGAGCGCATCCCCGTATCGCTGTTTACGTGCGTAGAGCTTGTTGGCCTTGCCTTCGAGCCACGCCAGCAACCCGGCTTCTTCAGCCAGAATCTGGCGCAGGGGTTGCTGGAAGTAACCCTTGAGAAAACGCAGCTTGTCGCGACGGGTCAAACCGATATCCAGGGCCGAAAAATACAGCGCCGCCAGGTCCTTGTTGCGCCAGCGCGTGGTAATTGTCGGGCGGGTCTGGGCGCGGTGCAGGTCGATCACCGACAGCTTGAAATCATCGCATGTCACTGGTTTGTCGGTGTGCAGCAGGAAGTGGCAGATGTAGCAATCGCGATGGTTGACCCCGGCGCGGTGCATCATGCCGGTCATGCGCGCGACTTCGGCGATCAGGGCACGCTTTAGCTTTGGCTCCGGCGGGTGCTTAACCCAGTCGATGCTGAAATCTTCAAGGCTGACGGTGGGTGCCAGCTCTTGCGTGACGATGAACGAATGCTGGTCCGCCGGGTTGCTGCCCTTTTCGCCATAAGCGACGGCGGTCATGGTCGGCACGCCGACTTCCTGCAGACGCTGAATGGCCTTCCACTCCTGGCCCGCGCCCAGCACCGGCAGCTTGGCGGTCAGCAGGTTCTTGAAAATCTCACCCCAGCCGATGCCCCGGTGGATCTTCACAAAGAACCCGTAGCCGTCCACTTCAGTACGCAGTGTCCGGCGCGCTTCAAGCTCGCGGTACACCTCGCCCTTGAGGCCCTCGACTTCGGCGAACGGGTCGCGTCCGGCCCAGAGGCTCTTGAACGGTTCAGCCAGCATCAACTTCATTAAGCGTGCTCCGCCAGAATCACATCGGCCGCGTGCTGCGGCATGCTGTAGAGGTCGGCCGTCTCGGCGAAGGCCAGACCGTTGCGGCTCCAGGCCGCCCGTGCATTTGCGTCGTTCAACATGCCGGTCAGGTATTGAATCAATTGCGCCTGATCGAAGGGCTCGTCCAGCACCAGACCCGCGTCGGCCTCGGCGATGTAATGGGCGTAGCCGCACACCGCACTCACCAGCACCGGCAAGCCAGCCACCAGAGCCTCAAGCAATACCGTCCCGGTATTTTCGTTGTACGCCGGGTGGATCAACAGATCGGCACCGAGCAGGAAACGCGGGATATCGCTGCGCCCCTTGAGGAACTGCACGTTGTCGCCGAGCCCCAATGTGGCGCTCTGCAACTGGAATACTTTGGGGTCGTCCTGGCCAATTACAAACAGTCGGGTGCGTTTTTTCAGCTCGGCGGGCAGCGCGGCCAGCGCCTTGAGACTGCGGTCCACGCCTTTGGTCTTGAACCCGGAGCCGATCTGCACCAGCAGCAGCTCATCGTCCTTCAGGTTGAATTCGGCTCGGAACCCGGCGCGAATGTCATCCGCGTCCGCTGGGCGACGACGGTCCTGGGCGATGCCCGGTGGCAGCAGATGAAAACGTTCGATCGGCGTGTCGTAATGCTTGATGAACAGCGGCTGCTGGACTTCGGAAATCATCAGCACTTCGGTCTTGGCGTCCTTGGCGAACACCGCGCGCTCGTACTCGGCGAAGTGCCGGTAACGGCCCCAGCGACGGTACAGGGAGTTGCGCAGGTTCTGCGCCTTGTCTTCGAAGCAGCCGTCGGCGGCGTAATAAACGTCCAGGCCGGGCATTTTGTTGAAACCGATCAGGCGGTCCACCGGACGCTTGGCCAGATCGGCCTCCATCCATTCGGTGAGTTTCTCATTGCGCCGATGATTGAAGAACGCCTTGACCGGCGCCACCAACACTTCGAAACCCGGCGGAACGTCACCTTCCCAGATCAACGTGTAGACGCGAATCCGATGGCCGCGCTGCTGACACTCCAGGGCGATGCGCATGAAGTCGCGCTGCAAGCCCCCGAATGGAAAGTACTTGTACAGGACAAATGCCAATTGCATCAGCGCAGCTCCTCAGCCAGTAACAACGTGCTCAGTCGGCTCGCGACACGCTCGGGATTCAGACGCGTGAAGCACAGGGGCCACTCGCGCTTCAGGTCGAACCGACGGGCATCGTCGGCCGTCGGTTGATAGGTGCATTTCTTTTGCAGGCACGGCGCGCAAGGGAAGTCGCTGGCCATGTGAATCTGCGACTTGCCGTACGCGCCGGTCAGGCCCGGGTTGGTCGGACCGAACAGCGACAGGGTCGGCACGTCCAGCGCTGCGGCCAAGTGACCGAGACCGGTGTCCACCGCCACGCAGGCTTGCGCCCCGGCCAGGACTTTGCCGACACCCGCCAGGTTCAGCTTGGGCAGCACTTCGACGTGTTTCATGTCTTTGGCTATGCGCTCGGCGCGGGCCTTTTCGATTGGGTTGCCCCACGGCAGCTTCACCGCCACGCCGAGATAACCCACCCGCTCGGCCAGCTCACGCCAATAGGCTTCGGGCCAGTGCTTGGTGTCCCAAGTGGTGCCGTGGAGAAACACCACGTACGGATTCTTGCGCGGCAATTCCACCAGCCGTTCGACGCTCAGGCCATAGTCGCCCAGCCCTTTAGGCAGGTCGTAACCCAGGGCCACCGCGAACAGCTGACGCACTCGTTCAACCGCGTGCTGCCCACGGGCCACGGCCAGACGCCGGGAATAGAAGCGCGCGGCGATCGGCTCACGGGCCGAGTTCTTGTCCAGCCCAGCCACCGGGGCTTTGGCATAGCGGGTCAGCAACGCGCTTTTCAGCAGGCCCTGGGCATCGATCACCAAGTCATATTTCGTTGCGCGAACGCTTTGCTTGAAGCGCTTCCACTCGCCACTCTTGATGGCCTGCCAGATGTTCTTGCGCCAGCGACGGATCGCCACCGGAATCACCTTGCCCACGGCAGGGTGCCAGGTCGGGATCTCGGCGAAGCCTTCTTCCACCACCCAGTCGAACTTGATGCCGGGGATCGCCCGCGCCGCGTCGGTCAACGCTGGCAACGCATGAATCACGTCGCCCAGCGAAGAAGTCTTGATCAACAGTACCCGCAAACTATTTGACCTCGACCACAGTGCCCAGCAACCGCTGCAAGGCTTCGTTCACCGCTTGCGGCATGAGTTGGCGCAAGCAATTGTAATGACCGAAACGGCAGGTGCGATCGAAGCACGGACTGCATTCGATGCCCAGGCGCACGATCTCGACATGTTCGGCCAGCGGTGGCGTGAAACCCGGCGACGTCGAGCCGTACACCGCCACCAATGGACGGTTCAGCGCCGCTGCCACGTGCATCAGGCCAGAGTCGTTGGAGACTACCGCATCGGCACAGGACAGCAGATCGATGGCCTCGGCCAGGGAAGTTCCACCACTGAGGTTCACCGACTCTTCACGCAGACCGGGAATCAGCCGCGCTCGAATGTCTTCGCCCACCGCATGATCGTTTTTCGAGCCGAACAGCCAGACCTGCCAGCCCTCACGAATCCTCGCTTCGGCGACCTTGGCGTAGTGCTCGGACGGCCAGCGCTTGGATTCGCCGAACTCGGCGCCGGGGCATAGCGCCAATACCGGACGGTCGAGGGCCAGACCGAACTTGGCCAGTGCGGCGTCGCGGGTCACCGGGTCGATCTGCAGGCTCGGCCGTGGATACGGCTTCGGCAGGTCAATACCGGGATCAACGGCCAACACCATGAAACGCTCGATCATCAGCGGGTAGCGTTCTTTGTCGAGCGTGCGCACGTCATTGAGCAGGCCGTAGCGGAACTCGCCGCGCCAACCGGTGCGTTTCGCAATACCGGCAAAAAATGGCACCAGCGCCGATTTCAGGGAGTTGGGCAGCAGGATAGCCTGGTCGTATTGCCCGGCCAGGGATTTACCGATGCGCCGACGCGTCGCCAGCTCCAGCACGCCATGGCCGAGCGGAAAGCTCAAGGCCTGGCGCACTTCGGGCATGCGTTCGAGAATCGGCCGGCTCCACTCGGGGGCCAGCACGTCGATTTCGCATTGCGGGTGGCGCTGTTTAAGACACTGAAAAAGTGTCTGCGCCATCACCATGTCACCGACCCAACTGGGCCCAACGATCAGAATTTTCATGTGGTTTCCAAAAACGAGCCGGGGAGGCATACGCCTCCCCGCCTCGAGAATCCAGCACCTTCGGGGTGAGCCGTCAGGTCATTTGGACGAGCCGATTGGGGCTCGTCGGATCAGTTTTGTGCACATCCAGTGCGGTGCAGCTTAACTCCTCAATCTATCAAACACCGCAGATCCAGTGTGGGAGCGAGCCTGCTCGCGATGGCGGCCTGACAGTCAGCATAAATGTTGAATGTGACGGCCTCATCGCGAGCAGGCTCGCTCCCACAGGGGTATCAGGTGTTGCAAATATCCCGTTTCAGCTTAACCCCAGCTCGCGCCAGATCCGCATGACCTGCCGCCGTTCATCCACGAACTGGTCGCCCGGTATCACCCCGGCGTCCTTCTGCAAGGCCTCCCGGTGAGCGGCGGAGCGGTAGGCTTTATAGGCCTC
Organism: Pseudomonas sp. P9_31; assembly: GCF_034008235.1. NCBI lineage: Bacteria > Pseudomonadati > Pseudomonadota > Gammaproteobacteria > Pseudomonadales > Pseudomonadaceae > Pseudomonas > Pseudomonas sp. P9_31. Next base: position 5,755,922 of record NZ_CP125375.1, read on the forward strand.
ACGCAACAGGCTGGCGTCTTCGGCGGGTATCAACCCCTCCTCTTCCAGCCCTTCCAGAATGCGGATATTGTCGGTATAGCGCAGTAAGGACGGATGCGCCTCAGACCACGCCAGAGCCGCGTATTGCACCATAAATTCAATATCGACGATACCTCCGGCGTCCTGCTTGAGATCGAACGGCGCCGTGGCCTCGAAGGCATTTGCCGCCGTGCCGGCCGCCGTGCTCTTGCTGCCGAGATTATCGCGCATCTTGGCGCGCATCTCGCTGACCTCCTGGCGCAAGGTCGACAGATCCCGCGATTTGGCCAATACCGTCGCGCGAACCTTCTCGAACGCCTGGCCGACATCCTGACTGCCCACCAGCACCCGCGCCCGCACCAGCGCCTGATGTTCCCAGGTCCAGGCTTCGTTTTCCTGATATCGGGAAAATGCCCCCAATGAACTCACCAGCAAACCGGACGCACCGGACGGCCGCAGGCGCATGTCCACTTCATACAGCTGACCGGAGTTGGTCTGGGCCGTCAGCAAGTGAATGATCCGCTGCCCGAGCCGGGTAAAGAACTGTGCGCTGTCAATGGGTTTCGGGCCGTCGGTTTCCGCTTGCGGATCCGCGTCATGAATGAACACCAGGTCCAGGTCCGAACTGTGCCCCAGTTCCAGACCGCCGACTTTCCCGTAACCGACAATGATGAAGCCAGGGTCGCACAAGGTGCCGTCGGAGCACAGCGGCGTACCGTACTTGGCCACGGTCTGGCGCCAGGCCAGGGCCAGCACTTGTTCGAGGATCGCTTCGGCGAGCCAGGTCAGGTAATCACTGACCTTCATCAATGGCAGGCTGCCGGCGATTTCCGAGGCCGCGACGCGCAAGCGGTGCGCCAGTTTGAAATGTCGCAGCGCCTCCATTTGCTGCTCAAGGTCGTCTTCGGGAATCCGCGTCAAACGCTCGCGCAACTCGGCCGCCAGTTCCGGCGCCAACGGCGGCTTGAACAACCGGCCTTCGTTGAGTAATTCGTCGAGCAGCAACGGGAAGCGCGTGATCTGTTCGGCAATCCACGGGCTCGCGGCGCACAGTGTCAGCAAGCGACGCAAGGCGCCGGGGTTCTCGGTCAACAACACCAGATAGGCGGAGCGACGCGCCACGGCTTCCACCAGCGGCAGCACCCGCTCCAGCACCAGATCGGGATTGGCATGTTCCACGGCCTGAGCCAGCAAGCGTGGAATAAAAGCATCGAGACGTTCACGCCCCAGGCGCTGCATGGCGCGCAATTGCGGACTGCTGCGCAGGCTGGCCAGGGCTTTCAACGCCTTGGTGGCATCGGCGAAACCGCCCTCTTCGAGTTGACGGCACGCGGCCTCTTCATCCTGCGCCTCTTCCCATAGCGGCAGCCATTCCCCGCCGACTACCACCTCGTTCCTGGCACCTTCCTCTTCGTCGGGATCGGCGATCACCTGACCGAAGTGCCAGGCCACCCGTCCACGCCAGTACATCAGTTGTTCGTGGAACGCCGTCCAATTGGCAAACCCGAGCATAAAGGCAATGCGCGCCTGATCCTGCGGGCCATCCGGCAGCATCTGGGTCTGGCGGTCGGCAATCGCCTGGATCGCGTGCTCGGTGTAACGCAGGAATTCGTAGCCTTCACGCAATTCGCTGACCACCGCCGCCGGCAGGTAGCCCTGCCCCTCCAGGGTGCTCAGTACTTTTAATAGAGGACGTTGTTGCAGGCTCAGGTCGCGGCCACCATGAATCAGCTGGAAGGCCTGGGCGATAAACTCGACTTCACGGATGCCGCCGGAGCCGAGCTTGATGTTATCCGCCATGCCCTTGCGCCGGACTTCCTGCTGGATCAGCTGCTTCATGGTGCGCAGCGCTTCGATGGCCGAGAAGTCCAGGTAACGCCGGTAGACGAACGGCCGCAGCATCTCGAGCAACTGGGCGCCGGCCACCTGATCGCCGGCCACCACCCGTGCCTTGATCATCGCGTAGCGTTCCCAGTCGCGCCCCTGATCCTGGTAATACTGCTCCAGCGCGTTGAAGCTCAGCACCAGGGCACCGGCCGAACCGTAAGGCCGCAAGCGCATGTCGACGCGGAACACGAAACCGTCGACGGTCATCGGGTCCAGCGCCTTGATCAGCCGCTGGCCGAGGCGAATGAAAAACTCCTGGTTATCCAGCGACCGCTTCACGCCGACGGTTTCGCCGCCCTCGGGGTAGGCGAAGATCAGGTCGATGTCCGACGACAGATTCAGCTCCACCGCGCCAAGCTTGCCCATGCCGAGGATGACCATCTGCTGCGGCTCGCCGCTGCGTCGCCCGGTGGGCGTGCCGAACTGCTGGCAATGCCGCTGATACAACCACTGATAGGCCTGATCGATGCTGGCATCGGCCATGTCCGAGAGGTCGCGACAGGTCTGGATCAAATCCGCCTGGCGGGTCAGGTCGCGCCAGATGATCCGCACTTGCTGGCGTGCGCGCTGGCGACGCAGGGCGCGGCCAAGTTGGTCGTCGGTTTCGGCGGCGCTCACCGCCGTCGCAATCTGTGCGCACAATTCGCCCGGAGCAAAAGCGCGGTCCAGTTCGCCGGACTGCACCAGCTCCAGCAACATCAAAGGGTCACGCAGACTCTGTTCAATCACAAAGTCACTGGCAGCGGTGACGCGAGCAAATTGCGCCCAGCGCTCAGGCGTCCAGGTGGACAGGCCATGGTCGCCGGGAAGAACCCCGACCGTCGTACGGAACGACTGCTCGGCACGGGTGACCAACGGCAGGAGTACGCCGGGCAGTTCGGCAAGCGAAGGATGGCTCATGGTCTATCCTTGATCGGCGTGCGAAGGGCTGCATGTAGTGTTTTGTGAAAATACACTACGTAATCAACTGTCGAACAAAGGTTAGAAATAGCTGAAATATCTTTATTTTTGGCAGCGACCATCAAGCTTTCACCTTTTATGGTTGGCAAAAGACCAACCTTAACGATTATTCTCACAACGCAGCCGGAGGCCACAAGCCAATCATCTGTAGTTTTACTACTCGTCTATACATTCGAAAGGCTGAAATGCCCGAAGATTTGTAGTAAAACTACACGCCGCCGGAACAACCTATCGGCAATCCAAGAATTTATAATCGTCTGCCCACAAGGCCAGTCGCAAACTCAGGCAACCGATTCTGGAAGCCTTTCCGCCCTGGAGCAAGCCATGCAAGACCTCGATCCCGTCGAAACCCAGGAATGGCTGGACGCCCTGGAATCGGTTCTCGACAAAGAAGGCGAAGACCGTGCTCACTATCTGATGACCCGTATGGGCGAACTCGCAACCCGTAGCGGTTCGCAATTGCCTTACGCCATCACCACGCCATACCGCAACACCATTCCCGTTACCCACGAAGCACGCATGCCTGGCGACCTGTTCATGGAACGCCGCATTCGCTCGCTGGTACGCTGGAACGCGATGGCCATGGTGATGCGCACGAACCTGAAAGATTCTGACCTGGGCGGTCACATCTCCAGCTTCGCCTCCAGTGCAACCCTGTACGACATCGGCTTCAACTATTTCTTCCAGGCCCCGACCGACGAACACGGCGGCGACCTGATCTACTTCCAGGGCCACACCTCGCCAGGCGTTTACGCCCGTGCATTCATGGAAGGCCGCATCACCGAAGACCAGATGAACAACTTCCGCCAGGAAGTCGACGGTCAGGGCCTGTCGTCCTACCCGCACCCTTGGCTGATGCCTGACTTCTGGCAGTTCCCGACCGTATCCATGGGCCTGGGTCCGATCCAGGCGATCTACCAGGCACGCTTCATGAAGTACCTGGAACACCGTGGCTTCATCCAGCCGGGCAAACAGAAAGTCTGGTGCTTCCTGGGCGACGGCGAGTGCGACGAGCCGGAATCCCTGGGTGCCATCTCGTTGGCCGGCCGCGAGAAGCTGGACAACCTGATCTTCGTCATCAACTGCAACCTGCAGCGCCTTGACGGCCCGGTTCGCGGCAACGGCAAGATCATCCAGGAACTCGAAGGCGTGTTCCGCGGTGCTCAGTGGAACGTGACCAAAGTCATCTGGGGCCGTTTCTGGGACCCACTGCTGGCCAAGGACGTCGACGGCATCCTGCAACGCCGCATGGACGAAGTCATCGACGGCGAGTACCAGAACTACAAAGCCAAAGACGGCGCATTCGTGCGCGAACACTTCTTCAACACGCCAGAACTCAAGGCGATGGTTGCCGATCTGTCCGATGACGAGATCTGGAAGCTCAACCGTGGCGGCCACGACCCGTACAAGGTCTACGCGGCGTACCACGAAGCGGTCAACCACAAAGAACAACCGACTGTCATCCTGGCCAAGACCATCAAGGGTTATGGCACCGGTGCCGGCGAAGCGAAAAACACTGCGCACAACACCAAGAAAGTCGACGTCGACAGCCTGAAGTTGTTCCGTGATCGTTTCGACATCCCGGTCAAGGACGACGAACTGGAAAACCTGCCATTCTTCAAACCGGAAGAAGGCAGCGCCGAAGCCCGTTACCTGAGCGAGCGCCGTACCGCACTGGGCGGTTTCGTGCCTCAGCGTCGCGCCAAGAGCTTCAACATCCCGACCCCTCCACTGGACACCCTCAAGGCGATCCTGGATGGCTCGGGCGACCGTGAAATCTCCACCACCATGGCCTTCGTGCGGATCCTCGCGCAACTGGTCAAGGACAAGGAAATCGGCCCGCGCATCGTCCCGATCATCCCGGACGAAGCCCGTACCTTCGGTATGGAAGGCATGTTCCGCCAGTTGGGCATCTACTCCTCCGTCGGCCAGCTCTACGAGCCAGTCGATAAAGACCAGGTGATGTTCTACAAGGAAGACCAGAAGGGTCAGATCCTCGAAGAAGGCATCAACGAAGCGGGCGCCATGAGCTCCTTCATCGCTGCCGGCACTTCGTACTCCAGCCACAACCAGCCGATGCTGCCGTTCTACATCTTCTACTCGATGTTCGGCTTCCAGCGTATCGGCGACCTGGCTTGGGCCGCTGGCGACAGCCGTACCCGTGGCTTCCTGATCGGCGGCACCGCCGGCCGTACCACCCTGAACGGTGAAGGCCTGCAACACGAAGACGGTCACAGCCACCTGCTGGCTGCCACCATCCCGAACTGCCGCACCTACGATCCAACCTACGGCTACGAGCTGGCGGTGATCATTCAGGACGGCATGAAGAAGATGACCGAAGAGCAACAGGACGTCTTCTACTACATCACCGTTATGAACGAGTCCTACCAGCAGCCAGCCATGCCGGCCGGTGCCGAAGAAGGCATCAAGAAAGGCATGTACCTGCTCGAGGAAGACACCCGCGAAGCGGCGCACCACGTTCAGCTGATGGGCTCCGGCACCATCCTGCGTGAAGTCCGTGAAGCGGCGAAGATCCTGCGTGAAGAGTTCAACGTCGGCGCTGACGTGTGGAGCGTTACCAGCTTCAACGAACTGCGTCGCGATGGCCTGGCCGTTGAGCGTACCAACCGTCTGCACCCTGGCCAGAAGCCTAAGCTGAGCTATGTCGAAGAGTGCCTGAACGGCCGTAAAGGTCCGGTCATCGCCTCTACCGACTACATGAAGCTGTTCGCCGAGCAAATTCGTCAGTGGGTCCCGTCCAAGGAATTCAAAGTCCTGGGCACCGATGGTTTCGGCCGCAGTGACAGCCGCAAGAAGCTGCGTCACTTCTTCGAAGTCGACCGTCATTTCGTGGTGTTGGCAGCCCTGGAAGCCTTGGCTGACCGTGGTGACATCGAACCTAAAGTGGTGGCTGAAGCCATCGCCAAGTTCGGTATCAACCCGGAAAAACGCAACCCACTGGACTGCTGAGGAGACACTCTGTGAGCGAACTCATTCGCGTACCTGACATCGGCAGCGGTGAAGGTGAAGTAATTGAACTGTTTGTGAAGGTCGGCGACCGTATCGAAGCCGATCAGAGCATCCTGACACTGGAATCGGACAAGGCGAGCATGGAAGTGCCTGCGCCTAAGGCCGGCATCATCAAGAGCCTGAAAGTGAAGCTGGGCGATCGCCTGAAAGAAGGCGACGAACTGCTGGAACTGGAAGTCGAAGGTGCCGCTGCCCCGGCCCCTGCGGCTGCCGCTGCGCCAGCTGCCAAGGCTGAAGCCAAGCCGGCTGCTGCACCTGCGCCGGCGGCTCCTGCTGCCGCGCCGGCTGCCGCGCCGGCTGCCGCGCCGGCTGCCGCCAGCATTCAGCAAGTGCACGTGCCGGACATCGGTTCGTCGGGCAAGGCCCAGATCATCGAGATCCAGGTCAAGGTCGGCGACACCGTCGAGGCTGATCAGTCGCTGATCACCCTGGAATCCGACAAGGCCAGCATGGAAATTCCTTCGCCCGCTGCGGGCGTGGTTGAAAGCATCAGCGTCAAGCTCAACGACGAAGTCGGCACTGGCGACCTGATTCTGGCCCTGAAAGTGGCGGGTGCTGCTGCACCGGCCGCTGCCGCGCCAGCTCAGGCTGCTGCGCCTGCTGCCGCTGCTCCGGCGCCTGCCGCCGCAGCCCCGGCGGCACCGGCTGCCGACAGCGTTCAGGATATTCACGTCCCGGACATCGGTTCGGCGGGCAAGGCCAAGATCATTGAAGTGCTGGTCAAGGCTGGCGACACCGTCGCTGCCGACCAGTCGCTGATCACCCTGGAATCCGACAAGGCGAGCATGGAAATTCCATCGCCTGCCGCCGGTGTGGTGGAAAGCATTTCCATCAAGCTGGATGACGAAGTCGGTACCGGCGACCTGATCCTGAAGCTGAAAGTCAAAGGCGCGGCGCCTGCTGCGGCCCCGGCTCCAGCCGCTGCTGCTCCGAGCGCTCCTGCTGCACCTGCTGCTCAGGCTGCAGCCGCGCCTGCAGTTGCCGCCCCGGCCGCTGCTCCAGCCAAGCCTGGCGCCAAGGTTCACGCAGGCCCTGCGGTGCGCCAACTGGCCCGTGAATTCGGCGTCGAGCTGAGCGCGGTCAGCCCAAGCGGCCCGCACGGTCGTGTGCTGAAAGAAGACGTGCAGGTTTACGTCAAAGCCATGATGCAGAAGGCCAAGGAAGCACCGGCCGCTGGCGGCGCAACTGGCGGCGCGGGCATCCCGCCGATTCCGGTCGTGGACTTCAGCCGCTTCGGTGAAACCGAAGAAGTGCCGATGACCCGCCTGATGCAGGCCGGCGCTGCCAACCTGCACCGCAGCTGGCTGAACGTGCCACACGTGACGCAATTCGACTCGGCGGATATCACCGAGCTGGAAGCGTTCCGTATCGCGCAGAAAGCCGTGGCCGAGAAGGCTGGCGTCAAGCTGACCATCCTGCCGCTGCTGCTCAAGTCCTGCGCTCACTTGCTCAAGGAACTGCCGGACTTCAACAGTTCGCTGGCGCCAAGCGGCAAGGCGATCATTCGCAAGAAGTACGTGAACATCGGTTTCGCGGTCGACACCCCGGATGGCCTGCTGGTACCGGTCATCAAGAACGTCGATCAGAAGAGCCTGTTGCAATTGGCAGCCGAAGCCGCGGCCCTGGCTGAAAAAGCCCGGACCAAGAAGCTCTCGGCCGACGACATGCAAGGCGCCTGCTTCACCATTTCCAGCCTCGGCCACATTGGCGGCACCGGCTTCACGCCGATCGTCAACGCGCCGGAAGTGGCGATCCTCGGTGTTTCCAAGGCAACCATCCAGCCAGTCTGGGACGGCAAAGCCTTCCAGCCGAAACTGATGCTGCCCCTGTCGCTGTCCTACGATCACCGTGTGATCAACGGTGCCGCCGCTGCACGCTTCACCAAGCGTCTGAGCGACCTGCTGGCGGACATCCGCACCATCCTGCTGTAACACCGGCTGGCCCTCCTTGACCGGAGGGCCCGTCGCGTTCCATGTTTTCCGAGCGCCACGCTCGTACCTCAACCCCGCCAATTTGGCGGGGCTTTTTTTTGCTTTAAACGCAATCCATGTGGGAGCGGGCTTGCTCGCGAAAACGGTGTATCAGGCGACATCAATGTTGAGTGTGCCACCGCCTTCGCGAGCAAACCCGCCCCCACAGATTCCGCACCTTGATTGACGGGTGTTGAGCCCTCCTCTACGCGTTCTTCCTACATCCAAGGCTTACGTTGCTTACAACTCAAGTCCACTTCTGCCCGATATTTTTCGCGAACCAATAACTAGTCTTAGTTTCGAGGATTCCCAATAGGAACTTCGATTACTTAATCAGCTTAGTTAGCATTACCTCGAACGGATTCGAATATGTTCAAACCTACTGTCGGCCCTATCATTGGCCACACCACAACTAACCATGCCCGCATTTTCTTGCGCGGAGAGTCACAGGACAATGCCTTGGTATTTGCAGGCATCCGTTATCGACGCACTGGCGAGGAACACTGGTCCAAAGGCCTATTTGCAAAACTGACCATCGTGCGGGATATGTCTGATGTGATGACACTCAACGATCTTGCCAGCGATACCGACTATGAATACCAGGCCGGCTGGTTCAGCCCCATGAGCCCGGTGCATACCGTGGAGACGGTTCAGGAGTTGCCGCTGCAATGGCCGCGGGAGATCTACCGCTTTCGCACTCAGTCCAGCAAAACCACAACGCCACGGGCGTATATCGTCGGCTCATGTCGTTACTTGCGAATGACTGCTGGCATTGCGTCGGCACCGCATCTGGGCGACCGGATTTTTGCCTCGATCACAAACCTGGCGGAACGCGCCGAGCCGCCCATCAGCGCCATGCTGATGACGGGTGACCAGATTTACGTCGACGACCTGAACCTCTTAGCCCCCGACCGGGAATACAAAGACATCCTCAGCAAGTACCGCACGGCTTTTTCGCAGCCTCATATCTCGAAGTTAATGTCCGGCGTGCCGACTTACATGATCCTCGACGACCATGAAATCGAAGACAACTGGCCGACCAACAAAAGCAAGGCCGATGATTACTTATATAAAAACGCCATTGCAGCGTATGAGTTATATCAAGCCAGCCACAGTCCCGCCCATGAACTGCTTGGCAACGGGCAAGTAAGCAGAAGACTGGAACAGTATTGGTATCAGTTCTGCGAGGGCGATATCGAATGGTTTATTACCGACAGCCGAACCCGACGCAATCTGTCAGCCAACGACCGGCGCATCCTTGACGAAGAACAGGAACAGGCGCTGCTCAAATGGCTCATCAACAGCCCTGCCCGGGTCAAATTCGTGGTCACCAGCGTCATGTTTTACCCCGACCGCAAAAGCTATGGCGATGACGCCTGGAAAGCCTTCCCGGAACAACGGCTACGGCTGCTGGAGACGATTCGCACGCGCGGCATCAAGAACGTCTTCTTCATTTCCGGCGATGTCCACGGCTCCCTGACCAGCCGCCTGACCCACACCGAGGATTCGGATTTCGAAGTTCACACCATCGTGTCTTCACCGCTGTGCAACAGCAAACTGCTGCCGTATGCCAAGGCATCGACCTTCATCCTCGATCAAGCGCTGGCCCGAACAGCCGCCGGAGACTATCGGCACGAATTGACCAGTGAAGTGATCAGCCTGGACAACTTTGCCCATCTGATCGTCGAGGCCGAACAGGTTCGCGTCAATTATCACGATCGGGATGGCAAGCCATTACAGTCGATCAGCATCAAATTGCGTTGAACCCGAAAAGATCGCAGCCTTGGACAGCTCCTGCGGGCTGCGATTTTTCGGCCCACACCACTACTTTCATCCATGAATTGGAGAAATCTTCGCCCCTGCCGACATATTCTTATAGCACTTGGCCTTCATGTCTCTTGTCAGTCGGTGTCGCAATGATGCAACCTTGCCGCAGGCGACAGTAAAGAGGGCGAGAGCCCGGCGCGATCAGCATATTCGAAGCGAGTTTCCCTCCATGAAAAGCCAACCCGATGCCGCCAGCCGTATGGTGGCCGAGGTAGTGACGCAGTTGCCTGTGCCCTCGCGGCTCGGCATGCTGCGTTTCGAACGGCTGAATGAACCGAGCTGGGCACTGCTGTTTCTCGATCCCAATTGCGAACGACAGTTCGGCCTGCCGGCCGTGGAGCTCTGTGCCCTGGTCGGCTCGCCCTACGCCAGCCTGATGGAGCCCGAGGCGCGCTATCAACTGCACGACACGATCCAGCAGCAACTCACCGCAAACCCGCATTATCTGATCCGCTACACCTTGCACACCGCCGCCGGCGAACTGAGCCTGCTGGAACTGGGCGAAGCTTACAAACAACACAATCGGCACCTTCTGCGCGGCTACCTGATGGTCGTAGACGGCTTGTTCATCGATGACCCCCTGCTGCCGGTGCTGGATCTGGAAACCCAGAATTCGCGCCTGCAAATCGCCCTGGAACTCAATCAACGTGCCCAGCAGGAACAACTCCAACACCTGGAGCGGGTGCGCGCCCAGCAAGACCTGATTCTGCTGCTGACCCGCCAGCGCTACAGCACCAACAACTCCCTGCAAGAAGCCGCCGAGCTGATCACCCGTAGCGCCTGCGATATCTATGAAATCGACTGCGCCAGCCTGTGGAACCTCGACGGTTCGCTACTGACGCCGATCTCGGCCTATCACCGCGCCACCCGCAATCACAAACTGCCGGAACCGATCGACGTCAGTGGCTTTCCCGATTACCTCGACGCCTTGCACACCGGCCGCGCCATCGACGCCCATAACTCCATGCGTGACCCGCGCACCCGGCACATGGCCGAGAGCCTGCGCCCCCGCGACGTCAACGCCATGCTCGACGCCAGCATCCGTATCGATGGCCAGGTGGTCGGCGTGCTCTGCCTGGAACAATCCGGTGTGACCCGCGCCTGGCAGTCGGACGAAATCGCCTTCGCCGGCGAACTGGCGGATCAGTTCGCCCAGGTCATCAACAACCACAATCGCCGAACCGCCACCAACGCCCTGCACCTGTTCCAGCGTGCAGTGGAGCAAAGCGCCAACGCCTTTCTGCTGGTCAATTGCGACGGCGTGGTGGAGTACGTCAACCCAAGCTTCACGGCGATCACCCAGTACACCACCGAAGAAGTCCACGGCCAGCGGCTGTCGGAACTGCCGGCGCTGGAAAACCTCAGCGAACTGCTGTTCGACGCGCCGTCTGCACTGGCCAAGAGCAACAGCTGGCAGGGCGAGTTCAAGAGCCGACGCAAAAACCTCGAACCCTACTGGGGCCAGTTGTCGATTTCCAAGGTCTACGGCGACAACCGCGAACTGACCCACTACATCGGCATCTACGAAGACATCACCCAGACCAAGCTCGCCCAGCAGCGCATCGAGCGCCTGGCTTACACCGACAACCTGACCAACCTCGGCAACCGCCCGGCGTTCATTCGCAACCTCGACGAACGTTTCGCCCGAGACAGCGATACGCCGATCAGCCTGCTGCTGGTGGACATCGACAACTTCAAGCGGATCAACGACAGCCTCGGCCACCAGACCGGCGACAAGCTGCTGATCAGCCTGGCCCGGCGCCTGCGCAACAGCCTGAGCCCGAGCGGCAGCCTGGCGCGTTTTGCCAGTAACGAATTCGCGGTGCTGCTGGACGACACGGACCTCTCGACTGGCCAGCAGGTCGCCAACCAATTGTTGGCAACCCTCGACAAACCGATGTTCGTCGACAACCAGTTGATCAGCGTCACCGGCTCCGTGGGCCTGGCCTGCGCGCCGCTGCACGGCCGCGACCCACAGACGCTAATGCGCAACGCCGGCCTGGCGCTGCACAAGGCCAAGGCCAACGGCAAACACCAGGTACAGGTGTTCACCGAAGCGCTGAACGCCGAGGCCAGCTACAAACTGTTCGTCGAAAACAACCTGCGTCGCGCCCTGACCCAGAACGAGCTGGACGTGTTCTACCAACCCAAGCTGTGCCTGCGCAGCGGTCGTTTGCTGGGGATGGAAGCGCTGCTGCGCTGGAACCATCCGGAAAAGGGCATGATCCGCCCGGACCAGTTCATCAGCGTGGCCGAAGAAACCGGGCTGATCATCCCCATCGGCAAATGGATCGCCCGCCAGGCCTGCCGCATGAGCAAAGACCTGACCGCCGCTGGCCTGGGCAACCTGCAAGTGGCGATCAACCTGTCGCCCAAGCAGTTCTCCGACCCGGACCTGGTGGCGTCCATCGCCAACATCCTCAAGGAAGAAGAGCTGCCGGCCAACCTGCTGGAGCTGGAACTGACCGAAGGCCTGCTGCTGGAGGCCACCGAAGACACCCACTTGCAGCTCGACCAGCTCAAGCGTCTGGGCCTGACCCTGGCCATGGACGACTTCGGCACCGGTTACTCGTCACTCAGCTACTTGAAAAAATTCCCGATCGACATCATCAAGATCGATCGAAGCTTCATCCACGAAATCCCGGACAACCAGGACGACATGGAAATCACCTCCGCCGTAATCGCCATGGCCCACAACCTGAAACTCAAGGTCGTGGCTGAAGGCATCGAGACGGCCGAGCAGCTGGCCTTCCTGCGCCGCCACCGCTGCGACGTCGGCCAGGGCTACCTGTTCGACCGACCGATCCCGGGTTCCGAGCTGATCGAAAAGCTCAAACGCTACCCGCGCGGCCCACTCGCCTGAGCACACCGCAATCCCTGTGGGAGCGAGCCTGCTCGCGATAGCGATCTATCAGTGACGTGGATTCTGACTGACACACCGCTATCGCGAGCAGGCTCGCTCCCACAGGGATAGTGCGTAACTGACCGGCATTAGGCACACTGGCAGTCTGTTTATTTACATCTCAACCTGACTGAGAGGACTGATCATGGTTCTGCGCTCGGAAATTCTGGTGAACAAAAACGTGCTCCCGACTAAAGAACAAGCTCTGCCTGGCCGTGAAACCCCGATGACCGTACCGGAGAAACACTTCGTTCACGACGCGCCGTTGCTGGGCCCGTTCGCGATGGACGTGGATTTCGCGATCTTCGGCCTGGGCTGCTTCTGGGGCGCGGAGCGCAAGTTCTGGCAGCGCGAAGGCGTGGTCAGTACGGCGGTGGGTTACGCCGGCGGCTTTACGCCAAACCCGACGTATGAAGAAGTCTGCTCGGGCCTGACCGGCCACAGCGAAGTGGTACTGGTGGTCTACGAGCCGGCAAAAGTCAGCTACGAACAGTTGCTGAAGATGTTCTGGGAACTGCACAACCCGACCCAGGGCATGCGCCAGGGCAACGACATCGGCACCCAGTACCGCTCGGTGATCTATGCCACCAACCCGGCACAACTGGCTGCGGCCAAGCACAGCGAGCAAGTATTCCAGGCCGAGCTGACCAAGGCTGGCAAAGGCACCATCACCACCGAAATCGAAGAAGCGCCAACGTTCTACTTCGCCGAGGCGTATCACCAGCAGTACCTGGCGAAAAACCCTGAAGGGTATTGCGGGATTGGCGGTACTGGCGTGACTTGCCCGATCTGATCTCAGGCCCCAAAAAGCTTCGCGAGCAAGCCCGCTCCCACACTGGATCTGTGCCTGACCACACCCTTGTGATCGACATAGCCCCCTGTGGGAGCGGGCTTGCTCGCGAAGGCGTCCTTTCAGACGCCATCAATCCATCTGATCAGCAATCAACTCTCAGCAATCAACCAATCCATCTGCCACCCACCCTGAGTCTGACCAAGCTTCTTGGACAACCACGGCAGCAACTCACGCAATTCCTCTTCCAGCCCCCAAGGCGGATTGGCAATCGCCAACCCCGAGCCATTCAGGCTATTGGGCGTATCCAGCGGATGCACCAACAACTCCACCCGCAACAACTTCGGCGCGCCCGTGCCGGCCAAGTCCTGATAGAACCGCCGCAACATGCGCTGATCCTTCACCGGGTACCAGATCGCCGCCACCGTCTGCCGCATCCGGCCAATCGCCTCTTTCAGCGACGCCGCACAACGCTGCATCTCATCGAGCTGCTCGAACGGCGGATCAATCAACATCACCGCCCGCTTCTCCTGCACCGGCAACATCGCCCGCGGCACATGCCAGCCTTCACCCAAGTGAACCTTCACCCGACGATCACCGGCCATGTTGTCCTTGAGCAGCAAGCCGTCTTCGGGGTGCTTCTCATTGAGCATCACCCGATCCTGCGGCCGCGTCAGCCGCCGCGCCAGCTCCGGCGATCCCGGGTAATAGCGCAACTGGCCATCCGGGTTCATGTCGTGCAGCACCTTCATGTAATCGGCGGTCAACGCCGGCAAATCCGGCTGATCCCACAACCGCGCGATGCCTTCCAGGTACTCACCGGTACGACTGGCCTGATCGCCCTGAAGGTCATACAGACCAATACCGGCGTGAGTGTCGAGATAGGCAAACGGCTGCTCCTTGCGCGACATCAGGGCGATGATGCGGGTCAAAGTCAGGTGTTTGAACACATCGGCGTGATTGCCGGCATGGAAGGCGTGACGATAATTCATGATTGCTCCTGCGAAGGCCGGGAAGTTTACCTTGTACGGCGCAGAACGTCAGGGGTTCGCGGCTGAGCGGGCAATCCTGATGCCGCCAACTCTACACGGTGATCGTTCCCACGCTCCGCGTGGGAATGCCTCAAGGGACGCTCCGCGTTCCAGCCACGCAATCGAATTCGCGCCTGACACCGATGTGACGCAGAGCGTCACGGGCTGCATTCCCACGCAGGAGCGTGGGAACGATCATTCTGCGGCGTTACTCCGAAGGCCGAGCCCGCAATCGTCGCCCAATCACATCCAGCACGTCACAGCCATCGCGCAATGGAATAGCGCAGAGCAAGGCAAAGTCACTGAGAATGAAGGACTCACACTCGACTGAACCGCGCATCGACATGTTCTCCAGCACCTGCGTGACGGCGCGAATTCGATAGTTGGCGGCGTCGCATAAAACATCGAGCGGCGCGTGGGTATCGACGAACAGTGTGGGCATGTCGGTGCAGTTGCTGGTGAGCGCCATGAAGCGGCTTTCGGGGTGTGGGATTGGCTTTTCGTAGGGAGGATCGGGGTGAAGTGCTTTCATTTTCAAATTCCAGAGGCAGTAAATAGGAACTGCCATCAGCCTTCCTACAGGCTGGGGTGGCAGCTATGCGCGGGGTAGGAATATCGAGGCCTTTGGAAAACTCGACCACGCCGAAGCGTGCCCGCGCACAACCGCCGCAACTGATCTTACGGACGCACGTTAACGGCCGCAAACCAAGCTTCGACGCTAATACATTTCCAACGACTTTGAAGGGTTCCTACACCCCGCCACTGAATTTTCAGTGACCACCAGAGACTATCGATGGAAAACATTTCACACCAGTTCATGGAAACCGATACGAGTTGAAGGAAACTTCCGAAGACCTTGCTCAGAAATTTCGCTCAAAAAAGCAAATGTGACGAAAGGCTTCACTGACGCTTGGCTTGATTTCGCCACCTGTTGAATCCACAACCTATAGCTGCCGCTCAGCAACGACAGAATTCGGCCCAGAGTGTGTAAAAACGCCTACCACTTTCTTGCCGCCGAATTCAGACGGAGCAGAATGCCAAGCTATCAAGATCTATCTCGGCGTAGCTCCCCAAATCGCCTTTGTAGAGATAGATCTTGGACACTCCTAGCTCGTATTGTAAGAACTCAACAAGTTTTCTAAGGCTACCGTTTTTAGACATTGTAGTCGGACGTACTACCGTTGCCTGTCCGGGTTCGTCATCGTAAATTCTGATCAGAAACACATCCTCTTCGTTCTGTATGTCGTAGTTATAACCACGGTACTCATATCCAAAATCGTGGTCGACATCATCAAAGCGAGTAGCCTTCACTATCTTCAAAGTAGCAGCCCGTTAAACGCCACTGATAAACATAGATGGATATACTTATTTTGTCAGTATACTTCCAGGTTGGTTTTTCCGTCGTATAACCACTGACTACTATCACCAAAACAACATAACTGTCGCGAGCAAAGGTAAAGCCGTAGCTAACTCCTACTTTTAATAGAAAGGGGACGGATTTATTTATTACTCTTGAGAATGCCGACGCGTGGGAGTCCAGACTGACAGGCACCACCTTATCCATCACCAACTGTCCCGATCTTCAAGACTCGCCAAAAGAAGATCTTCCTTCCATGCCTCCTGAGCCAACATATAGACATCTTGAAGAAATCCACGGGGATCCTCCAATGCATACCACTCACCACGCGGCCAACTACCTGCATCTTCTTCATCTATATCAAACAAACTCTGAAAATCATAAGACGCATCGCTTAGCTTTTCCGCTAGAAAATCCATCAGCACGAGCTTATGTCTATAGGACAGATAACCTAGATTCAAGCTGTATCTTTTGATCAGCTCCGCTCTGTCAAAGCGGTCATTAGGATTAAATACTTCCAGTTCCGCACCCCGAGTCTCCTCGCGATCATAAACATCAAAAACGCCAATAAACCACATCAAATCTGGCTGAAACTCTTCATTTAAAAATGGATCTCGCAACATCATTTTCTCCCCGAAGGATAAGCAGTAAAAGGCCGCAGCACATTATCCTTATCGAACTTAACTTCAAACCAATTCAGATCTTCATTTAGTCTTGGGCTACTAACGTCTTTCTTGTTTGGCCTATAACCACGCCCGGCCCCAGGTAGTTCCATCCTTACAATCGGATACTGATTGTGGTCCTTCCCTGTATGCGGGCTCAAACCTAACGCTTCCCTTGTCATAGCTTTATTCAACGCCCCCAAATGCATACGCCAGTTTCTGAATTGAGAGCTCGAGTTCCCTTTAGCGCCTTTCGGAACCTCACCGGTATGAGGATCGGCCCCATTAACTGCTCGTTGTTTGAGCGCTTGGTCAGATATTTCTGAGCTGTGTTTTTTGACTGTGTGCATATCGTATTTTGCTTCCATTTCTTCAACACGGCGCTTCGCATTCGCCTCAGCCAACTCATCAATCCGCGCCCTCCGCTGATCACCTGTCAGCTTCGGCAGCGCCGGCTCACCGTCATCAACCTTAGCGCCAGTCGTATCATCCGGCGCCCCACACCCAGGTTTGTTCGGTGGCGGACAGTTCCCGCTCAACCCCAACGGATCAACCCACCCCGTCGGATTCGGGGTGTATTGATACTGGTTCAGCCCACCCGCCAACTTGATCGGATCCGGCGTCAGATACCGCCCCACCTCCGGATCATAGTACCGATGCCGGTTATAGTGCAGACCACTCTCTGCGTCGAAGTACTGCCCCTGAAAGCGCAGCGGCTGGTCGAGCTGCTCGCCCCCACCGAACGCCAGACGCGTGACCTTGCCATAGGCGTTGTACTTCGCCGACCAAACGATCTCACCACCGTAATCCGTCAGTTCCTGCGGCGTACCGAGGTGATCGAGTTGGTAGTAGAACGGGCAAGCCTTTTTCGGGCCTTTGCCGTCAAGCATCGCCAACGGACGAAAGCTGCCGGGTTCATAGACGTAGCTGCGGTAGTGCTCGCGGCTGCTTTCAGCGACGAGGTTGTCGCCCTGCCAGAAGAACTCGGTGGTCTTACCGTCGACAGCTTTCTTGATGCGGCGGCCGAAGGCATCGTAGCGGTAACTTGAACAACTGCCGTCCGGAGTAGTGACGCCGATCAGCCGATGCTGGCAGTCGTAGCGGTATTCGGTGACCAGTTTCTGCGCGGTGCCGCGGCGTTCGCGGATGAGGTTGCCGAAGGCGTCGTAGTCGTAATGACGGTCGCCTTGCATCAGCAGGCGATTACCCAGCACCTTCGCAACGCCGGGCCGGTTCTGCATCAGCAGGTTGCCGGCGGGGTCGTGGGCGAAGGTTTCCGGTGGGTCGTCGCGGGTGTGGCGCACGCAGGTCAGGCGGTTGAGTGCGTCGTAGTAATAGCTGCGCTGGCCATGACGGCTGTCGGCGATGGTTGCCAGGTTGCCATTGACTGCGTAGCTGTAGTGACGCATGTAAAACGGACGGGATTGCTGGTTGATGGCGTGGGCTTGCAACCGGCCTTGTTCGTCGTAGTGATATTGGCTGGTGAGCTGACCTTGTTGACGCTGCTGTTCGCGACCGAACGCGAATTGGTGGGTGGTGAGCCGCGCGCCGTTGAGGTCAATGGCCGTCAGCGCGCCACCCTTGGCGTGGTGGTAATCGAGTTTGCTGCCGTCCGGCAGGCGCAGGCGATTGAGCTGGCCGCAGGCGTCGTAGCCATAGCGCAAGGTGCCCCAGCCCTGGTGCTCGGTGATCAGGCGATCCTGCTGGTCGTATTCGAATTCCAGCGGATGGTCGTGGCCGTCGTCGACACTGATCAGTCGGCCCAGCGAGTCGTAGCGATAGTCGACCTGGATGCCATCGGGCAGGGTTTTGGTTAGCAACCGTCCGGCCGAATCCCGTTGATACCCGGTAACCCGCTGCGAGCCGTCATCGCCGAACTCGGTTTTCTCCAGCAAATGACCGTTGAGGTCGTAGGCGTACGCGGTGCGGCGGCCGTCGAAGCCGGTTTCCTGTCGGATCAGGCCGTTGGGCGTGTAGTCCAGCTGATAGTGTTCGCCGGATTCGTTTTCGATTTCCGTGAGCAACAGCTGCGCGTTGTCATAGCGGTACTGGAGCTGGGTGCCGTCGGGGTTGATCCGGCGGCTGACCAGGTGCAGGTCGTCGACGTATTCATAACGGGTGACGCGGCCCAGTTCATCGCGCTCGGCGGTGATCTTGCCGTAGGCGTTGTAGCTGAAGGCGCGAGTGGCGCCGGTAGGCAACGTCGTCTGGATCAGTCGGCCGACGGCATCCCATTGGTACTGGGTGACGGCACCATGTTCATCCTGACGGGTAATCTGCCGACCCAATACATCGTAGGAAAAGCGCCGCTGCCCACCGTCCGGCAGCGTTTCCTCGAGCAACTGGCCCAAGGCATTCCAGACGAACACATGGCGGCTGGTGTCCGGGTAGCGGATCGACAGCAAGCGTCCCTGAGCGTCGTAGTGATAATGGGTGACCTGCCCGTCCGGATCGGTGGCTTCGGTAACATCGCCCTGGGCATTGCGCTGATATTTCCACACCGCTTTGCCGCGAGAGCGCGCATGCAGGAAACCGTTGCGATATTCGTAGGCCGTCGGCTCGTCTTCCGGCGGAATCAGCGCCACCAACCGTCCGACTTCGTCATAGCGGTATTCAGTGACGGCGCCGAGCGGATCCTGCTCGGCCACCAACCGCCCCTGATCGTCATAGGCCTTGAGGTGTTCGCCACCATCCAGCTCGACCTTGCGCACCAGCCGCGCCCGGTCATCGTGGACGTAAACCTCTTCGCTGCCGTCGATGTTCTGGACGGTGACGCTACCCTCGTCATCCCAGACATAACGCGTGTCCATCTGCGAAAACGACGCCCAGTGGCGAATACATCTGGCCGACTTGCCAGACCGTTCCCACTCCCAGAAGAAACTCGCCCCACCGGCCAGTTGCCGCTGCAGGATCACGTGTTGGTCGTCGTAGTCGTAACGTTCGCTCTCGCCGGCGGCGTTGCTCGCCTCGATCAGTTGAGCGCATTCGTCGTAGCGGTAACTGACCAGCGTTTGCTCGGTGTGCCAGGCCTCGTCGAGGGTCTGCGCCGGGACAAACACCTGATAGTCGACGGCGATCAGATGCGCGCGGTGATAGCGCAACAGCAAGGCGCAACCGGCACCGTTGTCGAGGCGTTGAATGCGCTCCTGGCGGTCGCGGGTGATGCGCAAGCGGTTGCCGTACGCGTCGCTGATCGTGGTCAGCCGGCCGTTATGAAAGTGGTAAAAACGCGCGTCGTCGCCAGCCTGGGCGAGGATCAGTTCCTCGGGGTCAGCGCCGAGATAAATCGCGGCGCGCGCGAGGCTGTTGTGGATCGCCGGGCGTTCGTGGTTCGGCAGCGGGAAGGGGGTGCGGCGGTTTTCGTGGTCGATCCAGATGACGGTGTCGCCATCGATTTCCAGTCGATGGGCAAGCGAATGGCTCCAGCCAAATCCGAGGCCGCAGTCGATCTCGGCAGCGCTGGTGCGATAGAGCCGGGTGAAGTCAAACGGCAGGATGCCGTCCAGCACACCGTCGGTGAGGGTCAGCAGTTCTTCACCGGTAACCATCGATACCGGGCAGCCATTTTTGCAGGTCGACGGCGCGCAAGTGGCGCTGTCGCCGTTGGGGTTTTTCGCTTGATCGGGGGAGTCGTCGTGGTGTTCGTCTTTCTTCAGCGCAGCGTTGCGACGTGCGCTCCAGCTCAATTGCATCCGGCCTTTTTTCATGCCCGCCGCGATGCCACGCGCGGCGACTTTTTTGTAGCGGTCGACGTAGCTGATGAAGTTATTGATGATCGTGAAAATCGCCTTCACGAGACGCAGGACGGCACTGAGTAACTGCGCGGCTCGATCAGCCAAGCGCATCGTCAAATAGGCGATGCCGGCGCCCGCCCCGGCGAACGTCAGGACGATGCCAATCAGGATGTCGATCAACAGCTGCACCACCATCATCGACACTGCTTCGGCGGTTTTGCCGGCGATCTCGCTCGGTGGCAGCATGTCCAACCACAGGCTGGCGCAGCGCACCAGCAGGCACAGCGCTGCTTCGTCACTGGCTAGCAACTGGGCTTTTTCCATGACATCCGGTGCGGTTTTGGCGAGCTTTTCCAGCTCTGCGGCGCTTTCACCCAACCGCTCTGCGAACTTCGCCGGATCCTTGAGAATGTCTGACAGCAGGCTGATGCCGTCCCACACACCTTCAATGGCCGCCCAACTGCCCGCGAGCATTCCATTGCCTACAGCCACCGAAGACGACTGCGACCACTTCGGCTTGAACGTCCGCCACTCATCTCGCAGCCAGCTGTCGAGCTCCTTCGTCAGGCCATCGTAGGAAGAGAAAAGATCTTCAACTTGCTGTGGTGTGACTTCGTTGTGGACGTGAATGCGGTAGAGCTTGCCTTCTTCCCCTCGGAACGTTCCCTTGCCATTTTTATCGAGCGTGACCGGCGTCGACTTGCCGCCATCCATGGCAATCACATCGACCTGAATATTCCCCACGGGAATGTCATAAACCGATTCAAATTTGCTCTCGATCTCGAGCTTTCCACCTTTCGGGCACTGCACGACTGTGGAGAGAAAGTCGTCGTCGCCACTGCTCACCACGGTGCTGGCATTGCCGAATCTGATGATCCGTTCCATGCCCATCAGCGAAGGCAGATCGGCAGCGTGACTGGCCGTATCTGCCGCCCGGCTGAACCAGTGCTTGAGCTGTTCGCGGTAGAGCGTCAGGGTGTTCGGAAAACTGTCGAGCTCCTGCTCGATGCGCACAATCTGATCCATCAGCTCAGCTCCGCCATCAGGTAATCCTCCAACGCTTGTTTCGGTGCTTGGGGCAGGTCCGGCGCTTCAAGAAAACTCGCGGCCTTGCGCCGCAAAACGCTTTCGGAAAACGCTTCAAACAGGTCCGGGCGGTCTTCGCTCAGCCACTTCAGCAGGTTGTTGATTCGGGTGATTTCAGACTGTGCGGCGAGCTGTTCCAACAACGTCGCCGGGACTTTCCACCATGGAAAAACGAGGGAGGTTTTCAGCGCGCGACCACCGATCTCGTGCGCCTGACCATTGATCAGGCAACGCCCGATCAGCGGCAGCAGTTGCACGGAATCGACCTCGGCGGATTGCAGAACTGGCAGCAGATAGCGCCCATCCCAGAACCGAAAAAACACCTTGTCGCCATTGGGCAGCAGCGCTTGTGAGAGAGAGCGAAAGTGCTCGACCAGTGCTTGATGACTGGCCGCGGAAACCGCCAACCAGCCCCAGTCACGAGACTCAGTGGTAGCGACCCACTCCAGAAACTCACTGCCAGCAGCGACGATTCCGACATAGGGCATCACCGCTTCCCACTCGGCATACGCGGTGTCAGCCCAAATCGGGCTCGGCGCTTGAGCGGTGATTGAGCGTTGCCAGGCTTTGAACGGTTCAGCAGCACTGGCGCTGCTGAAAATCGCAAACAGTTGCTCCGCCGGTTTCAGCGGCTGGCGCTCCAGCCAGGCGTGAGGTGACAAGGCATCAGGCGGCACAAACACCGTCCTTGCAGCGCTCGCATTCTTCGCAGAACGGCGCGTCGCTTTGCAGGCTGAGTATTTGTGCGGCACTGAGCAGCGCCGCCGGGGCGGCGGCGAGTTTCAACGGAACATCCGGCAGGCTCGGCGCCGAAGCCATGGCCGCCATCGGCGCACCACCGACCTGAATCGGCACGCTACTGAAAATCCCGCCGGGGCCGATGTTGATCCACTGCCCGCCCGCCTGAATGGTCGCGCTGGCGCCGCCGTCGATGACCACTTGCTGGCCGGCGCTGACGTGAAACTGCTGACTGGCATTGAGGGCCTGACTGGTCACGCGAATGTGCCGGTCACCGGCCACCACCAAGTGATCGTCCAGCCGCACTTCGGTCTGGCGCTGACCGTGGGTGATGCGTTTTTCGTCAGCCTTCAGTTCATGGCGGGCGGTGCCAGTGACGACGATGCTGCGAGCGTTATCGACCTGCACCTGTTGATCATTCAGTACGTGCTGGGTCCAGTTTCGCTGGGCGCGCAGGTAGATTTCCTCGGCGCCCTTGCGATCCTCGATGCGCACTTCGTTGTAACCGCCGCCGCCGGGACTACTTTGGCTGCGGAAAATGCTGCGGGTCTTGTCCGCCGGCAGATCGAGCGGCACCGGGGTCGCCGCGTTGGGCAGGCAACCCATCACCAGCGGTTTGTCCGCATCGGCGTCGACGAACCCCACCAGCACTTCCATGCCGACGCGCGGAATCATCACGCTGCCGTAACGGTCATGCGCCCAGCCAGTGGCGACACGCAACCAGCAACTGGAGTGCTCGTTGAGCTCACCGTCACGGTCCCAGGCGAGCTGAACCTTGACCCGACCGTACTCGTCGCAATGGATTTCGCTGTCAGTCGGGCCGGTGACCATGGCAGGTTGATAGCCGAGCATGCGTGGCTTTTCTGGTCCCAGCGGCGGGCGAAAGGAAACGTCCCACGGCGTCGCCAGAAAGGTATTGCGATAACCCTGGAAATCATCCGGGCTGTCGCTGGTGGCCGACTCTTCCAGCACCTGCGGTTGCCGGCCCCGGTGCTCGATTTCGGTGATCAACCACAGGTCATTCCACGCCTGGCGCGGGTGTTCGGCGAGGTGTAGGAAATGCCCACTGACCAACGCAGATTCGTCACCGCGACCTTCGGCCTGGCGGTAATCTGCCCCGTGGCGCTCCAAGGCCCGTTGCGCCAGATGCTTGCCATGTTCGCGATCGGTGAATTGGCCGGGGAAGTGGTAGTCCTCGAGCACCGGTCGCTGCTCGCTGTCGTGGCGGCTTTCGAGTTGCAAACGCGGTTTACGGAAGTCGTAGTCCCGGCGAGTGACCGCTGTGGTCCGGGTTTCCAGCCGCACGTTGAAACGTTTGATCGCTGGCGCATCTGCCGCCATCCCACTGCCTGGCAGGTACAGCGTCGGCTCGGGCAGCCGGGGGAAAACCGTCTGGTCATCGCCGAACACCAACAGATGCCCGTCGGGGCTGTGCTGGAAGTGGTAGTGAATACCTACCTCGGCACACAACCGCTGGATGAACGCCAGATCGCTTTCGGCGTACTGCACGCAATACTCGCGCTCGGGGTAGTCGCTGCCGAGCCGGAACTCGAAGGCATCGCGCTGGATGCTGTGGTCTTTGAGGATTTGCGCGACGATAGTCGGCACGCTTTTGTGCTGGAAAATCCGCTGATTGATACGCTGACCGAGGTACGCCAGACGCGGCACGAGACTGATTTGGTAGCCCGTCAGACGCTGGCCGGAATCGCTCTGGCCGACGCGAAAAATCTGACCGTGAATACCGGAACCTTGCGCATCGAAACTCAGAAAGGCCTGACGATGCAGCAGGCTTTCGAGCTCCAGATCCGGGCGCTCGCTGACCAGTTCCAGGTCAAAGCGGTAGGGTTGGCTGATGGCTTCCTTGCCCGTGAACTCAAGTACCTTGAGCTCATTCTGGACGCCGTCGAGGGTCAACGTGAAACGCGGTTGATTGGCTGGCGCGAACATCCGATGTGTCTCTACAGAATGAAGGCGGGCGATTCTGCATGAGCGACAAGGGGTGTTGAGGGAGGGACAGGGAAATCAGATTTGTCCTGCTTTTTTAGGGATTTTTCCTTCAAAAACCAGTGTATTTAGCTACAGACAACTCCTTCAAAACCACCACCAAACAATGTGGGAGCGAGCCTGCTCGCGATTGTGCCGGATCAGTCGACATTAATGTTGCATGATCCACCGCTATCGCGAGCAGGCTCGCTCCCACAGGGAATTCATAGCGTTTCGAGATTTGCGTGGTCCAAAAAAAACGGCCCGCCTCCAATAAGGAAGCGGACCGTTTTCATGTTCAGCGAAAGGTCAGAGCATCAGCTCATCCCCATCACTGGTTCAGGCGGAAATCCTTCTCGGCCGCAGCAAAGCGATGAAGCATGCCGGCGGTCGGTGCGCCCCTTTTGCTGACGAAGTAGATCGCCAGGCTGGCGAAGATGAAACCAGGGATGATTTCGTACAGACCCAGCAGTTCGAAGTGTTTCCAGACGATCACGGTGATCGCGCCGACCAGGATGCCGGCCAGTGCGCCGTTGCGGGTCATGTCTTTCCAGATCACGGAGATCAGGACAACTGGACCGAACGCGGCACCGAAACCAGCCCAGGCGTAGCTGACCAGACCCAGTACACGGTTTTCCGGGTTAGCCGCCAGAGCGATGGCGATCAGGGCAACCAGCAGCACCATGGCACGGCCGACCCAGACCAGCTCAACCTGGGAAGCGGTTTTACGCAGGAAGGTTTTGTAGAAGTCTTCGGTCAGGGCGCTCGAGCACACCAGCAGTTGGCAGCTCAGCGTACTCATTACCGCCGCCAGAATGGCCGACAGCAACACACCGGCAACCCACGGATTGAACAGGATTTTCGCCAGTTCGATGAACACACGTTCGTGGTTTTCGGTCACGGGCAACGCCAGGGCAGGGTTTGCCGAGAAGTAAGCGATACCGAAGAAACCTACAGCGACGGTGCCGCCCAGGCACAGGATCATCCAGGTCATGGAGATGCGACGTGCCTTGGCAATCGACTTGACCGAATCCGCCGCCATGAAACGCGCCAGGATGTGCGGCTGACCGAAGTAGCCCAGGCCCCAGCCCATCAGCGAAATCACGCCGATGAAGGTGGTGTTTTTCAGCATGTCGAAGTTGCTTGGATCTTGTGCTTCGATGGCCAGGAACGTGGTGTCGATGCCGCCAGTGGCCAGCAGCACGATGATCGGCGTCAGCAATAGGGCGAAGATCATCAGCGTGGCTTGTACGGTGTCAGTCCAGCTCACTGCCAGGAAACCACCGACGAAGGTGTAGGCAATCGTCGCCGCAGCACCGGCCCACAGCGCTGTCTCGTAGGACATGCCGAAGGTGCTTTCGAACAGACGGGCACCGGCCACGATGCCGGAAGCGCAGTAGATGGTGAAGAACACCAGGATCACGACCGCGGAGATGATCCGCAGCAGGCCGCTTTTATCTTCAAAACGGCTGGAGAAGTAATCCGGCAGGGTCAGTGCATCGCCGTTGTGCTCGGTCTGCACGCGCAGACGGCCGGCGACGAACAGCCAGTTCAGGTAAGCACCGATGATCAGGCCGATGGCGATCCAGCTTTCGGAAAGACCGGACATGTAGATAGCGCCCGGCAGGCCCATCAACAACCAGCCGCTCATGTCGGAAGCACCCGCGGAGAGTGCGGTCACGACGCTGCCCAGGCTACGACCGCCCAGAATGTAGTCAGAAAGGTTGTTGGTGGAGCGATAGGCCATGAAGCCGATCAGCACCATTGCTGCGATGTAGATCACGAACGTGATCAGGGTTGGATTGCTTACGCTCATTGAGTGACGCCCTGGCATTGTTTTTATGTAGCGGCGGCCAGTGAACCGCTGGCAAACGACGACGTTTGACAGACGATTCGGGGGCCCGCGCATTTATGACTGATGTTTCCCCAGGAAAGCCATCAGCCGGTGCACCGATCTTTTTGACCGGTTGCACCTTGGCCGCGAATGCTATTCAACAAAGCAAATAAGGTGCAACCAGTTTCGCCAGAATAAGTTGCACCTAGTCGGATTATCTTGAAAAGGGTCGTTTTTTGCTCCTTTTCAGGGCGTTTTTCGCATTGCGCTAGAAGCAAAAGCACCAAGCAGGCGCGGGAGATGTGTACCAGAATTTATTTCCTGACGAGCCGCCGATTATTCCGACAAAAAAGGGTTGCACCCGGTTGCACCTCGACCAACGCACAGCTAATCTTGCCGCCAGCTGATGCCACGAGGTCGTGGCAAACATGAGGATAAAAATATGGCTACCACCACCCTTGGGGTCAAACTTGACGACCCGACCCGCGAACGCCTCAAGGCCGCCGCGACCTCGATTGATCGCACGCCGCACTGGCTGATCAAGCAGGCAATTTTCAATTACCTGGAAAAACTCGAGGGTGGTGCAACCCTGACCGAGCTGAGCGGTTTGACCGGCAAAGACGCCGACGACGCTGGCGAAGTCCATACCGATCACGCGCACCAGTGCTTCCTGGAGTTCGCTGAAAGCATCCTGCCGCAATCGGTGCTGCGTGCGTCTATCACTGCCGCTTACCGTCGCCCGGAACCCGAAGTGGTACCGATGCTGATCGAGCAGGCGCGCCTGCCGGCCCCGATGGCCGACGCCACCAACAAGCTCGCCGCCTCGATTGCCGAGAAACTGCGCAATCAGAAGAGCGCCGGCGGCCGTGCCGGGATTGTTCAGGGCTTGTTGCAGGAATTTTCCCTGTCGTCCCAGGAAGGCGTGGCACTGATGTGCCTGGCCGAAGCGCTGCTGCGCATTCCGGACAAAGGCACTCGCGACGCATTGATCCGCGACAAGATCAGCACCGGCAACTGGCAGCCGCACCTGGGCAATAGCCCGTCGCTGTTCGTCAACGCCGCCACCTGGGGCTTGCTGCTGACCGGCAAACTGGTCGCGACCCACAACGAAGCCGGCCTGACGTCGTCCCTGAGCCGCATCATCGGCAAGAGCGGCGAGCCGATGATCCGCAAGGGCGTCGACATGGCCATGCGCCTGATGGGCGAGCAGTTCGTCACCGGCGAAACCATTGCCGAAGCCCTGGCCAACGCCAGCAAATTCGAAGCCAAAGGCTTTCGCTATTCCTACGACATGCTGGGTGAAGCCGCACTCACCGAGCACGACGCCCAGAAGTACCTGGCCTCGTACGAACAAGCCATCCACTCGATCGGCAAAGCCTCCCACGGTCGTGGGATTTATGAAGGCCCGGGCATTTCCATCAAGCTGTCCGCCTTGCACCCGCGTTACAGCCGCGCCCAGTACGAGCGCGTGATGGACGAGCTGTACCCGCGCCTGCTGTCGCTGACTCTGTTGGCCAAGCAATACGACATCGGCCTGAACATCGACGCCGAAGAAGCCGACCGCCTCGAGTTGTCGCTGGATCTGCTGGAGCGCCTGTGCTTCGAGCCGCAACTGACCGGCTGGAACGGCATCGGCTTCGTGATCCAGGCTTACCAGAAGCGTTGCCCGTACGTGATCGATTACGTGATCGACCTGGCTCGCCGCAGCCGTCATCGCCTGATGATCCGCTTGGTGAAAGGCGCGTACTGGGACAGCGAAATCAAACGCGCCCAGGTCGAAGGCCTGGAAGGCTATCCGGTCTACACCCGCAAGGTGTACACCGACGTTTCCTACATCGCCTGCGCACGCAAACTGCTGTCGGTGCCGGAAGTCATCTATCCGCAGTTCGCCACGCACAACGCCCACACCTTGTCGGCCATCTACCACATCGCCGGTCAGAACTATTACCCCGGCCAGTATGAGTTCCAGTGCCTGCACGGCATGGGCGAACCGCTGTACGAACAAGTTGTAGGTAAAGTTTCCGAAGGCAAGCTGAACCGTCCGTGCCGCGTGTACGCACCGGTCGGTACTCACGAAACACTGTTGGCGTACCTGGTGCGTCGTCTGCTGGAAAACGGTGCGAACACCTCGTTCGTTAACCGCATCGCCGACCAATCTATTTCGATTCAGGAGCTGGTGGCCGATCCAGTGGCCAACATCGAGCAGATGGCGACGCTGGAAGGCGGCTTCGGCCTGCCGCACCCGCGTATCCCGCTGCCGCGTGATCTTTATGGTGCCGAGCGCGCCAACTCCAGCGGCATCGACATGGCCAACGAACATCGTCTGGCTTCCCTGTCGTGCGCCCTGCTGGCCACTGCTCACAACAACTGGAAAGCCGCGCCGATGCTCGGCTGCGCGTCCAGCACTGAAATCCCTGCGCCGGTATTGAACCCGTCGGATCTGCGTGACGTGGTTGGTCACGTACAGGAAGCCACCGTCGAAGACGTCGACAACGCGATCCAGTGCGCCCTGAACGCTGGGCCGATCTGGCAGGCCACCCCGCCGGCCGAACGTGCCGCGATCCTGGAACGTGCCGCCGATTTGATGGAAGGCGAGATCCAACCGTTGATGGGCCTGTTGGCTCGCGAAGCCGGCAAAACCTTCGCCAACGCCATCGCCGAAGTGCGTGAAGCCGTGGACTTCCTGCGTTATTACGCGGTGCAGGCTCGCAACGATTTCACCAACGATGCCCACCGTCCGTTGGGTCCGGTGGTCTGCATCAGTCCGTGGAACTTCCCGCTGGCCATCTTCAGTGGTCAGGTCGCTGCTGCCCTGGCCGCCGGTAACCCGGTACTGGCCAAACCTGCGGAACAAACCCCGCTGGTGGCCGCTCAAGCCGTGCGTTTGCTGCTCGAAGCCGGGATTCCGGAAGGCGTGCTGCAACTGCTGCCGGGCCGTGGCGAAACTGTCGGCGCCCGTCTGGTCGGCGACGATCGCGTCAAAGGCGTGATGTTCACCGGCTCCACCGAAGTCGCTCGTTTGTTACAACGCAATGTCGCCGGTCGCCTGGATGCCCAGGGCCGTCCGATTCCGCTGATCGCTGAAACTGGCGGCCAGAACGCGATGATCGTCGACTCCTCGGCGCTGACCGAACAGGTTGTGATCGACGTGGTGTCGTCGGCATTTGACAGTGCTGGCCAGCGTTGCTCGGCGCTGCGGGTACTGTGCCTGCAGGAAGATTCCGCCGACCGTGTCATCGAAATGCTCAAGGGTGCCATGGCTGAATGCCGTCTCGGCAACCCTGAGCGCCTGTCCGTGGACATCGGCCCGGTGATCGATGCCGAAGCCAAAGCCGGCATCGAGAAGCACATCCAGGCCATGCGCGACAAAGGTCGCAATGTGTATCAGGTGGCCATCGCCAACAGCGAAGAAGTCAAACGCGGCACCTTCGTGATGCCGACCCTGATCGAACTGGAGAGCTTCGACGAACTGCAACGGGAGATCTTCGGCCCGGTTCTGCACGTGGTTCGCTACAAGCGCAAAGAGATCGATCAACTGATCGGCCAGATCAACGCTTCCGGTTACGGTCTGACGCTGGGCGTGCACACTCGCATCGACGAAACCATCGCCAAGGTGATCGACAACGTCAACGCCGGTAACGTCTATGTGAACCGCAACATCGTCGGTGCCGTGGTCGGCGTGCAGCCGTTTGGTGGTGAAGGCCTGTCGGGTACGGGTCCGAAGGCCGGTGGTCCGCTGTACCTGTACCGCTTGCTGTCGACGCGTCCTACCGATGCGATCGAACAATCCTTCGCTCGCGGCGACGCCATCGCTGCACCGGACGTCCGCCTGCGTGACGCCATGAGCAAACCGCTGACCGCCCTGAAAGCCTGGGCCGACAGCAACAAGCTCGCTGACTTGAGCGCCCTGTGCGTGCAGTTC
Organism: Pseudomonas sp. P9_31; assembly: GCF_034008235.1. NCBI lineage: Bacteria > Pseudomonadati > Pseudomonadota > Gammaproteobacteria > Pseudomonadales > Pseudomonadaceae > Pseudomonas > Pseudomonas sp. P9_31. Next base: position 5,785,653 of record NZ_CP125375.1, read on the forward strand.
GCGGCGCAATCGCAAAGCGGGATCACCCGTGTACTGGCGGGCCCGACCGGCGAGCGCAACAGCTACGCCATCCTGCCGCGCGAACACGTGTTGTGCCTGGCGGACGTCGAAGGCGATCTGCTGACTCAACTGGCGGCGGTGTTGGCCGTCGGTGGTTCGGCGGTGTGGCCGGATGCTGAACCGGGCAAGGCCCTGTTCGCACGCCTGCCGAAAGAAATCCAGGCGCGGATCAAGCGGGTTGCCGACTGGACCAAGGACGAGGTGGTGATTGATGCGGTTCTGCATCATGGCCATTCCGACCAGTTGCGTGCGGTCTGCCAACAAGTGGCCAAGCGTGCCGGTGCGATTGTCGGGGTTCATGGTTTGTCGCAGGGCGAAACCAACATTGCACTGGAACGTCTGGTGATCGAGCGTGCGTTGAGCGTTAACACCGCTGCGGCGGGTGGTAATGCCAGTTTGATGACGATCGGCTAAAACCGATAATCCGGGCTGCCGCAATGGCCGCCCGGTATGCAATCCCCCTGTGGGAGCGAGCCTGCTCGCGATAGCGGTCTGTCAGTCACATCTGTTTTGGATGTGCCGCCGCCATCGCGAGCAGGCTCGCTCCCACATTTGTTTTGTGGCGCCTGCTAAGCCGCCGCTCTGCTGCACCATCACGCTCATCAATCATCCTGTTCAGCCTCTATTCCCACGCCTAGACTCGGTCCATTCCAAAATAAGGTAGGCCGCCATGTCCGAGACGTTGCTCAGTTCCCGTAATCTGGCTTTCGAGCTGTATGAAGTCCTCGATGCCGAGGGCCTGACCCAGCGTGAGCGGTTCGCCGAGCACAACCGCGAGACCTTCGATGCGGCCATCGGCACTGCCCGCAGCATCGCCGAGAAGTTCTTCGCCCCGCACAACCGCAAGGGCGACGAGAACGAGCCGCGCTATGAGGACGGTCAGGCGATTCTGATTCCAGAAGTGAAACCGGCGGTGGATGCCTTCCTCGAAGCCGGTTTCCTCAACGCCGCGCGCAATTTCGACGCCGGCGGCATGCAACTTCCTACGCTGCTGTCGCAAGCGTGCTTTGCGCACTTTCAGTCGGCCAACGCGGCGTCGACTTCTTACCCGTTCCTGACCATGGGCGCGGCCAACCTGATCGAAAGCTTCGGCACCGATGAGCAGAAGCAGCGCTTTCTGCAACCGATGATCGACGGCCGCTTCTTCGGCACCATGGCCCTCACCGAGCCCCATGCTGGCTCGTCGCTGTCGGATATTCGTACCCGCGCCGAGCCTGCGTCCGACGGCACGTATCGACTCAAGGGCAACAAGATCTTCATCTCCGGCGGCGATCACCCGCTGTCGGAAAACATCGTGCACATGGTGCTGGCCAAATTGCCGGACGCACCGGCCGGTGTGAAGGGCATTTCACTGTTTATCGTGCCCAAGTTCCTGGTCAACGATGACGGCAGTCTCGGCCAGCGCAACGACGTGTTGCTGGCCGGGTTGTTCCACAAGATGGGCTGGCGCGGCACCACGTCCACCGCGCTGAACTTCGGCGACAACGGCGAGTGTGTCGGCTATCTGGTGGGCAAGCCGCACCACGGCCTGAGCTACATGTTCCAGATGATGAACGAGGCGCGGATCGGCGTCGGCATGGGCGCGGTGATGCTGGGTTATGCCGGTTATCTGTACTCACTGAAATATGCCCGCGAGCGTCCGCAAGGTCGGGTGCCGGATAGCAAGGACCCGACCACCGCGCCGGTGGCAATCATTCAGCATGCCGACGTCAAACGCATGCTGCTGACCCAGAAAGCCTACGTCGAAGGCGCGTTCGACCTCGGGTTATATGCGGCGCGGCTGTTCGACGACACTACAACCCTTGAAGGCGAAGCCGAGCGCAAACAGGCTCATGAGCTGCTGGATTTACTGACACCGATCGTCAAATCCTGGCCGTCGGAGTTTTGCCTGAAGGCCAACGAACTGGCGATCCAGATCCTCGGCGGCCACGGTTACACCCGTGAGTATCCGGTGGAGCAGTATTACCGCGACAACCGCCTGAACCCGATCCATGAAGGGACTCATGGCATTCAGTCCCTGGACTTGCTGGGGCGCAAACTGGCGCAGAACGGTGGCGCGGGGCTCAAGCAACTGATCCGCCTGATCGCCGACACCGGCGAGCGGGCGCAGGTGTATGAATCGCTAACGCCGCTGCGAGAACCGCTGGAGAAACTGGTGGCGCGCCTGCAAGCCGTGACCATCGGCCTGCTGAGCGACCTGGCTCAGGGCAAGGTCAACAGCAGCCTGGCGAACTCGGCGCTGTACCTGAAAGTGTTCGGGCACACGGTGATTGGCTGGCGCTGGCTGGAACAGGCGATTCGGGCCGAGGAAGGGTTGACCAAAGGGAATGCGGCGGATGTGAGCTTCTATAAAGGCAAGCTGCAGGCGGCACGGTATTTCCTGACGTGGGAGGTGCCGGGTTGCCACCATGAGCTGGCGATTCTTGAGGCACGGGATGATGTGTGCCTGACGATGCGGGATGAGTGGTTCTGATCGAAGCCTTGTAGCGCTTCCGAAAACCAATCGCGAGCAGGCTCGCTCCCACATTTGAACGCGTTGTCTGGTTAGACGCGAACCATGTGGGAGCGAGCCTGCTCGCGATGGCGTCGGTACAATCAACGCGATTGTCAGCTCAACCGAAACCCACCCATCTGCCGAGCCAAATCATCCGCCAAGCGCTGCAACGTCTGACAGTCTTCACGGCAAGCCCTGACTTCCCCCGCCGTGGCCCGCGCCAAATCAGAAATCCCCTGTACATTGCGGTTGATCTCTTCCGTCACCACCGACTGCTCTTCCGTCGCCGTGGCCACCTGATGGTTCATATCGCTGATGCGCTCGACCTGCCCGGTAATCGCCGTCAGCGACGCCCCGGTGCGCTGACTCGACTCAACGCCCGTGCCGGTCGCCGCTTGCCCGGAATGCATGGAAGACACCGCATTCTCCGCGCCTTGCTTGAGACTGCCGATCATTTGCTGGATCTCGTCGGTGGACGACTGAGTCCGCCGCGCCAGGGTCCGCACTTCATCGGCCACCACCGCAAACCCGCGCCCCATGTCCCCGGCCCGCGCCGCTTCGATGGCGGCGTTGAGCGCCAGCAGATTGGTCTGCTCGGAAATCCCGCGAATCACCGCCAACACCTGATCGATGGACGCCACTTGATGAGCCAACTCGCCCACCGCACCGGCGGCGATACCAATCTCGTCGGACATGCTTTCGATATGCCGAATCGACCCGCCCACCACTTCCCGCGCCTGCAGCGCTTCATCCCGCGCGGTTTGCGAAGCGACGGCCGCGTTGCCGGCGTTCTGGGCGATTTCCTGCACGGTCAGGCCCATTTCGTGAACAGCGGTGGCGACCATGTCGGTCATTTCCTGCTGACGCCCCGAGCGTTCGGCCGTGTTGTCCACCACCCGCGCCACCTGGCCGACCGCCGTGCGCAAACGCTCACTGGTGGCCAGGACTTCGCCGATCATGTCGCGCTGACTTTCCAGGAAGCGATTGAAACCGCGAGCCAGGTCACCCAGCTCATCGGCGCGGCTGGAATCTAACCTGTGGGTCAAATCTCCACCACCGCTACCGATGGCTACCAGCGCCACTGTTACCTGACGGATCGGCCGTACCAGCCCACGGGCGAGCAACACCACTAATAAAAGACAGACCAGCGCCACGACCAGACCAATACCGCTGCTCATCCACATCGCCCGGCGAGCTTCGGCGTAGATCTGCGACTGCGGTACTTCGGCCACCAGGGTCCAGCCCAGATCACGCAGTGGCAGGCTCAAGGCCAGAAACTCTTCGCCATCGCGGGCAAAACTGCTGGTGGCAGCTTTTTGACCCATCACTGCTTGCGCCGCCGAAGCGCCGATTTGCTCGACCAGCGTACGTTTGCCGCTGAACTGCGCCTCGGGGTGAACCTGGATCAATCCGTCGGAACGCACGAGATAGACCTTGCCGCGCTCACCAAAGTTGAAATTCTGGATCAGCTCCGACAGTTCTTTCATGCTCAGGCCCAGCCCGGCGACGCCCACGACTTTACCGGCCTGCTCGACCTTGAGGTCGATGAACAGCGCCAACTCACCGGTGGCGGTGTCATTGTCGATATTGAGGGTGCGCGGCTGATTGCTGTCGAGGAATGAATAGAACCAGGCGTCGTTGGGATTGGAACGGCTGAGCGTCCGGTCCAGGCCTTTTTCAGTGATGTAATGGCTTGAAGCGGCGCCGATAATCAGCGCGGTAAAGGCTTTTTGCTCGGTGCGGATGCCTTCCAGATACTTCACGAATGTGTCGGTCTGGACACTGTTTTCGCCCCCGGCCAACCAGTCTCGCACCATGCTGTTACTGGCAATGTCCTTGGCGGCGGTGAGGGGTTGAACGAGGATTCGCTCGATGTCGTTGCGCATCGCTTCGATGCTCGACGGCAGCGCCTGCTCGACCAGATAGCGCTGGGCGAGGCGGTTGACCACGAGGGTATAAATGCCAACCACGATCAGAATACTGACCAGCAGGGCGGTGCCCATGCTCAGGATCAACTGCCATTGAATACTGCGTCGCCAGAACTGCATGGAGCACCCCCAAAGAATAAGAGGCTGAAACACTGCAACAGCCATGCCGATTGTATACAACTAAATCGACAATTTATTCTTTGGTTGTGCGCAAAGCCGCTCAGGCCTGGTTGATCGTCTTGGCGATCACTTCAACCGTGGCGCTGACTTGCTCTTGGTAACGGTCGAGTTCCTGCCGGTGACGCTTTTGCATTTCGATCTGCTGCGAGCACAGATTCATCGCCGCCAGCACCAGCAAGCGGTCACCGATCAGCGTCGGGTATTTCTTTTTGGTCTCGGCCAGGGCGGCCTTCAACATCAATGCAGCGTCCAGCAGGGTCTGCTCTTCCCCGGCTGGCGCCTTGATTGAATAGTCCTCGCCCAGAATCGAGACGACTTTTACCCCTGCGGCGCCGTAACTCATGCGCTGACAGGGCCGGCGCTGACGCGCTCAACCAAGGCCTGGATGCGTGCGACAGTGGCGCCTTGTTTCTCTTCCTGTTCCATCAGGCTCAGTTGCAGGCTTTCGTTTTCATCCTTGACCCGGGCCAGTTCTGCACTCAGGGATTGATGGGTGCCGAGCAGGGTCTGGTTCTGTTGCACCAGGTCGCTGACCAGCTGTTCCAATTGGCTTAGGGATGCTTCTAACATTTTGATTTTCCGGGCATTTTCAAAGGGCGCGTACGATAAAGAAAAGTCACTGTGGAAGCCAGGGTTATGCAGGCGCAAGGCCTTGATTTTCCTGGCGGTCGACCTTCCTCGCGAGCTTTAAAGACTGCGATTGACGGCTCTGGTTCCTGCACTTCGTCGTTGCGGCCCTTCTGCGACAAATGCGCGCAGCGACTCAAGACTTTAGTCGTATGACCGATAAGCCATGAATACAGCAGTCTCAGCGCCGCACGGATGCGCTTTTTTCGGTGAACACCATGTCCCTACGAAATATGAATATCGCACCGCGGGCGTTCCTCGGCTTCACCCTGATTGGCGTCATGATGCTGATCCTGGGTGTGTTCGCCCTGAACCAGATGAGCAAAATTCGCGGCGCCGCCGAGGAGATCACCTCGAACAGCGTACCGAGCATTAAAAGCCTCGATGAATTCACACAGCTGACCCTGCGTCTGCGCGTGCTGTCTTATCGCCTGTTGGTGAATCGTGAGCCGGACGTCCAGCTGAAAACCATGGACCTTCTGGAAACCCGTAACCAGCAGATTCGAACGGCTCAGACGGCCTACGAAAAGTTGATCGCCAGCCCGCAGGAACGTGCGGCCTATGATCAGTATGTGCAGTTGCTGGGGCAGTATCGCCAGATCGAAGACCGGATGAAGAGCCTGTCGCGCAACAATCAGGTCGATGAACTGCGCACACTGGTCAACACCGATTTGCTGAACAACTCTGAAGCCATCAACACCGTGCTCAACCGCCTGCTGGAGATCAATACCCAACAGGCCGACAACGCCAACCAGCAAGCCGCCGACCAGTACTCGTCAGCCTTCAACCTGGTAGTGACCCTGCTGGTGATCGCCACTGGCCTGACCCTGCTGTTCGCCTGGCTGCTGACCAACAGCATCACCAAACCCATCGCCAACGCCCTGAGCGCCGCCGAAGAAATCGCCGAAGGCAACCTGACCCGCCCGATCACGGTCGATGGCGAAGATGAAGCCGGTCGTCTGCTCGCCGCGATGGCGAAGATGCAGGAAAAACTGCGCGACACCCTGCAACGTATTTCCGGTTCGGCTACACAACTGGCGTCCGCCGCAGAAGAGCTCAACAGCGTCACCGACGAAAGCGCCCGTGGCCTGACCCAGCAGAACAACGAAATCGAACAGGCCGCCACCGCCGTCAATGAAATGACCAGCGCCGTGGAAGAAGTCGCCCGCAACGCGGTGAGCACCTCCGAAGCCTCGAAAAACGCCACCACTTCGGCGGGCGACGGTCGTGATCTGGTACAGGAAACCGTCAGTGCCATCGAGCGCATGAGCGCCGACGTACAGAGCACCGCCACCCTGATCGGCGATCTGGCCAACGAGTCGCGGGACATCGGCAAGGTGTTGGACGTGATCCGCGGTCTGGCCGACCAGACCAACCTGTTGGCGTTGAACGCCGCCATCGAAGCAGCCCGTGCCGGTGAAGCCGGTCGTGGTTTTGCGGTGGTCGCCGACGAAGTGCGTGCCCTGGCCCATCGCACCCAGCAGTCGACCAGCGAAATCGAACGCATGATCGGCAGCATCCAGAGCGGCACCGAACACGCTGTGGATTCGATGCGCAACAGCACCGAGCGCGCCGAATCGACTTTGAACATCGCTCGCGGTGCCGGCCTGTCGCTGGACACCATCAACAGCGCCATCGTCGAAATCAACGAGCGTAACCTGGTGATCGCCAGCGCGGCCGAAGAACAGGCCCAGGTGGCCCGTGAAGTGGACCGCAATCTGGTGAACATTCGTGACCTGTCGGTGCAATCGGCCACTGGCGCCAACCAGACGAGTGCGGCCAGCAGCGAGCTGTCGCGCCTGGCGCTGGACCTGAACAACATGGTCGGGCGGTTTAGCCTGTAACGGCTACACCACCTCTGTGGCGAGGGAGCTTGCTCCCGCTCGGCTGCGAAGCAGTCGCAAATCGGTCCAAGCATTGAACCTGATGCAACGCAGCGCCGGTTTGGGGTCGCTACGCGACCCAGCGGGAGCAAGCTCCCTCGCCACAGTGATCTCATCCAGCCGAAGCGGGTGTGGATGATCAGCGTTAAAAGCTTTTTGACAGCATCACATTTCAACAGGTTAGAATCGCTGGCACGCAGACTGCATGGTCAGTTTTCGCCCGCCTTTACGCTTCTGGAGTACTGCCTTTGAATGCGACGACCATCAACAGCCTGTTCTTGATCGGCGCGTTGCTGGTAGGTGCGAGCATTCTGGTGAGCTCACTTTCATCGCGCCTCGGGATCCCGATTCTGGTGATCATCCTCGCGGTGGGCATGTCGGCCGGTGTCGACGGCGCCGGCATTATTTTCGATAACTACCCCACGGCTTATTTGGTCGGCAACCTCGCCCTGGCAGTGATCCTGCTCGACGGCGGCTTGCGCACCCGGGTGGCAAGTTTTCGCGTGGCGTTGTGGCCGGCGCTGTCGCTGGCTACGGTCGGGGTGTTGATCACCACCGGGCTGACCGGGATGGCGGCGGCGTGGCTGTTCAACCTGAACCTGATTCAGGGCCTGCTGATCGGCGCCATCGTCGGCTCCACCGATGCCGCGGCCGTATTCTCGCTGCTGGGTGGCAAGGGCCTGAACGAACGGGTGACCGCGAGCCTGGAGATCGAGTCCGGCAGCAACGACCCGATGGCGGTGTTCCTCACCGTGACCCTGATCGACATGCTCGCCAGCGGCCAGACCGGCCTGCACTGGAGCCTGCTCGGGCACTTGCTGCGTGAGTTCGGTATCGGCGGCGTCATCGGCCTCGGCGGCGGCTGGTTGATGCTGCAACTGGTCAACCGCATCCATTTGGCCACCGGCCTTTATCCGATTCTGGTGATTGCCGGCGGCCTGGTGGTGTTTGCCCTGACCAACGCCCTGCACGGTAGCGGCTTTTTGGCGGTGTACCTGTGTGGCCTGGTGATCGGCAACCGCCCGGTGCGAAGTCGCCACGGCATTTTGCATATGCTCGACGGCATGGCCTGGCTGGCACAGATCGGCATGTTCCTGGTGCTGGGGCTGTTGGTCACGCCCCATGACCTGCTGCCGATTGCTTTGCCGGCGTTGGGCCTGGCGCTGTGGATGATTCTGTTTGCCCGTCCGCTGTCGGTGCTGGTCGGCCTGCTGCCTTTCAAAGCGTTCCATGGGCGCGAGAAGGCATTCATTTCCTGGGTGGGCCTGCGCGGCGCGGTTCCGATCATTCTGGCAGTGTTCCCGCTGATGGCCGGGCTGCCCAACGCTCAGCTCTACTTCAACCTGGCGTTCTTTATCGTGCTGGTGTCGCTGTTGGTGCAGGGCACAAGCCTGCCGTGGGTTGCCAAGCTTTTGAAAGTGACCGTCCCGCCAGAGCCCCTGCCCATCACCCGTTCGGCGCTGGAAGTGCATGTCACCAGCGAGTGGGAGCTGTTCGTGTATCGCCTCGGTGCCGAGAAATGGTGCATTGGATCCCCCCTTCGCGAGCTGAAAATGCCCGAAGGCACCCGTATCGCGGCCCTGTTTCGTGGCCAGCAACTGCTCCATCCGTCGGGTAGTACGGTGCTCGAAGTCGATGATTTGCTCTGCGTAATCGGCCATGAACACAACCTTCCGGCCCTTGGAAAACTCTTCAGTCAGGCACCGCAACGGGGGCTGGATTTGCGCTTCTTCGGCGACTTCGTTCTCGAAGGAGACGCCCAGCTGGGTGCGGTTGCTGCCCTGTACGGGTTGAAAGTCGAAGGCATCGATCCAAACATGTCCCTGGGCCACTTCATTGCCCAGAAAGTGGGCGGTGCCCCAGTCGTCGGTGACCAGGTGGAGTGGAACAACACCCTCTGGACCGTCGCGGTCATGGAAGGGAACAAGATCGGTAAAGTGGGCGTCAGATTCCCCGAAGGAAGTCGCCCCGGTCCCGGCTTGTTCCTCTAAACTCCATTCTTCATCTCGTTTCGATCGGTCTCTATGTCAACTCTGCGCACCTTTTTCATCATGGCCCTGCTGGGCTTGAGCCTTTCCATCAGCACGCTGCAAGCCGCCGAACCGCCGTCTAGCGAAGCCGTGCAGGCGAGCCTGAACAAGATCGCCGACCGCAAACTGCCGGAAGCCGACCAGAAAACCCTGCAAACCATCCTGCAGAGCACGCTCACCCAGCTCAACAACCTGCGCGATTACGATCAGAAGCTGATCGATCTCAAGCAGCAGTTGGCCAACGCTCCGAAGCAGAATATCGAGAACCAGCGCGAACTGACCCGCCTCAAGGCCACCAAAGTGGTGCCGGTGGGGCAACGCTATACCAAAGAGACTATTCAGCAGCTCGAACAACTGTTGACCGAACGCTCCACCCAGCAAAGCGATCTGCAGAAAGCCCTGGCCGAAGCGAACAGCCTGATCATCACCGCCCAGACCCGCCCCGAGCGCGCCCAGGCCGAGATCTCTGCCAGCCAGACGCGTATCCAGCAGATCAACAACACCCTCAAGCTCGGCAAGGACAGCGGCAAGACCTTGACCCCTGAGCAGCGCGATCAGCTCAATGCTGAACTCGCGGCACTGAACGCCTTGATCCCGTTGCGTCGCCAGGAACTGGCCGGCAACAGCCTGTTGCAGGACCTGGGCAACAGCCAGCACGACTTGCTGTCGGAAAAATCCGATCGCCTGGATCAGGAGATCCAGGACCTGCAAACCCTGATCAACCAGAAACGCCTGGCCCAGTCGCAAGAGACAGTGACCCAACAGTCCATCGAAGCGCAGAAGGCCGGCGGCAGCAGCCTGCTGGCCACCGAAAGCGCGGCCAACCTGAAGCTCTCGGACTACCTGCTCAAAAGCACCGACCGCCTCAATGAAGTCACTCAACAGAACCTGCAGACCAAGCAGCAACTGGACAGCGTGACCCAGAGCGATTCGGCACTGGACGAACAGATCAACGTACTCAAGGGCAGCCTGCTGCTCTCCAAGATTCTCTACAAACAGAAACAGGCACTGCCGCGTCTCAGGCTCGACCGCGACCTGGCCGACCAGATTGCCGACATTCGCCTGTATCAGTTCGAAGTCAGTCAGCAACGGGAACTGCTCAGCAACCCGATTGCCTATGTCGACAACCTGCTGGCAACTCAACCACCCGAGCAAGTCACCCCGCAACTGCGCAAGAGCCTGCTGGAACTGGCCACCACCCGCGCGGACCTGTTGGAGCGTTTGAATCGCGAACTGAGCGCGGTGCTCAACGAATCCATCACCCTGCAACTCAACCAGAAGCAACTGCTCAGCACCGCACAAAGTCTGCGGGCGACCCTCGACGAGCAAATGTTCTGGATTCCCAGCAACAAGCCGCTGGATTTTGAGTGGATGCACGGCGTGCCGGATCGCCTGCAACGCCAGGTCACCACCTTGCCGTGGGCCTCAAGCCTGAGCGAACTGACCGATGGCCTGACGCAGCGGCCGCTGCTGTTCCTGCCACTGGCCTTGCTGATCGGGGCTCTGCTATGGCGCCGCAAGAATCTCTATGCCCGCCTGAACAAAGTTCACCAGGACATCGGCCATTTCAAGCGCGACAGCCAGTGGCACACACCGCAAGCGATTCTGATCAATATCCTGCTGGCGATGCCGGTCTCTCTGGGTCTGGCCTTGTGCGGCCTGGCCTTGCAGATCGACGCCCGAGGGCAGAACACGAACATGGGTGCGGCGCTGCTGCAAATGGCCCAGGCCTGGCTGGTGTTCTACACCGCCTACCGCATCCTCGCGCCGGGCGGCGTGGCCGAACTGCATTTCCGCTGGGAAAAACCTCAGGTCGAGTTCCTTCAGGGCTGGATTCGCCGACTCGGGCTGGTGGTGATGGCCCTGGTGACCGTGGTGGCCGTTGCTGAACTGCAACCGGCGGCGCTGGCCGATGACGTGCTCGGCATGCCGGTGGTGCTGACTTGCTACGCCTTGATGGCCTGGCTGCTCAGCCGTCTGCTGATCAGCAGCCCGACCCACGAAAACGCCTCGCTGTTCCGCAAGGCCGTGGGAGTGCTGTTCACCGTCCTGCCGATCGCATTGTTCGTCGCCGTGTGCTTTGGCTACTACTACACCGCGCTGAAACTCAGTGACCGATTGATCAACACGCTGTACTTGCTGATGTTCTGGCTGGTGATCGAAGCGACCTTCGTGCGCGGCCTCAGCGTTGCGGCACGGCGCCTGGCCTATCAGCGCGCCCTGGCCAAACGCCAGGCAGCGAAAGAGGCCGGCGACGGCGAAGCGGTGATCGAAGAACCGACCCTGGACATCGAGAAGGTCAACGAGCAATCCCTGCGACTGATCCGTCTGGCCCTGCTCGGCGGTTTCATCGCTGCGCTGTATTGGGTCTGGTCGGACCTGATTTCGGTGTTCTCGTACCTGGACAACATCACCCTCTACGAATACACCAGCGGCACCGGCGCCAACATGAGCATGGTGCCGATCAGCATCGGCGACATGCTCGGCGCGCTGATCATCATCGGCATCACCTTTGCGCTGGCGCGCAACCTGCCAGGCCTGCTCGAAGTGTTTGTGCTGTCGAAGCTGAACCTGGCCCAGGGCAGCTCCTATGCCACGACCACGTTGCTGTCCTATGTGATCGCCGGCGTCGGTTTCGTCTCGACCCTGTCCACGCTCGGCGTTAGCTGGGACAAGTTGCAATGGCTGGTGGCGGCGCTGTCGGTCGGTCTCGGTTTCGGAATGCAGGAGATCTTCGCCAACTTCATCTCCGGGATCATGATCCTGTTCGAACGCCCGGTACGGATCGGCGACACCATCACCATCGGCAACCTGTCGGGCACGGTGAGCAAGATCCGCATCCGCGCGACGACCATCACCGACTTCGACCGCAAGGACATCATCGTCCCGAACAAAACGTTCATCACCGGGCAACTGATCAACTGGTCCCTGACCGACACCATCACCCGGGTGACCCTCAAACTCGGCGTCGATTACGGCTCGGACCTGGACCTGGTGAAAGAGCTTCTGCTCAAGGCGGCGCGCGATAACCCGCGCGTGCTGAAAGACCCGGAACCTCACGTGTACTTCCTGAACTTCGGCGAAAGCACCCTCGACCACGAGTTGCGCATGCATGTGCGTGACCTCGGCGACCGCAACCCGGTACTCGATGAGGTCAACCGTTTCATCAATCGCGAGTTCAAGAAGCAGCACATCAACATCTCGTTCCGGCAGATGGAGGTCTACCTCAAGAACCTTCAGGGCCAGGAATACAAAATGGTTCCGGTTGAGCCGGAAACCAAAACCATTGTTCCGGTACCCACCAGCAAACCGCGGCAAGAGCCACCGCCTGTCGAACTCGACTAAGCGCTCTATCCCTAGCAGAATGCTCGGACATTCTGCTGGAGATGGCCGTTGAAAGCCCTCGACGAACTGACCTTCGACAATCGCTTCGCCCGCCTGGGCGACGCGTTCTCAACCCACGTGCTGCCCGAACCCCTCGCCGCCCCACGGCTGGTGGTCGCCAGCCCCGCCGCCATGGCGCTGCTGGACCTGGACCCGGCCGAGGCCGAGACGCCGGTGTTCGCCGAGCTGTTCGGCGGCCACAAGCTGTGGGCCGAAGCCGAGCCACGGGCGATGGTCTATTCCGGACATCAGTTCGGCTCCTATAACCCGCAGTTGGGCGACGGTCGCGGCCTGTTGTTGGGCGAGGTCTATAACGAAGCCGGCGAGCATTGGGACCTGCACCTCAAGGGCGCCGGTCAGACGCCGTACTCACGCATGGGCGATGGACGGGCTGTGCTGCGTTCGTCGATCCGCGAGTTTCTCGCTTCCGAAGCCCTGCATGCCCTGAACATTCCCACCACGCGCGCACTGTGCGTGATCGGCTCCGACACGCCGGTCTGGCGCGAGAAACAGGAACGCGCGGCCATGGTCTTGCGCCTGTCGCCGAGCCATGTGCGCTTCGGGCATTTCGAATTCTTCTACTACACCAAGCGCCCCGAGCAGCAGAAAGAACTCGGTGAACACGTGCTGGCCATGCACTTCCCGCACTGCCTGGAACAGCCGGAACCGTATCTGGCGATGTTCCGCGAAATCGTCGAGCGCAATGCCGAGTTGATCGCCAAATGGCAAGCCTATGGGTTCTGCCACGGCGTAATGAACACCGACAACATGTCGATCCTGGGCATCACCTTCGACTTCGGCCCGTTCGCTTTCCTCGACGACTTTGACGCGCATTTCATCTGCAACCACTCCGATGACCAGGGCCGTTACTCCTTCAGCAACCAGGTGCCGATTGGCCAATGGAACCTCAGCGCCCTCGCCCAGGCCCTGACGCCGTTCATCAGCGTCGACGCCCTGCGCGAAACCCTCGGCCTGTACCTGCCTCTGTTCCAGGCCCACTACCTGGACCTGATGCGCCGCCGTCTCGGTTTCACCACGGCCGAAGACGACGACCAGAAACTACTGGAGCACCTGCTGCAACTGATGCAAAACAGCGGCGTCGACTACAGCCTGTTTTTCCGCCGCCTGGGGGATGAGTCACCCGAACTGGCCGTCGCCCGTTTGCGCGATGACTTCGTCGACATCAAGGGCTTCGATGCATGGGGCGAGCTCTACGTCGCTCGGGTTGCTCATGAAGGTGAGGTTGATCAGGAGCTGCGCCGGGAACGGATGCATGCGGTGAATCCGCTGTATATCCTGCGCAATTACCTGGCGCAAAAAGCCATCGATGCGGCGGAAAGCGGCAACTATTCAGAAGTTCGTCGTTTGCATGCAGTGCTGAGCAATCCGTTCAAGGAACAGCCGGGGATGGAGAGTTATGCCGAGCGGCCACCGGAATGGGGCAAGCATCTGGAGATCAGTTGTTCGTCGTGAGTGGGAAGGCCCTCTTCGCAATCGAAGAAGATAATGGTCTAAAACCTGTCGCCTTGATAAAGACCACCTTCGACTCCAGATCAGTTTCATAGACTGCCCAACTGAGAGCCAATCATGACCGAACCACTGCTCATCCCCTGCCCCCACTGCAACGGCCTCAACCGCATCCCCGCCGAACGCCTCAACGACCATCCAAAATGCGGCCGCTGCAAGGCCGAGGTCTTGCTGAGCAAACCGTTCGAATTGAAGCAAGGCGATTACGCCAGTCAGATCAAGGGTGACCTGCCGTTGCTGGTGGATGTGTGGGCGGACTGGTGCGGACCGTGCAAGTCGTTTGCGCCGGTGTTCGAGCAGGCGGCGGGGCAATTGGCGGGCAAGTGTCGGCTGGCCAAGCTGGACAGCGAGGCGAATCAACAGTTGTCGGCGCAATTGGGAATTCGCTCGATCCCGAGCCTGATTCTGTTCAAAAACGGTCGGGAAGTGGCTCGCCAGAGCGGGGCCTTCCCGTTACCGCAGTTGATGAGCTGGTTGCGTAGCCAAGGGATTTAGAGCCACCACAAATAAATGTGGGAGCGAGCCTGTTCGCGAAGCGGACTTCACATTCAACATCTCTGTTGACTGGACTTCCGCTTTCGCGAGCAGGCTCGCTCCCACAGTGGTTCGGTATTGTTTGCAGGAGTCAGGTGTTTTCGAGAAGGTTGTGCAAGTCGACGAATTGCTGGGTCAGTTTGTGCCGCGGGTCGAGGTGGATCAGCGGCGTGTTGGCCTGATGGGATTCGCGCATGCGCACCGAACTGGCCAGATACACCGGCAGTACCGGCAGGCCTTCGGCGATCAGCTCATCGAGGATTTGCTGGGGTAGGCTGGCGCGAGCCTGGAACTGGTTGACGACAATGCCTTCGACTTCCAGCCCTTCGTTGTGGTCGTCCTTCAATTCTTCGATTTCCGCCAGCAGACCGTACAGTGCCTGACGCGAGAAGCTGTCGCAGTCGAAGGGGATCAGCACACGGTCAGCGGCGATCAAGGCCGAGACGGCATAGAAATTCAGCGCTGGCGGGGTGTCGAGGTAGATCCGGTCGTAATCACCGTCCAACTCCTCGAGCAATTTACGCAGCTTGTTGATCTTGTGTTTGGCCTCAAGCTTGGGCTGCAAGTCTGCCAGCTCGGCGGTGGCAGTGATGACGTGAAGGTTGTCGAACGGAGTTTCGTAGATGTCGACCTGACCTTTCTTCGAGAACGGCCCGGAGGACAGGGTCTGCTTGAAGAAGTCGGCGATACCCATCGGGATATCGTCACCGGTGAGCCCCGTCAGGTACTGAGTGGAGTTGGCCTGGGCATCGAGATCCACCAACAGCGTGCGATAGCCTTCGCTGGCGCTGACCGCCGCCAGATTGCAGGCAATACTTGATTTGCCCACGCCACCTTTCTGATTGAACACCACGCGCCGCATGTCAAAACCTCCGTGTATCAAAGAATGACCGAGTGTAGTAGTCCATAACGCTGCTTAGCTACCTCGCCAGCATCTAGACTACACAGTCATTAGCAAATCTCCGGCTGAAGAAGCTGCCAATTCGTTCATCGACAGCCAATAGCGCCGACAGACATGCCCGCTGCACTGTGGATAATGGCCAAACGACAGCTTTTTTTCGCGAACCAGACGGTACATTTCGTTGCGCAAAATGTAACCAGTATTTGCTACACGCCCGCAGCACCGGGATAATGCGCGCCACTCGGCGCTAAGCGCCACGTCAGGTCAGCCGCGGTTCTTGCGACTCACCGCGTTAAAGGAAGCCCGCAGGGGCGGGATGAATGTCTGTGATCAACTTCAACATCGCCCAATGGCGCGCTTGGGCCCCTGGGCTTGAAAGCGTGGATGATTGGCAGGCCTGGAGCCGACAACCGGTCGTGCTCGAGCCCAGCGATGCCGCCCCGGATGTGTCGTTTCTGCCGGCCATGCAACGCCGGCGACTCAGCCGTCTGGCGCGGATGGCGTTCAGTGTCGGCTGGCCCTTGGCCGATGGTCACCAGGACCTACCGTTGGTCTTTATTTCCCGCCACGGCGAAACCCCGCGCACCTTCGAAATTCTCAGCGATCTGGCGACCGACCAACCGTTGTCGCCCACCCAGTTCAGCCTGTCGGTGCACAACGCGGTGATCGGCCTGTGGTCGATCATGCGCGGCGAAACCAGCGAAATGACCGCCCTCGCCGCGGCCGGCGATGGCCTTGAACACGGCATGCTGGAGGCGGCGGCACTGCTTGCCGAAGGCGCGCCTGCGGTGCTGCTGGTGGTGACCGAAGAGCAACCGCCCGCTGTCTATTCGACCTGGATCGACGACGTGCCATTCCCTTACGCGGTCGGCCTGTTGATCACCCCCGGTAATCAGTGGCAGTTATCGCTGAACAGCGCCCCCCACGCGTTGTCCAAAGCCCGCTGGCCCCACGCACTGAATCTGTTACGCACCCTGCTCGGTCAGCAGACTACCTGCCAACATGCCTGGAAAAATCGTGTATGGACCTGGCAACGCAACCTGTAACCGATAAAAACCGCGACGCCTACTACTGGCGCCTGCTGGCCACCGCCGCGAGCTTTACCCTGTTCGGGTTGGGCGGGCTATGCCTGCGACTGGTGGTGTTCCCACTGTTGAGCTGCCTGCCGGGAGACGCCCAGGCCCATCGTCAGCGTGCACGACAGACGGTCAGCCGGTGTTTCTGGTTTTTCATTCGGTTCATGGCTCGCAGTGGCGTGCTGACTTATGACATTCAAGGGGCGGAAAAGCTCGGACGGCCAGGCCAGATGATCGTCGCCAACCACCCCTCGCTGATCGATGTGGTGTTCCTGATCGGCCTTGTGCGCCACGCCAACTGCGTGGTCAAGAAAAGCCTCTGGGAAAACCCGTTCACCCGCGGTCCGCTGCGCTGTACCGAGTACATCAGCAACGATGGCAGCATGGACATGCTCGACGCCGCTGCCGACGCGCTGAAAAGCGGTCAGACCCTGATCATCTTTCCCGAGGGCACCCGCACCCAACCCGGCAAATCGCCGGCCTTTCATCGGGGGGGCGCGGCAATCGCCCTGCGCGGTGCGAGAATCCTCACCCCGGTGATCATCAAGGTCAACCCGACCACATTGACCAAGGCCGAACCCTGGTATCGAATCCCCAAACGCCGCGTGCACTTCAGTTTCCGCGTCGGGGCCGATATAGATCCACAGGCCTTCGCTACGCAGGGGCCTGCGCCCCAAGCCTCGCGCAAGCTCAATGATTATTTGCACCATTACTTTATTAAGGAGCTCGCCGAAGATGAGCGAACTGCACACCAATAGCCTGATGCTGGAAATCAAAGAGCTGATCATCGAAGCGCTGGGCCTCGAAGACATCAGCGTCGAAGACATCGGCGATGACCAAACGCTGTTCGGCGAAGGCCTGGGCCTGGATTCGGTAGACGCGCTCGAACTCGGCCTGGCCATCCAGAAAAAGTACGGCATCAAAATCGACGCCGACGCCAAGGACACCCGTAATCACTTCACCAACGTGGCGAGCCTTGCGGCGTTCGTCACTGCAAAACAGGCAGCTTGAGACCGGACCATGCAAACTCGTGACGACATTTTCAACACCCTGCGCGATGCTCTGGTCGAACTCTTCGAGCTGGACCCCGAGCGCATCAGTCTGGAATCGAACCTGTATCAGGATCTGGAAATCGACAGCATCGATGCGGTCGACCTGATCGATCACATCAAACGCCAGACCGGCAAGAAAATCGCCGCCGAAGAATTCAAATCGGTGCGTACCGTCAGCGACGTGGTCGAGGCGGTCTACCGTCTGGTTCAACCCGCCGCATGAGCCGACTGATCGGCCTTGGCCTGCTGCTGGCAGGCCTGCTGTACCCCTTTGCGGTGTATTTCGGCATGGAGCATTTTGCCCCGTGGCAGTTCGGTCTGCTGCTGGGTAGCCTGTGGCTGGCACGGGCGCTGACCGGCGAACGACGCCCTGGCAGCCTGTGGATGGCCACCGTCGCCATCGCGTTCTGCCTGCTGTTGGCGCTGTTCGACAGCCCGGTGCTGCTGCGCTGGTACCCGGTGCTCATCAGCGCGTTCATGCTGGTGCTGTTCGGCTTGAGCCTGAAATATGGCCCGCCGATGGCCGAACGCCTGGCCCGTCTGCGAGAGCCGGAATTACCACCCAGAGCCATTCGCTACACCCGCCAGGTGACGATTGCCTGGAGCGTGTTTTTTCTCTGCAACGGCTTGTGCGCCGCCGCCCTGACCCTTTGGGCGCCGCTGAGCTGGTGGATGTTGTACACCGGCCTGATCTCCTATGGATTGATTGGCCTGATGTTTGCCATTGAATGGCTCATACGACAACGGGTACGAGGCCGCCCATGAATTGGATAAAACTTGAGCAACTGCTGCTCAAGGCTCAGCCGGAGCGTGCCGTAACGGCCGAGCCGGCGTTGAATCATGCGCAATTGTGCGACCGGGCCCTGAGCCTGGCTGCCGGCCTGCAAACCCAGGGTGTGCAGCGCATCGCCGTGCACCTTGAAGACGCCGCCGACCTGGCCATCGCCCTGCTCGGCGCCTGGCGTGCCGGGGTCAGCGTGCTGCTGCCTGCCGACCTGCAAGCGCAGACTCGCCAGCGCTGGTCGACCGAAGTCGATCTGTGGCTGACCGACCAGGCCGACGATGCACACCTGAGCGATTATCGGCATTCACCGCTGCCGGCCAACCCGCTGGATCTGGACGGCTGTCAGCTGAGTCTGTGCACCTCCGGCTCCAGTGGCGAACCCAAGCGCATCGACAAAACCCTGCGCCAACTGGCCAATGAAGTCGAGGCCCTGGAGCACTTGTGGGGTGCGGAACTGGGCGAAGCCTGCATCATCGGCAGCGTCGCCACTCAGCACATCTACGGGCTGCTGTTCCGGGTGCTGTGGCCGCTGTGCGCCGGGCGTCCGTTCGTGCGCAAGCAACTGGCCTTCCCGGAAGACTTGCAACGCGCCAGCCGCGAACACCCGGCCTTCGCCTGGGTCGCCAGCCCGGCGCTGCTCAAACGCATGGGCGACAACCTCGACTGGCCAGCGTTGAGTGCGGTGCGCCGAGTGTTTTCCTCCGGTGGCGCGTTGCCCGCCGACGCCTCGCAAAGCCTGCACCAACGCCTGCAACAATGGCCGACCGAGATCCTCGGCAGCTCGGAAACCGGCGGCATCGCCTGGCGTCAGGGCCAGAATCTCTGGCAGCCCTTCGCCGACGTGGCGCTGAGCCAGGACAACGACGGGGCGCTGCTGATTGCGTCACCGTACCTGCCGGCCGGCCATATCGAACACACCGCCGATGCCGCGCGCATCGCCGCCGATGGCCGCTTCGAACTGTTGGGGCGGCTGGACCGGATCGTCAAACTGGAAGAAAAACGTATCTCTCTACCGATGCTCGAACACGCATTGATGGCTCACGCCTGGGTCGCCGAAGCACGGCTGGGGGTGGTTCAGGAAAACCGCGCCTCATTGGGCGCACTGCTGGTGCTCAGCGAGCAAGGCCTGCATGCCTTGCGCAATCAGGGGCGACGCGGCCTCACGCAAGCGTTGCGTCAGCATTTGAGTCAGCATTGTGAAACGCTGGCCCTGCCACGACGCTGGCGCCTGTTGCGGCAACTGCCGCTGAACGCACAGGGCAAATTGCCCCAGGCCGAGGTTGAAGCCTTGCTGCTGGCGCCCCGCCCAAAGACGCCGCAAGTGCTGGAGCAGGTCGAACTCGATGGCGAGTGGAGCCTGCAACTGGCCGTCCCGCCGGACCTGGCGTATTTCAGCGGGCACTTTCCCCAGGCGCCTGTATTGCCTGGCGTGGTGCAGGTGGATTGGGCGTTGAGCCTGGGCCAGCAATTGATGGACCTGCCGGCAAAATTCGCCGGCATGGAAGTGCTGAAGTTCCAGCAACTGGTGCGTCCCGGCGATGTAATCCAGTTGCACCTGCGCTTCGACCCAACGCGCGGCAAATTGTATTTCGCCTATCGCAACGAAACCGCCACCTGCTCCAGCGGGCGGATTTTGCTGGAGGCTGCCAGCGATGCATAACTTTGGTGAGTGCTACGCACTCAATCGCGAGCAGGCTCGCTCCCACATTGGATCTCTGTTAAACACGAATTCCCTGTGGGAGCGAGCCTGCTCGCGATACAGACACCTCGATCCTTCAGATGCACGCCATCATGCATAACCCCTGCGCCGTAATCCCGGTCTACAACCACGAAACCGCCATCACCGCCGTGGTCGATGCGCTGCTTGCCAGCGGCCTGCCGTGCATTCTGGTGGACGATGCCAGCAGCCCGGCCTGCGCCAAGGTGCTTGACCAACTGGCGCAGTGCGACAGGGTTTACCTGATCAGGCTCACCATCAATCAAGGCAAGGGCGGCGCGGTGATGACCGGTCTGCGGGAGGCCTCGCGCCTGGGCTTCAGCCATGCCTTGCAGGTGGACGCCGACGGCCAGCATGACTTGCAAGACGTCAAAGTCTTCATCGAGCATTCGCGCGCCCATCCCGAGGCGGTGATTTGCGGTTATCCGCAATACGACACCAGCGTGCCGAAGGGCCGTTTGTACGCCCGCTACCTGACTCACGTCATGGTCTGGATCAACACCCTGTCGCTGCAGATTCGCGACTCGATGTGCGGTTTCCGTGTCTATCCATTACCGCCAACCCTGGCACTGATCGACTCGGCCAGGATCGGCAAGCGCATGGACTTCGACTCCGACATCCTGGTGCGCCTGGCCTGGCGCAATCAGCCGATGCAATGGCTGAAAACCAGGGTTCATTACCCTTTGGATGGCGTCTCGCATTTCCGCCTGTTCCACGACAATGTTCTGATTTCGGGCATGCACACCCGGCTGTTCTTCGGCATGTTGCTGCGGGCACCGGTAATCCTCTGGCGACGGTGGCGAGCATGAGCGACAACACAGACAAACAGCACTGGGCCGACCGCCAGGAGCGTGGCAGTTTCTGGCTGATGAAGTTCACCGCGCTCTGTGCAAAAGTCTTGGGCCGCCGACTGTTGAGCCCACTGCTGTACGGCATCGTGCTGTACTTTTTCCTGTTCGGGCGCAGTGCTCGCCAAAGCGCCTGGCAATACCAGCAGCGGCTCGCCGACTGGAGCGGTCGCAACGAATTGCGCCCGACCCATTGGCGGGTGTTCGGCCAATTCATGGCCTTCGCCGACTCCATGCTCGACAAGCTCGATGTGTGGAACGGCAAGCTGAGCATCGAGCAGATCGAAATCATCGACCCGGCGCTGCTGCGCAACCAACTGCGCGGCACACGCGGGCAAATGCTGGTGGGCGCGCACCTGGGCAACCTCGAGGTCTGCCGGGCGCTGGCCGAGATCGGCGAGAAAGTCACCATGAACGTGCTGGTGCACACCAAGCACGCAGAGCAGTTCAACCGTTTGCTGGGCGAAGCCGGGGCGACCAATCTGCGGCTGATTCAGGTCAGCGAGCTGGGCCCGGTGATCATGCTGCAACTGCATGAACGCCTGGAACGCGGCGAATGGCTGGCGATTGCCGGCGACCGTGTGCCGCTGCATGGCGGGCGCAGCGTGACGGTGGACTTTCTCGGTCATCAGGCTGCGTTCCCCCAAGGCCCGTGGTTGCTGGCAGGCCTGCTGAAATGCCCGGTCAATCTGCTGCTGTGCCTGAAAAAACCCACGGGCGACTATCGACTGACCCTCGAGCCGTTCACCGAGGCGGTGGTGTGGAAACGCAGCGAGCGCGAACAGGTCATTCACCAGTGGGCCTCCCGCTACGCCGAACGCCTGGGTCACTATTGCCTCGAAGCGCCCCAACAATGGTTCAACTTTTACCCTTTCTGGAAGACCGATGACGACGCCAACGCTTGAGCCGGTAACCTTCGGCGAACTCCCTTTGCGCATCGAAGACGTGCTGGCCCTGGCCAACCGTCAAGTGCCGACGCAGCTGCAAGGCGACCCCGAGTTTCGCCAGCGCATTGCCAAGGGTCCGCAGTTCCTTGATTCCCTGCTGGACAAGGAAGGCGTGATCTATGGCGTGACCACCGGTTATGGCGATTCCTGCGTGGTGGCCGTACCGCTGCATCACGTTGAGGCCCTGCCCCGCCATTTGTATACGTTCCACGGCTGCGGCCTGGGCAAACTGCTCGACGCCCAAGCCACCCGCGCAGTGCTGGCGGCGCGTTTGCAGTCGCTGTGCCACGGCGTGTCCGGGGTTCGCGTGGAGCTGCTGGAGCGCCTGCAAGCGTTCCTCGAGCACGACATCCTGCCGCTGATTCCGGAAGAGGGTTCAGTGGGCGCCAGCGGTGATCTGACGCCGCTGTCCTACGTCGCCGCGACCTTGTCCGGCGAACGTGAAGTGATGTTCCGCGGTGAGCGCCGACAAGCCGCCGATGTGCACCGCGAACTGGGTTGGCAACCGCTGGTGCTGCGCCCCAAAGAAGCCTTGGCGCTGATGAACGGCACCGCCGTCATGACTGGCCTCGCCTGCCTGGCTTACGCCCGCGCCGATTACCTGCTGCAACTGGCCACGCGCATCACCGCGCTGAACGTGGTCGCTTTGCAGGGCAACCCGGAGCACTTCGACGAGCGCCTGTTCGCCGCCAAACCCCATCCAGGGCAGATGCAAGTCGCTGCGTGGTTGCGCAAGGATCTGGCGATCGATGCGCCGACCGCGCCGCTGCATCGCCTGCAAGACCGTTACTCTCTGCGTTGCGCGCCGCACGTGCTCGGTGTATTGGCCGACAGCCTGAACTGGCTGCGTTCGTTCATCGAGATCGAGCTCAACAGTGCCAACGACAACCCGATCATCGACGCCGAAGCCGAACGCGTGCTGCATGGCGGGCACTTCTACGGCGGCCACATCGCGTTCGCCATGGACAGCCTGAAAAACCTGGTGGCGAACGTAGCCGACTTGCTTGACCGTCAGCTCGCACTGCTGGTGGACGAGCGTTACAACCATGGCTTGCCGAGCAACCTGTCCGGCGCCAGCGCCGACCGCGCGATGCTCAACCACGGCTTCAAGGCAGTGCAGATCGGCACCAGCGCCTGGACCGCCGAAGCCCTGAAAAACACCATGCCGGCCAGTGTCTTCTCGCGCTCCACCGAGTGCCATAACCAGGACAAAGTCAGCATGGGCACCATCGCCGCCCGCGACGCCATCCGCGTGCTGGAGCTGACCGAACAGGTCGCCGCCGCCACGCTGCTGGCCGCCAACCAAGGCGTCTGGCTACGCGGCCAGGCTGAAGACGCGCGCCCACTGCCGCCGGCCCTGGCTGCGATGCACAAGGAACTGGCCAAGGACTTCCCGCCGGTCATCGAAGACCGCGCCCTGGAAGGCGAATTGCGCCTGTGTCTGCAACGCATCGCCGAACAACACTGGAGGCTGCATGCGTAGCAAGGGAGTGCTTCACACCGACACGGAAATCCTCGTCCCGTTCTTTGACGTCGACACCATGAACGTGGTCTGGCACGGCCATTACGTCAAATACCTGGAAGTCGCCCGCTGTGCGCTGCTGGACAGGATCGGCCACAACTACGACGCCATGGTGGCGTCGGGTTACGCCTGGCCGGTGATCGACTTGCAACTGCGCTATGTGCGCGGCGCCGTGTTCGGCCAGAAGCTGAATGTGCGCGCCAGCCTGGTGGAGTGGGAAAACCGCCTGAAGATCAATTACCTGATCAGCGACCTTGCAACCGGCGAACGTCTGACCCGCGCTGTTTCAGTGCAGGTCGCCGTCGATATGAGCAGCCGCGAAATGCAGTTGGCCTCGCCGAAGGTGTTCACCGATGCGGTTGAAAGGATGCTGCCATGAATTCGCTGTTCAAATGCCTCGGCGCTTTAGCGTTGCTCGGGATTTCATCATTGGCGCAGGCTTTCGATCTACAGCAACTCAGCGATCAACTGGCCAAACCCGATGTGATCCACGGCAGCTTCATCCAGGAAAAACACCTGCGCGCCCTGCCCCAGCCGCTGACCAGCAAGGGCACCTTCGTTTTGGCGAAGAATCACGGCCTGCTCTGGCTGCTGAAAACGCCACTGCAACAGGACTACCGCATCAGCGACAAGGGCATTGCCCGGCGTGATGCCAACGGTTGGCAAATGCTGCCGAACAAGAGTGCCGGCTCCGAACAGAACCGTTTGTTCCTCGCGGTGCTGCAAGGCGACAGCAGTGGCCTGCAACGGGATTTCGAACTGTCGCTGAGCGGCGATGCACAGAACTGGAAGCTGACCCTGACCCCGCGCTCGATGCTGCTCAAGCAGGTGTTCAACCAGATCAACATTGACGGCGGCGAACTGGTGCACAGCATCGAGCTGCTCGAAACCCAGGGTGACCGAACCTTGTTGCGCATGCAGGACAGCACCAGCGCCCAACCTTTGAGCGATGCGGAGCAACATGACTTTGCCGAGTGAACGGATGCTGCCGCGGCTGTTTCTGATCCTGCTGCTGGCAGTGCTTGCGCTCGCCGGTTGGCAGTGGCGCGACGGCACTCCGCTGTCGGCCAACCTGATGGAGCTGGTGCCAGGCACCGCTCCGGACGCGCTGGAGCTGCGCGCCGAGCAACGCATGCAAGAACCGCTGAACCGGGAAATGCTGGTGCTGGTCGGCCATAAAGACCGCCAGCAAGCCATCGCCATGGCACAAAAACTGGGTGAGCAGTGGCAGGCCAGCGGCGTGTTCGAAAAGGTCCAGTGGAACTTGCAGGCTGATTTGCCCGCACTGCGCACGCAGTTGCTGCAAGGCCGACTGGCGATGTTGTCGGCGGCCGACCGCCAGCAACTCATCGAGCACCCCGACGCCTTCATCCAGCAACGGGTGCAAGCCCTGTTCGACCCGTTCACCGGGTTTAGCCTGGTGCCGAGCCAGGACGACTGGCTCGGCCTGACCGGGCGCATCCAGAACAGCCAGCCCCAGCACGGTTCGGTGCAGCTGGACATCGGCAGCGGCGCGCTGGTGGCCGATGCCGACGGCAAGAGTTGGGTGATGCTGCGGGCGCGAACCGTCGGCAACGCGTTCGACATGAACCTGCCGCTGCAGGTGGCCGATCTGCTCCAGCACAGTCGCGAAGAAGCCGCCCAGGCCGATGTGCAACTGCTTGCCGCCAGCGGCCTGCTGTATGCCGCCAGCGGTCAACGGCAAGCCGCGCGGGAGATGACCTGGGTCGGTGGCGGCGCCACGCTCGGGATTCTGTTGCTGCTGTTGTTGGCCTTCCGCCGTTGGCGGGTATTGCTGGCATTCGTCCCGGTGCTGGTGGGCATGCTGTTCGGCGCGGTGGCCTGCGTGGCGCTGTTCGGTCACATGCATGTGATGACACTGGTGCTGGGCTCCAGCCTGATCGGCGTAGCAGTGGATTACCCGCTGCATTACCTGTCCAAAAGCTGGAGCCTGAAACCCTGGCACAGCTGGCCGGCGTTGCGCCTGACCCTGCCGGGGCTGACGCTGAGCCTGATCACCAGTTGCATCGGCTACCTGGCCTTGGCCTGGACGCCGTTCCCGGCCCTGACCCAAATTGCCGTGTTCTCCGCCGCCGGCCTGCTGGGCGCCTATCTGTCGGCCGTGTGCCTGCTGCCAGCGCTGCTCAAGGGCGCGCAACTGCGTCCGGCGCAATGGCCGATGCGCATCGCCGAGTCTTTGCTGGCGCTGCGTGAATCGCTGCTCAAATACGTACGCACGCCAGTGCTGCTGGCGCTGCTGATCGCCTTCTGTGTCGGCGGTCTGTTGCAGCTGCAGACCAAAAACGACATTCGCCAATGGGTCGGCGCCCCCCAGCATCTGACGGACGAAGCCCAGACCATCGCACGCATCACCGGCTATCAACCCACCAGCCAGTTCTTCCTGGTGCGCGCGGCCAATCAGCAGGAGTTGCTTGAACGCCAGACGGCACTGAGCGAGCGTCTGGATCAGTTGGTCAATCTGGAAAAACTCCAGGGCTACCTGTCGCTCAACCAGTTGGTCAGTCAGCCGAGCGAACAGCACAAAGTGCGTGATGCACTGGGCAAGCTGCCGCAATTCTGGCAACCGTTGCTCGACCTTGGCGTACCTGCTGACGCCCTGCAAGCCGAGTTGGTGAAGTTACAGGCGCTGCCCACCGAAGACATCGACGCGGCAATGGTCGGCCCATTGGCCGAACCCTACCGCACGCTGTGGCTGGGGCCGACCGATGACGGCGTGGCCGCGATGGTCAGCCTGCAAGGCTTGAACAATCCTGCGCTGTTGCGGGTCCAGGCGCTGGACTTGCCGGGCGTGGAACTGGTGGACCGCCTCGGCGATTTGAACAAGGTATTCGCCGCGACCCAAATCAGTGCCGCTGAATTGAAACTCGCCTCCTGCGTGCTGATCGTGCTGGTGCTGATCCTGCCATTCGGTTTCGGTGGCGCGTTGCGAATCGTCTCCTTGCCGCTGCTGGCGGCCCTGTGCAGCCTGGCCAGCCTCGGCTGGCTCGGTCAGCCGCTGACGCTGTTCAGCCTGTTCGGCCTGCTGCTGGTGACGGCCATCAGCGTCGACTACGCGATCCTCATGCGCGAACAGATCGGCGGTGCCGCCGCGAGCCTGCTGGGTACCCTGCTGGCAGCGGTGACCACGTGGTTGTCGTTCGGCCTGCTGGCAGTGTCCAGCACGCCGGCGGTGAGCAACTTCGGCCTGTCGGTGAGCCTCGGCCTGGCGTACAGCTTCATCCTGGCGCCGTGGGCCGGTCGACAAGCCCACGCCGCCCCGGTCGCGGAGCCGGCAGCGTGATGGTCGCGATGTTCTGGGTGATGGTCCTGGTGTTGTTCGCCGTGGCCACCCGTGTCGGCCGTCATTTCGGTCTGATTCCGATCGTCAGCCAGTTGCTGCTGGCGACCTTCGGCCTGCCGCTGCTGATGTACTTCTGGATCGAACCGGGCTGGCACCTCAGCGGTGCCGAACTGATCTCACCGAGCTGGCTGAAAAACCTCTACAGCCTGAGCTTTGCCTTGCTGCTGGGGCACATCCTCAGCGACGTGATCGACCTGCGGCTGGATCGCCAGAGCCTGAAAATCGCCCTGCCGAGCTTCTGCATTCCATTTGCCTGCGGGCTGGTGACAGCGGTCTGGCTGTTGCCGCCGCAGCCGTGGATCAGCTCGCTGGCGGTCGGCCTGCTGTTCGCCATCACCGCGATTCCGGTGTTGTATCTGTACCTGCGCCACATCGACTACCCGCCCGCCGCCACCCGGCGCTTGGTGCAGACCGCGATCCTGATCGACCTGACCTGCTGGACCCTGTTCGCGTTCGCCCAGGGCAGCCTGCACCTGAGCAGCCTTTTGCTGCCGCTGGCTGGCGCCTGCCTGCCGTTGTTGCTGCGACTGCTCGGCTTGCGTCAGCCGTTGCTGCACAGCGGCGGCTTCTTCGCGCTGTTGGTGGTCGCCGAACACTTCAAACTCAATGCGCTGATTTTCGGTATCGGTTACCTGCTGTGCATGGCTGCGCTCAAGGTGCCGCTGGTGCTGCCTTTGCCGGCGGCCTGGATGAACCGTTTACAGACCTGGATCGCCATCCCGCTGATCCTCACGTTCGGCATCGTGCAGATCAACTTGCACAGCGCCATCAACAGTCTCGGATGGGTGCAATTGGCCGCGCTCCTGCTGTTGCCGATTGCCAGCAAACTGTTGGGCAACTGGCTGGGCCTCGGCTGGGCTGGTGCCTCGTTTGAAGGTGCCAGCCGCTGGCGGGAAAGCCTTTTACTGAATATTCGCGGCTTGAGCGAGATCGTCTTTCTCAACCTGCTGCTGCAACAACAGCTCATCAGCCCGGCGCTGTACTTCGCGCTGATGCTGATGGGCCTGATCGCAACCCTGCTGCCGGCATTGGCCGGCATGCACCGAATCCCTTTGAACATCGCCGCCCCGGCAAGGAGCTCCCGTGCCAACAGTTGAAATGGAACGTCGTCAGGTGGTGGTGATCGGTGCCGGCCCCTCGGGCGCCATCGCCGCCGCGCTGCTCAAGCGTAAAGGTCATGATGTACTGATGATCGAGCGCCAGCATTTCCCACGGTTTTCCATCGGTGAAAGCCTGCTGTCCCACTGCCTGGATTTCGTCGAAGAAGCCGGCATGCTCGAAGCGGTGAACGCCGCCGGTTTCCAGCGCAAGAACGGTGCGGCATTCGCCTGGGGCGATCAGTACAGCGCCTTCGATTTCGGCGACACGTTCAGCAACGGCAAGCCGACGACGTTCCAGGTCCAGCGCGCCGATTTCGACAAGCTGCTGGCCGATCAGGCTGAACTGCAAGGTGTCGACGTCCGTTATGGCGAAGCCATCGTCAGCGTCGACTTCACTCTGCCAAAGCCGCAGCTCGATGTGCTTCGCGAAGACGGCAGCCAATACCGCGTCGAGGCCGATTTCGTGCTCGATGCCAGCGGCTACGGTCGTGTGCTGCCGCGCTTGCTGGACCTTGAGGCACCGTCGAACTTTCCGGTGCGCCAAGCCGTGTTCACCCACGTCGAAGACCGTATCGACAGCCCGGCTTTCGAGCGCGAAAAAATCCTCATCACCACCCATCCGAGCCGGCGTGACATCTGGTTCTGGACCATCCCGTTCAGCAATGGCCGTTGCTCGGTGGGCGTGGTGGCGGCCGCCGAACACTTCGAAGGCCGCACCGAGAATCTGGACGATTGCCTGCGCGGCTTCATCGCCGAAACCCCAAGCCTGGCCGGTGTGCTGAACAACGCCGTGTGGGATACGCCCGCGCGCTCCATCGGCGGCTATTCGGCCAACGTCAAAACCCTGCATGGCCAAGGTTTCGCCCTGCTGGGCAATGCGGCGGAATTTCTCGACCCGGTGTTTTCCTCCGGCGTGACCATCGCCATGCGTTCGGCAAGCATGGCCGCCGGGGTGCTGCACCGCCAACTGCAAGGTGAAAGCGTCGACTGGCAGACCGAGTTCGCCGAACCGCTCAAGCGTGGCGTCGACACCTTCCGCTGCTACGTCGAAGGCTGGTATGCCGGGACCTTTCAGGATGTGATTTTCTATCAGGGCGGCACAGCAGACATCCGCCGCATGATCAGCTCGATCCTCGCGGGTTACGCCTGGGATCAACGCAACCCGTTTGTCAGCGAGCCCAAACGTCGCCTGCGGATGATCTCGGACCATTGCGCAAGGGATGCGACATGAGTTATTTGAGCGATAACTACGTCGAAGAAACCCGTTTCGGTTTCTGGTTCCTGCGCAGCCACACCTGGCAGCACCATGTATTACGAGTGGCGATCAATGATTTGCGCGGCCTGTTCAGCGCGCCATTGCCCGACAATCCGGTATTGCTGGATGCCGGCTGCGGCCAAGGCAAGTCGTTTCAGTACCTGCGTCAGACCTTCGCGCCCAAGCGCCTGATCGGCCTGGATGCCGATCCTCACAGCCTGAACCTGAGCGGCGAAGAAGCGGCCCGCCAACGCATGGATGTGGAGCTGATCGGCAGTGACTGCGCCAGCATCAAAGTACCGGACGCCAGCGTCGATCTGCTGTTCTGTCACCAGACCTTCCATCATCTTGTCGAGCAGGATCAGGCCCTGGCCGAGTTCTATCGGGTGCTCAAGCCGGGCGGCTATTTGCTGTTCGCCGAGTCCACCGAGGCATACATTGATACGTGGGTGATTCGCTGGCTGTTCCGCCACCCGATGCACGTGCAGAAGAGCGCCGCCGGCTATCTGGAGATGATTCGTCGGCAGGGTTTCGAGTTCGGCCCGCAGAACGTGTCTTACCCTTACTTGTGGTGGAGTCGCGCCAAGGATTTCGGCCTGCTCGAACGCTTCGGCCTGCGCCAGCCAAAACCCTTTGGCCAACGGGAAGAGACCCTGGTCAATGTGGTCGCGCGCAAGCCCCTTGAAGGTGCTGATTGATGTCTAGCGCAATTCAAACCTGTGGGAGCGAGCCTGCTCGCGAAAGCAGTGTGTCAGTCAACAAAAGTGTTGGATGTACCGACGCATTCGCGAGCAGGCTCGCTCCCACAGGGTCTGCGGTGCTGATCCGCTTTCTGCTGCTCAGCTGTGCCCTGTTGCTGAGCGCCTGCGCCAGCCAGGCACCGCTGCCCGAGCGAACCCCGCACCTGGCATTGCCGCTGCAACTGCACATCGAACGGCAGATGGCCGAGCAACGTCAGGACTGGCTGCTGGTGATCCAGCGTGAAGGCCCTGGTATTCGCTGGTCGATGATGGACCCTTTGGGGATTCCCGTGGCACGGCAGAAACTGATCGATGGCCAGTGGCAGGCTGACGGCTTGCTACCGCCCAATCCGGAAGCCCGGGAACTGTTCGCCGCCTTGTTGTTTGCGCTGACCCCTGCAGGCGAGTTGCACGGCAACTATCCCGCCGCCCGCCAGCATGACGGGCAACGGTCCTTGTCACCACGCTGGAACATCCGTTATTCACCACCCGGCTTGTCACAACCACTGAGCTTTGAATTGAACGTGTCCCAAGGCCCACACTACCGCATCACTCCGTTAGGCGAGAACACGCCATGACCGCTTACCTGAACGCCCTCGGGGTGATCTGCGCCCTCGGCCGTGACAAGCAGGAAGTCGCCCGCAACCTGTTTGCCGGCGATTGCTCGGGCATGCGCAGCGAGGCCGGCTGGGTGGCGGAGCGCTCGTTGCCAGTGGCGGCGGTGCGTGGTGAGCTGGCGCCGATTCCAGCCGAGCTGGCTCGTCAAGGCAGTCGCAATAATCAATTGCTGCTGGAGGCCGCGCTGCAAATTCGCCAAGACATCGAACAGGCGATCCAGACCTACGGCCGCGACCGTATCGGCGTCATTCTGGGCACCAGCACCTCGGGCATCGATGAGGCCAGCCGCGGCCTGGCCCATTACATCCGTGAGCATCAGTTCCCCGCCGATTATGACTATCAGCAGCAAGAGCTCGGAGCACCGGCGACGTTTCTCGCCGACTGGCTGCAATTGAGCGGCCCGGCTTATGTGATTTCCACCGCCTGCACCTCCAGCGCCCGCGCGCTGATGAGTGCCCAACGCTTGCTCGACCTGGGTATGTGCGACGCCGTGTTGTGTGGTGGCGTCGACAGCTTGTGCAAGCTGACCCTCAACGGCTTCTCGGCCCTGGAAGCCGTATCCGAACAGCGCTGCAACCCGTTTTCGGCGAACCGCAACGGCATCAATATCGGCGAAGCCGCCGTGTTGTTCCTGATGAGCAAAACCGCCGACAGCAGCCAACCGATTGCCCTGCTCGGCAGTGGCGCCAGCTCCGATGCGTACCATATTTCCGCGCCGGAACCGACCGGCCGCGGCGCCCTGCAAGCGATGCGCAAAGCCTTGAGCCGCGCGGGCCTGCAATCACAGCAGATCGACTACCTGAACCTGCACGGCACCGCCACCCAACACAACGACGCCATGGAAAGCCTGGCCGTGACGACGCTGTTCCCGCAAGGCGTGCCCTGCTCGTCGACCAAACCGATGACCGGCCACACCCTCGGTGCCGCCGGTGCCCTGGAAGCGGCGTTCTGCTGGTTGAGCCTGAGCGCGGATAACCGCGAGCATGCCTTGCCGCCCCACGTCTGGGACGGTCAGCCCGACACCGAATTGCCAGCCTTGCATTGGGTGACCTCGTCCGACCACCTGACGTCCATTGCACCTCGCTACCTGATGAGCAATTCCTTTGCCTTCGGTGGCAATAACGTCAGCCTGATTATCGGAGACGCCCCATGATTGCCTGGCCGCTCGCCGAACTGCTGCCCCATGCCGGCGACATGATCCTCATCGAGCAGATCCTGTCGTTCGATGACGAGCAGATTCACACCCGACTCACCGTCAAACCCGGCGGCCTGTTCAATCGCCCCGACGGCAGTCTGCCGGCCTGGGTCGGCATCGAGCTGATGGCCCAGAGCGTCGCCGCTTACGCTGGCTGCCATGCGCGCCAGAAAGGTAATGCGGTGGAACTGGGTTTCCTGCTCGGCACCCGTAAATTCGAATGCAACGTGGAACACTTCCCCGCCGGCACCGAGCTGACCATCCACGGGATACGCTCACTGGAAGACGACAACGGCATGGGCGTGTTCGAATGCCACATCACCGCCCCCGGCATCCACGCCACCGCCCGGCTGAACGTGTTCCGCCCGCCTCAAGCCGCTCAATATCTTCACGAACCCCAAGGAGTCGAGTGATGACTGAATCCGTACTGGTCACCGGCTCCAGCCGTGGTATCGGCCGCGCCATCGCGTTGCGTCTGGCCCGGGCCGGGCATGACATCGTGCTGCACTGCCGCAGCGGCCTGGCGGACGCCGAAGCGGTTAAAGCCGAAGTCGAGGCCCTGGGGCGTAACGCGCGCATCCTGCAATTCGACGTCAGCGACCGAGCGGGTTGCAAGGCTATCCTCGAAGCCGATGTCGAAGCCCATGGTGCTTATTACGGCGTGGTACTCAACGCCGGCCTGACCCGCGACGGTGCTTTTCCGGCCCTGAGCGAGGAGGATTGGGATGTGGTGATGCGCACCAATCTCGACGGTTTCTACAACGTGCTGCACCCGGTGATGATGCCGATGATTCGTCGTCGCGCCGCCGGGCGGATTGTCTGCATTACTTCGGTATCCGGGCTGATCGGAAATCGCGGGCAGGTCAATTACAGTGCGTCCAAGGCCGGTTTGATCGGCGCGGCCAAGGCGTTGGCGATTGAACTGGGCAAGCGCAAAATCACTGTTAACTGCGTCGCACCCGGCCTGATCGACACGGCGATGCTC
Organism: Pseudomonas sp. P9_31; assembly: GCF_034008235.1. Taxonomy (NCBI): domain Bacteria; kingdom Pseudomonadati; phylum Pseudomonadota; class Gammaproteobacteria; order Pseudomonadales; family Pseudomonadaceae; genus Pseudomonas; species Pseudomonas sp. P9_31. The sequence continues at coordinate 5,818,401 of NZ_CP125375.1, forward strand.
GATGAAAACGTGCCGGTGGAAGAATTGATGAAAATGATCCCCGCACAACGCATGGGCACCCCGGAAGAGGTGGCCGGTGCAGTGAATTTCCTGATGTCGGCGGAAGCGTCGTACATCACCCGGCAGGTTCTGGCCGTCAACGGAGGCCTGTGCTGATGAAGCGCGTCGTCGTCACCGGCATGGCCGGCATCACCTCACTGGGCAGCGACTGGGACACCATCGCCGCCAACTTCGCCGCCAACCGCAGCGGCATCCGTCGCATGGACGAGTGGGATCGCTTTACCGAACTCAACACCCGTCTGGCCGGGCCGATCGACGACTTCCAGGTCCCCGGCCACTGGACGCGCAAGCAACTGCGCAGCATGGGCCGGGTATCACGGCTGGCGGTCGGCGCGGCGGAACAAGCCTTGGCGGACGCCGGGTTGCTGGGCGACGAATCGATCAAGGACGGGCGCATGGGCGTATCCTGCGGCTCGTCCACCGGCAGCACCGACGAAATCAAGGCGTTCGGCAACATGCTGCTCAACTCGGTGGCCGAAGGCCTGAACGCCAACTCCTACGTGCGGATGATGCCGCACACCACGGCAGCGAATATCAGCATCTTCTTCGGCCTCACTGGCCGACTGATCCCAACCTCCAGCGCCTGCACCAGCGGCAGCCAGGGCGTCGGTTACGCCTACGAGTCGATCAAGTTCGGCCGCCTGCCACTGATGCTCGCCGGCGGCGCCGAAGAGCTGTGCCCGACCGAAGCCATGGTGTTCGATGCGCTCTACGCCACCAGCCTGAAAAACGATGCCCCGCAGACCAGCCCTCGCCCTTATGACAGCGGCCGCGATGGCCTGGTGATCGGTGAAGGCGGCGGCATGCTGGTGCTCGAAGAACTCGAACACGCCCTGGCACGCGGCGCCCGCATCCACGCCGAGATCGTCGGTTTCGGCAGCAACGCCGACGGTCAGCACGCCACCCGTCCGGAGCAGCTCACCATGCGCCGAGCCATGGAGCTCGCACTGGAAGATGCCGGACTGCAGCCTTCGGCCATCGGCTATGTGAATGGTCATGGCACCGCTACAGAACAGGGCGACATTGCCGAAACACTGGCGACCAGCGCGTTGTTCGGCGAACACATGCCGATCAGTTCGCAGAAGAGTTTCCTCGGTCACACCCTGGGAGCCTGCGGCGCGCTGGAATCCTGGTTCAGCATCGAAATGATGAACCGCGACCTGTACGTGCACACCTTCAACCTCGATGAGGTCGATCCGCAGTGCGGCAAACTTGATTATCTGCGCGGTGAATTCCGGCAGATGAGCAACCAGTATGTGATGAACAACAATTTCGCTTTTGGTGGGGTCAACACCTCGTTGATTTTCCGCCGCTGGTCGTAATCGAACTACTTAGGGTCAAGGAGACCTCCATGCACTTCAAGAAACTCGCTGCCGCCGCCACCCTGCTGATCTGCGCGTTGCCGGGCATCAGCCAGGCACGTGACACGGCGGTGTATCTGCCCTTTGACAAAGCAGTCGCCGAAGCAACCCGTGCCGGCAAAATCGATGGCAGCGTGAAGTTCTACCTGGCCGGCACCGCGCCGGCAGGCAACGTCACCGTCCTCAGCGCCGGTGCCGTGACCAACAAGAAAACCAACGCCTTCAACAAGTCTGACGAAGTGGCCTGCGAATGGGTCGCGCAATCGGCAATCATCAGCCTGCACCAAGCGGCGAAGAACGCCGGCGCCAACGCCGTGACCAACATCGTCAGCTTCTACAAGAAAAATGAGCGCAAAGATGCCAAGACCTATGAGTGCCACGCCGGGGCAATCATGGCGGGCGTTGCGTTGAAAGGGGATTTGGCGAAGGTTCAGTAACGCCTGAAACAGACTAGCCGCGACACACTCAGCCGTTACCGATTGCGTTGATGCCTGGGGGCTGGTGCACGATTGCAGGTGCAGGTCTCGGTGTAGTGCTTGGTAAAGAAAAACGGGTGACCTCACTGGGGTCACCCGTCGTTACGGCTTCAAAGGCTCTACCTTACGCGTCAACAACTCCACAAACGCCTTGGCCATCGGCGACTTCTGATCCTTGCGCTGCACCAGCCACACCGCCGACACCGCTTCCGGATCGAGCAAAGGCCGATACACCACACCGTCGATACGCATCCGCTGATAAGACGCCGGTAACACCGACACCCCAAGCCCCGCCGCCACCAGCCCGATGATGGTCATTGCCTCGCCAGCCTCCTGGGCGAAGTGCGGGCTGAAGCCGGCATCTCGGGCCAGGCTGAGCAATTGTGCATACAGACCGCTGCCATAGCTGCGTGGGAAAAATACGAACGGTTCGAGGGCAAGGGCTGACAGGAACAGGCCCTCTTCGCTGCCGTTCACCAGTGGATGCTTGGAGCTGAGTACCGCCACCAGTGGCTCGCGCATCAGTTCCACCACGCTGAGGGAGTCCGGCAACCCCAGTGGCCGCATGATGCCAACTTCGATCGACTCGTCCACCAGCGCATCGGCCACTTGGGTGCTGCTCATTTCCCTTAGGTTCAGGTGCACCGCCGGGAAGCGCTGGCGAAACGAAAAAATCGCCTGGGGAATGGTCGAGTTGAAGGGCGCCGACGAGGTGAAGCCGATCTTCAGTTCACCCAATTCACCGAGTTGTGCCCGTCGTGCCACATCCGCCGCTTTGTCGACCTGAGCCAACACCAGCCGCGCTTCTTCCAGAAACAGCCGGCCGGCCTCACTGAGTTCGACCCGACGATTGGTCCGTTCGAACAATCGCGCGCCCACCTCCTGCTCCAGCGCCTGAATCTGCTGGCTCAGCGGAGGTTGCGAGATGCCCAGCACCTGGGCGGCACGGCCGAAATGCAGTTCTTCGGCGACGGCGATGAAGTAGCGCAGGTGGCGCAATTCCATGAAAACTCCATTAGGTCGTAAAACCTATCAAACAGGTCGAACAATATATTGGATTGAATCATTAGCCAGCTATATGATTTTTTCATTGCCTGACCGGCTGCGCCCTCCGAGGTTCGAAGTGAAAACTGCTGTCGCCCCACTCGCCCATGAAATTCCGCCCGCCGCGCGGGACGATGTCGTCACCGAGCTAAACGAGATCTACATCGAAAAAGGCACGCCGATGTTCATGCGCACGGTGCTGGCGCTGTTCTCCGGCGGCTTCGCGACCTTTGCCCTGCTCTACTGCGTGCAACCGATGATGCCGCTGTTGTCCCGCGAGTTTTCCATCAACGCGGCCCAGAGCAGCCTGATTCTGTCGGTCGCCACCGGCATGCTCGCCATCGGCTTGCTGATCACCGGTCCCATCTCCGATCGCATCGGGCGTAAACCGGTGATGGTCGCCGCGCTGTTCGCCGCAGCCCTCTGCACCATGGCCAGCGCGATGATCCCGAGCTGGCAAGGCGTGCTGGTGATGCGGGCGCTGGTGGGGCTGTCGTTGAGCGGTCTGGCGGCGGTGGCGATGACTTACCTGAGCGAAGAGATCCACCCGCAGCACATCGGCCTGGCCATGGGTTTGTACATCGGTGGCAACGCCATCGGCGGCATGTGTGGACGGTTGATCGTCGGGGTACTGATCGACTTCGTCAGCTGGCACACGGCGATGCTGGTCATCGGTGGCCTGGCGCTGATTGCCGCAGCGGTGTTCTGGAAAATCCTCCCCGAGTCACGCAACTTCCGTGCTCGCTCGCTGCATCCACGCAGCTTGCTGGACGGCTTCACCATGCACTTTCGCGATGCCGGCCTGCCGTTGCTGTTTGTTGAAGCGTTCGTGCTGATGGGCGCGTTCGTCACCCTGTTCAACTACATCGGCTATCGCTTGCTGGCCGAGCCGTATCACATGGATCAGGCCTTCGTCGGGATGCTCTCGGTGGTGTACCTGTCGGGCATCTACAGCTCGGCGAAAATCGGCGCCCTGGCCGACCAGCTCGGCCGGCGCAAAGTGCTCTGGGCAACCATTGTGGTCATGCTCGCGGGCGTCGCCCTGACCCTGCTCACGCCGTTGCCACTGGTGATCCTCGGCATGCTGATCTTCGCCTTTGGCTTCTTCGGCGCCCACTCCGTGGCCAGCAGCTGGATCGGCCGCCGGGCGATCAAAGCCAAGGGCCAGGCGTCGTCGCTGTACCTGTTCAGCTATTACGCCGGGTCGAGTATCGCGGGTACGGCGGGCGGAGTGGCCTGGCACCTGGGTGGCTGGAACGGGATCGGGTTGTTTATTGGCGGGTTGTTGGTGATCGCGCTGTTGGTGGCGTTGAAACTGGCGAAGTTGCCGCCGTTGGGCGATGTAAAGGCCTGATGCAAAACCCTGTGGGAGCGAACCTGCTCGCGAAAGCGGTCTGTCAGCAAACATCTCTGTTGGATGTGCCGACCTATTCGCGAGCAGGCTCGCTCCCACATTGACCGTGTACGATCTGGTACCTCATACAAAAACGCCCGGCAGATGCCGGGCGTTTTCATTATCGGGCAGCGATCACTCGTGATACTGCGCCGACAGTTCATGCACCGCGCGCAGGAACGCCCCAGCATGTTCCGGGTCGACTTCCGGCGTGATGCCATGGCCAAGATTGAACACGTGGCCGCTGCCCTTGCCGTAGCTGGCGAGAATGCGGCCGACTTCGGTGCGGATGGCTTCTGGCTTGGCGTAGAGCACGGTTGGGTCCATGTTGCCTTGCAGGGCGACTTTGCTGCCGACGCGTTGGCGGGCTTCGCCAATGTCGCAGGTCCAGTCCAGGCCCAGCGCATCCGCGCCTGCGTCGGCAATGCTTTCCAGCCACAGGCCACCGTTTTTGGTGAACAGGATGACCGGCACTTTGCGGCCTTCGTGTTCACGGATCAGGCCGCTGACGATTTTGCGCATGTAGGCCAGGGAGAATTCCTGATAGGCCGCCGCCGAGAGGTTACCGCCCCAGGTGTCGAAGATCTGCACCGCTTGCGCACCGGCCATGATCTGGCCGTTGAGGTACGAGGTGACCGACTGTGCGAGCTTGTCCAGCAGCAGGTGCATGGCTTGCGGGTTGTCGTAGAGCATGGCCTTGGTCTTGCGGAAGTCTTTCGACGAGCCGCCTTCGACCATGTAGGTGGCCAGGGTCCATGGGCTGCCGGAGAAGCCGATCAGCGGCACGCGGCCGTTCAGTTCGCGGCGAATGGTGCTGACCGCGTCCATGACGTAGCCGAGGTCTTTCTGTGGATCAGGAATCGGCAGGGCTTCGATGTCGGCCAGGGTGCTGACGACTTTCTTGAAGCGCGGACCTTCTCCGGTTTCGAAGTACAGGCCCTGGCCCATGGCGTCGGGGATGGTCAGGATGTCGGAGAAGAGGATCGCCGCATCCAGTTGTGGATAGCGGTCGAGCGGCTGCATCGTGACTTCGCAAGCGAACGCCGGGTTCATGCACAGGCTCATGAAGTCACCGGCCTTGGCACGGCTGGCGCGGTATTCAGGCAGGTAGCGACCGGCCTGGCGCATCATCCACACGGGGGTGACGTCTACGGGTTGCTTGAGCAGGGCGCGAAGGAAACGGTCGTTCTTCAGGGCAGTCATGTCGGCATCCGGAAAAAAAGTGCGGGCATTTTCTCAGAGCGCGACGCAAAAGGCACGGCAAGAGCCGATCCTTTTGTCTATCGGGTCAATTTGTCGCGGTTTCACTCGCCAGATCGTTCCCACGCTCTGCGTGGGAATGCATCCTGTGACGCTCTGCGTCACGACTTTAAGAGCGGACGCAGAGCGTCCATGGGGGCATTCCCACGCGGAGCGTGGGAACGATCAGTGCGGGGGTTTAGACGCCCAGGTAATCCAGGATCCCTTCAGCGGCATTACGGCCTTCGAAGATCGCCGTTACCACCAGGTCGGAACCGCGCACCATGTCGCCACCGGCGAAGATTTTCGGGTTGCTGGTCTGGTGCTTGTATTGACCTTGCTCCGGCGCCACGACGCGGCCCTGGCTGTCGGTCTGGATGCTGAACTGTTCGAACCACGACGCCGGGCTTGGACGGAAGCCGAAAGCAATGACCACGGCATCGGCCGGGATGATCTCTTCGGAACCCGGGATCGGCTCGGGACTGCGACGACCACGGGCGTCCGGTTCGCCGAGACGGGTCTCGACCACCTTCACACCTTCGACGCGGTCTTCACCCACGATGGCGATCGGCTGGCGGTTGTAGAGGAATTTCACGCCTTCTTCCTTGGCGTTCTTCACCTCTTTGCGCGAGCCCGGCATGTTCGCTTCGTCACGACGATAGGCACAGGTCACCGACTTGGCGCCCTGGCGAATCGAGGTACGGTTGCAGTCCATCGCCGTGTCGCCACCGCCGAGCACCACGACCTTCTTGCCTTTCATGTCGACGAAATCTTCCGGCGACTTTTCAAAGCCCAGGTTGCGGTTGACGTTGGCGATCAGGAAGTCCAGCGCGTCATACACGCCCGGCAGGTCTTCACCGGCAAAGCCGCCCTTCATGTAGGTGTAGGTACCCATGCCCATGAACACGGCATCGTATTCTTCGAGCAATTGCTCGATGGTCACGTCCTTGCCCACTTCGGTGTTCAGGCGGAACTCGATGCCCATGCCGGTGAAGACTTCGCGGCGATTGCTCAGCACGGTCTTTTCCAGCTTGAACTCGGGGATGCCAAAGGTCAGCAGACCGCCGATTTCCGGGTTCTTGTCGAACACCACCGGGGTCACACCGCCGCGCACCAGCACGTCAGCACAGCCCAGGCCCGCAGGGCCTGCACCGATTACCGCAACACGCTTGCCGGTCGGCTTGACCTTGGACATGTCCGGGCGCCAGCCCATGGCGAACGCGGTGTCGGTGATGTACTTCTCGACCGAACCGATGGTTACCGCACCAAAACCGTCATTGAGGGTGCAGGCACCCTCGCACAGACGATCCTGAGGGCAAACCCGACCGCAGACTTCCGGCAAGGTGTTGGTCTGGTGCGACAACTCGGCGGCCTGGAGGATGTTGCCCTCGGCCACCAGTTTCAGCCAGTTCGGAATGAAGTTGTGCACCGGGCACTTCCATTCGCAATACGGGTTACCGCAACCCAGGCAGCGGTGGGCCTGGTCGGCCGACTGCTGGGGTTTGAACGGTTCGTAGATTTCCACGAACTCTTTCTTGCGTTGACGCAACAGTTTCTTCTTCGGATCTTTGCGCCCGACGTCGATGAACTGGAAGTCGTTATTCAGACGTTCAGCCATTGTTAAAACCTCATCAAACTCTTCAGGCGCATATCACTGCGGGTTGGCACGGGTGCTGGAAAGCAACGTTTTCAAGCTGGCAGCCTTGGGCTTGACCAGCCAGAAACGGCGCAGGTAGTCATCGAGGTTTTCCGCGAGTTCACGACCCCACTCGCTGTCGGTTTCCTCGACGTACTCGTTCAGCACGCGTTGCAGGTGGCTACGGTAGGCTTCCATCGCTTCGCCGCTGATCCGCTGGATTTCCACCAGTTCGTGGTTGACCCGGTCAACGAAGGTGTTGTCCTGGTCTAGCACGTAGGCGAAACCGCCGGTCATGCCTGAGCCGAAGTTGTAACCGGTCTTGCCCAAGACGCAGACGAAACCACCAGTCATGTACTCGCAGCAGTGATCGCCAGTGCCTTCCACCACGGTGTGAGCACCGGAGTTACGCACCGCGAAACGCTCGCCTGCGGTGCCGGCGGCAAACAGCTTGCCGCCGGTGGCGCCATACAGGCAGGTGTTGCCGATAATGGCACTGTCCTGAGTCTTGTAGATGCTGCCTTTTGGCGGAACGATGACCAGCTTGCCGCCAGTCATGCCTTTGCCGACGTAGTCGTTGGCGTCGCCTTCCAGGTACATGTTCAGGCCACCGGCGTTCCACACACCGAAGCTCTGACCCGCCGTCCCTTTGAAGCGGAAGGTGATCGGCGCATTGGCCATGCCCTGGTTGCCGTGCTTGCGAGCGATTTCACCGGAGATCCGCGCGCCGATGGAACGGTCGCAGTTGCAGATATCCAGGGCGAAATCGGCGCCGCTCAGGTCGTTGATGGCCGAAGTGGCCAGGTCGACCATTTTCTCGGCCAGCAGGCCTTTGTCGAACGGCGGGTTGCGGTCGACCTGGCAGAATTGAGGCTTATCTGCCGGGATATGATCGCTGCCGAGCAACGGGGTCAGGTCCAGGTGGTTTTGCTTGGCGGTCTGGCCTTCGAGGATTTCCAGCAGATCGGTACGGCCGATCAGTTCTTCGAGGGAGCGCACGCCCAGCTTGGCCAGCCACTCACGGGTTTCTTCGGCGACGTAGGTGAAGAAGTTCACCACCATGTCGACGGTACCGATGTAGTGATCCTTGCGCAGCTTCTCGTTCTGAGTCGCGACGCCGGTGGCGCAGTTGTTCAGGTGGCAAATACGCAGGTATTTGCAGCCCAGGGCGATCATTGGCGCGGTGCCGAAGCCGAAGCTTTCAGCGCCGAGGATCGCGGCCTTGATCACGTCGAGGCCGGTTTTCAGGCCGCCGTCGGTCTGTACCCGGACCTTGCCGCGCAGGTCGTTACCACGCAGGGTCTGGTGGGTTTCGGCCAGGCCGAGCTCCCACGGGGCGCCCGCGTATTTGATCGAGGTCAGCGGCGATGCACCGGTGCCGCCGTCGTAGCCGGAGATGGTGATCAAGTCCGCGTAGGCCTTGGCCACACCGGCAGCGATGGTGCCAACGCCCGCTTCTGCCACCAGCTTCACCGAAACCAGTGCCTTCGGGTTGACTTGTTTCAGGTCAAAAATCAGCTGCGACAAGTCTTCGATCGAATAGATGTCGTGGTGCGGCGGAGGCGAGATCAGGGTCACGCCCGGCACTGCGTAACGCAGCTTGGCGATCAGACCGTTGACCTTGCCGCCTGGCAACTGACCACCTTCGCCTGGCTTGGCACCCTGGGCGACCTTGATCTGCAACACTTCAGCGTTGACCAGGTATTCCGGGGTCACACCGAAGCGGCCAGTGGCGACCTGCTTGATTTTCGAGCTCTTGATGGTGCCGTAGCGCGCCGGGTCTTCGCCGCCTTCGCCGGAGTTGGAACGCGCACCGAGGCGGTTCATGGCTTCGGCCAGGGCTTCGTGGGCTTCCGGCGACAGAGCGCCGAGGGAGATGCCCGCGGAGTCGAAGCGCTTGAGCACCGATTCCAGCGGTTCGATCTCGCTGATGTCCAGCGGCGTGTCCAGGGTCTTGACCTTGAACAGGTCGCGGATCATCGACACCGGGCGGTTATCCACCAGTGACGTGTATTCCTTGAATTTGGCGTAGTCGCCCTGCTGCACAGCGGCTTGCAGGGTGTTGACCACGTCCGGGTTGTAGGCGTGATATTCGCCACCGTGGACGAACTTCAACAGACCGCCCTGCTGGATCGGCTTGCGCGGGCTCCAGGCTTCGGCCGCCAAGGCTTTCTGCTCAGCTTCGATGTCGACGAAACGCGCACCCTTGATGCGGCTTGGCACGCCGCGGAAGCTCAGCTCGCAGACTTCTTCGGACAGGCCGATCGCTTCGAACAACTGCGCACCGCGATACGACGTGATGGTCGAGATACCCATCTTCGAGAGGATCTTGAGCAGGCCTTTGGTGATGCCTTTACGGTAGTTCTTGAACACCTCATAGAGGTCGCCCAGCACTTCACCGGTGCGGATCAGGTCGCCCAGCACTTCGTAGGCAAGGAACGGATAAACCGCCGAAGCACCGAAGCCGATCAGCACCGCAAAGTGATGCGGATCGCGAGCAGTGGCGGTTTCTACCAGGATGTTGGAGTCGCAACGCAGGCCTTTTTCGGTCAGGCGGTGGTGTACCGCGCCGGTGGCGAGCGAAGCGTGAATCGGTAGCTTGCCCGGGGCGATATGACGGTCACTCAGCACGATCTGGGTGCGACCGGCGCGCACGGCTTCTTCAGCCTGATCGGCGACATTACGCACCGCCGCTTCGAGGCCGACGCTCTCGTCGTAGTTGAGGTCGATGATCTGGCGTTCAAAGCCTGGACGATCGAGGTTCATCAACGAGCGCCACTTGGCCGGGGAAACGACCGGCGAGCTGAGGATCACGCGCGAGGCGTGTTCCGGCGACTCCTGGAAGATGTTGCGCTCGGCGCCGAGGCAGACTTCCAGCGACATGACGATGGCTTCGCGCAGCGGGTCGATCGGCGGGTTGGTCACCTGCGCGAACTGCTGGCGGAAATAGTCGTACGGCGTGCGTACACGCTGGGACAGCACAGCCATCGGCGTATCGTCGCCCATCGAGCCGACGGCTTCGTAGCCTTGCTCGCCGAGCGGACGCAGCACCTGGTCGCGCTCTTCGAACGTAACCTGATACATCTTCATGTACTGCTTGAGCTGATCGACGTCGTAGAACGCCGAACCGTGGTCGTTGTCTTCCATGGTCGCCTGGATGCGCAGGGCATTCTTGCGCAGCCATTGCTTGTATGGATGACGTGACTTCAAGCGGTTGTCGATGGCATCGGTGTCGAGGATCTGACCGGTTTCGGTGTCCACGGCAAAGATCTGGCCCGGGCCAACGCGACCCTTGGCGATCACGTCTTCGGGCTGGTAGTTCCAGACACCGATTTCCGATGCCAGGGTAATGAAACCGTTCTTGGTGGTGACCCAACGCGCCGGACGCAGACCGTTACGGTCGAGCAGGCACACCGCGTAACGACCGTCGGTCATGACCACGCCGGCCGGGCCGTCCCATGGCTCCATGTGCATCGAGTTGTATTCGTAGAACGCACGCAGATCCGGGTCCATGGTTTCGACGTTCTGCCACGCAGGCGGAATGATCATCCGCACGCCACGGAACAGGTCGATGCCACCGGTAACCATCAGCTCGAGCATGTTGTCCATGCTGGAGGAGTCGGAACCGACGCGGTTCACCAGCGGGCCGAGTTCTTCCAGATCCATCAGATCGTTGGTGAACTTGGTGCGACGAGCCTGGGCCCAGTTGCGGTTGCCGGTGATGGTGTTGATCTCGCCGTTGTGGGCGAGGAAGCGGAACGGCTGCGCCAGCGGCCATTTCGGCAGCGTGTTGGTCGAAAAGCGCTGGTGGAACACGCAGATCGAGGTTTGCAGGCGCTGGTCGCTCAGGTCTGGATAGAAGGCGGTCAAATCCGCCGGCATCATCAGGCCTTTGTAAATAATGGTCTTGTGGGAAAAGCTGCAGATGTAGTGATCGACGTCGGCGGCGTTGGCCACGGACGAACGACGACGGGCGCTGAACAGCTTAATCGCCATGTCCTGATCGCTCAGGCCTTCACCACCGATGAACACTTGTTCGATCTGCGGCAGGCGCTCGAGGGCCAGGCGACCGAGGACGCTGGTGTCGATCGGCACTTTGCGCCAGCCGACCAGGGTCAGGCCTTCGGCCAGGATCTCGCGGTTCATGTTCTCGCGAGCAGCTTCGGCTTTTACCGGATCCTGGTTGAAGAAGACCATGCCCACGGCATATTGCTTGGGCAGTTCGACGCCAAAGGTTTCCTGGGCGATGGCCCGCAGGAACACATCCGGCTTTTGAATCAGCAGACCGCAACCGTCACCGGTCTTGCCGTCGGCGTTGATCCCACCGCGGTGGGTCATGCAGGTCAGGGCCTCAATGGCCGTTTGCAAAAGGGTATGACTGGGCTCGCCCTGCATATGGGCTATCAGGCCGAAACCGCAGTTATCCTTGAATTCATCTGGTTGGTACAGACCTGCTTTCATAGACACTTTCTCACCAGGCTGCCTCTTATCGAGGCAAATTTCTTTTCAATTCAACCAGTTACCATCCACACCGAACGTACGCCAGCTTTGCGGGGCAAAAGGGAGGTCATTGTACACACCGACACTGAGGCTCACAAATTTGACGACGAAATGTCGCAAATCTATGTCGCATTTGTGAAAGGTTTAAAGCGATATGCTGTGCTAGTCAAAACTTTTTTAATTTTGACCGCAGCGACTCAAAGACTACTGTGACGCAGACACCACAAGGCACGCGCCCCAGGGTCTGCTGGTGCTTGCTGACGAACCGCGTTGTGATGCCAACATGTGCGAGGCAAGGCGCGGGATGCTGCCAATGGCTCTTCCCTTGGCAAATCCCGCAACGCAGCCTCGCGCATGTTGGCGCGCAACGCGGTCGTCAGCAAGCGCCAGCGGACCCTTTAGGCAGCGCGCACTTGCAGAAATTTTGAGGTGCCGGGAGAGGCGGCCTGGGTAAGGCCGCCGAATCTTCAGCGAGTTGTTGCCAGTTCCTGTTGGACGCTGGCGACAGTGCGAGGCCAAGGTTTACCAGCCTGAACCTTCGCTGGCAAGGCCTTGATGGCAGTAACGGCTGCATCGCGGTTGGCGAAGTTACCGTAGGTGATGACGTAAAGCGGCTTGCCGTTGAGCACTTTCTTGAAATAACGGTACTCGCCGCCCTGCTCCTTGACGAAGCTCTGCGCGGTCACTTCAGAGCTGGTGCCAAGGATCTGCACCACGTAGTTACCCGGCGCCTGACCTGCGTACCAGCCGCCACCGGCGGCTTTGGCCACGGTGGCTGGCTTCTCGGCAGGTTTGACCGCGACGGCCGGCTTGGCGGGCGCTGGAGCCGGTTTGGCAACAGGCGCTACTGGCTTGGCGGTTGCGACCTGAGTCGGCGCAGGCGTCGGCTTGGCGGCCGGTGTCGGCGCAGGCCCCGCCGGAACGCCTGCCGGCGGCGCGGTGGTGGTCACGGTCGGCGGTGTGGCGCTGGAGCCTTCGACGGGTACGCCATCATCACCTTCGGTAATGCCACCGGCCGCTTCGGCCAACGGACCACGCATCACCGGCTGCGAGTTACCGACCAGCGGTAATGGCATCGGCTGCGAGTTACCCGCGAATTCCACGGCTGGAGCGCCGCTACTGTTAGGTTGTGGCGTGCCCTGGCCCAGCGGCAGTTGCGCCTGTTCGTTGGCAGGTGTGCCGGTGGTCGGTGCTTTGCTGCGACCCGGCATCAACCAGGCGGCGGCTACCGCGACCACGACGACGGCGGAAATCGCCAATACGTGTTTCTTCGGCATGTTGAACCCCATACTTGGACGCTTGACCGCTGAGCGGCTGGCAATCATGGCTTCGATCATCGCATCGCGGGCGACCTGGTTAATAGTGCCAGGCCAACCGTCGGAGCTTTCGTGAATATCAGAGATCTGATCCGCGGTGAAAAGTTCGATTCCCCGGCCGGCGCCTTCGAGACGCTGATCCAGGTATTCGCGGGTTTCTTCTTCGGTGTAAGGCTGCAATTCGATGACGTGGAAACGCTCTTCCTCGAGGCTCAGCGCTTCAAGTTGAGCAATCAGTGAGGACTCGCCGAACAGGAACACGTGCGGGCGACCTTCCGGTGCACCGGCAGCCAGGGCCAGCAAGGCTTCCAGCGCGGACTCGTCGAGTTGCTCGGCGTCATCCACCAGCAAATAGACTTCCTGCCCCGTGAGCGCAAGCTGCACCACTTGAGCCAGGATCGCACCGACCTCGGCCTGGGCAACGTTCAGCGCCTGAGCCACCTGATTCAATACACCAGCAGCATCGCCGGCGCCACGGGCGGAAACCACCACGCTCTGCACTGACTGTTTGTTGGTGCTGGCCACCAGGGCCTGACGCAACAGGGTTTTGCCGCTGCCTTGAGGGCCAGTGACCACCAGCAGCAACTGGCTGTAACGGGCCAGATGATGCAGCTGCCCCAGCACCGGTTTGCGCTGGGCCGGGAAAAATTTGAAGCCAGGCACCCGTGGAGCGAAAGGGTCATGACTTAACTGGTAATGGCCGAGGAAAGCCTCGTCGGCATGCAAACTAGTCATCGGGATCTTATTAACCTTTAAGCTGAGCCAGGGCGCGGTAATCCGCTCCCAGCGTGGCCTGTAAAACCTCTTTCGGATAATCGTCGGTCACCACTGCTTCGCCCATGTGGCGCAGCAGCACCAGGCGCAAACGACCGTCGATCACTTTCTTGTCAATTGCCATGTGTTCGAGAAAATCGGCTTCAGTCATCTCTTGCGGCGGGATGACCGGCAGGCCGGCACGCTGGAACAGACGAATACCGCGATCACGTTCCTGTTCGCTGATCCAGCCCAGGCGCGCGGACATTTCCAGAGCCATCACAGTGCCAGCAGCGACCGCTTCACCATGTAGCCAGACACCATAGCCCATATGGGTTTCGATCGCGTGGCCGAAGGTATGCCCCAGGTTCAACGTGGCACGCACGCCGGTCTCTTTCTCGTCGGCACCGACCACCGCAGCCTTGGCTGCGCAGGAGCGTTCGATGGCGTACGTCAGGGCGGCCTGGTCCAGGGCGCGCAGGCGATCGACGTTTTCTTCGAGCCAGGTCAGGAACGGCTCGTCGCAGATCAGCCCGTATTTGATGACTTCCGCCAGCCCGGCGGACAGTTCGCGGGCCGGCAGGGTGTTGAGGGTGGCGGTATCGATCAGCACCACATTGGGCTGATAGAAGGCGCCGACCATGTTCTTGCCGAGTGGGTGATTGATCCCGGTTTTGCCGCCCACCGAGGAGTCGACTTGCGACAACAGGGTGGTCGGCACCTGGATGAAATCAACGCCGCGCTGGTAGCAGGCGGCCGCAAAACCGGCCATGTCACCGATCACGCCGCCGCCGAGAGCGATCACTGTGGTGCGGCGGTCGTGCCGTGCGGTCAGCAGGCCATCGAAAATCAGTTGCAGGGTTTCCCAGGTCTTGAAGGCTTCGCCGTCGGGCAGCACCACGGAAATCACCGAGAACTGCGCGAGGCTGCGAGTCAGACGCTCGAGGTAGAGCGGCGCGACGGTCTCGTTGGAGATGATCGCCACCTGCCGTCCGCGGATATGCGGGGCCAGCAGCTCAGGCTGATCCAACAAACCTTCGCCAATATGAATCGGGTAGCTGCGCTCGCCTAGATCGACCTTGAGTGTCTGCATGTGTCCCCACAGTGAAGATGGAATCAGGCATCCTGCCTTGAGTTAACGAATTCCACGGCGTCCGCTGGTGTGACGCCGTTCGGTAGCCATCCGCCACAACCTTGAGCGGCTGCGACAGGACGCCGAGGATAGCGCATTTCGCGCCGCGCATTAACGGGGCGGTAGCTGCTGCAAGCGGTCGAGAATGTCGAGCACCACCATCCGCGGTGGCCGCTCATCGGTTTCCACCACAAGGTCGGCGATTTCCCGATACAGCGGATCACGGATCGCCAGCAAATCCCGCAGGGTCTTGGCCGGATCGGCCGTGCGCAACAGTGGCCGATTGCGATCGCGGGCCGTTCGACCCACCTGCTGCTCGACAGACGCATGCAGATAGACCACTCGACCACCGGCATGCAGCGCCCGGCGATTGGCTTCGCGCATCACCGCTCCGCCGCCGGTCGCCAACACCACACCGTCGGACGCGCACAGCTCGGCAATCATCGCTTGCTCGCGATCACGAAAGCCCGGTTCGCCTTCCTTATCGAAAATCCACGGGATATTGGCGCCCGTGCGCAATTCAATTTCCTTATCGGAATCTTTGAATGGCAGGCGCAGCTCTTTGGCCAGCAACCGGCCGATGGTGCTTTTTCCAGCCCCCATCGGTCCAACAAGAATCAAATTTCGCACAGAATCAATGACTCACAGCAATCGCCTGATTGTTCATGATACGCGGTGTGAGAAAGACCAGCAGCTCGGATTTTTTCTCCGAAACCACATCACGCCGGAAAAGGCGGCCAAGATACGGCACATCACCGAGAAATGGCACCTTATCTACAACCTTGCTCTGAGTATTTGAGAAAACCCCACCAATGACGATGGTCTCGCCGTCGTTGATCAGGACCTTGGCGTTGACTTCGTTTTTGTTGATCGGCGGCTGCCCAAGGACCAGGTTAGCGTAGTCCGGCTGATCCTTGGTGACCTTGACCTCCATGATAATGCGATTGTCCGGGGTGATCTGCGGGGTCACCTCCAGCGAAAGGACTGCCGGCTTGAACGTCACCGACGTCGCGCCGCTGGAACTGGATTCCGGATACGGAATTTCAGTACCTTTCAGGATCTTCGCGGTTTCCTTATCAGCCGTGACCACCTTGGGTTGCGAAACAATTTCGCCATTGCCGGTTTTTTCCATGGCGCTCAACTCGAGGTCCAGCAGCGTGTTGTCAGTGATAAAGGAAATGCCGATCCCGGACGTGGCACTTGTAGCGCCCAGATCAACAAAGGGTTGGCTGGTGCTTTGCCCTGTAATGGGGTTGCCGGGAGAAGCACCGCCCGACCCTGTCCAATTACCACCGGTCTTGCTTCCACCCCATCGCACGCCCAACTGCTTGTCATAATCAACGCTAGCTTCGACGATGCGCGCCTCGATCATTACCTGACGCACCGGAATATCCAGCTGCGCCACGATGCGGCGCAGTTCATCGAGGCGATCCTGGGTCTGGTAGGCAATGATGTTGTTGGTCCGCTCATCGACCGTGATTGAACCGCGCTCGTCTATTTTCGCCTCGGCACTGGTCACCGACTGGAACAGCTTGGCAATATCGGCGGCCTTGGCGTAGTTGACCTGCAACAGTTCGCGACGCAGAGGCGCCAGTTCGGCGATCTGCTTCTGCGACTCCAGCTCCTGACGCTCCCGGGCGGCAATTTCATCGGCCGGCGCCACCAGCAGCACGTTTCCGATCTTGCGCTTATCCAGGCCTTTGGTTTTCAACACCAGATCCAGCGCCTGATCCCACGGCACATTCTGCAGGCGCAACGTGATGCCGCCCTGCACCGTGTCACTGGCCACCAGATTGAGGTTGGTGAAATCGGCGATCAGTTGCAGCACCGAGCGCACATCGATGTCCTGGAAGTTCAGCGAGAGTTTTTCACCGCTGTAGGCAAAGCGTTCGGCGTTGCGCTTGTGCAAGTCGTCGACCGTCATCGGCCGGACGCTGATCGTCAATTTGTTATCGGTTTGATAGGTCGAATAATCAAAGGCGCCGCTGGGTTCGATGCTGATAATGGCCCGATCGCCCGTGGCACTGGCGTTGACGAACTGCACTGGAGTGGCGAAATCCTTGACGTCGAGGCGCACGCGCAACCGTTCAGGCAGTTGAGTCTTGGTGAAACCGACGATGATCTTGCCATCGTGCTCCTGGATGTCCGGGGCGATGGACGGATCCGACAGATCGATAACCACATTGCCTTCACCCTGGGTGCCGCGTTGGAAATCCACGCCCCGGATGGCTTTGCCCACGGGGGCATTGACCCTGGCGGGCGCTGGCGTCGCAGTGGCTGTGCGCGGCGCGCTGGTGATCGGTTTAGGCGCCTTGCTACCTCCCCCCTGCCCGACGACCACGAAAAGATTGTTGCCTTCGACGCGTGCGTTATACGGGGTTAACTGGGTCAGGCTGATGATCAGCCGTGTGCGGTTCTTGGCCTCCACCACCGTGGCGCTGCGGGCGTTGCCGCCGCCCAGGTCTCGATTCTTGTTCGCCAGCTGACTGGTGACCCCCGGCAGATCCAGCGCAATCCGCGCAGGCTGCTCTGTCGTATAACCCTGGGGCTGCGGCGGCGGCCCATCGAACGACAACTTCAACTCGACGCGATCACCGGGCAGCGCGGCGACATCCAGCGTTTTGAGGTTGGCCGCCTGTACCATCGGCGACAGAAACGCTATCCATAGCGAAATACCGAAGGTTGAGAAAATCCTGTTCATTATTCGAGTTCCACTATGAGTGCTCTTTCAAAGGGATGGTCCGCGGCCGCTCCAGCCAGGCGCCTTCGCCATCGGGAACGATTTCGACCACATCGACTTGCGAGCCGCTGATGGCGACAATCCGTCCATCGTTACGCCCCAGGTAATCGCCGACTTTCAGCCGATGCACACCGCCCGCCCCGCGCAACAGTGCAAAGGAGCCGGTCGCATTGGAGATCGTGCCGACCATTTCAAATTGCTCGATGTTGAAACCTTCGAGGTACTGCTTGACCCGATTGGGGTCGGGTTTGACGTTGCGCGAGCCGCGCTTCTGGCCAGCCAGATCGACCCTGACCTGCCGGGAGAACGGGCTACGCAGGTTGGCAGCGCTGTAGGTGAATGTCGGGTAAGACCGGAATGTCGGCGTTGGTTCAATCTTGCCGGGCGCACGCAGGCGCACTTCGTTCAGGTAGGCGTCCAGATCGCTGAAATCATTGCCGCCACCACAGCCGGCCAGGACGACCAGACACATCACCATCGACAGGCAACGAGCCGGGCTCATTTCTGCACTCCCTTGTCGTTGTAGCGGTAGGTCTTGGCAAGGATGCTCATGCGCAACTTCGGACCGCCTTCGGGATTGGCCGGCGCCAGATCGAAGTCATGCAGGGTGACGATCCGCGGCAGGCCGGCCACGCCGCTGACGAAAGTGGCCAGGTCGTGATACGCGCCGGTGACGGTGATCTGGATAGGGAGCTCGATGTAAAACTGCTGGGCGACCTCCGGGAGCAGCTTGATCTCTTCGAACTCCAGGCCGCTCCCCAGGCCGGTGCGGGTGATGTCTTCCAGCAGCCCGGGCACTTCGGTGTCGCTGGGCAATTGGCGCAGCAGAACGCCGAAGGAGTTTTCCATTTCCTTCATCTGTTGGGTATACAGCTCCAGATTAGCCGCCATGTGGCCTTTGGTCGCGAACTGCTCCTTGAGCGTCGACTCTTCCTCGCGCTTGAGTTCGAGGTGGTTTTGCAGGTCGCTGATCAAGAAGCTGTAGCCCAGCGCCAGCACCAGAACCATGAGCAGGACACTCGCCAGGGCCTTGATCGCCACTGGCCAGGACCCCATGTTGTTGGTGTCCAGATCGTTGATGTCAATCTTGCGCAGCCCTTCGAGCCATTCGGACGGCCTCATTTGGCACCCCCCTCAATGGCCGGCTGAGTCTGACGGACGGTCAACTGAAAAACATTGGTCTGATCCAGCTGACCGGCGGTGGTCGCTTTGACTTCCGTAAGGTTGGGTGCATCGAACCAGTCGGACGCATCAAGATTGCGCATCAAATCCGAAACACGATTGTTGGACTCCGCCGCACCGGTGATGGACAAGGTCTTGCCGACCATTTTCACCTCGGTGAAATACACGCCATCCGGCAAGGTACGCGCCAATTGATCGAAAATCCTCCCACTGATCGGCCGGTTGCCTTGCAGGTCCTGGATAATGCGCATGCGCTCGACGAGTTGCTGACGGCGAGCCTTCAGGTCGCTGATCTGTTTGATCCGCTCATCGACCACGGCAATCTGCCTGGCGATGTAATCGTTACGGGCAACTTGCCGATCAATGGCGCCGTTAATGACCTGATCCGTAATCAACAGCGCCCCCACTGACCCCACCAGCACACCGACCAATGCCAGCAAAAAGCGTTTGCGACGCCCTTCGCGCAACTCTTCGCGCCAGGGTAAAAGATTGATCCGCGCCATCAGTCAAAACTCCTGAGGGCCAGCCCACAGGCGATCATCAGCGCCGGGGCATCACTGGCCAGGGCACCGGCGTTGACCTTGCTGCCCAGGGTCATGTCGGAGAATGGATTGGCGACCTGGGTCGGCGTACCCAGGCGCTGCTCGATCAACCGATCCAGCCCGGAGACCGAGGCGGTGCCGCCGGCCAGAAGGATGTGATCGACCGAGTTGTATTGGCCGGAGGCAAAGAAAAACTGCAACGAACGCGACACCTGTTGCACCAACGCCTCACGAAACGGCTGCAAGACCTCGCTGACGTAATCGTCCGGCAAACCACCCTGCTTCTTCGCCAGCCCCGCCTGCTCGACCGTCAGGCCATAACGGCGCTGGATTTCTTCCGTCAGTTGACGGCCGCCGAACAATTGTTCACGGGTGTAGATGATTCGCCCATTGTGCAGCACGCTCAGGGTGGTCATGGTCGCGCCGATATCGACCACCGCCACGGTCAGACGCTCCTGAGAGGCGGCCAGCTGGGTTGCCAACAGGCTGAACGATCGCTCCAGGGCATAGGCTTCGACATCGACCACGCGCGCGGTCAACCCGGCCAGGGCCAAAGCCGCTTCACGAACCTCGACGTTTTCCTTGCGACAGGCGGCCAGTAGCACATTGACCCGCTCGGGGTTGCGCGCCGACACGCCCTGCACTTCGAAATCGATCGCCACTTCGTCCAGTGGATAAGGGATGTACTGATCGGCCTCGATCTTCAGCTGGTTTTCCATCTCGTCGTCGGAAAGACCGGCGTCCATCTCGATGATCTTGGTGATCACCGCCGAGCCGGCGACCGCCACGGCGACGTTCCTGAGGCTGGTTCTGGCCTTGACCAGCACGCGCGCAAGGGCCTGCCCCACACCTTCGAGCTCGGCGATATTTTTCTCGACCACGGCACTGGTGGGCAGCGGCTCGACCGCATAGGCCTCGACCCGGTAGCGGTCCCCCTGGCGACTTAGCTCCAGAAGCTTCACCGACGTGGAGCTGATGTCGATCCCCAGAAGCGTATTGGCCTTTTTATTGAAGAGTCCTAGCACTACCAATTCCCTATGACTATCCGTGAGTTACGGACTCTGTAATATCCATTGCGTTCAATACCCCCCGTCTTGACAGAAGCGCAAATGACGCTCCCCACGGAAAAATGCTTATAATGCCGAGCGTTTTTTCCGCTTTTACTGCAAGCGCGGGTCATTCTCTGTATAGCCTGAACCCTGATGCCTAATTCATTTTTTGCCTTGGATATCCAAAAGCCTTGATTCGTCTGCTGAAATTTTTCGGTTGGTCCATCGTCGCCGTTTTCTGCGGACTGCTCCTGGGTCTGAGTGGCGCTTTTCTTTACCTTAGCCCCGGATTGCCATCCGTGGAGGCGCTGAGAAGTATTCAGTTGCAGATTCCTTTGCGGGTGTACAGCAGCGACAACAAATTGATCGCAGAATTTGGCGAAATGCGCCGCACGCCAATCCGTTTCGCCGACATTCCCCCCAATTTCATCAATGCGTTACTAAGTGCTGAAGACGACAACTTCGCCAACCACTATGGCGTCGATCCCAGCAGCTTGATGCGTGCCGCTACCCAGCTGGTAAAAAGCGGGCACATTCAGTCCGGTGGCAGCACCATCACCATGCAGGTGGCGAAGAATTTCTTCCTGACCAGCGAACGCAGCTTCTCGCGCAAGACCACCGAAATCCTCCTGGCCCTGCAGATCGAACGGCAGTTGACCAAGGACGAGATCCTCGAGCTGTACGTCAACAAGATCTATCTGGGCAACCGCGCCTACGGCATCGAGGCGGCGGCGCAGGTTTATTACGGCAAGTCGATTCGTGACGTCAGCCTGGCACAGATGGCGATGATTGCCGGCCTGCCGAAAGCGCCGTCGCGCTTCAATCCGCTGGCCAACCCGGCCCGTAGCAAGGAACGTCGCGACTGGATCCTGGGGCGCATGTACAAGCTCGGCAAGATCACCGAAGCCGACTACACCGCTGCGATCAATGAACCACTGAACGCCAGCTACCATGTGCCGACCCCGGAAGTGAACGCACCGTACATCGCCGAAATGGCCCGCGCCGAAATGGTCGGCCGCTATGGCAGCGATGCGTACACCGAAGGCTTCCGCGTCACCACCACGGTGCCGAGCGATTTGCAGGAAATGGCCAACTCCGCGGTTCACGAAGGTTTGATGACCTACGATCAACGGCACGGTTATCGCGGCCCCGAGTCACGCCTGCCGGGTAAAACCCGAGAGGCCTGGACCCTGGAGCTGACCAAGCAGCGGACCATCAGCAGCCTCGAACCGGCAATCGTGACCCAGGTCGACAAGAACGGCGTGCAGGTGCTGACTCGCACCGGTGATGAACACGTCGCCTGGGACAGCATGAAGTGGGCCCGCCCATTCCTGAACACCAACAGCATGGGCGCCAATCCGAAGCAGCCTTCGGACGTCGCGCAGGTCGGCGATCTGATTCGCGTGCAGCGTCAGCCGGACCATTCGCTCAAATTCAGCCAGATCCCACAGGCCCAGGGCGCACTGGTTTCCCTCGATCCGCAGAACGGCGCCATTCGTTCGCTGGTCGGCGGTTTCGCCTTCGAGCAGAGCAACTACAACCGCGCGATGCAGGCCAAGCGTCAGCCGGGTTCGAGCTTCAAGCCGTTCGTCTACAGCGCCGCCCTGGACAACGGCTACACCGCCGCCAGCCTGGTGAACGACGCACCGATCGTGTTCGTCGACGAGTACCTGGACAAGGTCTGGCGCCCGAAGAACGACACCAACACCTTCCTCGGCCCGATCCGCATGCGTGAAGCGCTCTACAAGTCGCGCAACCTGGTATCGATCCGCCTGCTGCAAGCGCTGGGTGTCGACCGCACTATCGACTACATCAGCAAGTTCGGCTTCAACAAGCAGGACCTGCCGCGCAACCTGTCCCTGGCCCTGGGCACCGCGACCCTGACACCTATGGAAATTGCCACCGGCTGGAGCACCTTCGCCAACGGCGGCTACAAGATCAGCCCGTACATCATCGACAAGATCGAAAGCCGCAATGGCGACACGCTGTTCGTCGCCAATCCGCCGAGCGTCCCAAAAGGCGGAGTAGTCAGCGACGGCATCGCCGTACCGGCCTCCAACACCTTTACGGTCAACGCCACCCCAGGCGAAGCGCCGAGCGCCCAGACAGCGCCACAAACGCCAGCCGTGGCCGAGCGCATCGTCGACGGCCGCACCACCTACATCCTCAACAGCATGCTCGAGGACGTGATCAAACTCGGTACCGGCCGCCGTGCACTGGCCTTGGGTCGCAGCGACATCGCGGGCAAGACCGGCACCACCAACGAATCCAAGGACGCCTGGTTCTCCGGCTACAACGCCGATTACGTGACCACCGTCTGGACCGGATTCGACCAACCGGAAAGCCTGGGCAAACGCGAGTTCGGCGGCACCGTCGCCCTGCCGATCTGGATGAACTACATGGGCGCCGCCCTCAAAGGCAGGCCACCCCACACCCAGCCAGAACCCGAAGGCATCCTCAGCCTGCGGGTCGACCCGGTCAGCGGTCGTGCAGCCACCCCAAGCACCCCTGGCGCCTACTTCGAACTGTTCAAGGCCGAAGACACACCACCGTCGGTGAACGAGCTGGGTAACGGCAATGCGCCAGGCAGCCCGTTGCCAGCGGACGAGGCCGCGCCGATCGATTTGTTCTGATCCCGTAGCGCAACGCAAAAGCCCCGTTCTTCTCTGGAAGACGGGGCTTTTTGTTGCGCCTGGAATTTATGCACCGGCTGAAACCAGGGTTGCCTGTCTGGCCGCCTTCGCGAGCAAGCCCGCTTCCACATTGGAATGCATACCCCCGTGGGAGCGGGCTTGCTCGCGAAGAGGCCCTCAAAGACACCACAAAAACCGCAGGCAATAAAAAGCCCCGACTCGCGAGAGCCGGGGCTTTGTGTTGAAGCGCTACAACGGCTTAGCCGTTGAACACGTCATCCACGCTTTTCAGCGGGTAGTTCTTCGGATACGGCAGGGTCGCCACACCGGTCTCGATCGCAGCCTTGGCCACGGCATCGGAGATCAGGGTGATCAGACGGGCATCCATTGGTTTCGGAATGATGTACTCACGACCGAATTCCAGTTTGATGCCGCCGTAGGCGTCGCACACTTCCTGAGGCACTGGCAGCTTGGCCAGTTCACGCAGGGCGTTGGCGGCAGCCACTTTCATCTCTTCGTTGATGCGCTTGGCGCGAACGTCCAGGGCACCACGGAAGATGAACGGGAAGCCCAGTACGTTGTTGACCTGGTTCGGGTAGTCCGAACGGCCGGTGGCCATGATCACGTCGTTGCGAGTGGCGTGTGCCAGCTCCGGGGAGATTTCCGGATCCGGGTTCGAGCACGCGAACACGATCGGGTTGGCCGCCATGCGCAGCAGGTTCTCGGCGCTCAGCAGGTTCGGGCCCGACAGACCGACGAATACGTCGGCGCCATCCAGCGCGTCAGCCAGGGTGCGCTTCTCGGTCGCGTGAGCGAAGACAGCTTTGTACTGGTTCAGGTCGTCACGGCCGGAGTGGATCACGCCGGTACGGTCAACCATGAAGATGTTTTCGATATTGGCGCCCATGCTCACCAGCAATTTCATGCAGGAGATGGCGGCAGCACCGGCGCCCAGGCAGACGATCTTGGCTTCTGGCAGGGTTTTGCCAGCGATTTCCAGGGCGTTGATCATGCCGGCGGCGGTCACGATCGCGGTGCCGTGCTGGTCATCGTGGAATACCGGAATGTCGCACTGCTCGATCAGAGCGCGTTCGATCTCAAAGCACTCAGGTGCCTTGATGTCTTCCAGGTTGATGCCACCGAAGGTGATGGAGATACGCTTGACGGTGTCGATGAAGGCTTGCGGGCTTTCGGAGTCGACTTCGATGTCGAAAACGTCGATGCCGGCAAAGCGCTTGAACAGAACACCTTTACCTTCCATTACCGGCTTGGAAGCCAATGGGCCGAGGTTACCCAGGCCCAGAATCGCGGTGCCATCGGAAATGACTGCAACCAGGTTGCCTTTGCCGGTGTATTTGTAGGCCAGTTCAGGATCGCGGGCGATTTCGCGTACTGGTTCGGCTACGCCGGGGCTGTAGGCCAGCGACAGGTCGCGGGCGGTAGCGGTGGCCTTGGTGAGCTCGACACTCAGCTTCCCTGGACGGGGATGGGCGTGATATTCGAGAGCGGCAGTTTTCAGATCAGACATATGGGCATTCCGCTTTTTACTGTTGGACAGACGGACCGCCGAGGATACTCGCCTCGCAAAGTCCTCACAAGACTGACCAGTCACCCCTGTCAAGCGCCCGGCCCTACGACTTTGGGCCAAGAGCCACGAAACACAAGGGATAGACTGTTCACAATCAACAGAAAAAATGTCTACAATTTTTTCTTACGGCATCGCCTGCAACATCGCCGGATCGGTCAGCGGCAGAAGCCAGCGCGCCTGCCCCGGCTTCAGGCCGCCACGGCGGGAACGATCCACCACCCAGCCACGAGCCTCGATCTGCCTGCCTTTGAGCTGTTCAAGCGACGCGCCATCGAATTGCTCCAGCATATTGGGTGCAACCCGCAATACAACCGATTCCTGCAACTCGATCCAAACCCCGCCGCGATTGCGCTGAACCTTGCTCACACGGCCACTGAGCACGGCGAAGCCGGACGCGCTGATCTGCTCCGCTTTCAGTACAGGTGATTGTCGCCATAGCCCGAGGCCGGCCTGACGAGCACTGCGTTCCGCCGCTTGCTGACAACCGGCCAAATCGACGTTCGGTGCCACCGCCACCTGAAATCCGAGGCCTTCAGCGAGCATCTGCGCTTCAAGGTTGACGCCATCGACGCTGTAGACATGGGCCAGGGTACGGCCGTAATGGTCCTTGCTTTCTTTACCCGGCAGCAAACCGACCCGCCCGTCGCTGGCGGCCACCAGGGCTTCCAGGCGTTTGCGCGCAGCCACGGCAAACGGCTCGTCGGAACGGCCCTGCTTGCCCAGCTCTGGCGTGTTCAAACCGATCATGCGCACACTGCGGCCATCGCGCAGGCGCAAGGTGTCGCCATCCACCACCCGCTGCACCACAACCGGCGTCAGCCCGCTCGGCACCGGGCAGAAAGCCTGGGCACCGGAAAGCCAAATCGCAGATACAAAAAAGGCGCCCGCAAGGGACGCCTTTTTCATCAGTCTGGAGAAGCCGAAACGACTTTCCAAAATGATCGGCCTTAGGCCTTTTTCGGGCCAAAAGCACCGAAACGATCGGCGAACTTCTGAACACGGCCGCCGGTATCCAGAGTCTTCTGCTTACCGGTGTAGAACGGGTGGCATTCGTTGCAAACGTCGATCGACAGAGGCTTGGCGAAAGTCGAACGGGTTTCGAACTTGTTGCCGCAGCTGCAAGTTACGGCAACTGCTGGGTATTCTGGATGGATATCGGCTTTCATGGTGTTTTCCTCAGGCTAGCGTGCCGCCACCCAACACTATTGTTGAATACCGCACGTAATTAGGCCGCGGATTCTACCAGACCTTTGCAAACACGCAAGCTGTCACTGAGTCCGACCGTCTGCTAGGCTCCCGACCCAAGTCGCCGTCTCTGTGGGAGCGGGCTTGCTCGCGAAAACGGTGTGTCGGTCAGCATTTATGTCGTCTGAAGCACCACTTTCGCGAGCAAACCCGCTCCCTCAGGATATGCAACAACCTTTCATTTATTGCCCGCCCAAAGAGATCCCCCCGCGTGCCCGACGCCATTCTGCGCCTCGCCCTGCCTTCGCCCCTGCGCCGCCTGTTCGACTACCGCGCTCCGGCCGGAGTCCTGCGCGCCCAGCTACACTCGGGCATGCGTTTGCGGGTGCCGTTCGGGCGGCGGGAGATGATCGGCATTCTGGTGGAGGTCACCGATCACAGCGAAGTCCCGGCGGAAAAGCTCAAACCGGCCCTGGCCCTGCTCGATGCCGTGCCGCCGCTGCCGCCCGCGCTGTTCAAGCTGTGCCTGTGGACTTCCCAGTATTACCAGCACAGCCTCGGCGACACGTTGAGCTGGGCGCTGCCGGTGTTGCTGCGTCAGGGCGAACTCGCCGAAGCACGCCAGGAGCGTTTCTGGTCCGCCGCGCCCGGCGCCAGCCTCGATGATCCGCGCATCGCCCGCGCACCGCGACAGCGTGAAGCCCTGGCGACCCTGGCCCAGCACCCACACGGCGTCGCCCATCAGTTGCTGAGCAAACTGATGCTGAGCAAAGACAGCCTCGACCTGTTGCTGGCCAAGGATCTGGTTCAGGTAGACATCCGCAAACACGCCCCCGGCGCTCGCCACGAGCATTGGCTGGCGCAACCGGAATTGCCGCTCAACCCCGAGCAGCGCGCCGCTTATGAAGCGATTCGCGCCGGGTTCGACAGTTATCACGCGTTTTTGCTGGCCGGCGTCACCGGCAGCGGCAAGACCGAAGTCTATTTGCAGCTGATCCGCGAAACCCTCGAGGCCGGCAAGCAAGCCCTGGTGCTGATCCCGGAGATCAACCTCGGCCCGCAAACCCTGGCGCGCTTCGAACAACGCTTCAATGCGCGCATCGCGCTGATCCACTCGGCGGTCAACGACCGCGAGCGCCTGGACGCCTGGCTGGCGGCACGGGATGGCGAGGCCGACATTATTATCGGCACCCGTTCGGCGCTGTTCACGCCGATGAAGAACCCCGGCCTGATCATCATCGATGAAGAGCACGATGGTTCCTATAAGCAGCAGGAAGGCCTGCGCTACCACGCCCGCGACCTGGCACTGGTTCGCGCCCGGCAGGAAAACATCCCGATTGTCCTCGGTTCCGCCACGCCTTCGCTGGAAAGCCTGCAAAATGCCTACACCGGTCGTTACGGCCTCTTACGCCTGAATGAGCGGGCCGGTGGCGCCAAACAGCCACGCTTCCTGCGTCTGGACGTGAAAAGTCGCCCACTGGACAGCGGCATTTCCGGGCCGATGCAGCAAGCCATCGGTCAGACCCTCGCCGCCGGCCAGCAGGTTCTGGTGTTCCTCAACCGCCGAGGATTCGCCCCGACGCTGCTCTGCCACGACTGTGGCTGGATGTCCGAATGCCAGCGCTGCGACGCGCGCATGACCGTGCACCAGCGCTCGGGCGAACTGCGCTGCCACCATTGTGGCTATGTCGAACGAGTGCCTCGGCATTGCCCGAAGTGCGGCAAGGTCGATTTGCGACCGGTGGGCGCCGGTACCGAGCGCGCCGAGGAACGCCTGGGGATTCTGTTCCCGGACGTCCCGGTGCTGCGGGTCGACCGCGACAGCACCTCGCGCAAAGACGCGATGAATCAGTTATTCGCGACCATCCAGAAAGGCCAGCCGTGCATTCTGGTCGGCACACAGATGCTTGCCAAAGGGCACCACTTTCCTCGAGTGACCCTGGTGTCGATTCTCGATGCCGACGGCGGCCTGTTCTCCGGCGACTTCCGCGCCAGCGAGCGCATGGCGCAGTTGATCGTTCAGGTCGCCGGGCGCGCGGGGCGGGCCGAAGAGCCGGGCAAGGTGATCATCCAGACGCACCTGGCGGACCACCCGCTGCTGGTGCAGTTGACCGAACAGGGCTATTTCGCCTTTGCCGAACAGGCGTTGAGTGAACGCCGCTCCGCCGGGCTGCCGCCGTTTGCGCATCTTGCGTTGCTGCGGGCCGAAGCACACAAACCGGGGCAGGCCGAAGGCTTCCTCGATGAGGCGTGTAGCGAAGCCGAGCGACTTCTGGCCGAGCAGCATCTGACCGGTATCGAGTTACTGGGGCCGGTGCCGGCGCCCATGGAACGCCGGGCCGGGCGTTATCGCGCGCAGTTGTTGCTGCAAGCCACGGCCCGGGCGCCGTTGCATCGATTGCTGAGCAGTTGGTTGCTGGCTTTGGAGCAGATGCCGAGCGGGCGGGCGGTGCGTTGGTCTCTGGATGTCGACCCGGTCGATTTGTATTGATTTCAAAATCGCCATCGCGAGCAGGCTCGCTCCCACGATGGGTCTGTGGCGTTCATTGGTTTTGTGATCAACGCCTATCCCCTGTGGGAGCGAGCCTGCTCGCGATGGGTGCCGAATAGTCACCACATATCCATAACCTGCCCGCTATAGTTGGCAAGCTCGTCTTCGCAACGGATAATGCCCAGTTTTTCCACCAGCGCATTGAAGCGCCGCCGCGCTTGCGGTCGAAAGAGAAGACCATGAAAGACACCATTCGCCAGCTGATCCAACAAGCCATCACCCAACTCGTCAACGAAGGTGTGTTGCCTGAAGGCCTGTCGCCGGCGATCCAGGTGGAAAACTCCCGTGACAAGACTCACGGCGACTTCGCCAGCAACATTGCGATGATGCTGGCCAAACCGGCCGGCATGAAACCCCGCGACCTGGCCGAGAAAATCATCGCGGCGCTGCCGGCTGACGAGAACGTCACCAAAACCGAAATCGCCGGCCCTGGCTTCCTGAACTTCTTCCAGAACACCCAAGCCCTGGCGACCCGTCTGGACGCGGCCCTGGCCGACGACCACATCGGCGTGCGCAAGGCCGGTCCGGCGCAGCGCACCGTCGTCGACCTGTCGGCGCCGAACCTGGCCAAAGAGATGCACGTCGGCCACTTGCGCTCGACCATCATCGGCGACGGCGTGGCCAGGGTTCTGGAATTCCTCGGTGACGCTGTGATCCGTCAGAACCACGTCGGCGACTGGGGCACCCAGTTCGGCATGCTGATGGCTTATCTGCAGGAAACCCCGACTACCAGCGACGAACTGTCGGACCTGGAGAACTTCTACCGTGCCGCCAAACAGCGCTTCGACGAATCCGAAGAGTTCGCCGATCGCGCCCGCGGCCTGGTGGTCAAGCTGCAAGCCGGCGACCCGGACTGCCTGGCACTGTGGACCAAGTTCAAGGACATATCGCTGTCCCACTGCCAAAAAATCTACGAACTGCTGAACGTCAAACTGACCATGGCCGACGTGATGGGCGAAAGCGCCTACAACGACGACCTGATCAATGTGGTCAACGATCTCAAGGCCAAAGGCATGCTGGTCGAGAGCAACGGCGCCCAGTGCGTGTTCCTCGACGAATTCAAGAACGCCGACGGCGAGCCGCTGCCGGTGATCATCGTCAAGGCCGACGGCGGCTACCTCTACGCCACCACCGACCTAGCGGCCGTGCGCTACCGCAGCGGCGTGCTCAAGGCTGATCGCGCACTGTATTTCGTCGACCAGCGCCAGGCCCTGCACTTCCAGCAAGTGTTCGCCGTCGCGCACAAGGCCGGTTTCGTGACCCATCCGATGGAAATGGAGCACATGGGCTTCGGCACCATGAACGGCGCCGATGGTCGTCCGTTCAAGACACGTGACGGCGGCACCGTGAAGCTGATCGACCTGCTGATCGAAGCCCAGGAGCGCGCCTACACGCTGGTGAAGGAGAAGAACCCGGAGTTGGCCGAAGACGAGTTGCGCAATATCGCCAAGGTCGTGGGCATTGGCGCGGTGAAATACGCCGACCTGTCCAAGCACCGCACCAGCGACTACAGCTTCAACTTCGACCTGATGCTCAACTTCGAAGGCAACACCGCGCCATACCTGCTGTACGCCTACACCCGGGTGGCTGGCGTGTTCCGCAAACTCGGCAAGGACTTCAGCGAAGTCGAAGGGCAGATCGTCCTCGAAGCGGCGCACGAGCATGAGCTGGCAGCGAAACTGGCGCAGTTCGGCGAAATCCTGAATAACGTGTCCGACAAAGGCACGCCGCACATCCTCTGCACTTACCTGTACGATGTGGCCGGCCTGTTCTCCAGCTTCTACGAGAACTGCCCGATACTCGGCGCCGACACCCCGGCGCAAATGCAGAGTCGTCTGCGCCTCGCCGCGCTGACCGGCCGCACTCTCAAGCAGGGCCTGGAACTCTTGGGTCTGGAAACTCTGGAGCGTATGTAAGTTGGCTGCCAAGAAAAAACCTGCACCCAAGCGTGGCGCCAGCCGTTACCAAGCTCCTGCAAAGCAACCGATCCCGGGTTGGCTGTGGATGGCCATCGGCCTGACGGTCGGTGCGTTCATTGTGTTCCTGATGAAGCTGGAGCCGGGCAAGAGCAGTGACAGCGTCAAGCGCGAGAAAGTCGAGCAGCAGAAAGCCACCAAGATCGCCGAGGCCAACAAGACACCGCCAAGCCCGACGCAACCGGTGAAGCCGAAGTACGACTTCTACACCTTGCTGCCGGAATCGGAAGTGATCGTGCCGCCGGACGCGGTGCCGGAGAAAACCCTGCCGACGCCACAAGTGCCGGCCATTCCGACCACGCCGGTGACGCCTGCGGAAGCGGCGAAGATCGACACTGCCCGGGCTCAAGCGGCATTGGCCGGTATCACTCCGCCGCCAGCGCCACCGGTGGCAAAAGCTGCGCCGGTGACCAAGTTCTTCCTGCAGGCCGGTTCGTTCCGCAAGGAAGCCGATGCCGACAAGGTTCGTGCGCAGATCATCCTGCTGGGGCAAGCCGTGGCGGTTGAATCCGGCACCGTGAAGGACGAAACCTGGTACCGGGTGCTGGTCGGTCCGTTCAGCAACCGCGAACAGCTGACCACCGCCCAGAAACAACTGGCTGGCAGCGGCTTCAGTAACCTGTTGTTACAACAACGCCAGAGTCGCTGACCTTCCACTGATCATTCCCACGCTCTGCGTGGGAATGATCGATCAGACAACATCCCATCCCCGCCCTACACCGCTCGTCCCCCGCCGCGTCCTACAGTTGAAAAACGCTCCACCACCCCCATATGGGTTGGCATAAGGCATTTTCGCCCCGCTGCGTGGAGACTCTCCCTTGACCACCATCGTTTCAGTTCGCCGCCACGGCAAAGTCGTCATGGGCGGCGACGGCCAGGTTTCGCTCGGCAATACCGTGATGAAAGGCAACGCGAAAAAAGTTCGCCGCCTGTACCACGGCCAGGTTATCGCTGGTTTTGCCGGAGCCACCGCTGACGCCTTCACCCTCTTCGAGCGTTTCGAAGGCCAACTCGAGAAACATCAGGGCCATCTGGTGCGCGCCGCCGTCGAACTCGCCAAAGAGTGGCGCACCGACCGCTCCCTCAGCCGCCTCGAAGCCATGCTCGCGGTCGCCAACAAAGACGCCTCCCTGATCATCACCGGCAACGGCGACGTGGTCGAGCCCGAAGAAGGCCTGATCGCCATGGGTTCCGGCGGCGGCTACGCCCAGGCCGCAGCCAGCGCGCTGCTGAAAAAAACCGACCTGTCGGCCCGGGAAATCGTCGAAACCGCTTTGGGCATCGCTGGCGACATCTGCGTGTTCACCAACCACAACATCACCATCGAGGAGCAGGATCTCGCTGAGTAAGCCTGTTTCGGCCTAGCGCCACGGCTCACTTTTGCTTGAGGACCGCCAATTACTATGCCCATGACCCCCCGTGAAATCGTCCACGAACTCAATCGCCATATCATCGGCCAGGACGATGCCAAACGCGCCGTCGCCATTGCCTTGCGCAACCGCTGGCGCCGGATGCAACTGCCCGAAGAGCTGCGCGTCGAAGTCACCCCCAAGAACATCCTGATGATCGGCCCGACCGGTGTCGGTAAAACCGAGATTGCCCGTCGCCTGGCCAAACTCGCCAACGCGCCGTTCATCAAAGTCGAAGCGACCAAATTCACCGAAGTGGGCTACGTCGGCCGCGACGTCGAATCGATCATTCGTGATCTGGCCGACGCCGCGATCAAGCTGCTGCGCGAACAGGAAATGACCAAGGTGCGCCACCGCGCCGAAGACGCCGCCGAAGAGCGCATCCTCGACGCTTTGCTGCCACCGGCACGCATGGGCTTCAGCAACGAGGATGCCGCACCGTCCCAGGATTCCAATACCCGTCAGCTGTTCCGCAAACGCCTGCGTGAAGGTCAGCTGGATGACAAGGAGATCGAAATCGAAGTGGCCGAAGTGACCGGCGTCGATATCTCCGCGCCACCGGGCATGGAAGAAATGACCAACCAGTTGCAGAGCCTGTTCGCCAACATGGGCAAGGGCAAGCGCAAAAACCGCAAGCTCAAGGTCAAGGAAGCGCTGAAACTGGTTCGCGACGAAGAAGCCGGTCGCCTGGTCAACGAAGAAGAATTGAAGGCCAAGGCCCTGGAAGCCGTCGAGCAACACGGCATCGTGTTCATCGATGAAATCGACAAGGTCGCCAAGCGCGGCAACTCCGGTGGCGTCGACGTTTCCCGTGAAGGCGTGCAGCGCGACTTGCTGCCGCTGATCGAAGGCTGCACCGTCAACACCAAGCTGGGCATGGTCAAGACCGACCACATCCTGTTCATCGCCTCCGGTGCGTTCCATCTGAGCAAGCCGAGTGATCTGGTGCCCGAGCTGCAAGGTCGCCTGCCGATTCGAGTCGAACTCAAGGCCCTGAGTCCGGAAGATTTCGAGCGCATCCTCAGCGAGCCGCATGCATCGCTCACCGAGCAGTATTGTGCATTGCTGAAAACCGAAGGCCTGCTCATCGAATTCCTGCCGGACGGCATCAAGCGTCTCGCCGAGATCGCCTGGCAGGTCAACGAGAAGACCGAAAACATCGGCGCCCGTCGCCTGCACACCCTGCTCGAGCGTCTGCTCGAAGAGGTGTCGTTCAGCGCCGGCGATCTGGCCAGCACTCACGAGGACAAGCCGATCCTGATCGACGCCGACTACGTCAACAGCCACCTGGGCGAATTGGCGCAGAACGAAGACCTGTCCCGTTATATCCTGTAAGCCATACTTACAGTGGTAGCGAACCCTGTGGGAGCGGGCTTGCTCGCGAAGAGGCCGTAACATTCAACATCTGTGTTGACTGTTACACCGCTTTCGCGAGCAAGCCCGTTCCCACATTTGAACTGTGGTGTTTTGCAGATCAGGTTCCAACAGGCCTCCCACACAGACGGACTGCAAGCCATGACCCAACTCCCCACCGACATCAAACTGCACAAAGCCTCGAAAACCCTGACGCTCAAATACGCGTCCGGCGAGGAATATCACCTGCCCGCCGAGTTCCTTCGCGTGCACTCTCCTTCCGCCGAGGTCCAGGGCCACGGCAAACCTATCCTGCAATTTGGCAAGATCGGCGTAGGCCTGAGCAAAGTTGAACCGGCGGGTCAGTACGCACTGAAATTGACCTTCGACGACGGCCACGACAGCGGCCTGTTCACTTGGGAATATCTGTACCAGCTGGCCGTGCGCCAAGAAGATCTCTGGAGTGATTATCTTGCGGAACTCAAAGCGGCTGGAAAAACCCGTGACCCGAATGAATCCATCGTCAAGCTGATGCTCTAGGTCAGGCCTCGGGGTATTTAGAGGGCATTTTCTAATTCCATCTGTTTGAATGCTTGGCTGCCGGGCCAACGATTGGCCCGCTTGCGAAAAAAATTAAACTCGGGTAACCAATGGAGCTGGCAAGTTCCGTGCATTTGTAGCTATGCGCAATTAACGGTCACCCGAGCAGTAGTACCTGGCGTTTGTTGTGTGACTAGACAACTGGGCTCAGGTACTCGCCTCAGGACAATGGAGCGTCGTAGATGAGTAACAAGCAAAACGATGACCTGAAATTCCAGGCTTCAGAAAATACCTTGGGACTGAATCCTGTTGTTGGGCTGCGTAGAAAGGATCTACTGGGTTCCGCTCGAATGGTGCTGACCCAGGCCATCAGGCAACCCATCCACAGTGCCAGACACGTCGCCCATTTCGGCATCGAACTCAAGAACGTGCTGCTCGGAAAATCCGAGCTCCGACCGCAAAGCGATGACCGTCGCTTCCTCGACCCGGCCTGGAGTCAGAACCCGCTCTACAAACGTTATTTGCAAACTTATCTGGCATGGCGCAAGGAGCTTCACGCCTGGATCGATGACAGCAACCTCTCGCCCAAGGACGTCGCTCGCGGGCATTTCGTGGTCAATCTGATGACCGAAGCCATGGCCCCGACCAACACGGCGGCCAACCCGGCGGCAGTCAAACGCTTCTTCGAAACCGGTGGGAAAAGCCTGCTCGATGGCCTCTCCCATCTGGCCAAGGACCTGGTACACAACGGCGGCATGCCAAGCCAGGTCAACATGGGCGCATTCGAAGTCGGCAAGAGCCTGGGCGTGACCGAAGGCGCGGTGGTCTTTCGCAACGACGTGCTGGAGCTGATCCAGTACCGGCCGATCACCGAGCAAGTGCATGAGCGCCCACTGCTGGTGGTGCCGCCGCAGATCAACAAGTTCTATGTTTTCGACCTGAGCCCGGACAAGAGCCTGGCGCGTTTCTGCCTGCGCAACAACGTGCAGACGTTCATCGTCAGCTGGCGCAACCCGACCAAGGAGCAACGCGAGTGGGGTCTGTCGACCTACATCGAAGCGCTCAAGGAAGCAGTCGACGTGGTCACTGCGATCACCGGCAGTAAAGATGTGAACATGCTCGGTGCATGCTCCGGCGGCATCACCTGCACCGCCCTGCTGGGTCACTACGCAGCGATCGGCGAGAAGAAGGTCAACGCCCTGACGCTGCTGGTCAGCGTGCTCGACACCACCCTCGACAGCGACGTGGCCCTGTTCGTCGACGAGCAGACCCTCGAAGCCGCCAAGCGCCATTCCTACCAGGCCGGTGTGCTGGAAGGTCGCGACATGGCGAGAGTCTTCGCCTGGATGCGCCCCAACGACCTGATCTGGAACTACTGGGTCAACAACTACCTGTTGGGCAACGAGCCACCGGTTTTCGACATTCTGTTCTGGAACAACGACACCACCCGGTTGCCGGCGGCGTTCCACGGCGACCTGATCGAGATGTTCAAAAACAACCCATTGATCCGCCCCGATGCACTGGAAGTGTGCGGCACACCGATCGACCTCAAGCAGGTGACTGCCGACATCTTTTCCCTGGCCGGCACCAACGATCACATCACCCCGTGGAAGTCCTGCTACAAATCCGCGCAGCTGTTCGGTGGCAAGGTAGAGTTCGTGCTGTCCAGCAGCGGGCATATCCAGAGCATCCTGAACCCGCCAGGCAATCCGAAAGCGCGCTACATGACCAGCACCGAGATGCCGGTCAAGGCCGAGGACTGGATGGAAAACTCCACCAAGCACACCGACTCCTGGTGGTTGCATTGGCAGGCGTGGCAGGCCGAGCGTTCGGGCAAACTGAAGAAATCCCCCGCCAGCCTTGGCAACAAGGCCTATCCCGCAGGTGAGGCGTCGCCGGGCACTTATGTGCATGAGCGGTAACTGACACACCCCACCCCTGTGGGAGCGAGCCTGCTCGCGATGACGGCGGTACATCCAGCCATTGTGTTGACTGTTACTCCGCAATCGCGAGCAGGCTCGCTCCCACAGAGGGTGAGGAAGAATTAGAGATAGCGACCCACAGGGCCCCGAAGCATGCCGCAACCGTTCATATTTCGTACCGTCAACCTGGATGGCCAGACCCTCCGCACCGCGGTACGCCCCGGCAAGCCTCACTTGACGCCCTTGCTGATTTTCAACGGCATCGGTGCCAACCTGGAGCTGATATTTCCGTTCGTCCAGGCGCTGGATCCGGACCTGGAAGTCATCGCCTTCGACGTACCCGGTGTCGGCGGCTCATCGACTCCCAACCGCCCGTATCGATTCTCGGGTCTGGCGAAACTCACGGCACGAATGCTCGACTACCTCGATTACGGGCAGGTCAATGTCATCGGCGTGTCGTGGGGTGGTGCTCTGGCGCAGCAATTTGCCCATGACTATCCCGAGCGCTGCAAGAAGCTGGTGCTGGCGGCCACGGCTGCCGGCGCCGTGATGGTTCCGGGCAAGCCGAAAGTGCTGTGGATGATGGCCAGCCCACGGCGCTACGTCCAGCCATCCCATGTGATCCGCATCGCACCGATGATCTATGGCGGCTCGTTCCGTCGCGATCCGACCCTGGCTGCCAGTCATGCCGCCAGGGTCCGTTCGGCAGGCAAACTCGGCTACTACTGGCAGCTGTTCGCCGGCCTCGGTTGGACCAGCATTCACTGGCTGCACAAGATCCACCAACCCACCCTGGTGCTGGCCGGCGACGACGATCCACTGATCCCGCTGATCAATATGCGCATGCTGGCCTGGCGAATTCCCAACGCCCAACTGCACATCATCGACGACGGGCACCTGTTTCTGATTACCCGGGCCGAAGCGGTGGCACCGATCATCATGAAATTTCTCGAGGAGGAACGTCAGCGCGCAGTGATGCATCCGCACCCTGCTCCATCGGGTGGTTAACCGACTCCGGCTTTTATTTATGAAAAGGGGTCGGCAGGAGGCCAGGCCGCGCAACATCCCGCAACAGCGGCTATGGTGTTTTGTTCGGCGTGTTTGTTTTTGGCCTGATGACGAAGGAGTGTTGACTCATGCGCGACAAACCAGCGAAGGGCTCTTTGCCCACTCCCGCTGCATTCATCAACGCACAGAGTGCGGTTACCGGTCTGCGCGGCCGGGACTTGCTTTCGACCTTGCGCAGCCTCGCCACCCACGGCCTGCGCAACCCGGTGTATACGGCCCGGCATGCCTTGAAGCTGGGCGGCCAACTGGGCCGCGTGCTGCTGGGTGAAACCCTGCACCCGATCAACCCGCAGGACAATCGCTTTGCCGATCCGGCGTGGAGCCTCAATCCTTTTTATCGCCGCAGCTTGCAGGCTTATCTGAGCTGGCAGAAAGAGGTCAAGAACTGGATCGACGAAAGCAACCTGAGCCCGGACGATCGCGCCCGCGCCCACTTTGCCTTTACCTTGATCAACGACGCCGTGGCACCGTCCAACACCCTGCTCAATCCGCTGGCGATCAAGGAGATATTCAACTCTGGCGGCCACAGTCTGGTGCGGGGTGTCGGCCATCTTCTCGACGACCTCCTGCACAACCACGGCCTGCCCAGGCAAGTCACCAAACAAGCATTCGAGGTGGGCAAAACGGTCGCCACCACCACCGGTTCCGTGGTGTTTCGCAATGAGCTGCTGGAGCTGATCCAGTACAAGCCAATGAGCGAAAAACAGTATGCCAAGCCGTTGCTGATCGTGCCGCCACAGATCAACAAGTTCTACATTTTCGACTTGAGCCCCAACAACAGCTTCGTCCAGTTCGCCCTTAAGAACGGCTTGCAGACGTTCATTATCAGCTGGCGCAATCCCGATGTGCGTCATCGCGAATGGGGGCTGTCGTCTTACGTCGAAGCCGCCGAAGAAGCGATGAATGTGTGCCGGGCGATCACCGGCGCTCGCGAGGTCAACCTGATGGGGGCCTGCGCCGGCGGGCTGACCATCGCCGCGCTGCAAGGGCATTTGCAGGCCAAGCGGCAGCTGCGGCGGGTGTCCAGCGCGACCTACCTGGTCAGCCTGCTCGACAGTCAGATAGACAGCCCTGCAACCCTTTTCGCCGACGAGCAGACACTGGAAGCGGCCAAGCGCCGCTCGTACCAGAAGGGCGTGCTGGAAGGTCGTGACATGGCCAGGGTTTTTGCCTGGATGCGTCCCAACGATTTGATCTGGAATTACTTCGTCAATAACTACCTGCTGGGCAAGGAGCCGGCGGCGTTCGACATCCTCTACTGGAACAACGACAACACGCGCCTGCCGGCAGCGTTTCATGGTGATCTGCTGGACTTTTTCAAGCACAACCCGCTGAGTCATCCGGGCGGGCTGGAAGTGTGCGGCACGCCGATTGACCTGCAGAAAGTCACCGTCGACAGTTTCAGCGTGGCCGGCATCAACGATCACATCACCCCCTGGGATGCGGTGTATCGCTCGACATTGCTGCTGGGTGGCGAACGGCGCTTCGTGCTGTCCAACAGCGGTCATGTGCAGAGCATTCTCAACCCGCCCCACAATCCGAAAGCCAACTACGTCGAGAACCCGAAAATGAGCAGCGACCCGCGAGCCTGGTATTACGATGCCAAGCGCGCCGACGGCAGTTGGTGGACGCAATGGCTGGGCTGGATTCAGGAACGCTCTGGCGCACAACGCGAAACCCTGATGACCCTCGGCAACCAGAACTACCCACCGATGGAGGCAGCACCCGGTACTTACGTGCGCGTGCGCTGACGTTCAACAAACCACGGCCGGAAATGGCCGTGGACTGACTCGACCATTAAGAAGACTGGATGAAAACCCGCGACCGGATTCTCGAATGTGCCCTGCAGTTGTTCAATCAGAAGGGTGAACCGAACGTGTCCACCATGGAAGTTGCCAACGAAATGGGCATCAGCCCGGGCAACCTCTACTACCACTTCCACGGCAAGGAACCGTTGATTCTCGGGCTATTCGAGCGCTTCCAGGCCGAACTGACGCCCTTGCTCGATCCACCGTCCGATGTGGAATTGGCACCCGATGATTACTGGCTGTTCCTGCACCTGATCATCGAACGCCTGGCCCACTACCGGTTTCTGTTCCAGGACCTGTCGAACCTTGCCGGCCGCCTGCCGAAACTGGCCAAGGGGATCCGCAACCTGCTCAATGCATTGAAGCGCACTCTGGCTTCATTGCTGGCACAGTTGAAGGCTCAGGGTCAGCTGGTCAGTGACACCCAGGCGCTGGGACAACTGGTGGAGCAAATCACCATGACGTTGCTGTTCTCGCTGGACTATCAGCGGATTCTCGACCGTGAAGGTGAAGTGCGACTGGTGGTGTATCAGATCATGATGCTGGTGGCGCCGCACTTGCTGCCACCGGTGAAAGTCGCGACCGAGCGGTTGGCGTTGCAGTACCTGGAGGAGCACGACTAACCCTGTGGGAGCGGGCTTGCTCGCTCCCACATTGGATCTGTGGCGTTCTTTAGAATGTGTGTGCAAACAAAAACGCCCGACCTTTACAGGCCGGGCGCTTTTTTGAGTCCTGAAAATCAGGACTGACTGGTTGGCGCCGGAGCCGGCGCGGCAGTCGGGGTTACAGCAAGGGTCGGCGCAGTGCCGGAGTTTGCCGTACTGACCGGGGTTGCCGGCTTGGCGGCAGCCGCTGCCGGTTTCGGTGCAGCCACTTTCGGGGCTGCCGGCTTTTTCACTGCAGGCTTCTTCGCAGCAGCGGGTTTAGCCGCTGCGGTTTTAGCTGCAGGTTTGGCCGCCAGTTTAGCAGCAGGTTTGGCGGCTGGTTTAGCGGCCGCTTTGGCTGCAGGTTTCGCCGCGGCAGTTTTGGTCGCCGGTTTAGCGGCAGCCTTGGCCAATGGTTTGGCAGCGCTTTTGGCTGCAGGTTTGGCCGCCACGGTTTTCGCCGCAACAGGCGCAACCTTGGCACCGGTGAGTTTTTCGATTTGCTTGGTCAACGTATCGACCTTGCTGTGCAGTGCTTTGACTTCATTGCGGCTCGGTACACCCAGGCGCGAAATGGCACTGTTCAGGCGCTTGTCAAAAGCCCCTTCCAGCTCATCCCACTTGCCCAGTGCGCGATCTTTCACGCCGCTGATGCGCGACTTGGCCGACGAAGCGGAGTCCTTGGCGGCATCGACTTTCTTGCCGACAGCACTCTTGGTGAGCTTCTCGGCCTTCTCGCCGTCCTTAACCAATGCATCGAAGAGCTTGCTACCGTCAGTGTCGATCTTCGAGTACACGCCTAAACCAGCCAGCCAGATCTTGCGGGAGTAGTCTTCGACCTTCCCGATCCACGAGCTGCCTTCTTTTTCAGTATTCTTTTTGCCAGCCATCCCGTTCTCCTTAA
Source organism: Pseudomonas sp. P9_31 (assembly GCF_034008235.1). NCBI lineage: Bacteria > Pseudomonadati > Pseudomonadota > Gammaproteobacteria > Pseudomonadales > Pseudomonadaceae > Pseudomonas > Pseudomonas sp. P9_31. Next base: position 5,858,405 of record NZ_CP125375.1, read on the forward strand.
GATTTACGCGCGACACGTTCGAGCAATGCTGTCAGCTCATCGAGCTTAGCAGAGAGTGTCTCAACGTCATGTTTAGACGGAATGCCGATACGATTCAAGGCACTTGCGATGCGCGTATCGAAAGCCTTCTCGACTTTGTCGAGTTGAAGTTCAACTTTGCCTTTGAAAGTGCTCACTTCACTCTTGGCTTCATCGATCTCGGCATTGGCCGCTTCAAGCTTCTCAGTGACGACTTTTTTGCCTTTCTTTTCAACAGCTTGACCAGCCTTGATCAACTCTTGAACGTACTCGCTGCCCTCTTGACCGACCTTGGTGTAAGCACCCAGGCCTGCCAGCCAGATCTTGCGGGCATACGATTTGACGTCGCTCGGAGCGTTAGTCTCGACGTCGACTTTTTTCTTCAAAATAACTTTGGCCATGGTGCACCTCACGCGCAGAAGGGTTGAGGAACTGCCCGCAAAGAGTCGGGCTCAGGCACAAAGTAGTGAGAATAATTAGAAACGGCACCCTAACAAGTGACATAACCCTTTGGGCACACCACAAACAAATGTGGGAGCGAGCCTGCTCGCGAAGAGGCAGGCACATTCAACATTGATGTCGACTGAAAGACCGCTTTCGCGAGCAGGCTCGCTCCCACAGGGATCGCATTTCACAAAAAGAAGTGGATCAGGTCAGTGCTTTATCGAGAGCCCTTTCGATTTCCGATTTGATGGTGCCGCTCATGGCGGACATCAACAGGCCCAGTTCAACGTCGACCCTGATCGAGTCCTCGCCCACATGCACCGCGCCTTTCACACCGGAACGTCTGAGGTTCAGGGTGTCGCCGGACCACTGTGGCTCCAGGCCATATTGATCGGACAGTTTCTGCGCCAACTTGTCGGCCTTCTCGCGGGCCGCTTCCTTACCCAGGCCGTGGGCACGCTCAACACTAATACGGGCCATCGAATGACTCCTGCTTTATGAATACTTCCTGAAGCATCTTGACCGGTGCTGCGTCAAAACGTCCCGGTGGTTGCCTATCTTACCTTCAGCCTTGCCAAGACAAAGCAGGCCACCGGGATTAGAATGTCCCGCATTCTCTTTTGGTGACAGCGATATGACTGATCAGCGCAAAGGCAGCGATGCCGAACCCACCACTCACTTCGGCTTCAAAAACGTTCCGGAAAGCCAGAAAGCGGAAAAAGTCGCTGAGGTTTTTCACTCGGTAGCCGCCAAGTACGACTTGATGAACGACCTCCTGTCGGGCGGCATGCACCGTCTGTGGAAGCGTTTCGCGATCGAACTGTCGGGCGTGCGCCAGGGTAACCGCGTACTGGACATCGCCGGTGGCACTGGTGACCTGACCAAAAAGTTCTCGCACCTCGTTGGCCCGACTGGCCAGGTCGTTCTGGCCGACATCAACGAATCCATGCTCAGGGTCGGTCGTGACCGCCTGCTGGATCTGGGTGTGTCCGGCAACGTCGAATTCGTCCAGGCCGATGCTGAAAAGCTGCCGTTCCCGGACAATCACTTCGACTGCGTGACCATCGCTTTCGGCCTGCGCAACGTGACGCATAAAGAAGACGCCCTGCGCTCGATGCTGCGGGTGCTCAAGCCCGGCGGCCGTCTGCTGGTGCTGGAGTTCTCCAAACCGACCAACGCGCTGATGTCCAAAGCCTACGACGCCTATTCGTTCGCCTTCATGCCGCTGATGGGCAAGCTGATCACCAATGATTCGGAAAGCTATCGCTACCTGGCCGAATCAATCCGCATGCACCCGAACCAGGAAACCCTGAAGTCGATGATGGTCGAGGCCGGTTTCGACCGCGTGACTTACCACAACATGACCGCAGGCATCGTCGCCCTGCACCGCGGCATCAAGCCCTGATGTTGCTGGCCGGCCTGCTCGCCAGCGTTGAACTCGGTTTGAACCGGGTGCTGCGTCTCGACAGCACGGCACTGCCGCGGCTGGCGCATTTGAGTGGCAAGGTGATAGCCGTCGACTGCCGCAGCCCGACGTTGCAACTGTTCATCCTGCCCAGCGATGAAGGCCTGATGCTGGCGTCCCACTGGGAAACCGGCGCCGACTGCACCTTGCGCGCACCGGCCTCAAGCCTGCTGAAGCTGGCGACGAGCAAAGACAAGACGTCGGTCCTGCATACCCCGGAAGTCGAACTCGACGGCGACAGCGGCGTGCTGCTGGAACTGGCGGCGACCCTTCAGGACCTCGAGCTGGACTGGGAGTACGAACTCTCACGCTGGCTGGGTCCGGTGGCCACGCAACTGGTCGGCGGTCATCTACGCAGTCGCGCCCGCTGGTATCAACAAGGGTTCGCCAGCCTGAACCAGAACCTGGGCGAATACCTGGCCGAAGAATCGCGCGCCCTTGTCGGTCAGCGCGAAGCCGAAGCCCGTTTCAGTGAACTGGACCAGATCAAGCTCGATCTGGAACGTCTCGAGGCGCGTTTCGAGCGCCTTTCCCGATCCCTCGACCCAAGCGATAACGCATGAAGCTGCTTGCCGTCCGCCGTTTGTTGCGCATCCAGCGCGTCGTGATCCGCTACCGCCTCGATGACCTGCTGTTCGCCCTGCCGCTGCCCTGGTTTCTGCTGGCGCTGCGCTATGCCTTGCCGTGGCGCTGGTTCCCGCGCAAGCCGCTGGACCTGAGTCGTGGCGCGCGACTGCGCCTGGCCTTGCAGGACCTGGGGCCGATTTTCATCAAGTTCGGCCAGATTCTCTCGACGCGCCGCGACCTGCTGCCCGAAGACATCGCCGATGAGCTGATGATGTTGCAGGACCGCGTGCCGCCGTTCGACTCGCAAGTGTCGGTCCGGCTGATCGAAGAGCAGCTCGGCAAAAAGATCAGCGAAGTCTTCTCCCGCTTCGACGTCGAACCTCTGGCCTCGGCCTCGGTGGCGCAGGTGCACGCCGCACAGCTGAAGACCGGTGAAGAAGTGGTGGTCAAGGTGATCCGCCCGGGGCTGAAACCGATCATTGCTCAGGATCTGGCATGGCTGTTTATCCTCGCCCGAGCAGCGGAAAAGCTCTCCGCCGACGCCCGCCTGCTGCACCCGGTGGACGTGGTCAGCGACTACGAAAAAACCATCTACGATGAACTCGATCTGCTGCGCGAGGCGGCCAACGCCAGTCAGTTGAAGCGTAACTTCGACGGTTCGCCGCTGCTTTATGTGCCGCAAGTCTATTGGGACTGGTGCCGGCCGAAAGTGCTGGTGATGGAGCGCATCTACGGCATTCAGGTCACTGACCTCGCGACCCTGGCCGACCAGCGCACCGACATGAAAATGCTCGCCGAGCGTGGCGTGGAGATCTTCTTCACCCAGGTGTTCCGCGACAGTTTCTTCCACGCTGACATGCACCCCGGCAACATCTTCGTCAGCACCGTGCAGCCATGGAGCCCGCAGTACATCGCCATCGACTGCGGCATCGTCGGCAGCCTGACCCCGGAAGACCAGGACTATCTGGCACGCAACCTGTTCGCGTTCTTCAAGCGTGATTACCGTCGCGTTGCGCAGTTGCACATCGATTCGGGCTGGGTGCCGGCGGAAACCAAACTCAACGAATTCGAAGCGGCGATCCGCACGGTGTGCGAGCCGATTTTCGAAAAACCGTTAAAAGATATTTCCTTCGGTCAAGTGCTGATGCGCCTGTTCCAGACCGCCCGCCGCTTCAACATGGAAGTGCAACCGCAGTTGGTATTGCTGCAAAAAACCCTGTTGAACATTGAAGGCCTGGGTCGTCAGCTGTACCCGGACCTCGATCTGTGGAACACCGCCCAGCCGTTCCTCGAACGCTGGATGCGCGAGCGCGTCAGCCCCAAAGCCTTGATCGGCAATGTGCAGAGCCAGTTCGAGCAGATCCCGCACCTGGCCAACATGGCCCGCGACCTGCTCGAGCGCATGTCCCAACCCCACGCCAACGCCCCGCCCCCCCCTTGGCACAAGCGCAAGGACGACTGGTTCCTGCGCCTGCTCGGCACCGCTCACCTGGCGGGTGGCACGATACTCGCAGCCGGTGGCCCGTTGCACGAACTGGGGCATTGGCCCGCCGGAATCATGGTGGCGGTCGGTTTGTATCTGGTCGTTCGCCGATAGCCAGAGCCCCCCCACGCTGGCACACTGTTTCAACGCCTGGGCTTAGCTATTGAAGTAGAGCCCGCTGTCGGAGTCGAAGATGAAAAACTGGCTGGACGAGATCAAGTGGGACGCCGATGGCCTGGTGCCGGCGATTGCCCAGGATCACAAGACCGGACGCGTCCTGATGATGGCCTGGATGAACCGCGAAGCACTGCAATTGACCGCCGCCGAGAACCGTGCCATTTACTGGTCACGTTCCCGTGGCAAGCTGTGGCGCAAGGGCGAAGAGTCCGGCCACGTGCAAACCCTGCATGAGATGCGCCTGGACTGTGACGCTGACGTGATCATCCTGATGGTCGAGCAGATCGGCGACATCGCCTGCCATACCGGCCGTCAGAGCTGCTTCTACCGCGTCTTCGAGAACGGCGACTGGAAAACCGTCGACCCGGTTCTGAAAGACCCGCACGCTATCTACTCCGCAGGACATACCCATGAGTGACACCCTGACCCGTCTGGCCCAGGTGCTGGAAGAGCGCAAAGGCGCCGCCGCCGACAGCTCGTATGTTGCCAGCCTGTACCACAAAGGCTTGAACAAGATTCTGGAAAAAGTCGGCGAAGAGTCGGTCGAAACCATCATTGCCGCCAAGGATGCCGCCATCAGCGGCGACTGCAGCGATGTGATCTACGAGACCGCCGATTTGTGGTTCCACAGCATGGTCATGCTCGCCCAACTGGGGCAGCATCCACAGGCTGTACTCGATGAACTGGACCGTCGCTTCGGTCTGTCCGGACACGCCGAGAAAGCCTCTCGCCCGTCCGCCTGAACAACTATTAGAGAGGAACGCAACATGGGCATTTTTGACTGGAAACACTGGATCGTCATCCTGGTTGTCGTGGTGCTGGTGTTCGGTACCAAGAAACTGAAAAACCTCGGCACTGACGTCGGCGAGTCGATCAAGGGCTTTCGCAAGGCCATGAACGACGAAGAGAAACCGGCCGACCCGACTGCGACTCCGGCCCAACCGGTTCCGCCGACCCAGCCACAGGCCACGACGTCTGTGAACCCGCCGCACACCATTGACGTGCAGGCGCAAAAAGTCGAAGAGCCGATCCGCAAAGACTCGTGAGCACTGACTAATGTTTGGTATCAGCTTCTCTGAACTGCTGCTCGTCGGCCTCGTCGCCCTGCTGGTGTTGGGCCCCGAGCGCCTGCCGGGCGCTGCGCGCACCGCCGGCCTGTGGGTCGGGCGACTGAAGCGCAGCTTCAACGCGATCAAACAGGAAGTTGAACGTGAAATCGGTGCCGACGAGATCCGCCGGCAACTGCACAACGAGCACATTTTGTCGCTTGAGCAGGAGGCGCGGAAGATTTTCACGCCGACTCAGCAGGAGGCTACTGCGGTTCAACCGGTTGAGCCGGTGATGGAGCAGACGATTCATGCTCCGGTAGCTGCAGAACCTGTACCTGTTGTTGCAACGACGCCAATTGAACCTGTTGCTCCTGCCGCCGCGCCGACAACGCCGGCGCCTCACGACACCACTTTGCCGCCGCGAGCCCCATGAGCGATCTCCCTGAAAACGACCAGCACATGCCGCTGGTTTCGCACCTCACCGAGTTGCGTACCCGTCTGCTGCGCTGCGTAGCGGCGATCTTCATCATCTTCGCCGGGTTGTTCGCCTTCACCCAGCAGATCTACACCTTCGTCTCCACGCCGCTGCGCCAGTACCTGCCGGCCGGCGCGACGATGATCGCCACCGACGTGTCGTCGCCCTTCCTGACGCCGCTGAAACTGACCATGATGGTCTCGCTGTTTCTGGCGATCCCGGTGATCCTGCATCAGATCTGGGGCTTCATCGCGCCGGGCCTGTACAAGCATGAAAAGCGCATTGCGGTGCCGTTGCTGGTCTCCAGCATTTTGCTGTTTTACACCGGCATGGCCTTCGCCTATTTCCTGGTGTTCCCGCTGATCTTCAAGTTCTTCGCCGCCGCCACCCCGGCCGGCGTGGAAATGATGACCGACATTACCAGCTACCTCGATTTCGTCATGACGCTGTTCTTCGCCTTCGGCGTGGCGTTCGAGATTCCGGTGGCCGTGGTGCTGCTGGTGTGGATCGGCGTGGTCAATGTCGCCTATCTGAAGAAGATCCGCCCGTATGTCGTCATCGGCTGCTTCGTGGTCGGCATGATCCTGACACCGCCGGACATCTTCTCGCAGACGCTGTTGGCCGTACCGATGTGGTTGCTGTTCGAGATCGGAGTCCTGTTCGGCAGCCTGATCAGCAAACGTGGTGAGCACCCGGACGAAAAACCGGCTGACGATCACAACGACCAGCCGCCAGCGACCCAAGCGTGAACCTGCTGCTCCTTGAAGAGGCCGACTTCATTGCGGCCGACCGGGCGATCCTGCGTGATCGACGGTTGACTCATATGCAGGAAGTCCATCGTTCCGTTGTCGGCGACAGCCTGCGGGTCGGGCGTATCGGTGGGCTGATGGGCTCGGCTGAATTGCTGCGCCTGGACGCCGATGAAGCCGAGTTGCGTATCACCCTCGACCAGCCTCCACCGGCCAAGCTGCCACTAACCCTGGTACTGGCGCTGCCGCGACCGAAAATGCTCCGTCGAGTGTTCCAGACCGTGGCCGCCATGGGTGTGCCGCGAATCGTGCTGGTGAACAGCTATCGTGTCGAAAAGAGCTTCTGGCAAACCCCGTTCCTGGAGCCGGAAGCGATTCGCGAGCAATTGATCCTGGGGCTTGAACAAGCCCGGGACAGCGTGCTGCCAGAGGTTGTTATCGAGAAGCGCTTCAAGCCCTTTGTCGAAGATCGCCTGCCAGCGATCACCGAAGGCACCCTCGGCCTGGTCGGCCATCCCGGCAACTACCCGCCCTGCCCCCGCGGCCTGAACGAACCCGTGACCCTGGCCATCGGCCCCGAAGGCGGCTGGATTCCCTACGAAATCGACCTGCTGGCCAAGGCCGGCCTGCAACCGGTTCAGCTTGGCGAGCGCATCCTGCGGGTCGAGACCGCCGTCACTGCGTTGCTCTCGCGTTTGTTCTAACCCCTCCAGATCACACCTCCCCCCGTAGGAGCTGCCGAAGGCTGCGATCTTTTGATTTTTAGAATCAGGATCAAAAGATCGCAGCCTTCGGCAGCTCCTACAGGATCGTGCCTTGGCGCCTACAGATTCCCGTCTACCCGCCGATACAGTTCCCATAAAACCGATTAATGGTCCGAGGGAGTAGCAGCATGTACCGATGGCTGGCCGAGAAACTGGGAAACGTAAGCGTCAATCGCAAGCTGGGTGTCGGCTTTGGCCTCGTGCTGCTCATGACTCTCCTGATCACCTTCACTGGCTGGAATAGCCTGAGCAGTGTGATCAGTCGCGCAGACAAGCAGAGTCACATCGCCAGTCTCAACGACTTGAGCAAGGATTTGCGAACCGCCCGTGTCGACTACGAAATGCGCCGTGGCGAACAAGGTCCGGCAGCCGTCAGCGAACTCCTGGGCAAGCTCGATGATGGCGTACAGGTCGCCCTCAAACTGTTTGTGCGCCCTGTGAATCAGGAAATGCTCAATCAGCAACTGGCCACCATCGGTGAGTACAAACGCGCCTTTACCGACATGACTCAAGCGACGCAGAACCGCGAATCGGCCCGATCCAAGCTCGGCGCCACCGCCGACAACGCCGTGGCCAGGGTCGCAGAAGTCGAAAAGTCCTTGCTGCAAGGTGACAGCGTCGTTCAATTCAACAGCGTGGTCGAGCTGAGCAAACTGATCCAGCAAGCGCGCTTCCAGGTTCGCGGTTACACCTACAGCGGCAAGGTCGAAGCCGAGCAACCCGCACTGGACGCCATCGACAACGCCCTGAAAAACCTTGAAAGCCTGCCGGGCAAACTGCCGGAACAGCACACCGCCAACCTGCAACAAGCCACCGAATCGCTTAAGGGCTACCGCGCCGCTGTCAGCCAGTTCCGCGACTCGCAGGTGGCCAGCGCCACAGCCCTCAAGAAGATGGTGGATCAAGAGATCCGTTTGAATGACCTGAGCGCACAATTGATCCGCTCGCAAACCGAGAGCCGTGACCAAGAGACGGCCCAGGCGAAAAGCACGCTGATCATCGTGACCGTCCTGGCGTTAGCGTTTGGCCTGCTCGCCGCCTGGGTCATTACGCGGCAGATCGTCGTTCCACTGCAACAGACTTTAACAGCTGTCGAACGTGTCGCCTCGGGCGACCTGAGCCATAACCTGGAGGTCACTCGCCGCGACGAGCTGGGTCAATTACAAAGCACCCTGCAGCGGATGGTCGTCAGACTGCGGGAACTGATCGGCGGCATCAGCGATGGCGTGACGCAAATCGCCAGCGCCGCCGAAGAACTGTCCGCCGTCACCGAGCAAACCAGCGCCGGGGTCAACAGCCAGAAGGTCGAAACCGATCAGGTGGCCACCGCCATGCACGAAATGACCGCCACCGTGCAAGAAGTCGCGCGCAACGCCGAGGAAGCGTCCGAAGCCGCCGTCGCCGCCGACCAGCAGGCCCGCGAGGGCGACAAGGTCGTCGGCGAAGCCATCGCCCAGATCGAACGCCTGGCCCTCGAAGTTGGCAATTCCACTGCTGCCATGGCCGACCTGAAGCGCGAAAGCGACAAGATTGGCAGCGTGCTCGACGTGATCAAATCCGTGGCCCAGCAAACCAACCTGCTGGCCCTCAACGCCGCTATCGAAGCCGCCCGCGCCGGTGAGGCCGGACGCGGTTTTGCGGTGGTCGCTGACGAAGTCCGCAGCCTGGCCCAGCGTACCCAGAAGTCCACCGAAGAAATCGAAGAGTTGATCGTCGGCCTGCAAACCGGCACTCAGCAAGTCGCGACCATCATGGACAACAGCCGCACCCTGACCGACAGCAGTGTCGAGCTGACCCGCCGTGCCGGTGGCTCGCTGGAAAGCATCACCCGCACTGTGTCGGCGATCCAGGCGATGAACCAGCAGATCGCCGCCGCCGCCGAGCAACAGAGCTCGGTGGCCGAAGAAATCAACCGTAGCGTGCTGAACGTGCGTGATGTGTCCGAGCAGACCTCGGCCGCCAGTGAAGAGACCGCGGCCTCCAGCGTCGAGCTGGCGCGGTTGGGGACGCATTTGCAGATGCTGGTGGGCAGGTTCAAGGTTTGAGGTGATACGAGTGCCTCGGTTCGCTTTGGACCGAGGTGATGCCATCGCGAACAGGCTCGCTCCCACATTGATCAGCGCTGAACACAACATTTGTGTATGACGCATAACCCCTGTGGGAGCGAGCCTGCTCGCGATGGCGGTTCGACAGGCGCTGAATCTATAGAACCTGCCGCAAAAACGCCTGCGCACGCGGATCTTTCGGCGCATCGAAGAATTCGGCCGGTGAGGCGTCTTCCAGCAGTTTGCCGTGATCGAAGAACAGCACCCGATCCGCCACTTCCCGGGCGAAGCCCATTTCGTGGGTGACGCAAACCATGGTCATGCCTTCCACGGCCAAGGTCTTCATTACATCCAGCACTTCACCGACCATTTCCGGGTCGAGCGCCGAAGTCGGCTCATCGAACAGCATGACCTTCGGCTCCATGGCCAATGCCCGGGCAATGGCCACACGCTGTTGCTGACCACCGGACAGCCGCGATGGAAACTCGTGGGCCTTCTGAGCGATACCGACCTTCTCCAGCAACGCCAGGGCCTTGGCCTCGCGTTCCTTCTTGCCGCGCTTGCGCACGACTTTCTGGGCCAGGCAGAGGTTCTCCAGCACGGTCATGTGCGGGAACAGATTGAAATGCTGGAACACCATGCCGACTTCACGGCGGTAGGCGTTGACGTCGGTTTTCGGGTCGGCCAGTTGCAGGCCGTCGATGCTCACCGAGCCGGAATCGAATTCTTCCAGACCATTAAGGCAACGCAGGAAGGTCGACTTGCCGGAGCCGGACGGACCGATCACCACCAGCACTTCGCCCTTGGCCACTTGGGTGGTGACGTTATCCACCGCGCGAACTACATGGCCGCGGGTGTCGAAGACTTTTATCAGATCGCGGACTTCAATCACTTTGCGCGAGCCTCCGCTCAAGCCGGCTGGCGATTTTCGACAGCGGGAGATTGATCAACAGGTACAGCCCGGCTACGCAGAACAGGATTTCGAACGGCGAGAACGAGGTAGTGATGACTTCGCGGCCGCTTTTCAGCAGTTCGGTGATGGCAATCACCGACACCAGCGAGGTGTCCTTGACCAGACTGATGAACTGCCCAGCCAGCGGCGGCAGCACGCGCTTGAACGCTTGCGGCAGCACTACGTGGCGCATCGACTGGCCGGCACTCAGACCCAGCGAACGTGCGGCTTCGTTCTGGCCGCGTGCAATTGATTGCACGCCGGAACGGATGATCTCTGCCACGTAGGCGCCGGTGAACAGCGACAAGGCGGCGATCCCGGCGAACTCCCGGGAAAGGTTCATCACGGTACCGATGAAGAAGTAGAAAATGAAAATCTGCACCAGCAGCGGCGTGCCACGCACCAGTTCGACGTAGATCGTCGAGAGGTCGCGCAGGGTCGGGTTGTTCGACAAACGGCAAAGGCCGGTGGCCAGGCCGATCAGCAACCCGAGCACGCCAGATACCACCGACAACCACAACGTGGTCCAGAGCCCCCACATCAGCGGTCCTGCGGCCCAATGGCGGGTCACACCGATGACGTCGCCTTCAGCCACGTCATCGCCTTGGGCGACTTGCAGGCTGTTGTCGTCAACGATCACCCGCTGCTCGTCTCCGGCGTCATTGCGCAGAGTGACTTCGGCTTCATCGCCCTTGCGCACCAGTTCGCTGACGGTGGAGATGTCGGCGGCGCGCAGGGACTCTTCGGCGTGGTAGGCGAAGTACTGCGGCACGCGATTCCAGCGCCATTCGTAGGACATCAGCGAGGTGGCGTAGTACAGCGCACCGGCCAGGCCGATCAGCATCAGCACGGTTAATACGTGCCACGGCCATTGGGCTTTTTTCTGTTTCATTGGGTTTGCAGGTTCCGAGTTTTGTGTCGCCAGGAAGGCCGTCTTCGCGGGCAAGCCCGCTCCCACATTTGATCTTCAGTGAATACAGATTCTGTGTTCGACCGAGATCCAGTGTGGGAGATTCTATGGTTGAGGGGAAGCCCTCAACCGGCTTTTGGTTGGTATTCGCTCTGCCCTTTCAGCAGAGCGAATACGATCCGAGCAAGCTTGCGAGCCAGTATCACCAGCGCCTGAGTGGTGCTGAAGCCTCGAGCTCTTTGCTCTTCGTAAAAGCCTTTCCAGGCGGGCGTACGGCTGGCCGACATGGCTGCATTGTGCAAAAGCCGGCGGGCTTCCGGGTCACCTCGCTTGGTCAGACTCCGACGACCATCCTTTTGTCCTGACTTCGACACGCGCAGATCCATTCCCAGGAAGGCAATAAAGGCATCCGCGTTTCTGAAGTCGCCCCGCTGAAACGCCGTGAGCAAGCGGGCTCCGGTCAAAAAACCAATGCCTTCAACTTTCACGCAACGCTTCAACTGACTGAGCAAGCCGGCTTCCTTCAGATGATCATTAATCGTCTTTTCGACCAGCGCCTCAAGCTGCTGCATGGATTTCACTTGCTCGGCGAAAGCTGTCTTCAACAGCGGCTCATTCGCCCAGCTTTGCACCAGGCCGACCCGCGCCTGAACCAAGGCTGCGCGACGACGGAAGAGGCTCAGGAGCTGGCGGTACAGCGGTGATGGCGGGGTCCACGGATGAAGATCATCACCTTCGTTCTTCAGATAGCGAGCGAGCAGCCTGGCATCCAGCGCATCGGTTTTGGCACGGATATTCACCCCTTTGCGGTAATGGCTGAGCTCATAGCCACCCACCATGTAAATCGTGCAGCCGGCCTCATAGGCCAGATCAGCGAACTCCAAGTGATAGATATTGGTCGATTCAATAGCTACCGCGACTGTCCCTGGCAAGGCCTTCAACCACGTCTTGATGGCTGCTTTGTTGTTGGGAATCTCTTCAAGCAGGTCAAGTTCGGCGTGATAGATCACCAGTTCGTTCTTGGCGACATCCACACCTACGATCGGCTGTGTGACAGAAACCGGCATTGCCATTGTATTTCCTCCGGGATATGGTTTTGAACACTTGAAGGGCTCACCCAGAGGCGCAGGCTTGTTCCTATCGTCGGTCTAGCCAGATGCATTCTTTATCGGCGCTTGGGTGAAAGGAGGAGGGGCGAAATCTCCCACGGATCTGTACTGCGTCAACAGTCAGAATCGGGCTTTGTCCCTCCTCCTCCCTTCAAGTCCTACCATACAAGCGGGCTTGCTCGCGAATGAGGCGACGCGGTCTATCTGACCGGTCGCCGTCCGTCACCCTTATTCCATATCCTTGAGCCAGGCGGTGTCCTTGAACCACTTGTCATGGATGCGATCGTAGGTGCCGTCTTCGTGGATCTGGTGCAGGAAGTTGTTGATGAAATTGATGCTGTCGTAGTCACCCTTCTTCAGACCAAAGGCCAGCGGCTCGTAGGTGAACGGCTTGTCGAGGAACAGCAGTTTGCCGTTGCCGACCTTGTTCACCGCCACGACGTTGTACGGCGCGTCGTAGATGAAGGCATCGGCCTTGCCGTTGACCACGTCGAGCACGGCTTCCTGCTCGTTGTCGTAACCGTGGTACTTGGCTTTGGAGATGAGTTTTTTGGCGACCATTTCACCGGTGGTGCCGAGCTTGGAGGTGATGCGGTAGTCGGCGGTGTTCAGGTCTTTATAGGACTTGATGGTGCCTTCCAGCTCCTTGCGAATCAGCAGTGTCTGGCCGACCACGATGAACGGTTCGCTGAAGTTCAGGCGCAGGTTGCGCTCCTGGGTCAGGGTCATGCCGCTGCCGATCATGTCAAACTTGTCGGTGAGCAGGGCCGGGATGATGCCGTCGTATCCGGTGGAAACCAGTTCCAGCTTGACGCCCATGGCCTTGGTCATGGCTTTGAGGATGTCGACTTCGAAGCCGATGATCTCGCCGCGCTTGTTGGTCATTTCGAACGGCATGTAGGTCGGGTCCATGCCGACTTTCAGCGTGCCGCGCTTGACCGCCTCATCGATGGCACCGGCCTGCGCCGCGCTGACTGCAACCAATGCCGTGACGCCGACCAGCAGCATCGCCAGATACTTCTTCATCATCAAGTCCCCAAAACCATCACGTTGTGAGGCGCGCAAACCACGGGTTTCCCTCGGAAAACCGGCAGATACGAACAGAAAATTGTCCGGGCGCACCAATTCGGGGACGGATGCTAACGCACTCGGCCGTTTGCACAAGGGTTTTACAGAGGATTTTGATCAACACAAAAAAACCCCGCTTTCGCGGGGTTTTTCATTAGGCCAACTGAGGCTGCGTGCTCACAGGCTTGAGCGGCAACAGCGGCGCATGGGGATCGGCATCCACCGATGTGCGCCAGGCTTGCAGCCACTCGGCGTGGCCTTCGCTCCAGACCTGCTCATGCAAGCGACCCAGTGCCACCGGATCACTCAGCAGGGCCACACGCTCGTTGTTGGTCAGCCCTGTTGGCCCGGCCTTCATCGCATGGCGAACCCGCTCGACCCGCAGCCATTCGATCGGCTCGGCCTGACGGTGACGGGACGTCGCCAGCGCGCACGCCAAGGCGTTCTGCTGTGGATCGACCACTGCCCGGATGAAGCCGTCGTTCAGCGCATGCCAACGGTTTTCGTGGGTGTACTGATCAGTTGCCAGCAACGCCTGTGGTGGATTGTATTCCTCAGGGATCAGGAACAGGCTTTCATCACGGGACTTGAGGCCCAGACCCACACGACTGGAGATCACCGACACCGGGATCGACAGCATCAGCGAACCGACGATCGGCACCAGCCACCAGAGGAAGCTCGGGTTCAGCCAGATCACCAACAGCGCCCAGAAGAAGCCCAGCAAGGTTTGCGGACCGTGGCGCTTGACCGCTTCGCTCCACGGTGTGGAGTCGTCATCACGTTGCGGCGAGTTCCAGGTCGCGGCCCAGCCGAGGAACGCGGCGAGCACGAAACGGGTGTGGAAAATCATCCGCACCGGCGCCAGCAGCATGGAGAACAACATCTCCAGCAGCATCGACAGCGTCACCTTGAACCTGCCACCGAACTCTTTCGCGCCCTTGGCCCAGATCAGGATGATACTCAGCAACTTTGGCAGGAACAGCAGCACGATGGTCGTCGAGAACAGCGCAATCGCCTTGTCCGGGTGCCATTGCGGCCACAGCGGATAGAGCTGACGCGGTTCCAGGAAGTATTGCGGCTCCATCAGTGTGTTGACCGCCAGCAGGGCCGTCGACAGCACGAGGAAGAAGAACCACAACGGCGCTGACAGATAAGACATCACGCCCGTCAGGAACACCGCACGGTGCACCGGGTGCATGCCTTTTACCAGGAACAGCCGGAAGTTCATCAGGTTACCGTGGCACCAACGACGGTCACGCTTGAGTTCGTCCAGCAGGTTCGGCGGCAGTTCTTCGTAGCTGCCCGGCAAGTCGTAGGCAATCCACACGCCCCAACCGGCACGGCGCATCAGCGCCGCTTCGACGAAGTCGTGGGACAGAATCGCACCGGCGAACGCGCCTTTACCGGGCAACGGCGCCAGGGCGCAGTGCTCGATGAACGGTTTCATGCGGATGATCGCGTTGTGACCCCAGTAGTGGGATTCACCCAACTGCCAGAAGTGCAGGCCGGCGGTGAACAACGGACCGTACACACGGGTGGCGAACTGCTGCATGCGCGCATACAAAGTGTCCATGCCCGACGCACGTGGCGCGGTCTGGATGATCCCGGCGTCCGGCGTGGCTTCCATCAGGCGCACCAGACTGCTCAGGCATTCGCCGCTCATCACGCTGTCGGCGTCGAGCACGACCATGTATTTGTAGTCACCGCCCCAACGACGGCAGAAGTCGTCGAGGTTGCCGCTTTTACGTTTCACACGGCGACGGCGGCGGCGATAGAAGATCTTGCCGAAGCCCTTGGCTTCACGGCAGACGTCCAGCCAGGCCTGCTGTTCGGCGACGCAGATATCGGCGTCGTTACTGTCGCTGAGCACGAAAAAGTCGAAGCGATCCAGGTTACCCGAGGCCGCGACCGATTCGAAGGTCGCCCGCAAACCGGCGAACACCCGCGGCACGTCTTCGTTGCAGATCGGCATCACCAATGCGGTGCGCGCGTCCTTGGCGATCGGCTCGTTGCCGGCACTGGCGCCGGAAATGCGGTATTTGTCACGACCAGTGATCAGCTCGAGAAAGCCCATCAGCGCCGTCCAGAAACCGGCCGACACCCAGCAAAACAGAATCCCGAACATAATCAGGATGGTGGTTTGCAAGGCGTAAGGCAGCACCTGGGCCGCGGTTTGCAGGAGCGGTTGGTGCAGGACTTCTTCAAGATCGACGAACGACCAGCCCTGGTACGGCATGATGCCCTTCATGTACCAGCCGGCGACGATCGTTTGACCGAGCATCAGCACCAACAGAATGTAGCGACGGATCGAACCGACGGTGCGCCAGCGAGCGGCCGGCAGCACGTTCTCATCCTTCGGCGGGGCCGGCGGGTTGGTGCGCCCGGTCAGCCGACGCCAGCCACGCACCAGAATATTGGTGCGCCATGGCTCCGGCACGACTTTGGTCCGACGGATCGGCGGGGCTGCCTTGAGGCAAACCCGACCACTGGCGTCGAGTCCAAGCATTTGCGCGTCCGCCAGTTCTTCGGCGGTGTTCAGGGTCAGGCGCCGGCCGACCGAAGCCTGGGCGGCCTCGGTCGACCCGTCAAACGTCGAGGATGACAGACGTTCGTGCAGTTCACTGAACGACTTGCAGCCCGCGAGTTCCGCGCGCTGCTCGTCGGTCATGGGCAAATGCGCCAGGTACTCGGCAAGCGTTTGTGGCTGTACTTGTGAATTACTCATCGGCAGGCAACTGATAGCTCCAGGTCTCGGTCAGGACTTGTTCAGTCGGTGCCGATTCCGGTGTGGCTGGGGCCGCTTCGGCAGCGACAGACTGCTTGGCGTCTTTGTTGTCCTTGTCCTTGGTGTCCTTGACTGGCTGGGCTTGCGCTTCAGCCTGCCTGGCTTCCTTGTCCTTCTTCTCCTGCTGACGGGCGGCGATCTTGTCGGCCTTGGCAACGGAAGAACTGGACGCTGGCGCCGTGGTCTTGATCGTCTCGGCAGGCGTGATGGTCTTGACCAGTGCCGCACGCATTTCGGTGGACTTGCCCGGATCCTTGATCTTCATCCGCAGGGTCAGGCGCCAGCCCTTGGTTTCAGGGTTGTAACGGACGCTGTTCTCGACCAGCTCCGCGTTGTCGCCAACGCTCACCTGGCTGCGCACTTCGGCATCTTCCGACAAGTCTTGCAAGGACGGACCTTCGAAATCCACCAGGTAGGCCACGCTGCCGTCCGGCTGACGAATCAGGTTCGACTGCTTCACGTCACCTGTGGAACGCAGGGTCTGTTGAACCCAGGCGCTGTCCGGCGAATGCAGGGAGGCTTCATCGATGGTCCAGTGCATGCGGTAGGCGACGTCCAGGGACTGGCCAGGCTCAGGCAATTTTTCCGGGCTCCAGAAAGCAACGATATTGTCGTTGGTTTCGTCAGCGGTAGGAATCTCCACCAGATCGACGGAGCCTTTGCCCCAATCGCCTTTCGGCTCGATCCAGGCACTTGGGCGTTTGTCGTATCGGTCGTCGAGGTCTTCGTAGTGGCTGAAGTCACGGCCACGTTGCAGCAAGCCGAAACCGCGCGGGTTCTCGATCGAGAAGTTGCTCACGGCCAAGTGTTTGGGGTTGTTCAACGGGCGCCAGATCCACTCGCCGTTGCCGGCATGGATCGACAGGCCGCTGGAGTCGTGCAGTTCGCGACGGTAGTTCAGCACTTTCGACGGCTGGTTGGCGCCGAACAGGAACATGCTGGTCAGCGGCGCAACGCCGAGCTTGGTGACCTTGTCACGCAGATACATCTTGGCCTTGACGTCGACGACCGTGTCGCTGCCCGGACGCAGGGTCAGGCGATAGGCACCGGTGGCACGCGGCGAATCCAGCAGGGCGAAGATCACCAGATGCTTGTCGCCCGGCTTGGGCTGTTGAATCCAGAACTCGGTGAAGCGCGGGAACTCTTCGCCGGACGGCAAGGCGGTATCGATGGCCATGCCGCGAGCGGACAAGCCATAGGTGTGGCCCTTGCCGACAACGCGGAAGTAACTCGCGCCGAGCATGGTCATGATTTCGTCTTGCTTGTCGGCCTTGTTGATCGGGTACAGCACACGGAAGCCGGCATAACCCAACTGTTCGGTGGCTTTAGGATCGAACTTCACGTCGCCGAAATCGAAACGACTCGGGTCGTATTTGATCTCTTCGACGGTATTGGCCGTGATTTCGTTGATTTTCACCGGCGTATCGAAGTGCATGCCCTGGTGATAGAACGACAGCTTGAATGGGGTTTTCTGATCGGCCCACTCGGCTTTTTCGGTGCGGAACCGAATTTTTTGATAGTCCGCGAATTTCATCTCGCGGAATTCGTTCGGCAGGTTACTGCGCGGGGCTTCGTATTTTTGCCCGGCCAGCTCTTTTGCCTTGACCGATACGTCATCCAGATTGAATGCCCAAAGCTGGCCGGCGCTGAACAGGCAGAGCAGTGCAGAGCCCGCCACCAGAGCGTTTCGAAACCGTTTGGCAGACAATTTTGGTGCATTACAGGGACTAACAATCACGAGCAACCCTCGCCGAAAACAGATCAAAAAACCAACGGCCAGTTAAAGTGCCTGCACGGTGTACGGTGTAAAAAACCGACCCTGCGAACCACTCTTGCCAAGTTGGCGAGCATTGTTCCGACTCCTATGGGGCAAAATGATTCCCCAACAGGTTCCGGACAAGTCTCTACCTAAGTCAAAATGGACCAACGAACGCTGATCCCCGTAGCGCGCGATTATCTAGTAGGCCGCGTTACAACGCATCAGGGGAAACCAAGTATTTATCGGGAAAAGCCCCTGTTTTCAGCCGAAATGCCCTTAAAAACATGTTTCAAGCACTTTCACGTCTGTAACAGGAAGGTTACCGGGCCATCATTGACCAGGTGCACCTGCATATCCGCGCCGAATCTACCTGATGCCACAGTGCCATGCACCTGTTTCGCTTTGCCCAATAAATAGTCGAAAAGCGCCTCGCCCAAGGCCGGAGGGGCCGCCGTCGAAAAACTCGGACGCAATCCGTTTTTGGTATCAGCGGCCAGGGTGAATTGCGAGACCAGCAATAACCCGCCGCCCACATCCGCCAAGGACAGATTCATCTTGCCCTCGGCGTCACTGAATACTCGATAGTTAAGCAGTTTATGCAGAAGTTTGTCGGCGCTGGCCTGCGTGTCGTCGGGTTCGACCGCCACCAGCACCAGCAACCCCTGATCTATCGCACCAACCACCTCTCCCGCGACCTCGACTCGCGCGCCACGCACGCGTTGCAGCAGGCCCTTCATGCTTCGTCAGGCGACAAGTCGAGCAGTCGACGTGCCATCTGATCAGCGGCGCGTACCAATGCATCGGTGATGCCCGGCTCGGACGCGGCATGGCCAGCGTCGCGGATCACCTGCAATTCGCTGTTCGGCCAGGCCTGATGCAGTTCCCAGGCGTTGTCCAGCGGACAGATCACGTCATAACGACCATGGACGATGACACCGGGCAAATGGGCGATTTTGCCCATGTCGCGGATCAGCTGGTTCGGCTCCAGGAAAGCGTTATTGGTGAAGTAGTGGCATTCGATACGGGCGATGGACAACGCACGTTGAGGTTCGGAGAAACGATCGACCACCAGCGGATTTGGACGCAGGGTCGCGGTACGGCCTTCCCAGATGGACCAGGCCTTGGCCGCATGCATCTGGGCGATCTGGTCGTTGCCGACCAGGCGTTTGTGGAATGCCGTGAGCAAGTCGTCGCGTTCGTCCAGCGGGATCGGCGCGATGTAGTCCTGCCAGTAATCGGGGAACAGACGACTGGCGCCACACTGGTAGAACCATTCGATTTCCTGGGGACGGCAGAGAAAAATCCCGCGCAGAATCAGACCGTGCACGCGCTCCGGATGGGTTTGCGCATAAGCCAGGGCCAGGGTCGAACCCCAGGAACCGCCGAACAGCACCCATTTGTCGATACCCAGGTGTTTGCGAATCCGCTCAAGGTCGGCGACCAGATCCCAGGTGGTGTTGTTTTCCAGGCTGGCGTGGGGCGTGGAGCGACCGCAACCGCGCTGGTCGAAAGTAACGATGCGATACAGGTTCGGATCGAAATACCGGCGGCTCTGGGCATCACATCCGGCGCCAGGGCCGCCGTGAATGAACACCACCGGCAAACCTTCCGGCGAACCGCTTTCGTCGACATACAGCGTGTGGGTTTTATCGACAGCCAGATCGTGCCGGGCGTGGGGTTTGATCTGCGGGTACAAAGTCTGCATTGCGCGCTCCGTAAGGGGTCGAGGTCATCCCTGTAGGGACTTCTATTATTCTGCCGTCCGGCATCATAAACCCGAATTACGTCAATGAGCATGCCCCTCGCAGCGTCAGCGTTTGTCAGCCTGTCTTCTCAGCCAAATAGTCGAGCAGGGTTTCATAGAGTCGGTCGACCTCGGCGACCTGCCCCCGCGCGCGCAGACAGCCGTGAACCAGCCCCTCCCCGTAGTAAAGCGTTGCATCCACGCCGGCGGCGTTGAGTCGCTCGGCGTAAAGCACGCCGTCATCGCGCAGCGGATCGAACTGCGCGACGGCGATCAACGCCGGGGGCAAACCGCTGAAATCGTCGGCGAGCAAGGGCATCGCATAGGCACCCGATTGTCGGGTTCCGCCTAAATACAACGCGTGATAACAATCCAGATCGCTGCTACTGAGCAATGGTGCATCGGCGCATTCGCTGCGCGACGGCAATCGGTGATCGCCGCCCAGCCCCGGATAGATCAGAACTTGCGCGCATGGCATTGGTTCGCCGGCATCGCGCAAGGCGAGGCACAACGCAGCGGCGAGGTTGCCGCCAGCGCTGTCCCCTGCCACCAGCGTCCGCGCCGGATCGAGCTGAAACGGTCCTGTGCGCAGCGCACGCCAGACACTCTGGCAGTCCTTGAACGCCGCCGGAAACGGGTCCTCCGGTGCCAGTCGATAATCAATGGCGATCACCAGCGCGCCAAGCACCGACGCCAGTTCGGCGCAGATAAAGGCGTGGGAATCCAGATCCCCCACCACCCAACCGCCGCCGTGCAGATACACAATGCATGGCCAACCGTTGGTCGGCGGTGGAACCGAGGGTTGCCAGGCGCGCACCGCCACGCCCGCCAACTTGAGATCGATCACCTCAAGTCCTGCGGGACATGGCGGGGTAAACGCCCGGCACATCTCGCTGTAGGCCTGACGCAAACCGGTGAGGCTGCTGTCGGAGCTGTTGAAGCTGAGGGTTTTCTCGACGAAAGCCGCCATGTGTTCGGAAATCGAGTAAGGAGCCATGAGCCTGGAGCCAGTCAGTCAACGGTTTGGGATTGGAACTCAGTCCTGTGGCGAGGGAGCTTGCTCCCGCTGGGCTGCGTAGCAGCCCCAAAACCACTCACGACCAGCCGGGTTCACGACGGCTTCGCCGCCGAACGGGAGCAAGCTCCCTCGCCACAGACAGCATACTTTGCGAAGAAATGGTGATCAGTTTTTCAAACTGGCCTGAACGGTTGCCACACCCTCCTTGCCATCAACACTGCTGACACCCGCCAACCAGCGCTGAAGATCTTCGGGATGATCGCGCAGCCATTGTCTGGCAACGTCCTGCGGCGTCTTGCGCTCCATGATCGGCACCATTAACTGGCTTTCCTGAGCGGCGGTAAAGGTCAGGTTTTCCAGCAGGCGGCTCACGTTCGGGCAACGCTCGGCATAGTCCGGTGCGGTCACGGTGGAAACGGTCGCCGCGCCTTCGTTCGGGCCATAGACGTCTTCGCTGCCGGTCAGGTAGGCGATGTTCATGTTGATGTTCATCGGATGCGGGGTCCAGCCGACGAACACCACGAACTCCTTGCGATTGACCGCCCGTTGCACGGCGGCGAGCATCCCGGCCTCACCGGACTCGATCAGTTTGAAATCCTTCAAGCCAAAGCGGTTGGTCTCGATCATGGTTTCGATGGTGGTGTTGGCGCCGCTGCCCGGCTCGATGCCGTAGATCTTGCCGCCGAGCTGGTCCTTGAATCTGGCGATATCGGCGAAGGTTTTCAGGCCGGCGGCAGCCACGTAGTCAGGTACGGCGAGCGTTGCCTGGGCGTCGGCCAGGCTCGGTTTGTCCATGACCTTCACTTGATTGGCGGCCACGAACGGAGCGATGTTCTTGTCCATCGCCGGTTTCCAGTAACCGAGGAAGATATCCAGACGTTTGTCGCGGATGCCGGCGAAGACGATTTGCTGCACGGCACTGGTTTGCTTGCTTTCGTAGCCGAGGCCGTTGAGCAATACGTCAGCCATGCCGCTGGTGGCGATGACGTCGGTCCAGTTGACCACGCCCATACGCACAGTCTTGCAGGAAGCGGGGTCGTTGGCGAAAACGCTGGTGCTCAGAAGAGCAGTGCCACAGAGGATTGAGAGACAGCAGATGCACAGTCTTTTCATCGGGAGAGTCTCGTGCGGCAGATTATTGTGGGGTTCGGTGTCTTCGTGCACCGTGCCCAGAACATTACGCAGCGTCGAGCGGGTAAAAGCGAACTGTGGCGACCGTGTTTTGCACGGTGGCGACTGTCTCAACCGATCGTTCCCATGCTCTGCGTGGGAATGCAGCCCGTGACGCTCCGCGTCACTGGACGCGGAGCGTCCCTAGAGGCATTCCCACGCGGAGCGTGGGAACGATCAGTCAGCTGTAGTGCTTTTCGCCCCACGCCAACAACCCTTGCAACAACTCCTTGAGCACCACTTGCGTCGGCTCAGCCAAATCCTGGCGGTAACGGAACGGCTCGAACTCTTCCATGTACGTGCACTGCCCCAACTCCAGCTGCACGGCATGAATGTTTTCGGCCGGGTTGCCGTAATGCCGGGTGATGTGCCCGCCCTTGAAGCGACCGTTCAGCACATGGCTGTAATCGAGGTGCTTCGCGCAGATCGCTTCCAGTTGAGTGGCCAACTGTGGATCGCAACTGGCGCCATTGAAGGTGCCGAGGTTGAAGTCCGGCAATTTGCCGTCGAACAGGTGCGGGATGATCGAGCGGATCGAGTGCGCATCGAACAGCAGCGCATAGCCGAACTCAGCCTTCAGTCGTGCCAGCTCCTCTTGCAAGGTGCGGTGGTACGGCGTCCAGATTTGCTCCAGATAAGTCGCTCGTTCCGCCGCGGACGGCTCCATGCCCTCACGGAACAACGCAATACCGTCGAACAGCGTCGCCGGATACAGACCGGTGGTGGCGCCGACATACAACGGCTTGTCGTCGGACGGCCGGTTCAGATCGATGACAAACCGCGAGTACTCGGCCGCCAGGGTGCTGGCGCCCAGCTCGGCGGCGAATTCGTAAAGCCTTGGGATGTGCCAGTCGGTGTCCGGCAGGCTTTTCGCGTCGGGAATCAACCCGGCTTCGACCGCCGGGGTCAGGCGCAGGCCGGCGTGGGGCATGCTGATCAGCAGCGGCACACGGCCTTGTTTGAAGTTCAGAACCTTATCCACAACTGCTCTCCTAAACGCTTGTTTCGACGCCGTGACGCACGACGCGTTTTTCCAGGTCGCCGCCCAACCAGTACGACAGGTCGGCCGGTCGATCAATCTGCCAGGCGACGAAGTCTGCGACTTTGCCGGCTTCCAGCGAACCATGAGTCTCGCCCATGCCCAGCGCGGTAGCGGCATGAATAGTCGCGCCAGCCAGGGCCTCTTCCGGGGTCATGCGCAAACAGGTGCAGGCCATGTTCAGCATCAAGCGCAACGACAACGCCGGCGAAGTGCCCGGGTTGAGGTCGCTGGCGATGGCAATTTTTACGCCGTGTTTGCGCAAGGCTTCCATCGGCGGCAATTGGGTTTCCCGCAGGAAGTAGAACGCGCCGGGCAGTAATACCGCGACGGTGCCGGACTTGGCCATGGCGATGACGTCGTCTTCGGTCATGAACTCCAGATGATCGGCGGACAGTGCGTGGTAGCGCGCCGCCAGGCTCGAACCGTGCAGCGACGACAATTGCTCGGCATGCAGCTTCACCGGCAAGCCGAGTTTCTGTGCGGTAATGAACACCCGCTCGACCTGCGCCGGCGAAAACGCCAGGTATTCGCAGAAAGCATCCACCGCATCCACCAGCCCTTCGGCGGCCAGGGCCGGGAGCATTTCGCTGCAGATATGATCGATGTAGTCGTCGGCCCGATCCGCGTATTCCGGTGGCAAGGCATGAGCGGCCAGGCAGGTGCTGCGCACGCTGAGCGGGAGCTCGACGCCGAGACGACGGATGACCCGCAGGATCTTGCGTTCACTGGCCAGGTCCAGGCCGTAGCCGGACTTCATCTCGACCGTGGTGACGCCATCACGCATCAGGCTTTTAAGACGCTTGGCGGCGCTGGCGAACAGCTCGTCTTCACTGGCGGCACGGGTGGCGCGCACGGTGCTGGCGATGCCACCGCCAGCCGCGGCGATTTCCGCGTAGCTGACGCCTTGCAGACGTTGCTCGAATTCGCCGCTGCGATTACCGCCGAACACCGTATGGGTGTGGCAGTCGATCAGGCCCGGGGTGACCCAGGCCCCGTTGAGGTCATTGACGGCCGGGTACTCGCCCGACGGCAGTTCGCCGCGTGGACCAAGCCACTCAATGTGCGCACCTGACGTCACAATGGCCGCGTCCTCGATGATCGAGTAGACGCCTTGCGCCATGGTTGCGACGTGGCAGTGTTGCCAGAGAGTTTTCATCCGTGGCCTCCGTTAGGTTATCGATGAGAAAAAGAAGGTTCCCGCTCCACCGGTACTGCCTTGCCCGCCGCCGGTTTCACCCACGTCAGGTAGGCCAGCACCAGCAATACAATCCAGACCACACCGACGATCAGAGCCGCCTGGGTGTCCGGGAAATAGCCCAGCACGCCAAAGATGAACAACATGAAGGCAATCGCCGCCATCGGCGCGTAGGGCCAGAACGGCACCGGGAATTTCAGTTGGGCAACCTGTTCGCGGCTCATGGAACGACGCATGGCCACTTGGGTGAACAAAATCATCAACCAGACCCACACCGTCGCAAAGGTGGCGATGGAGGCGATCAACAGAAAGACGTTTTCCGGAATCAGGTAGTTCAGCAGCACGCCCAGCAACAGCGCGGCACTCATGACCACCACGGTCATCCATGGCACGCCATTGCGCGACAAGCGGGCAAAGCCTTTGGGTGCGTGCCCTTGCTGAGCCAATCCGTACATCATCCGGCCAGCGCCGAAGATGTCACTGTTGATGGCCGACACCGCCGCCGAGATCACCACGATGTTGAGGATGGTAGCCGCCGAGCTGATACCCAGATTGTCGAAAATCTGCACGAACGGGCTGCCTTGGCTACCGATCTGCTGCCACGGGAAGATCGACATCAGCACCAGCATCGTCAGCACGTAGAACAGCAAGATACGCAACGGTACGGCATTGATCGCTCGAGGCAGCACATGCTGCGGGTCTTTGGCTTCGCCGGCGGTAACGCCGATGATTTCAATACCGCCAAAGGCAAACATCACCACCGCAAACGAGGCGATCAAGCCGCCCACGCCATTGGGCATGAAGCCGCCCTGGGTCCAGAGGTTGCTGATATCGGTCGCCTGGGCGCCGGGCGCATTGCTGATGCCGAACAGCATGATGCCGAAACCGCCCAGGATCATCGCGACGATGGCCGCGACCTTGAGCAGCGACAACCAGAACTCCATTTCACCGAAGACTTTGACGTTGCACAGGTTCAAGCCGCCGACCACCGAAACGATACCCAGCACCCAGATCCAGCGGGCGACTTCCGGAAACCAGAAACCCATGTAAATACCGAACGCGGTCACGTCGGCCATACCGACGATGACCATTTCAAATGCGTAGGTCCAACCGAGGATGAAGCCCGCCATCGGCCCCAGATAGGTGCTGGCGTACTGGCCGAATGAGCCGGCCACCGGGTTATGCACCGCCATCTCGCCGAGGGCGCGCATGACCATGAACACCGCCGCGCCACCGATCAGGTAAGCGAGCAATACCGCAGGCCCGGCCATTTGTATGGCCGAGGCAGAACCGTAAAAAAGCCCGGTGCCGATAGCCGACCCCAGCGCCATGAAGCGAATATGTCGGGCAGAGAGCCCGCGTTTCAAACCTTTTGCTGGCTGTTGCATTTCTCGTCCTTAATTATTCTTATTCGACTCAAAATCGTATCGCGAGCAGGCTCGCTCCCACAGGGGTATGCATTCCAATGTGGGAGCGAGCCTGCTCGCGAAAAGGCCATTACAGACTAGGCAGCAACTTCGCCGTCACCAGGTCATTCAGGCAACGCGTGGCCAACAACTCACTGGCCGCATTGATGTCCGGTGCAAAGAAGCGATCCTTCTCATAGAACGGCACTTCAGCACGCAGGATGGCGCGGGCTTTTTCCAGTTTTGGCGAGGTTTTCAGACCGTCGCGCAGGTCCAGCCCCTGAGCCGCCGCCAACCATTCAACCGCCAGAACCCCACGCGTGTTCTCGGCCATTTCCCACAGACGCTTGCCCGCCGCCGGAGCCATGGAAACATGGTCTTCCTGGTTGGCCGACGTCGGCAGACTGTCCACCGAGTGCGGATGGGACAGCGCCTTGTTCTCGCTGGCCAATGCCGCAGCAGTCACCTGGGCGATCATGAAACCGGAGTTCACACCGCCATTGGCCACCAGGAACGGCGGCAGTTGCGACATGTGCTTGTCCATCATCAGCGAGATGCGGCGTTCGCTCAGGGAACCGATTTCGGCAATGGCCAGGGCCATGTTGTCGGCGGCCATGGCCACCGGCTCGGCGTGGAAGTTACCGCCGGAGATCACGTCGCCTTCAGCGGCGAACACCAGCGGGTTGTCGGAGACAGCGTTGGCTTCGATCGCGAGTACTTCGGCGGCCTGACGGAACTGAGTCAGGCAGGCGCCCATGACTTGCGGCTGGCAGCGCAGGGAGTACGGGTCCTGGACCTTTTCGCAGTTCTGGTGCGAGTCGGACACTTCGCTACGCTCGCCCAGCAGATCGCGGTAAGCGGCAGCGGCGTCGATCTGGCCTTTCTGACCGCGCGCGGCGTGGATGCGCGCGTCGAACGGCGAGCGCGAGCCCAGCACGGCTTCAACAGTCATACCACCAATGGCCAGGGCACCAGCAAACAGGTCTTCGCCTTCGAACAAACCGCGCAATGCATAAGCGGTAGAAACCTGAGTGCCGTTGAGCAGCGCCAGACCTTCTTTGGCAGCCAGGGTCAACGGGGTCAGACCGGCGATTTTCAGCGCTTCGGTTGCTTGCATCCACTCGCCTTTGTAGCGAGCTTTACCTTCGCCCAGCAGCACCAGGGACATATGGGCCAGAGGCGCCAGATCACCGGATGCACCCACCGAACCTTTCAATGGAATGTGCGGGTAAACCTCGGCGTTGATCAGGGCGATCAGTGCATCGATCACCACGCGACGAATGCCGGAAAAACCACGGCTCAGGCTATTGACCTTGAGCACCATGACCAGCCGCACCAGGGCGTCGCTGATCGGCTCACCGACGCCAGCGGCGTGGGACAGCACCAGCGAGCGCTGCAGGTTTTCCAGGTCTTCGCTGGCGATACGGGTCGAAGCCAGCAGGCCGAAACCGGTGTTGATGCCGTAAGCCGTGCGGTTCTCGGCGAGGATCTGTTCCACGCAGGCAACGCTGGCTTCGATCTGGCTCGAGGCGCTGTTATCGAGGGTGATTTTGACCGGTTGCTGATAAACATCACGCAGTTGGGCAAGGCTCAGTTGGCCGGGAATCAGGTTAAGTGCAGTCATTTTGTGCTCCTTTTGAGAGTTTCTTCTTTTCTATGAAGAGAACTTACCAGACGCTCCGGAGATGTCCGTTGTCCGTCGCGGCTGCCCATTGGGGAGCCGCGCCTTGGCACGCTGGTGTTTGTCGAAATCAGTTGAGGTTAGGTAAAGCCTTGTGCAACAAAATCGGGTCTTTCAAAACACTGGCAGCGGCAGCAATGTCCGGTGCCAGCCAGCGGTCCTGGTCGTAGGCCGGAACCCGCTCACGCAGCAGACGCCATGCGGCATCGGTGCCCGCGCCAAAGCGTTGCTCTTTGAGGAATTCAAAAGCCTGGGATGCCAGCAAATATTCAATCGCGAGAATCTGCGTGCAGTTTTCCAATGCGCGATGCAGCTTCAGCGCCGCGTTGGTGCCCATGCTCAAGTGGTCTTCCTGCAAGCCCGAGGTGACGTAGTTGTCGAGCACCGCCGGTTGCGCCAATTGACGGTTTTCCGCACACAGGGATGCGGCGACGTACTGGACGATCATCATCCCGGAATTCACCCCGGGGTTGGCCACCAGAAACGCCGGCAGACCGCTGACGTGCGGGTTGATCAAGCGGTCCAGGCGACGCTCGGCGATGGAGCCGATTTCTGCCATGGCGATGGCGAGCAAGTCAGCGGCCAACGCAACCGATTGGCCGTGGGGGTTGGCCTGGGACACGACGCGGTAGTTGTCCGGCGTGCCCAGCAGCATCGGGTTGTCGGTGACAGCGTTGAGTTCGGTTTCGATCTGCTTTTTCGCGTGTTCGAGCTGATCGCGAGCCGCACCGTGAACTTGCGGGATCGAGCGGATGCTCAACGCATCCTGAGTGCGAATACCTTTGCTGCTGGCGATCACTTCGCTGCCATCGAGCAAGGCGCGAAGGTTGATTCCCACCTGCTGCATGCCCGGATGGGGTTTAAGCGCGATGATCTCGGCGTCGAATGCCGCGATCTGGCCGCGCTGGGCTTCGAAGCTCATGGCACCGACCACGTCGGCCCACTGCACGAGTCGGGTTGCATCTGCGAGCGCCAGACAGCTGAGGCCGGTCATGCATGGCGTGCCGTTGACCAGGCACAAGCCATCTTTAGCGCCCAGTTGCACCGGTTGCAGCCCCTCTTCGGCCAAGGCTTGCTGCGCAGAAACGATCTGCCCCCGATAGCTGACATTGCCGACACCCAACAGAGTGATTCCGATGTGGGCCATGTGGGTCAGGTAACCGACCGACCCCTGAGACGGCACTTGCGGGGTGATGCCGCGATTGAGTAGCGCCAGCAGGGCTTCGACCACGCGGCGATGAATGCCGGATTTGCCATGGCTATAGTTGCGAATAGCGGCGCAGATGATTGCGCGGGTCTGTTCGTCGGCCAGTGGCGTGCCAACGCCACAGGCGTGACTGAGCAGGGTGTTGCGTGACAAT
Organism: Pseudomonas sp. P9_31; assembly: GCF_034008235.1. NCBI lineage: Bacteria > Pseudomonadati > Pseudomonadota > Gammaproteobacteria > Pseudomonadales > Pseudomonadaceae > Pseudomonas > Pseudomonas sp. P9_31. Next base: position 5,886,841 of record NZ_CP125375.1, read on the forward strand.
TGGCTGAGTTGCTCGTCTTTGAGCGAGACATTGCACAGCGCGCCGAGGCCGGTGTTGACGCCATATGCGCGCTCGCCGCTGACGACGATGCGCTGGACGATCGCCTGAGCATTCTCGATCCGCGCCCAGACTTGGGGCGACAGCTCGAGCTGTGCGCCATGGCGGGCGACTGCGACCACATCCTGCCAACGCAACGGGGCATCGGCGATAACGATTTTTTCAGCCTGGGACATCTTTGACCTCTTACCTGAATATTGATGCAGCTTTGCCGACGCTTTCGCGAGCAGGCTCGCTCCCACAGGGTACGCATTCCAATTGTGGGAGCGAGCCTGCTCGCGAAGAGGCCGGCACAACCGCCGCAAACCTTTAAACCACCGCCGCCCGCCGCTGTACGAACCGGTCTACATACTCATCCGCCGGCGAATGCAGGATCTCTCGTGGCGTACCAACCTGAATCAGCCGGCCATCCTTGAGGATCGCGATGCGATTGCCGATGCGCACGGCCTCGTCGAGGTCGTGGGTGATGAACACGATGGTCTTGTGCAGGGTCTTTTGCAGTTCCAGCAACTGGTCTTGCATTTCGGCGCGGATCAACGGGTCGAGGGCGCTGAAGGCTTCGTCCATCAGGATGATGTCGGTATCCGCCGCCAGTGCACGAGCCAGGCCCACACGCTGGCGCATGCCGCCCGAGAGCTGGTGCGGGTATTTGTTTTCGTAGCCCTTCAGGCCCACGGTGTTGATCCAGTGCAGCGCACGCTCGGCGCACATCTGCTTGCTCTCGCCACGCACTTTCAGGCCGTAAGCAACATTATCCAGCACGGTCTTGTGGGGCAGCAGGCCGAAGCTCTGGAACACCATGCTGATCTTGTGCCGACGAAATTCGCGCAGGGCTTCCATGTCGTATTGCAGGATGTCCACGCCGTCCACCAGGATCGCGCCGCTGGTGGGGTCGATCAGGCGATTGAAGTGGCGCACCAAAGTCGACTTGCCAGAACCGGACAGACCCATGATCACGAAGATCTCGCCGGTGCTGATGCTCAGCGACAGGTCGTTCACACCGACCACGCAGCCGGTTTCAGCCAGCACCTGGTCTTTGGTTTTGCCCTGGCCAATCATGCCCAGCGCTTCCTTGGAGCGGTTGCCGAAAATCTTGAAGACGTTTTTGACTTCGATCTTGCTGATGGCTGCGTTGCTCATTTGCTCACCTCATGCCGTGCACGACCGTACGCCTGTGTAATGCGGTCGATCACCACTGCCAGAATCACGATCGCCAGACCGGCTTCAAGGCCACGTCCGACGTTGAGGGTCTGAATCCCCACCAACACGTCTTCACCCAAGCCACGGGCACCGATCATCGAGGCGATTACCACCATCGACAGGGCCATCATGGTGGTCTGGTTGATCCCGGCCATGATGCTCGGCAGGGCCAGCGGCAGTTGCACGCCGAACAGTTGCTGCCAGCGGTTGGCACCGAAGGCGTTGATCGCTTCCATCACTTCACCGTCGACCTGACGAATGCCCAGATCGGTCAGGCGGATCAGCGGCGGCGCGGCGTAGATCACCGTGGCAAAAATCGCCGGGACCTTGCCCAGACCGAACAGCATCAGCACCGGAATCAGGTACACGAAGCTCGGCATGGTCTGCATGATGTCCAGCAGCGGCATCAGCACCGAACGCAGGCGATTGCTGCGCGCCGAGAGAATGCCCAGCGGAATGCCGATCAGCACCGAGATGACCGTCGCCACCATCATCAGCGCCAGGGTCTGCATCAGCTTGTCCCAGAGGCCGACCGCGCCCACCAGGAACAGCAAGCCGACGATAACCGCCGTGGTCACGACTTTGCGGGTCGCGTGCCAGGCCACGCCCGCCACGATCGCCAACATCAGCCACCAGGGCGCCGCGCGCAGCAGCCCTTCTAGATTGACGATGGCCCACAACAGGGTGTCGGAGATGCTGCGGAACACGTCGCCGTAGTTGGTGACCAGCGAATCGACCCAACCGTTGACCCAGTCGGCGATGGAAAAGGTAAAGCTTTCGGGAAACATAAGAGGCTCTCAATCAAGGGGTTGCGATCAAGCATCCGACTGCCGTTGCCGACAGTCGGAGACACTCGACCTACAAGGCCGCGTCGATCTTTTTGGCTGCGTCTTCGCTCACCCATGCGTGCCAGACTTCAGGATGTTCCTTCAAGAAGATCTTGGCCAGTTTTGGCGACTCGATCCGCTCTTTGGCCATGCGCCCGAGGTTCTGATTCAGCAGGTCGATCGGCAGGTTGACCTTTTCCAGCACGGCCACCAGTTCCGGAGCTTGCTCGTGGAAGGTCTTGGACAGGCCGACCTTGATGGTCACTTGCTTGTCCACGCCTGGTTTCTCTTCGAGTTTGATCAGGTCGACCTGGCCCATCAGAGGCGTTGGCGACCAGTAGTAGAACAGGATCGGCTCGCCACGCTTGTAGCTCGACAGCACCGCCGCATCCAGTGCCGGGCCGGTGCCCGGACGGAAGTTGGTGTAGGTGCTTTCCAGGCCGTAGCTTTTCAGCATTTCGCTGTTGTCCAGCTCACAGGTCCAGCCAGCCGGGCAGTTATAGAAACGGCCCTTGGATGGCTCTTCGGCGTCTTTGAACACCGCGGAATACTTGCCCAGATCAGCAATGTTTTTCAGGTCCGGGGCTTTCGGCTCAAGCTTGCGCTTGGCATCGCCTTCGATCACATAACGCGGTACGTACCAGCCTTCGACGGCACCCACCACCGGAGCGCCGACACCGACTACCTTGCCGGCCTTCTCAGCCTTGTTCCAGACCTCGCTGCGGCCGACCCACTCTTCGGCAAACACTTGAATGTCGTTGCTGCTCAGGGCGTTTTCCATGGTGATGGAGTTACCCGGCAGGCTGTCGGTCTTGCAGTCGTAGCCTTTCTCCAGCACGACTTGCAGCACGTCGGTCAGCAGCATGGCGCTTTCCCAGTTCAGGCCGGCGAATTTCACCGGTTTGCCCGATTCGCACCAGCCTGCCGCCTGAGTGGCGCCGGCACTGGCCAACAGGCCCATGGAAAGCAATGTGGTCAGCAGGGTCTTGTTCGATTTCATTGTGTGACGCTCCTAATCATGAGTTGGCTTACGGCAGTCAAGAGGCATCCAGCCCTGTTCACGTCCAGTCAGGCCTGCGCCGCAGCGCGACCGGCCCCGCTTTTTATAGGTGCTGCATCGCTGTCCTGCTCGACTGGCAGAATCAGGTGATCGGGTACTGCGCTGTGCCATTTTTTCGCGCACACGTAATACAGGCCTGCGGGAAGCACCAGACCGATGATCCAGGAAATATCCACACCACCCAGAGCGTCCACCAGCGGACCGGTGTAGAACTTGGTAGAGATGAACGGCAGTTGCACCAGCACACCGAAGACATAAACGCTGATACCGAGGGGGTTCCAGCGGCCGTAGCGACCGTTTGGATCGGCCAGTGCCGGCACGTCATAGCGCTCGCGAGTGATGCAGTAGTAGTCCACCAGGTTGATCGCGCTCCATGGTGTAAAGAACGCCAGCAAAAACAGGATGAAGGACTTGAACGCACCGAGGAACGAGTGCTGACCGAGCAACGCCATCAGGGTCGCAGCACCGACGATGACCAGCACGAACACCAGACGCTGCAAGCGCGTTACCCGCAGGTCACCACGGAAACCGCTGATGACGGTCGCAATGCACATGAAGCTGCCGTAGGAGTTCAGCGTGGAGATGGTGACCTTGCCGAACGCGACGCTGAAATACAGCAGCGCAGCGGTAGCACCGGTACCGCCCAGACCCACGATGTAGGCCACTTCGTGGCCGGCGAACTGCCCTTTGGCCGAGGCGGCCGCAAGCACGCCGAGGATCATCGCCACCTGTGCGCCAATGACCGAACCCGCGCCTGCAGCGAAAAAGGTCTTCACCGAGGAAGTCTTGCTCGGCAGGTAGCGTGAATAGTCAGCCACGTAGGGGCCGAAGGCGATCTGCCAGGACGCCGCGAGCGACACCGCGAGCAAGAAACTGCTCCAGCTGAAGTGGCGGATTTGCAACAGTGCGCCAACGTCAACCTGGCTCATCAGACGGCTGAACAGATAAACAAAGGCAATCACGCCAATGACACTGGCAACACGGCCGATCCAATGGATCACCCGATAACCGAGCACCGTGACCAGCACGATGACGCTGGCGAAGATGAGGATACCGACGCTGTCGCTGACGCCAAACAACTGGCCCAGCGCCTGGCCGGAAAGCACGGTGCCCGTTGCGGTGAAGCCCAGGTACATCAGGCACACCAACACGATCGGGATGGCCGCGCCATAAACGCCGAACTGCACCCGGCTGGAGATCATCTGCGGCAGGCCAAGCTTGGGCCCTTGCGCCGCATGCAGCGCCATTACGCCACCGCCGAGCAGTTGACCGATCAACAGACCGATCAACGACCAGAACACGTCACCGCCCAGCACCACGGCCAGGGCCCCGGTGACAATCGCGGTGATTTGCAGGTTGGCACCCATCCACAGGGTGAACTGGCTCAACAGACGACCGTGTCTCTCCGCTTCCGGGATGTAGTCGATCGAACGTTTCTCGATCAACGGTTTACTGCCTGCACGATCGTCATTAACAGCCATTGTTCAACCTCTGTGGATTGTTATTTAGGGTTCAACCGGGAAGCCGCTTTATGTGGGAGCCAAGTTTCCACAAGGTATTGCGTTATTTGCCGGTAATCATCGGCAGGTTCAGTCCCTGCTCCTTGGCGCAATCGATCGCGATCTGATAACCGGCATCGGCGTGACGCATAACGCCAGTCGCCGGGTCGTTATGCAGCACGCGAGCGATACGCTCGGCCGCTTCATCAGTACCGTCGCAGACAATCACCATGCCCGAGTGCTGGGAGAAGCCCATGCCGACGCCGCCGCCGTGGTGCAGGGAAACCCAGGTCGCGCCGCTCGCGGTGTTGAGCAAGGCGTTGAGCAGTGGCCAGTCGGACACGGCGTCGGAACCGTCCTGCATCGATTCGGTTTCGCGGTTCGGGCTGGCAACAGAGCCGGAGTCCAGGTGATCGCGACCGATCACGATTGGTGCGGACAGCTCACCGCTGCGCACCATTTCGTTGAACGCCAGACCGAGCTTGGCGCGCAGGCCCAGGCCAACCCAGCAGATACGCGCCGGCAGACCCTGGAAGCTGATGCGCTCGCGGGCCATGTCCAGCCAGTTGTGCAGGTGGGCGTCGTCCGGGATCAGTTCTTTAACTTTAGCGTCGGTCTTGTAGATGTCCTGCGGGTCGCCCGACAGTGCAGCCCAACGGAACGGGCCGATGCCACGGCAGAACAGCGGACGGATGTAAGCCGGTACGAAGCCTGGGAAGTCGAATGCGTTTTCCACGCCCTCTTCCTGGGCCATCTGACGGATGTTGTTGCCGTAGTCGAAGGTCGGCACGCCCATTTTCTGGAAGTCCAACATCGCCTTGACGTGCACAGCCATCGATTGCTTGGCAGCTTTGATCACTGCGGCGGGTTCGGTCTTGGCGCGAGCGCGGTACTCTTCCCAGGTCCAGCCGGCTGGCAGGTAGCCGTTGAGCGGGTCGTGGGCGCTGGTCTGGTCGGTGACCATGTCCGGGCGCACGCCGCGCTTGACCAGTTCAGGAAGGATTTCAGCCGCGTTACCCAGCAGGGCGATGGAAATCGCTTTGCCTTCCTTGGTGTATTTGGCAATGCGGGCCAGGGCGTCGTCGAGGTCGGTGGCTTGCTCATCGATGTAGCGGCTTTTCAGACGGAAATCGATACTGACCTGCTGGCATTCGATGTTCAGCGAGCAAGCGCCGGCCAGGGTTGCGGCCAGAGGCTGGGCGCCGCCCATGCCGCCGAGGCCTGCGGTCAGGACCCAACGACCTTTCAGGTCATCGTTGTAGTGTTGGCGACCGGCTTCGACGAAGGTTTCGTAGGTGCCCTGAACGATGCCCTGGCTGCCGATGTAGATCCAGCTGCCGGCGGTCATCTGGCCGTACATGGCCAGGCCTTTGGCGTCCAGTTCGTTGAAGTGCTCCCAACTGGCCCAGTGTGGTACCAGGTTGGAGTTGGCGATCAGTACGCGCGGGGCGTTGCTGTGGGTCTTGAATACGCCGACCGGCTTGCCGGATTGCACCAGCAGGGTCTCGTCGTCGTTCAGGTTGGTCAGGCTTTCGACGATCTTGTCGTAGCATTCCCAGTTGCGTGCCGCACGACCGATACCACCGTAAACCACCAGCTCTTTAGGGTTCTCGGCGACTTCCGGGTCGAGGTTGTTCATCAGCATGCGCAGCGGCGCTTCAGTCAGCCAGCTCTTGGCGGTCAGCTTGTTACCGCGAGCAGCGCGGATTTCGACATTGCGGTATTTAGTAGGTTTCTGGGTGTTGTCAGTCACGAAAAAGACTCCTCAGCGATCAAATCCAAACCAACCCTGGCGGTGGGCGAGCCAGCCTGTGCGCATCGTTGCGCCACAAGCGAATCAGTGGACGTTACGAGGAGTCTCGATCGACTCATACGCATACGTCTTTACTTGTACATACAAGCATATGCAATCAAGCGGCCAACTTGCCGGATAAGCATTCAAGAAAAATTCTGAAAGGGCTGGAAAGCGCCTGGATCAAGGGCTCTGGCGCAGATGAAATTTTTCGAGGGGATTTGGCGGAAGGGGCGAAGGCTGTTACTTGAGCGGGGTTTTGCGCCACGCTGGGGCGTTCGGTAACAAAGTGGTGCACGATGGGAAACGAGGTTCAGGCCCTGAAAAGCATCGCGGGCAAGCCCGCTCCCACAAGTACGATGATGTCCCTGTGGGAGCGCGCTTGCCCGCGATAGAGGCGACCCGGTGCTGGATCAGCGAGCGATCAGCTCGATCACACAGCACTGACCCTTGATAGAGATATCCAGCAGCCCGGCGTTACCATCCAGTTGCAGGCAATCATGGCGACCGAGTTGCGATGCGCTGTTACCGACCTTCACTTCAAGCGCTTCACTGACACTGAATACCAGCAGAGTCCCGGCCTCACTAAAAAACCGCTGCTTACCTTCCAGCCACTGCAACCGCGCGCGGTAACGATCCGGTGCATAAATCAGGTTGAAATCGCGAATCGGTCCGCCGAGCAATGCGCAGAACACGTGACTCTCGCCACTGAAAGCAAACGGGTCCAGCGGTAACAACGCCCGCGTGTCCTGACCATCGACGCGCAAGGTCATGCCCTCGCCTTGCAGCACGGTGATCACCCGCTCATAACCGGCAAAAGTGGAAAACCCGCCCGACTCGCCGATGTCGGCAATCGACAGGCGCCAGCCAAAACCATCAAGGCCCACACCGGTATCGCGGGTGATTTCTTCGGTGCTGCCGCCGCCGTTTTTCCACGGCATGCGCGGGTAATCTTCAGCGCGTAAAACCTTCAACTGACCCATTTATATCTCTTTGTTATTGATGGCTCTTTATTTATGAAACCGTCCTTCCAGACGATGACGGGAACCGGGGTGGATCAAACGGGCGGCGGTCACTGGCTGACGGCCAGACCAGGTGCGACGACGAATCAGCAGGCACGGCTCGCCCTTTTCAATCTGCAGCAACTTGCACTCGGACGGCTCAGCCAGAATCGCTTCGACCACGTGCTCGCCTTCGGTCAACGGCGCAACCTGATTCAGATAGGCGTAAGGCGTTTGCAGGGTAAAGTCTTGCTTGAGGTAGTCCGGTGCCACCAGCGCGTTGACGAAACGGTCTTCGATTTGCACCGGAATATCGTTCTCGAAATGCACGATCAGCGAGTGGAACACCTTCTGGCCTTCGCGCATGTCCAGGGCCAGGGCCCGCTCGGAACCGGCGGCCTCTTCTTCGAGGGTGATCACCTTGCAAGTGTGACGATGGCCACGGGAGGCGATCTCGTCGGCGATGTTGTGCACTTCAAACAAGGCAGACTGGCTTTTCGGCTCGGCGACGAACGTACCGACACCCTGCATACGCACCAGCAAGCCGTCGGCGGTCATCTCGCGCAGGGCACGATTGATGGTCATGCGGCTGAAACCCAGCTGATTGACCAACTCGCTTTCCGACGGAACGCGGTAGTGCGGCGGCCAGTTTCCACTGTCGATTTGCTGGGTGATCATTTGTTTTACGCGGGCGTACAAGGGCGCCGGACTGTCGCCCAGATTGGCGCTCAGATTGGCATTCGGCGGCAATGTGGCAGAGGGAGTCGGCACGGTTAATCCTTGTTCATTCGTTAGAGGTTGCTAGCTTGCCGGAGTTTACCGAGCAGGCAAACGTCTGTATATGTATATACAAATAACACACGATGGGGTGCTGAACCATGTCCGCCTTCTTTGCCGAACGCGCGCTGCTGCCTAGTGGATGGGCCAACAATGTACGTCTTGAGGTCAGCGCCGATGGCGTACTGACCCATGTCCAGGCCGATTCCCACGCAGATGGCGCCGAACGGTTGAGCGGCCCGCTGCTGCCGGGGATGCCGAATTTACACTCCCACGCCTTCCAGCGGGCCATGGCCGGGCTGGCGGAAGTGGCGGGAAATCCGAACGACAGTTTCTGGACCTGGCGTGATTTGATGTACCGTCTGGTCGGAAAAATCAGCCCGGACCAACTCGGCGTCATCGCCCGTCAGCTGTACATCGAAATGCTCAAGGCCGGCTACACCTCGGTCGCGGAGTTTCATTACGTACATCACGACAATAACGGCCAGCCTTATGCAGACCCGGCCGAACTGGCGCTGCGCATCAGCCAGGCGGCCAGCTCTGCCGGTATCGGGTTGACCCTTTTGCCCGTGCTCTACAGCCACTCCGGTTTCGGTGGCCAGGCCCCGAATGAAGGCCAGCGCCGCTTTATCAACAACACCGAAAACTACCTGAAACTTCAGTCGCGCTTGCAGCCGATCCTGGCGCAGCAACCGGCGCAGTCGCTCGGCCTGTGTTTCCACTCGTTACGCGCGGTCACACCGCAGCAGATCAGCGAAGTGCTGGCGGCCAGCGACAAGCAGTGCCCGGTACACATTCACATTGCCGAACAGCAGAAAGAAGTCGACGACTGCCTGAGCTGGAGCGGTCGTCGTCCGCTGCAATGGCTGTACGAAAACACCGAAGTCGATCAGCGCTGGTGCCTGGTCCACGCCACTCACGCCAACCCGGAAGAAGTCACGCTCATGGCCAAAAGCCGCGCCATCGCCGGCCTGTGCCTGACCACTGAAGCCAACCTCGGTGACGGGATTTTCCCGGCGGTGGACTTCCTGGCTCAGGGTGGGCGCATGGGCATCGGTTCCGACAGCCATGTGTCGTTGAGCGTGGTGGAAGAGTTGCGCTGGCTGGAATATGGCCAGCGTCTGCGCGATCAGCGGCGTAATCGGTTGTATGGCGCGGATCAGCCGATGGTCGGCCGCACGCTGTACGACGCAGCGCTGGATGGCGGTGCCCAGGCATTGGGCCAACCGATTGGTGGCCTGGAAGTCGGCAAACGTGCCGACTGGCTGGTGCTGGACGGCAACGATCCGTACCTGGCGACGGCCAGTGGCGACGGAATTCTCAATCGGTGGTTGTTTGCCGGCGGCGATCGCCAGGTGCGGGATGTGCTGGTCAACGGCCAATGGGTCGTGCGTGACGGGCGACATGCCGGTGAAGAAGAAAGCAACCGCGCATTCACCCAAGTCCTGCGCGACCTCTTGGGCTGACGCAAAAAAATGTGGGAGCGAGCCTGCTCGCGATAGGGCCGTCAAATTCAACAGATATGTTGACTGACATTCCGCTATCGCGAGCAGGCTCGCTCCCACCATTTTTGATCTTCAGCGGCAGCCTAATTCGAAGTCTTCGCCATCTTGGTATCCGACGTGCGCCAGATCAGCCGCGTCGTGTCATACCCCTGCTGACGCGCCTTGCTCAGCAGTTCTTCACGCACCACGCCATTGACCGTCGGGGTCCGTGACAGCAGCCAGAGATGATGGCGGCTCGGGTCGCCGACAATCGCGGTCTTGTAGTCATCGCTGACGTACAACACCCAGTATTCTCCCTTCGACACACCGGGTATCAGTCGCGAGAACCAGGTATCGAACTCGACCCACAGCTTGTCGGCCTTGCCGGGCACCTGTGGATAAGCCGTACCTTTGGCCTCTTCCCATTGCCAGTCCGACGTCAGACAGCGGTTCAGCACCGCCATTTCACCGTCAGGTTTGAGGCTGTAATGGGCTTCGGATTGCGCGCAGTTACGCTGGAAATACACCGGCAGACGCGCCAACTCGTACCAGGTTCCCTGGTAGCGCTTGAGGTTGACCGTGTTGACGGTCTTGGGTGCCAACGGATCTACGCCAGAAGTGGCGCAGCCGGCCAATACCAGGCCGGCAAAAAGAACGATCAGTAACCGCTTCATTATTTTTTTCTCCCGTGGGCGCGTAGCCCCGGTTTATTTCAGGCCTTGGCCAGAGAACATCAGCACTTTGTCACCGGCGTACTGCACGCTGATAAAGCTGTTTTTGTCACCCCAGGTGCAGCTGGACATGCCGAGCGCGCCCGAGCAGTCGGTGGGTTTGCCCAGCAAGGTTTCAACCTCGGCCTTGGGCATGCCGGTCGACAGCTTCGAGTAGTTTTCCTGATTGATCTTGCCGCACGCGGCCAACAACACGCAGAACGAGAGCAAGGCGATAGATCGCAGCGACATGGTGTAACTCCTGGTGCGAAGGAAATGGCATGGCTGCCAAGCTGAAGCTTAGAAGAGAAAACCCCTGTCTGGTTCCCTGACCCTCCGGCTATTTGTTCGGCCGCCCGTCAGGCTTTTGCCGATAAATCAGCCACTTTCTCGTGTCGTTGAGTATTTCGTCGGTTTTCGTCAAACCCGCCTAATCTTTGGCGCTGGCCAGTCGACATAAAAGCAGCGCCAAGCCTTCTACTGTGGCAAATTGACGCCTCTTTGCTGACCAGCCCCTGCGCGGTAGATCATTTAATGACCAGAAATATGAAATTCAGCCACAAGATCTTGCTGGCAGCCGCTCTCGTGGTGGCCGTCGCATTTGCCTGTTTCATCCTGTTCAACGATTACCGCCAGCGGCAGACCCTGCGCAGCAGTACCGAATCCTCGATGCAGGAACTCGGCAGCCTGACCACCAGCAACATCCAGACCTGGCTGGAAAGCCGCATCCAATTGCTGCAATCGCTGTCCCAGCAGATCGCGGTGGACGGCAGCGCCCAAGCCAACCTCAAGCGCGCCATCGACCTGCCGGCCTACACTAGCAACTTCCAGCTGAGCTACTTCGGCGGCACCGATGGCGTAATGTTCTCGGTCCCGGCCGGCAATCGCGCCGCGGACTACGACCCGCGTGCCCGTGGCTGGTACAAAGCGGCCAATAGCGCACAACAGACCATCGTCACCGAACCCTATATCGCGGCCTCGTCGGGCAAACTGGTGATCACCGTGGCCACGCCGGTGAAGCACCAGAGCCAGATGATTGGCGTCGCTGGCGCGGATATTGACCTGTCCAGCGTCAGCGCGATCATCAACTCGCTGAATTTCGGCGGTCATGGCCATGCGTTCATTGTCAGCGCCGACGGCAAAATCCTGATCCACCCCGACAGCAAACTGGTGCTCAAGAACCTGGCCGACGCCTACCCCAACGGCGCGCCAAAAATCAGCCCGGAGCTGAAAGAAGTCGAAGTGGACGGCAAAGCCCAGTTCATCTCCTTCACCCACATTAACGGTGTGCCTTCGGCGGACTGGTACGTAGCACTGGTGCTGGATCAGGAAACCGCCTTCTCGATGCTCAGCGAATTCCGTACTTCGGCGATTATTGCCATGGTCATCGCCGTGGTGATCATCATCGCGCTGCTGGGCATGTTGATCCGCGTACTGATGCAACCGCTGCTGATCATGGGCCGCGCCATGCATGACATCGCCGAGGGCGAAGGTGACCTGACCAAACGCCTGACCATCCACGGCCAGGACGAATTCGGTGCACTGGGCACCTCGTTCAACCGTTTCGTCGAGCGTATCCATACCTCGATCCGGGAAGTGTCCTCGGCCACCGGCCAGGTCAACGAAGTGGCCTTGCGGGTAGTGGCCGCCTCCAACTCGTCGATGTTCAACTCCGACCAGCAAGCTTCGCGCACCAGCAGCGTGGCAGCGGCGATCAACGAACTGGGCGCCGCCGCCCAGGAAATCGCCCAGAACGCCGCCCTCGCCTCCCAGCACTCCAGCGACGCGCGGGCCCTGGCCGAAGACGGTCAGCAAGTAGTGGATAAAACCATCGCCGCGATGCAACAACTGTCAGCGAAGATCAGCGATTCGTGCGGCAACATCGAAACGCTCAACAGCAACACAGTGAACATCGGTCAGATTCTGGAAGTGATCACCAGCATCTCGCAACAGACCAACCTGCTGGCGCTCAATGCGGCGATCGAGGCGGCCCGTGCCGGTGAAGCCGGCCGTGGTTTTGCCGTGGTCGCCGATGAGGTGCGCAACCTCGCCCACCGCACTCAGGATTCGGCGCAGCAAGTGCAGAAGATGATCGAGGAGCTGCAAGTCGGCGCCCGAGAAGCGGTCAGCACCATGACCGACAGCCAGCACCAGAGCGAAAGCAGCGTCGGCATCGCCAACCAGGCCGGCGAACGCTTGGGCAGCGTGACGCAGCGCATCGGTGAGATTGACGGGATGAACCAGTCGGTGGCCACCGCGACCGAAGAGCAGACGGCCGTGGTTGAGTCGATCAACGTCGACATCACCGAAATCAATACGCTGAATCAGGAAGGTGTGGAGAACTTGCAGTCGACCTTGCGTGCGTGTGCCGACCTTGAGCAGCAGGCGGCGCGATTGAAGCAGTTGGTGGGTAGCTTCAGGATCTAAGGCGCTCTTGATGACCTCATCGCGAGCAGGCTCGCTCCCACAGTGGATCTCCAGAGCGACAAAGATCCATGTGGGAGCGAGCCTGCTCGCGATGGCGGTATCAGCAACAACGAAAAGCTAGAAGCGGGATCCGGGACCTGAAAGAAACTCCAGCTCCTCAGCCGTAGACTCACGCCCCAACACCACATTGCGATGGGGAAACCGCCCAAACCGCGCAATGATCTTCTGATGCCGCTCGGCATAATCCAGGTTATCGGCAAACACCGCCCGATCCGCCTCCGGTTGCTGTTCAACCAGATCAAGAAACCGCGAAACCGCTTCGTTCTGCACGGCCAGATTTTCGCAATGCTCGAACACCAGGTAGATAAACACCCGCTGGATCGGTCGCAGTTGCCGATCGAAATCCGCAGCAATGCCCTGCGCTACCAGTGCCTGAGCCCTGAGATCGCCGGAAAAGGATTTGGGAGTATCGCGAAAGATCATACGCGGCAGTTGATCGAGCAACAGCACCAGAGCCAGCCAACCTTCGGGGCGTTGCGCCCACTCGGTCAATCCACCGGCCAGTGCCTGCTCGACCAGGTCCCCGAAACGCATCCGCGCTTCGAGGTCCTGACTGTCACGCTTGCCGAACCATAACTTGCCCTTGTCAGCCGCTATTTCGTTGGGTGATTCGAAAGATCCGAACCACCATTCGAGTAACGGCTGCCAGGGCGCGGTCATGGTTTACTCCTTGTGGTAAGCCGTGACGCGGGCAACTTCTTCTTTCGAACCGAGGAACACCGCAACACGCTGGTGCAGGCCTTCCGGCTGGATATCGAGGATGCGCTGGTGGCCGTCGGTGGAGGCGCCGCCGGCTTGCTCCACCAGGAACGACATCGGGTTGGCTTCGTACATCAGACGCAGTTTGCCCGGCTTGGACGGCTCGCGGCTGTCGCGTGGGTACATGAACAGGCCACCACGGTTCAGGATGCGGTGCACGTCGGCGACCATCGCGGCAACCCAGCGCATGTTGTAGTTCTTTTTCAGCGGGCCTTCGTCGCCTGCCAGCAATTCGCCGACGTAGCGCTGTACCGGTGCCTCCCAGTGACGCTGGTTGGACGCGTTGATGGCAAATTCCTGGGTGGTTTCAGGAATGGTGATGTTTTCGTGGGTCAATACGAAGCTGCCCATTTCACGGTCCAGGGTGAAGCCTTTCACGCCGTCACCCAAAGTCAGGATCAGCATGGTCTGCGGACCGTAGATCGCATAACCGGCGGCCACTTGCTGGGTACCTGGCTGCAGGAAGGCCTTTTCATTCAAGGGTTCGTTCTGGGTCAGGTATTCGTTCGGGCAACGCAGTACCGAGAAGATGGTGCCGACCGGGGCGTTGATGTCGATGTTCGACGAACCGTCCAGCGGGTCGAATACCAGCAGGTACGCGCCTTTCGGGTATTTGCCCGGGATCTGGTAGGCATTGTCCATTTCTTCGGACGCCATGCCGGCCAGGTGACCGCCCCATTCGTTGGCTTCGAGCAGGATCTCGTTGGAGATTACGTCGAGCTTCTTCTGCACTTCGCCCTGGACGTTTTCAGTGCCCATGCTGCCCAGAACGCCACCCAGGGCGCCTTTGGACACGGCGTGGTTGATCTCCTTGCAGGCACGCGCCACCACTTCGATCAGGAAGCGCAGATCGGCAGGAGTGTTGTTGCTGCGGGTCTGCTCAATCAAATAGCGACTCAGGGTAACGCGGGACATGGAAGGCTCCGGAGGAATGGGGGGGCTAAAAACCCGTGCAGTTTAACGCGAGTCAGGGCGCATTTCCTCCTATCAGACGTGATACACCCAATAGAGTTCATGCGCGGGGTTGAGCGTAGTTCGAAAAGGGGCCGATGTGGCTTGTGGATCAGCGGCGGATTGAGGTTTTTTTATGGCTGACAGACCGCTTTCGCGGGCTTGCTCGCGAATGGCGTGCAGCGCCAGCCATCCTCAGGGTTTAGCAGCAGGCTTGCGCAGCAAACTGAACGCCATGCCCCCCAGAAACAGCACACTGAGCAACAACACCGCCCACAGCCCGAACTTCTTCCAGTTCATGCCCACCAGCGCGGGCGCTGTCGCCACCGGGGTCACCACTGCGGCTCCATCCACCGCCGCCTTGCCCAACGTCGCCAGCTTCGCCGCGCTGTAATCCGGAATCAGCGTCGACAACGGCAAGCTCGCCGCCTTCACCGTCGCACTCCCCAGCGCCAGCGTATAAGGCCCGGCCCCGCGCGCCAGGAACACCAGTTGCGTGGAGCGCACGGCAAACCGCACGGTTGGCGCTTCAGCGCCCAGGCCACCGCCGCGCTCATCCACCGTCAGCTTCAATTGCTGCACAGTCTGGCCCGACAACTGCAATTCGTTCTGCACCACGTCCTGGCCATTCTGGGTCAGGCGATACAGCAAACCGCTGGTCAGCGGTTGCCACGGCAGGCTGGTCTCCCGCCGCCCCGACAACGTCACCGGGGCCAGGCTGTTGGGCTGACTCAGCTCGATCTGCAGCCGCTGGACGTTCAATCCCATCGGCAATTGCCAGATGTACTCACCAGCCTTCACGCTGGTGCCGGCCAACGGTTGCGACCAGACCAACGGCAGCGGCAAGGTGCGCGGGCTGGCGCTTTCCAGTTGCGCCGACGTCAGCATCGGCGCCGACTGAGGCGAATTCCATAGCAAGCGCAAATAGCGCGCCGATTGCCCCGGCAGGCCGACTTCATGTTGCTCGACCCGTTCGTCGGCAAACGTCAGACGCGCCACCTGCCCTTCACCCCACGACTGCCAATGCTGCAAATCATCGCTGGCTTCGATGCTGAAACGCTGGAAACCGTCGCGTTCGCTGGTCCAGTCGAGAATCATTTGCTGCAACGGCGCCTTGATGCTGCTGGCATCGAGCAACCAGCCGCGCAGCTCTTCTTCGCCCGCCTCCAACTGGCTGGACGGCTGCACTTCGATCAACGTGCCGTTGGTGTTCGATTGCACGCGCACACTCGGCGCATGTTCGGTGGCATCCGCCGAGTTATACAACGGAAACCACTTCACGTCGGTTTGCGTGCGGTTTTCGCGGGTCTGCGCGGGTTCCCGGGCCAGGGCGTACGCCTGAGCCTCACCGGCCGCATTGAAGACGCGTAGATCGCTGAGATCGGTCTGTCGCGCTTTCAATTGCACGCCCAAGGGCAATTCCAGGCGATACCACGGGCCCTCGCCACTCACGGACAACGGCACCTGTGCGGCAAAGTCCGCCGGTTTCTCCTGAGCGCCGGCCGACAGCGTCACACCCAGCACCACAGCACCCCACCAGCCCAGGTTCAGCTTCTGACTCAAGACGACACTCCTTCGGTTTCAGGGGCCGGTTTTTCAGCTTCCGGCACAGCCTCGGCACGCTTGGGTGGCAACGGGGCGAAATAGCCCACCACCAGCAGCAATACACCAACGCCGATAAACGACACGATCCGCGCCAGCCCGCCGCGGTTACTCAATTCAACGAAGAACAACTTGGCAACCACCAGTGCGATCAACGCCGCGCCGATCAGCCAGACTTCACGGCGATGACGCAGATGCCCACCGATCATCAGACTCAAGGCCATCAGGGTCCAGACGATGGACAGGCCCGCCTGCACCAGCATCGATTCAAGCAGCAGATCCAGCGCGAACGGCACGCCGCCCCAATGGTGAGCCGCGCGCATCACCAGCGCGGTGAAGAAGGCGAACAGCGATACACCGGCAATCACTTGCGTGGCGTTATCGGCGTAATCCTTGCGGATCGCCAATTGCGTGACCGCGTTGCGGGACCACACGTACACCCCGAACAGGGCAAACAACAGGCCCAGCTCCAGAGGGTTGATCAGCGGCACATACGGCAACGGCTCGGCGGTGCCGTCACTGGCGATGTTCGCCAGCCAGAACCAGCCGAGCATCAACAACGCCAGAGGCGCAGCGGCATAGACCCGGTACTCGCGGGAATAAGCCGACACCGGCCATGGCCACGCGCGCGGTGCAGCCATCAGCACCAGATACAGGCTCGGCAGAATCGCCCAGCCCAACCAGCGCCAGGCGTTGTACTGTTCCGACAACAGCAGCAAGCCGTAACGCAACTCCAGGGCCAGCACGCCGATCAACAGCCAGCTGCCGAGCACATGGGCGGTGCTCAGGGCTCTTGCAGGCAGCATCGGCGCCAGACGCCGCAGGGAGAAGAAATGCACGACGAACACCGCAGCCCAAACCAGCCAGCCGAAGTTGCCTGCCGGGTGATATCGCGAATGCCAAGCGGCGAGTAATACCAGACCGGCAGCGGGAATCAGCAAGGTGCAGAGCAAGCCCAGCGACGACCACTTCAGGCGCAGCGCCAATACCGCCCACAACGCAACACTCACGGCTGCGACTGCCAGCAACAACGTCGCTTGCAGATTCACCGGCGCAAAGCGCAGCACTTCGCTGACCCACGCCAGTGCCCACCAACCCGCGCCCCACACCAGCAACACTTCGGACAAGCGCTGCAAGCTCAACCTATCGAAGGCCGAAGCATGATTACCGAGCTGCAAACGCCAGGCGCCGACGAATGCGGCCAGACCCAGCACCAGCGGCGTCCAGAAACCGCTATGCGCCAGCGGTCGCAGCCCTTCGCTGAGCAGCGGCCCGAGCAAGTCCGGCCCGGCGAACAGGAACGCTACGCCGCCAATCACCTGCAACAGCAGACCAAAGACAAAACTCACGCGCTGCTTCAGGTACAGACTCAGCCAGATGATGAACAAACCACTGGCCGCCCATACCGCACTCGCGGTTTGCCACGGCAACACGAACAGCACGGCAAGGTTGATCAGTACCAGACCGGCCAGTAACACCACCGACAAGCCGCGCAGCAAGCGCACATCACTGCGCACCATTTCGTCCCGGGCTGCCAGCAACATACCGGCGATCAACGCCAGCCCGATCAGGGATGCGCTGAGCAAACCGCTCCAACCAGCGCTGAACACGGCGGCAGAATCACCGTTGGCCCCTTGCAGCCGCAACAGGAACAACACACCACCGAGCAACTGCACAGCGAACGCGGTGAACAGGAATGCCCGCGATTGCAGGCGCAGGCCAATGAACAGCGTCGCCAACCCGGCCAGCGCCCAACTGATCGCCGTGCCGTGGGTGAAGAAGAACAGCGGCGCCAGCAAATAGAGAAAAGTCAGCCCCAGGCAGGCCAGCACTGGCAACCCTTGGCGCTCCCACTTTGATGCCTGTTCGGGCAACGCTTTGCGCAATTGGTAGAAGCTGAACAACAGCGCCACGCCGAGCATCAACGCCCCCAGTGGCGCGCCATCGAGCAAGCTGCTCTCGCCGCTGCGCAGCTCACTGAGGAAGGCCAGTGCCGAGCCCAGTTGCAGCAGCAAGGCGAAGGCTCGCGCCAGCGGTCGTTGTTGACGCAGGCCGAGCCAGAAAATCCCCGCGCCTTCCACCGCCCAGGCTGCGGCGGTCCAACGTGCGTCGAGCCCCAAGGGGATCGCCAGGCTGGCGAAGATCACCCCCAGCGCCAGACAGGTTTCCGCCAACAACAGCGCTCGGCCGCCCATCAGTAATCGGGCCAGGCCCATGTAAATCATGCCCAGTGCCAAGGCGCTGAAAGCGGCGGCAAATTCCAGGTGCTCCACCAGCGCGAACTGCAAACCGAAGCCCACCAGCGGTGGCGCGAACAGCATCGTGCCATCGACGTAATCGCCCTTGCGCGCCGACCAGCGCAACAGTGCATCGCGGCTGTCGTCCTCGGGCGCGTCGCTCATTTCCAGCAGCTTGCGCCGGGCGAACAACAGGCCGATGGCCAGGTACATCAGGAAAAACAGAATCAGGAACGGCTCGGTGCTCCACAGCAATTCGGGCTTGTAGGAACGCAGGCCCCAAGCCAACCCGATGCCGAAGGTGCCGACAAAACCGATCAGGTTGAGCAGCCGCCAGGCCTTGA
This sequence comes from Pseudomonas sp. P9_31, assembly GCF_034008235.1. NCBI lineage: Bacteria > Pseudomonadati > Pseudomonadota > Gammaproteobacteria > Pseudomonadales > Pseudomonadaceae > Pseudomonas > Pseudomonas sp. P9_31. The sequence goes on from NZ_CP125375.1 coordinate 5,905,628, forward strand.
ACCATGCGATGGCGAGGATGCCGGCGTTGAGCAGGGCGAAATAGCTGAACAGCGCGACATGATTGCCAGCCCCGGTAGAGGTCAGGATCGGCGCGGCGAAACCGCCGAGCGCGGCAGCGGCGGCCAGGCCCATCGCGTTTTGGGTAATGGCGAGAATCGCCGAGAACACCGTCACCACCACCAGCAACCCCAGTGCCGCCGTGGGGTCGAGCAATGGATGCAGACGCATCGCGGCAAATACCGTGAGGTACAACACCGCAATCCCGGTGCCTTGCAGCATCAAGGCGTAATTGCTGTTGCGCAATCGCAACCACCAGCCCAGAGCGAGCAAGCCCAAGGCCGTCGCCGCGACACCGGCGTAACGCAGCTCGACCGGCACCACCATGCCTTCAGTGGCATAGCGCAACAGGAAGGCCAGGCCGAGGAACAACAGCACCACGCCGACCCGCAGCACGGTATTGCCGCCGAACAACCAGTTGCGCGCGCCGCTGATGGCGCGCTCGATGAAGTTCGGACCGCGAGGCGCCGCCGGTTGCTGTGGTTCGCGGGCGACCGGCTCGGGTTTCCAGGCATCAGCGGGCAACGGACGACTGGCTTCGGCAGCGGCCGTTGTGATGGGTTCGAGTTCGGGCGGCAGCTCCCAGACCAGCTCCGGCGGTTTGGCAGGGGCTTGCTCGATAATGATTTCAGGGGATGGAACCGGTTCGCTGGCAATCGGTTCGCTGGTTTCAGGTGCCTTGACGCCCGACACCTCCAGCAACGTCAATCGTTGCTCGACCGCATTCAGCGCAACCCGGGCCTGATCGAGCAAGCGCCGCTGCTCGGCCGTTTGAGTACTCAAGCGGCCGATGCGAATGGCCTGGCCAATACCCAGGCCGAGCAAGCCGCCCAACAGCGCGTCGCTGAACGACTCGTCAAGCATCCAGCCCAGCAGCAGCCCAATCAGCATCAACATCCATTGCATGGTCGATATCCCTAAGCGGCCCCGCGGCGGGGCGAATCCGGGCGATACAGCGTCACGCTCAGTCTAGTGAGCAGACACCCGGAGTCCAGTGTGAGAGCAGATTGCATCTGCAGCACAAATCCAATGTGGGAGCGGGCTTGCTCGCGAAAGAGGCCTGACATTCGGCATTGATGTTGAATGTCAGGCCTCTTTCGCGAGCAAGCCCGCTCCCACAAGGGTCAAGTTGGTGCTTAGTATATCGATCAGGCCCAACAGACGTTGGGCCTTGCGCACATTTGTCGCTAAAAATTACTCCAACGCCTTCCAGATATCCGTGGCGTACTCACGAATGGTCCGGTCGGACGAGAACCAGCCCATCCGCGCGCTGCTCAATACCGCTGAGCGCCACCACTCTTTCGAGTCGTGCCAGTGGGCCTCGACCCGCATCTGCGCGTTCCAGTAAGCATCGAAATCGGCGCAGACCAGGAAGCGGTCGTAGTCCACCAGCGAATCGATCAGAGCGGTGTAACGGGACGGATCGTCTGGCGAGAACACCCCGCCGCGAATCGCTTGCAGCACGTCGTTGAGTCGATGGGAGGCGGCAATGTCCGGCGCCGCGCTGAATTCATGGTTGCGCTTGCGCGCTTCCACTTGCTCGGCGCTGAGACCGAAGATGAACATGTGCTCTGCGCCGATGCGCTCGCACATTTCCACGTTGGCGCCGTCCAGGGTGCCAATGGTCAGCGCGCCGTTGAGGCCGAATTTCATGTTGCTGGTGCCCGAAGCTTCAAAGCCTGCGGTGGAAATCTGCTCCGACAAATCCGCCGCCGGAATGATGCTTTCGGCCAGGCTCACGTTGTAGTTGGGCAGGAACACCACTTTGAGCAAACCACGCACAGTCGGGTCGTTGTTGACCACCCGGGCGATGTCGTTGGTCAGTTTGATGATCAGCTTGGCCTGGTGATAACTGGCCGCCGCCTTGCCGGCGAAGATTTTCACCCGTGGTACCCAGTCGATTTCCGGTTCGGCACGAATCGCCTGATACAGCGCGACGGTGTGCAGCAGGTTGAGCAACTGACGTTTGTATTCGTGGATCCGCTTGACCTGCACGTCGAACATCGCCGCCGGGTTGATCGCGATCCCCAGCCGCTCATGAATCAGGTACGCCAGGGCTTTCTTGCTGTGCAGCCGCTGTTCGGCGAACTGTTTGTGGAATGCAGTCTTCTCGGCAAACGGCTCCAGAGCCAGCAAACGCTCCTCGGGGTTGTCCAGCACACCCTGGCCGAGGGCATCGACCAGCATGGAGGTCAGCTCGGGGTTGGCCTGGTAGAGCCAGCGGCGGAAGGTAATGCCGTTGGTCTTGTTGTTGATCCGCTCCGGGTAGAGCTTGTGCAGTTCGGAGAACACCGTGCTGCGCATCAGTTGCGTGTGCAGACCGGACACACCATTGACGCTATGGGAGCCAAGGAATGCCAGGTTGCCCATACGCACACGACGCCCGTTGTCTTCCTCGATCAGCGACACCGCACGCAGCACGTCAAAATCGTGAATGCCCTTGGCCCGCAGCGAGTCGATGTGCTGGGCGTTGATCAAATAAATGATCTGCATGTGCCGTGGCAGCATCCGCTCCATCAAACCGACCGGCCAGGTCTCCAGCGCTTCCGGCAACAGCGTGTGGTTGGTGTACGACAGCGTGTCGACGGTGACCTGCCACGCCGCATCCCACGCCACGTCATAGACGTCGACCAACTGACGCATCAGCTCGGCCACGGCAATCGAGGGATGGGTGTCGTTCAGTTGAATGGCCGCGTGATCACCCAGGGTCAGCACCGAGGTGTGCATGTTGCGATGGCGACGCAGCAAATCCTGCAGGGACGCGGCGACGAAGAAGTATTCCTGGCGCAAACGCAGTTCCTGGCCGGCCTCGGTGCTGTCCGCCGGGTAGAGCACCCGGGAGATACTTTCGGCCCGGGCCACTTCAGCTACCGCGCCCAGGTGGTCGCCAGCGTTGAAGCGTTCCAGGTGCAACTCTTCCATGGCCCGGGCACGCCACAGTCGCAGCGTGTTGACACTCGCACCTTTCCAACCGACCACCGGGGTGTCATAGGCAATGGCCCGCACGGTTTCCGCCGGGGACCAGACTTGCCTGGACTTGCCGCTTTCATCGGTCACGGTTTCAACACTGCCGCCGAAGCCGATCGGGTAGGCGACCTCCGGCCGTTCGAACTCCCAGGGGTTGCCGAAATCCAGCCAGTGTTCGGTCTGCTCCTGCTGCCAACCATCGACGATGGCCTGGCGGAACAAACCGTGTTCGTAACGAATGCCGTAACCATGGCCGGCGATGCCCAGGGTCGACATGCTTTCCATGAAGCACGCCGCCAGACGCCCGAGGCCTCCGTTACCCAGTGCCGCATCGGGTTCCAGCAGACGGATGCGTTCCATGTCGACGCCAAGTTCGGTCATGGCCTCGCGGGCCACATCGAGCAGGCCGAGGTTGCTCAGGCTGTCGTAGAGCAAGCGGCCGATGAGGAATTCAAGGGAGAGGTAATAGACCCGTTTCTGGCCTTTGCGGTAAATCTGCCGGGTGTGGTCCATCCAGTGCTCGACCATGTGATCGCGCGCCGCCAGGGCAATGGCTTCGAACCAGTCGTGGTCGAAGGCGTGATCCGGGTCTTTGCCCACCGCGTAGGTGAGCTTGGTCAAGACGGCGTCGCGGAATGCGGCCACCTCTGCTTCGCGAACAAGTGGTTCTTGAGTCATCGATAGGACCTCGAGCGAGCGTGAAGTTGTCTGAGCCTAGTCGGTCTGACAGACCTTAGAGACTCTGGTTCGGCAGTTTTCCCTGTTAGTGCGAGATAGATCGACATTAGGTTATCGCGTGCCTGAAACGATGCAGGGGCCGTGCCGGACACAGTGCCTATTTTGCGACAAGCAAAAAAATCTGGCGAAAGGTTGTTCAAAAATCCACCAGTCCCGGTATGATCGCGCGCCCTGATGCACACGCTGGTAACAACCGATGATGAAGCCCAACCTGATTGCCGCCGCGGAGATCGATCGCCTCGATACCTGGGCCAAGTACTCTGCCCCGATGTGCGGCGCCTGCGTGTCCAGCTGCTGCACCTTGCCGGTCGAGGTCAAGATCAAGGATCTGATCCGTATCGGCATCGTCGACGAATTCGAGCGTGGCGACCCGCCGAAGAACATCGCCAAGCGTTTGCAAAAGGAAGGGATCGTCGAGCGCTATAACCAGAAGTCCGAGATCTTCACCCTCCAGCGCATGAGCAACAACGATTGCCTCTACCTGGATCGTAAAAGCCGTCTGTGCACTATTTATGATAAGCGCCCGGACACCTGCCGCAACCACCCGAAGATCGGACCGCGACCGGGGTATTGCGCGTACAAGCCCAAAGAAGTGGTGCGCGAGAACAATCCGCGGACGCTGGACAAGTTCTGATCCAGAATCCCGCTGTCTGACAAGTCCAATCGCGAGCAAGCTCGCTCCCACAGAGGATTTGTGGCGGACAATTAATCTATGTTCAACACCAATCCAATGTGGGAGCGAGCCTGCTCGCGATGAGGCCGGCACAAACCCCGCAAAAAACCCAGACAAAGAAAAACGCCCCCGACCTTGCGGTCGGGGGCGTTTTTTTAGCTGCTAACTAAGTCGAAACTCAGTTACCGCTTTTCTTGGCAGCGCGGGTACGCTCGCTTTCGCCCAGGATCTTCTTGCGAAGACGGATGGACTTAGGAGTGACTTCACACAGCTCGTCTTCCTGTACGAACTCCAGAGCTTGCTCCAGAGTGAACTTGACAGGCGGAACCAGAGCGATGGTTTCGTCTTTACCCGAAGCACGCATGTTGTCGAGCTTCTTGCCTTTAGTCGGGTTAACACCCAGGTCGTTGTCGCGGCTGTTCAGACCAACGATTTGACCTTCATAGATGTCCTGGCCGTGTTCTACGAACAGCTTGCCACGCGCCTGCAGGGTTTCCAGCGAGTAAGTCAGTGCCTTACCGGTCGCTACCGACACCAGTACACCGTTCTGACGGCCGGACATGTCGCCGGACTTCATCACGTCGTAACGGTCGAAGATCGAGGTCAGGATGCCGCCACCGGAAGTGAGGGTCAGGAACTCGTTACGGAAACCGATCAGGCCACGTGCCGGGATGTTGTACTCAAGGCGCACACGGCCCTTGCCATCCGGAACCATGTTGGTCAGGTCGCCTTTACGCAGGCCCATTTGCTCCATGATCGCGCCCTGGGATTCTTCCGGCAGGTCGATGGTCACGTTTTCGTACGGTTCGTGCTTGACGCCGTCAACCATGCGGATGATCACTTCCGGACGACCAACACCCATTTCGAAGCCTTCGCGACGCATGGTTTCGATCAGTACCGAGAGGTGCAGCTCACCACGGCCGGAGACTTTGAACTTGTCAGCCGAGTCGCCTTCTTCAACACGCAGAGCAACGTTGTACAGCAGCTCTTTGTCCAGACGTTCCTTGATGTTACGGCTGGTCACGAACTTGCCTTCTTTACCGCAGAAAGGCGAGTCGTTTACCTGGAAGGTCATGGAAACGGTTGGCTCGTCGACGGTCAACGGCTTCATCGCTTCAACGTTCAGTGGGTCGCACAGCGTGTCGGAGATGAACAGTTGCTCGAAGCCGCTGATGCAGACGATGTCGCCGGCAGCTGCTTCTTCAACGTCGATACGGTGCAGACCGTGGTGACCCATCAGCTTCAGGATACGACCGTTGCGTTTTTTGCCGTCGGCGTCGATAGCGACAACCGGAGTGTTCGGCTTGATGCGGCCACGAGCGATACGGCCAACACCGATAACACCCAGGAAGCTGTTGTAGTCCAGAGCGGAGATCTGCATCTGGAACGGACCGTCACGGTCAACAGCCGGAGCTGGAACGTTGTCGACGATCGACTGGTACAGCGGGGTCATGTCTTCAGCCATGTCGGTGTGGTCCAGACCGGCAATACCGTTCAGGGCCGAGGCGTAGACGACTTTGAAGTCCAGCTGTTCTTCGGTGGCACCCAGGTTGTCGAACAGGTCGAAGATCTGGTCCAGAACCCAGTCCGGACGCGCGCCTGGACGGTCAACCTTGTTGATCACCACGATTGGACGCAGGCCGGCTTCGAAAGCCTTCTTGGTCACGAAACGGGTTTGCGGCATAGGGCCGTCTTGAGCGTCAACCAGCAGCAGAACGGAGTCGACCATCGACATAACGCGTTCAACTTCGCCGCCGAAGTCGGCGTGGCCCGGGGTGTCCACGATGTTGATGTGGTAGCCGTTCCAGTTGATGGCGGTGTTTTTCGCCAGAATGGTAATACCGCGCTCTTTCTCCTGGTCGTTGGAGTCCATCACGCGCTCGTCGTTGAGCTCGTTGCGCTCCAGGGTGCCGGATTGACGCAAGAGTTTGTCTACCAGGGTGGTTTTACCATGGTCAACGTGAGCAATGATGGCGATGTTGCGTAGATTTTCGATCACTTGTGTATCTCGATCAGAGGATTCGGTGTGCTGACAAGTCTTGGCAGCGATTTACAGTAGAGTCAGGCCTTGCCGTTACAGCTTGACGGCAGAGTCGGGGGGCCGGTGACGCAGGCCACAGGCAAACAGCCCCGGGCTCTTAGCTCGGTCGATAAACGCGCACATTGGCATGCCCCTCACTGAGCAAATGGTGAGCATGCAGGCGACTCATCACGCCTTTGTCGCAATACAGCAGGTACTGGCGAGTAGGGTCCAGTTCCTTGAAACGAGCGTTCAGTGCATAAAACGGCATCGCTTGTACCTCGATGCCAGCAAGCACCAGCGGGTCGTCTTCGGCGGCATCCGGGTGACGGATGTCAATGATGATCTGGCCCGCCAGCGCTTCGCTGACTTCTTCAATCTGCAAGTCCTGGCCCAATTCGTCGATCACGCGATCGATCGGCACCAGCTTGGCGTTCTCGAGCGCACGCTCGAGCACCGCCATGTCGAATTCTTTCTCTTCATGCTCCACGCGCGGACGCTTGGCGTGGGTCTTGGGGTTCACCGAGATGACCCCGCAGTATTCCGGCATGTGCTTGGCAAAGTCGGCGGTGCCGATTTCGTTGGCCAGGTCGATGATGTCCTGCTTGTGACTGGCGATCAGCGGACGCAACACCAGCTTGTCGGTCACACAGTCGATCACGGACAGGTTCGGCAGTGTCTGGCTCGACACCTGGGAAATCGCTTCGCCGGTGACCAGCGCTTCGATGTCCAGCCGATCGGCAATACGGGAAGCAGCGCGCAACATCATACGCTTCAAAACCACACCCATATGACTGTTATCGACTTTCCCGAGAATTTCTCCCAGTACTTCCTCGAACGGCACACTGACAAATAACACGCGTTGGGAGCTGCCGTACTTCTTCCAGATGAAGTGCGCGACTTCCATCACGCCCAGTTCGTGGGCACGTCCGCCCAGATTGAAGAAGCAGAAATGGCTCATCAGCCCGCGGCGCATGATCTGGTAGGCGGCGACGGTGGAATCGAAGCCGCCGGACATCAGCACAAGTGTCTGCTCCAGGGCACCCAGCGGATAACCACCGATGCTGTTGTGCTGGCTGTGGATCACGAACAACCGTTTGTCGCGAATTTCGATGCGAACTTCGATTTCAGGCTCTTTCAGGGAGATTCCGGCGGCGCCGCACTGACGACGCAACTGGCTGCCGACGTATTTCTCCACGTCCATGGAGCTGAATTCGTGCTTGCCGGCGCGCTTGCAGCGCACCGAAAAAATCTTCCCGGCCAGCGCATCGCCGAAGTGCAGCTTGCACTTCTCGACGATGTCGTCGAAGTCGCCCAACGGGTATTCATCCACCTGCAGGAAATGCGCGATGCCCGGCATGCAGCTCAGGCGCTCGGTCATCTCCTTCAGGGCTTTCGGGTCGCTGACGCGGGTTTCCAGCTCGAGATTGTCCCACACACCGTTCACCACCACGGCCGGGTCCAGATCGCGGAGCACGGTGCGGATGTTTTTGGCCAACTGGCGGATGAAACGCATCCGTACCGGGCGGCTCTTGATGGTGATCTCGGGGAAGACTTTTACGATTAGTTTCATGAAAACAGCGCGCGCCGGGCCAGCCGAAAAAGGGGGGCGCGGATTATAGCGGAAATTGCTCAAGGTTTAACCAGTTAATGTGCAGAAGGTTTTGCGCGCACCAAAACAGGTCATTTACGGAGTTAGACGCTACATTACAGGGCGATATTTTGCGCTTTCTGGCGCCTTGCACCGTTATAAGCGCGATATAGGGGCAAAAAACCCATGGTGGGGCACTGGCATGCAATTTGCTCCCTTGTGAGGCAGGTTGCCATGGCAGAGTATTCGCGCCGGCATCACCCACATTCTAAGGGCATCCATTACTAAGCCCGAAGCCACCCGGAGGACACTATGTCGAAGTCGGTTCAACTCATCAAAGATCATGACGTCAAGTGGATTGATCTGCGCTTCACGGACACCAAAGGCACTCAGCACCACGTGACCATGCCGGCTCGCGATGCGCTGGATGAAGCTTTCTTCGAAGAAGGCAAAATGTTCGACGGTTCCTCCATCGCAGGCTGGAAAGGCATCGAAGCTTCCGACATGATCCTGATGCCGGACGACAGCACTGCCGTTCTCGACCCGTTCACCGAAGAGCCGACCCTGATCCTGGTTTGCGACGTGATCGAACCTTCGACCATGCAAGGCTACGACCGTGACCCACGTGCGATCGCCAAGCGTGCCGAGGAATACCTGAAGTCGACCGGTATTGGCGACACCGTATTTGTGGGCCCGGAGCCTGAGTTCTTCATCTTCGACGAAGTGAAGTTCAAGTCCGACATCTCCGGCTCGATGTTCAAAATCTACTCCGAACAAGGTTCGTGGATGTCCGACCAGGACGTGGAAGGCGGCAACAAAGGCCACCGTCCAGGCGTCAAAGGCGGCTACTTCCCTGTTCCGCCGTTCGATCACGACCACGAAATCCGTACCTCCATGTGCAACGCCATGGAAGAAATGGGCCTGACCATCGAAGTTCACCACCACGAAGTGGCGACTGCCGGTCAGAACGAAATCGGCGTGAAGTTCAACACTCTGGTTGCCAAGGCTGACGAAGTTCAGACCCTCAAGTACTGCGTACACAACGTTGCTGACGCCTACGGCCGCACCGCGACCTTCATGCCCAAGCCTCTGTACGGCGACAACGGCTCGGGTATGCACGTTCACCTGTCCATCGCCAAAGATGGCAAGAACACCTTCGCTGGCGAAGGCTATGCCGGCCTGTCCGACACCGCTCTGTACTTCATCGGCGGCATCATCAAGCACGGTAAGGCCCTGAACGGCTTCACCAACCCGTCGACCAACTCCTACAAGCGTCTGGTCCCAGGTTTCGAAGCGCCAGTGATGCTGGCCTACTCGGCTCGCAACCGTTCCGCTTCGATCCGTATTCCTTACGTGTCCAGCCCTCGCGCTCGCCGTATCGAAGCCCGCTTCCCGGATCCGGCAGCCAACCCGTACCTGGGCTTCGCTGCACTGCTGATGGCTGGCCTGGACGGCATCCAGAACAAGATCCACCCAGGCGACGCGGCTGACAAAAACCTGTACGACCTGCCGCCTGAAGAGGCGAAAGAGATCCCACAAGTTTGCGGCAGCCTGAAAGAAGCCCTGGAAGAGCTGGATAAAGGTCGTGCGTTCCTGACCAAAGGCGGCGTTTTCAGCGACGACTTCATCGACGCTTACATCGCCCTGAAAAGCGAAGAAGAAATCAAGGTTCGCACCTTCGTACACCCACTGGAATATGAGCTGTACTACAGCTGCTGATCCGGTAGCGCCGCGGTACGCGGCGTGACAAAAGAGAGGCCTCCTTCGGGAGGCCTTTTTTGTGGGCGAACGTCTGTCATCGGATACCCGGTTGCGTGCATCATGCCCTTCATCCGATAAAGCCGAGATCCCCCATGCGCCTACGCCCATGCCTTGCCTTGCTCACTGCCTTACTGACCAACAGCGCTTTTGCCGGCCCGGCACCTGCCGCCCTCGCCCCATTACTTGGCACCATCGAGGAGCGCCTGGCGATTGCCGATCAGGTCGCGTTGAGCAAATGGGACAGCGGCAAACCGGTCGAAGACCGTCAGCGCGAGCGCGAGGTAATTGCCGGTGCCGTCACCCTGGCACCTGCCTATAAATTGAGCAACGAAGCTGTCGAACAATTTTTCTCGGCGCAGATCGAGGCCAATAAACTGGTGCAGTACGCGCACCTGTCTGACTGGCATGCCCAAGGCAAGGCACCCGACGCCCCTCGCCCCGATCTCGTCGGGCAGATTCGCCCACAACTTGATCGGTTACAAAAACGCCTGCTGCAACAACTGGCCGACTTCAGCCCTTATCGCAACGACCCGCAGTGCCCCTCCTGGCTGGCCAAGGCCAACAAAACCGGCGCCCAAGTGTCGCTGCGCGAACTCGCCAAGGTGCGCGCCACCGCTGAGTTGTGCAGCACCAGCCGCTGAGCCGGCCTGCCGACATGCGCTGATGTGCTCTATGCTCAGCGCTTAGTCGCCATGAACGGAACAGGGCCGGACACTTGCCCAACGGCCAATGGAAGCCTGCAATGCGCTCATTGTTGTTATGCCTGCTCGTACTGATCGCCCTGCCCGCCGCCGCGCAGATCTATAAGTACACCGATGCCAACGGCAACACTGCCTACAGCAATCAACCGCCCGATGGCGTTAAAGCTCAACCGGTCGAATTGCCACCGCTCAACAGTGTCGAGCGTCAGTCGCCAAGCGAGCCGGTAGCGCCTGTACAAGCCAGTAGCCGCGACCAGCCCCACAGCGCCTATCAAGTGTTGGAGCTGACTGGCCTGCCCACCGAGGAAGCCTTGCGCGCCAACAACGGCACGTTCACCGTCAGCGTATTGATCAATCCGCGCCTGCAAGGCTCTCACCGATTGAGGCTGTTACTGGACGATCAACCCTACGGCCAGCCGAGCAACGTACCGATTCTGCAATTGGTGAACATCGACCGTGGCGAACACCGCTTTGCGGTTCAGGTGATCGATGGGCAAAACGTCGTACAGCAGAGCCCCACCGTGACTCTCACCGTACAACGGGTGCATAAGCCTTGAGGGCCTGGTTGTTGGCCGCGTGCCTGATCAGCCTGCCGGCAATAGCCGACGTCTTCACCTACATCGACGCCCAGGGCAATCGGGTCTTCACCGATCAACCGGGCACCCGTAACGCCAAGCGTGTGCCACTGGCAACGAGCAATCGAATGTCGGCCAACCCGAGCGGCGCGGCGCCCATGACCGCCGCGAAACAGAACCCGGCCAAACCACTATTTCATTACGACATGCTCCGTGTGCTGGTGCCGGAGCCGGATGCCACGATCCGTAGCAATGCCGGTGAACTGATCGCCAGCGTTACCAGCGAACCCGCCCTGCAACGGGGCCATCGTTACCGTTTGCTGCTGGACGGCCAGCCCACCGCCGAACCCGGCCCGAGCCCGGTGTTCGCCCTGAGCAACATCGACCGTGGCACCCATAACCTGTCGGTGGAAATCCTCGACGAACAGGGCCGTATCGTCGAACGCACGGCCAATCAACCGTTCCACATGCTACGCATTTCCCTGGCACAGAAACGCCAGGCCAAACCCTGCGTGCTCACCGACTACGGCCAACGGCCGGAATGCCCTCTCAAAGACAAACCCGAAGAAGAAAAGAGCTTCTTTTAACTTCATTCAGGTTCACGCACTATATTGGTGCAACTATCCGCGCCGCACTCATGCCTTCAACCCATTTTGGTTCGAAAGCACGTGCAAAAACTGGCAGAGCGCCACGCAAACGAGCGTAAAACGCCTATTTCAGGCTCTAAACGCTTCTTTTCGGAGCCTTGGTTTGGTTTTTGCATTTTCCTCGTATCAGCGCGTTATCCACGCGCATGCCCTGCTCCAAAAGAGGTCCTGATGACCATTAGCGACGCACTACACCGCTTGCTACTCGACAACCTGACCACCGCAACCATTTTGCTCGACGCCGAACTGCGCCTCGAGTACATGAACCCCGCGGCGGAGATGCTCTTAGCCATCAGCGGCCAGCGCAGCCATGGGCAGTTCATCAGTGAGTTGTTCACCGAATCCACAGAAGCGCTGAACTCCCTGCGCCAGGCGGTCGAGCAGGCGCATCCGTTCACCAAGCGCGAAGCGATGCTCACCGCCCTCACCGGCCAGACCCTGACCGTCGATTACGCGGTGACGCCGATCCTGAGCAATGGCGACACGATGCTGCTGCTGGAGGTTCACCCTCGCGACCGCTTGCTGCGAATCACCAAGGAAGAGGCGCAGCTGTCGAAGCAGGAAACCAGCAAGATGCTGGTGCGCGGCCTCGCTCACGAGATCAAGAACCCTCTCGGCGGGATTCGCGGCGCAGCTCAGTTGCTCGCCCGTGAATTGCCGGAAGAAAGCCTGCGCGATTACACCAACGTCATCATTGAAGAGGCCGACCGCCTGCGCAATCTGGTGGATCGCATGCTCGGCTCCAACAAACTGCCGTCGCTGGCCATGTGCAACGTCCACGAAGTGCTGGAGCGCGTCTGTCAGCTGGTGGAGGCCGAAAGCCAGGGCTGCATCACTTTGGTGCGCGACTACGACCCAAGCATTCCGGATGTCTTGATCGATCGCGAACAGATGATTCAAGCCGTGCTGAACATTGTGCGCAACGCGATGCAGGCCATCAGCAGCCAGAACGAGCTGCGCCTTGGCCGCATCAGCCTGCGCACCCGCGCCATGCGCCAGTTCACCATCGGCCATGTGCGCCATCGCCTGGTGACCAAGATCGAAATCATCGACAACGGCCCGGGGATCCCCGCCGAGCTGCAGGAAACCATCTTCTTCCCCATGGTCAGCGGCCGCCCGGACGGTACCGGGCTGGGCCTGGCCATTACCCAGAACATCATCAGCCAGCACCAGGGCCTGATCGAATGTGACAGCCATCCAGGCCACACCACGTTCTCGATCTTTCTGCCACTGGAACAAGGAGCCACATCGACATGAGCCGTAGTGAAACCGTGTGGATCGTCGATGACGACCGTTCTATCCGTTGGGTCCTGGAGAAAGCCTTGCAGCAGGAAGGCATGACCACGCAAAGCTTCGACAGCGCCGATGGCGTGATGAGCCGCCTGGCGCGCCAGCAGCCGGACGTGATCATCTCCGACATCCGCATGCCGGGTGCCAGCGGTCTGGACCTTCTGGCGCGGATTCGCGAACAACACCCACGGCTGCCGGTCATCATCATGACTGCCCACTCTGACCTGGATAGCGCTGTCGCGTCCTATCAGGGCGGCGCATTCGAATACCTGCCCAAGCCGTTCGATGTCGACGAGGCTGTGTCGCTGGTCAAGCGCGCCAACCAGCACGCTCAGGAACAGCAAGGCCTGGAAGTCGTCCCGACGCTGACCCGCACCCCGGAAATCATCGGCGAAGCGCCGGCGATGCAGGAAGTGTTTCGCGCTATCGGGCGTTTGAGTCACTCCAACATCACCGTGCTGATCAACGGCGAATCCGGTACCGGTAAAGAACTGGTAGCCCACGCCCTGCACCGCCACAGCCCACGGGCGGCGTCGCCGTTCATTGCGTTGAACATGGCAGCGATCCCCAAGGATCTGATGGAGTCCGAGCTGTTCGGCCATGAGAAAGGCGCGTTCACCGGCGCGGCCAACCTGCGTCGCGGGCGTTTTGAACAGGCCGACGGCGGCACGCTGTTCCTCGATGAAATCGGCGACATGCCGGCGGATACTCAGACGCGCTTGCTGCGGGTACTGGCGGACGGTGAGTTTTACCGCGTCGGCGGTCATACGCCGGTGAAAGTCGATGTGCGAATCATTGCCGCGACTCACCAGAACCTGGAAACCCTGGTCCACGCCGGAAAATTCCGTGAGGACTTGTTCCACCGCCTCAACGTGATCCGCATCCACATTCCACGGATGTCTGACCGTCGCGAAGACATCCCGACCCTGGCCAAGCACTTCCTCAGCCGCGCCGCGCAAGAACTGGCGGTGGAACCGAAGCTGCTGAAAAGCGAAACCGAGGAATACCTGAAAAACCTGCCGTGGCCGGGCAACGTGCGTCAGTTGGAGAACACCTGCCGCTGGATCACCGTAATGGCTTCGGGTCGCGAAGTGCACATCAGCGACCTGCCACCCGAGCTGCTGAGCCTGCCGCAGGATTCGGCACCGGTGACCAACTGGGAGCAAGCGCTACGTCAGTGGGCCGATCAGGCGTTGGCGCGCGGTCAGTCGAGCCTGCTCGACAGCGCCGTGCCGGCTTTCGAGCGGATCATGATCGAAACCGCCCTCAAACACACCGCCGGCCGCCGCCGCGACGCCGCCGTGTTGCTGGGCTGGGGCCGTAATACCTTGACGCGCAAGATCAAGGAATTGGGGATGAAGGTAGATGGTGGGGATGATGATGAGGGGGATGAGGGCTAAGCAGCCTTAAGTTCTTCGCTGATCGTTAGATCCAATCGCGAGCAGGCTCGCTCCCACAGGGTTCAATGGTGTTCACACATTGGTGAAACACTGAAAAACCACTGTGGGAGCGAGCCTGCTCGCGATGCTTTTGGGGGCCTTGTGCACCGCAGCAATGCACCATGAACCGCAATCGCGCACGACAACCGGTCCGAAACCCCGCCTTCATCTGCAAAGAGATCCATTTCGAAAAAACACAAAAGCCCCGAATTACGGGGCTTTCAGCGCTGCTCGACGGCTTTCTGTTGCAACTTGTTAAAAACTGGCACGCCCCCTGCAATAGTCCAATCAGTGATTCGATTCACTACCCAGTTTCGGGGACCTTGGTACAGGCAGGCCGGGGATTCCCCTCTTTACACCGGGCTCATACCGCAACAGCGACGAGCCCATCCCGTTTTGGGGTCCTTGGTACAGGCAGGCCGGGGATTCCCTCTTTACACCGGGCTCACGACGCAATGCGCGAGCCCTCCCGTTTCGGGAACCTTGGTACAGGCAGGCCGGGGATTCCCTCTTTTATTGCTCTCGGAGATGGATCTCCAGCCGCCAGCGGTCATCGACCTCGCTACCGGCCCACTCGCCCTGCAGTGGCCGGGCTGCCACTACCGTCAGCAACAACCCCCCATCACTCAAACGCACTCGCCAGTTCACGTCTCTGCCGTTGAGCTTGAGCTGACCTTTCTGCGCACGGCCCTCAGCCTCGAACAGCAGCGCCAGGCTACCGTCGACGAACTCGCCGTGGGCCTTGGGTTCGTTGTTGAACCACACCACCAGCCCGTCATTCGTGACCTCGACCTGCTGCAATTCGCTGGGGTCGGGGGTGGTCAGGCGACCGATCATCAGGCCCACCATCACCCCGACGATCGCCAACGAAGCCATCACCCGCGGGAATAGTTTCGAACGGGGGTCCGCTTGCGGCGTAGAATGCCCGTCATCTTTACCTTCGGAGCCGTGCATGTTTCACGTCATCCTTTTCCAACCAGAAATTCCGCCGAATACCGGCAACGTTATCAGGCTGTGCGCCAACAGTGGCTGCCACCTGCATTTGATCGAACCGCTGGGCTTCGAGATGGACGACAAGCGCCTGCGCCGGGCCGGCCTCGATTACCATGAGTATGCCACCCTGCAACGCCACGCAGACCTCGCCAGCTGTCTGGAAAGCCTCGGCCATCCTCGGCTGTTCGCCTTTACCACCAAGGGCTCGCGGCCATTTCACGAGGCCAGCTTCGCCGAAGGCGATGCGTTCCTGTTCGGCCCGGAAAGCCGTGGCTTGCCGGCCGAAGTGCTCGAGGCCCTGCCCGGCGAACAACGCCTGCGCCTGCCCATGCGCGAAGGTTGCCGCAGCCTGAACCTGTCCAACACCGTGGCCATCGCCGTGTACGAAGCCTGGCGTCAGCTCGGGTTCAAGTAATCTCGAGACCTGATCGTTCCCACGCTCTGCGTGGGAATGCAGCCCGTGACGCTCCGCGTCACTGGACGCGGAGCGTCCCTTGAGGCATTCCCACGCAGAGCGTGGGAACGATCACCCAAGAAAAAAGCGCCTGTTACGGCGCTTTTTTCGTTACTGCATCGAACACTTACTGAACAGTTGGAGTCTCGCCAGCCGCCTGCATGCGTTGCAGCTCTTGTGCGTACAGCGCGTCGAAGTTCACCGGGGCCAGCATCAGAGCCGGGAACGAACCGCGGGTGACCAGGCTGTCCAGGGTTTCGCGAGCGTACGGGAACAGGATGTTCGGGCAGAACGCGCCCAGGGTGTGGCTCATCGAAGCGTCATCCAGGTTCTTGATCAGGAAGATCCCGGCCTGTTGCACTTCAGCAATGAACGCCACTTCTTCACCGTTTTTCACGGTAACCGACAGGGTCAGCACGACTTCGTGGAAGTCGCCTTCCAGAGCCTTCTGGCGGGTGTTCAGATCCAGACCGACGCTCGGCTCCCACTGCTGGCGGAAGATCGCCGGGCTTTTCGGGGCCTCGAAGGACAAGTCACGTACGTAGATGCGCTGCAAGGAGAATTGCGGTGCGGTTTCTTCTTCGCTAGCTGCAGTGTTCTGTTGGTCAGTCATCTCAGATCCTTTCTGATCTCGGGTCTTGTAGGGTATGGCTATTTTCAAGTAAGGCAGTCAGGCCTTGAGCATGGCGTCGAGCTTACCGGCGCGCTCCAGGGCAAACAAATCATCACAGCCGCCAACGTGGGTGCTGCCGATCCAGATCTGCGGCACGGACGTACGCCCGGCCTTCTGAGCCATCGCGGCACGCACCTGCGGCTTGCCATCGACCTTGATCTCTTCGAAGGCTACGCCTTTGTTCTCGAGCAGGTACTTGGCTCGCGAGCAATAAGGGCAGTAATCGCTGGAATAGACGACGACGTTGTTCATGTCACTTCACCAGCGGCAGATTGTCGGCCTTCCAGCTGGAAATACCGCCGGACAGCTTGGCGGCGGTGAAACCGGATTTCATCAGTTCGCGGGCATGAGTGCCGGCAGTCTGGCCCATGGCGTCGACCAGGATAATGGTCTTGGCCTTGTGCTTTTCCAGTTCGCCGACGCGAGCGGTCAGTTTGTCCTGAGGAATGTTCAACGCGCCAACGATGTGACCGGCGGCAAAATCCTTGGTCGGACGAATGTCGACCACCACGCCTGCGTCCTTGTTGACCAGCCCGGTCAGTTCACCGGTGCTCAGGCTGCGGCCGCCGCCTTGCATCTGATAGGCCAATAGCAGGGCCGCCAGTACAACGAAGATACCCACGAGAATGTAGTGGTTGGTGGCGAATTGAATCAGGTGATCAACCATCGAAGGAGGTTCCAGGGCGTTAAAATGTCGGCCAGTATACACAGCCACTATGGTGGGCCAAACCCCGTCCGGCGGTGACGCGGTCGGAACTTCGCTTTAAACTGCCACTCCCTTTTCCATCGCCCTCTTTTTAACTCAGCCACGAGTGGAATCTATGACTACCACGCCTAAACCTTTGGTCCTGATGATTCTCGACGGCTTCGGTCACAGTGACAGCCAGGAATCCAACGCCATCTATGCGGCGAAGAAGCCCGTACTGGACCGCCTGTGGGCCACCGTGCCGAACGGCCTGATCTCGGGCAGCGGCATGGACGTCGGCTTGCCGGACGGCCAGATGGGTAACTCCGAAGTCGGCCACATGAACCTCGGCGCCGGCCGGGTGGTGTATCAGGACTTCACCCGCGTGACCAAAGCGAT
This sequence comes from Pseudomonas sp. P9_31, assembly GCF_034008235.1. Classification (NCBI taxonomy): domain Bacteria; kingdom Pseudomonadati; phylum Pseudomonadota; class Gammaproteobacteria; order Pseudomonadales; family Pseudomonadaceae; genus Pseudomonas; species Pseudomonas sp. P9_31. The sequence continues at coordinate 5,923,292 of NZ_CP125375.1, forward strand.
CCGCGACGGCGAGTTCTTCGAGAACCCGACCATCTGCGCCGCGGTGGATAAAGCCGTTGCTGCCGGCAAAGCCGTGCACTTCATGGGTTTGCTGTCCGATGGCGGCGTTCACAGCCACCAGGACCACCTGATCGCCATGGCTGAACTGGCCTACAAGCGCGGCGCCGAAAAAATCTACCTGCACGCCTTCCTCGACGGCCGCGACACGCCGCCGAAAAGCGCCCAGTCGTCGATCGAACTGCTGGACGCGACCTTCGAGGCCCTCGGCAAAGGCCGGATCGCCAGCATCATTGGCCGTTACTACGCCATGGACCGCGATAACCGTTGGGATCGCGTGTCCCAGGCCTACAACCTGATTGTCGATGGCGCTAGCGAATTCAACGCCGCCACTGCCCAGGAAGGCCTGCAAGCCGCGTACGAGCGTGGCGAGAGCGACGAATTCGTCAAAGCCACCAGCATCGGTGAGCCAGTCAAGGTCGAAGACGGCGACGCCGTGGTCTTCATGAACTTCCGCGCCGACCGGGCTCGCGAACTGACCCGCGTATTCGTCGAGGACGATTTCAAGGAATTCGAACGCGCTCGCCAGCCAAAACTGGCCGGCTTCGTCATGCTGACCCAATACGCCGCCAGCATCCCCGCGCCGTCGGCCTTCGCCGCGGGCAGCCTGGACAACGTGCTGGGCGATTACCTGGCGAAAAACGGCAAGACGCAGCTGCGCATCGCCGAAACCGAGAAATACGCCCACGTGACTTTCTTCTTCTCCGGCGGTCGCGAAGAACCGTTCCCGGGCGAAGAACGCATCCTGATCCCGTCGCCGAAAGTCGCCACCTATGACTTGCAGCCCGAGATGAGTGCCCCGGAAGTCACCGACCGCATCGTCGACGCCATTGCAAACCAGCGTTACGACGTGATTGTGGTCAACTACGCCAACGGCGACATGGTCGGCCACAGCGGTGTGTTCGAGGCAGCAGTCAAAGCGGTCGAGTGCCTGGACCTGTGCGTCGGCCGCATCGTCGATGCGCTGGAAAAAGTCGGCGGCGAAGCCCTGATTACCGCCGACCACGGCAATGTAGAGCAGATGTCCGACGCATCGACCGGCCAGGCCCACACCGCCCATACCACCGAGCCGGTGCCGTTCATCTATGTCGGCAAGCGTGACTTCAAGGTCCGCGACGGCGGCGTGCTGGCGGATGTCGCGCCGACCATGCTGATGTTGCTGGGGCTGGAAAAGCCTGTGGAAATGACCGGGACATCGATTCTGGTGTAATCCGCCTATTCAAACACCGCCAAACCCTATGGGAGCGAGCCTGCTCGCGATAGCAATCTGACAGCCAACATCTTTGTTGAATGTACTGATGCCATCGCGAGCAGGCTCGCTCCCACATTGGTTTGCGGTGTTTTTCAGTCCAGTTATCACACAGCCCCAATTGGGCATTTTTTTTGCTGCGCATGGCGGGCATACTAGGCCGTCCCTTTCCCTGGTGTCGCCCGCCTCTATGCTTCGCGTCCTGATAGCCCTTGCCCTGACTTGCCTGCTCCAACCGGCCTTTGCCGACGAGCGCACGCAAACCCAACAACAGTTGGACGCCACGCGTCAGGACATTGCCGAGCTGAAAAAACTGCTGGGCAAGCTCCAGGAAGAAAAGTCCGGGGTGCAGAAAGACCTCAAAGGCACCGAAACCGAGATGGGCAAGCTCGAGAAGCAGGTCGACGCGCTGCAAAAAGAGCTGAAGAAAAGCGAATCCGAGCTGCAGCGACTCGATGGTGAGAAAAAAAAACTCCAGAGCGCGCGCATTGAACAGCAACGACTGATCGCCATCCAGGCCCGCGCGGCCTATCAGAATGGCCGCCAGGAGTACCTGAAACTGCTGCTCAACCAGCAGAACCCGGAAAAATTCGCCCGCACCCTTACCTATTACGACTACCTGAGCCAGGCCCGCCTGGAGCAACTGAAGAATTTCAACGAAACCCTGCGCCAACTGGCCAATGTCGAAAAAGACATCGGCCTGCAGCAAGCGCAATTGCTGGTGCAGAAAAGCAGCCTCGACAGCCAGCGCGACGAACTCGACAAGGTCCGCAAAGAGCGTCAGCAAGTCCTGGCCAAGCTCAACGACGACGTAAAGGCTCGCGATCAGAAACTGGCGACCCGCGAGCAGGATCAGGCAGACCTGTCTAAAGTCCTTAAAACCATTGAAGAAACCCTGGCCCGTCAGGCCCGAGAGGCAGAAGAAGCGCGGCAAAAAGCGCTGATCGCCCAGCAGGAAGCCGAAAAAAAGCGGTTACGTGAGGCTCAGGCTGAAGCAGATGCCACCGACGCCCCACGCAAACCCGCCAAATCGACACCCGGCGTACTGGTTTCAAGTTCAGGCGAGACCTTTGGCGGCCCCTTCGCTTCCACCCGCGGCAGACTTCCGTGGCCGGTTGATGGTCGACTGCTGGCGCGCTTCGGTGAAACCCGTGGCGACGATGCCCGAACCAAGTGGGATGGCGTGATGATCAGCGCCTCCGCCGGCAGCCAGGTGCATGCCGTGCACGGCGGCCGGGTAGTGTTTGCCGACTGGCTGCGTGGCGCCGGGTTGCTGGTGATTCTCGACCACGGCAACGGTTTTTTGAGCCTTTACGGTCACAACCAGACGCTGCTCAAGTCTGCGGGTGACGTGGTAAAAGCCGGTGAGTCCATCTCCACTGTCGGTAACAGTGGCGGGCAGGACACACCAGCGCTGTATTTCGCTATTCGTCAGCAGGGTCACCCGAGTGATCCAGCGCAATGGTGTCGTGCGCAAGGATAAGTACGCCATCTACTTCAGGAGTTCGTTCGACATGCTGTATTTGTCCCGCCTTACCTCGCTGGCCCTGACGATTGCCCTGGTGATCGGCGCGCCGCTGGCGTTTGCTGCTCAACCGACCCCGGCGGTCGCACCTGCCGGCACCGCCGCGACCACCAAGGCGCCATTGCCGCTGGACGAGTTGCGCACCTTTGCCGAGGTCATGGACCGGATCAAGGCAGCCTATGTAGAGCCGGTGGACGACAAGACCCTGCTGGAAAACGCTATCAAAGGCATGCTCAGCAACCTCGACCCGCACTCCGCGTATCTGGGCCCGGAAGACTTCGCTGAATTGCAGGAAAGCACCAGCGGCGAATTCGGCGGCCTGGGCATCGAAGTCGGCGCCGAAGACGGTTTCATCAAAGTGGTTTCGCCCATCGATGACACCCCGGCCTCCAAGGCTGGCATTCAGGCCGGCGACTTCATCGTCAAGATCAACGGCCAGCCGACTCGCGGCCAGAGCATGACCGAAGCCGTGGACAAGATGCGCGGCAAGATCGGCCAGAAAATCACCCTGACCCTGGTGCGCGACGGCGGCGCGCCGTTCGACGTGACCCTGGTCCGCGCCATCATTCAGGTGAAGAGCGTGAAGAGCCAACTGCTGGAGTCCGGCTACGGCTACATCCGCATCACCCAGTTCCAGGTCAAGACCGGCGAAGAAGTCTCCAAGGCCCTGGCCAAGTTGCGCAAGGACAACGGCAAGAAGCTCAGCGGCATCGTTCTCGACCTGCGTAACAACCCAGGCGGCGTGCTGCAATCGGCAGTGGAAGTGGTCGACCACTTCATCACCAGAGGCCTGATCGTCTACACCAAGGGCCGCATCGCCAACTCCGAACTGCGCTTCTCCGCCACCGGCAAGGACGAAAGCGAAGCCGTGCCAATGGTCGTGCTGATCAACGGTGGCAGCGCCTCGGCCTCGGAAATTGTCGCCGGCGCCCTGCAGGATCAGAAACGCGCGGTCGTCATGGGCACCACCAGTTTCGGCAAAGGCTCGGTCCAGACCGTGTTGCCACTGAACAACGAGCGCGCACTGAAAATCACCACGGCGCTGTACTACACGCCGAATGGCCGCTCGATTCAGGCTCAAGGCATCGTCCCGGACATCGAAGTGCGCAAGGCCAAGATCACCAACGAGCAGGACGGCGAGTACTTCAAGGAAGCCGACCTGCAAGGTCACCTGGGCAATGGCAACGGCGGCGCCGACAAACCGACTGGTTCTGCTGGCAAAGCCAAAGCCATGCCGCAGGATGACGATTACCAGTTGGCCCAGGCCCTGAGCCTGCTCAAAGGACTGAGCATTACCCGCGGCCACTGAGATGCGCCTGCGGTTGCTCCTCGGTCTGTTGTGCAGCCTGGCGGGTGTTGCTCACGCGGCACCCGTCACGACAGCGACCACACCTCACAAGGCTTACCTGAGCCTGATCATCGATGACTTGGGGCAGAACCTGCCCCGGGATCGACGCGTACTGGCCCTGCCCGGCCCGGTCACCACGGCCATCATGCCGGATACGCCCCACGCCACCGAATTCGCCCGCGAAGCCCATCGTGCCGGCAAGACCGTCATCCTGCACATGCCCATGGACCCGGCCACCGGGCCGTTCGCCTGGCATCCCGAGTTGCCCATCGAAGAACTCGAAAAGCGCCTGAACGCGGCGTTCCAGGCTGTGCCGTATACCGCGGGCATCAACAACCACATGGGCAGCCGCATGACCGTTCAGCAACCGGCCATGGCCTGGCTGATGGCGGACTTGCAGCGGCGGCACAAGTTCTTTGTCGACAGTCGTACCAGCGCGCAAACCGTGGCAGCTGCCGAGGCGCAGAAAATTGGTCTGGCGAGCGTTTCGCGGGATGTGTTCCTGGATGACGAGCCCACTGAAACCGCGATCTTCGCTCAGCTACAAACGGCTATCAGCCTGGCGCGCAAGCAGGGCTCGGCGGTGATGATCGGCCACCCTTATCCACAAACCCTGGCGGTGCTTGAGCGTGAATTGCCCAGGCTCAAGGCTCAAGGCATTGACTGGATCGATATCAGACAAATGATCAGCGTGCGCGGCAATCGTGCAACGGCAGCGCACGGCAAGGATGGCCAGTACCGCCTCCCGCCCGCCCGGTAATTCCTCGTAGCCAATTCCCTTTCGCGATAACTATTTATACCTGCCGGTACACCGACCCGTGCCACGATAGCGCTCACCCTGAATTTCATCACCAAGGAATGGATATGAAATACCTCAGCTTCTTTTGCTTCGCAGGCCTGATTGGCCTGCTGGCTATTTCCACAGTGCAGGCCCGCGACCTGGGCGAAGGCGCCGTCAACGACTCCCCTTCAAGAGCCCTGCAAAACAGTGAGCATCTTTATGAAATCTGGAGCGGTGTGGGACGACTCAGTCTCCAATCGGGCGAGACCTGCAGCGCCGTTCTACTGAATACGCGAAACAGGCAAGGCCGAGCCACTGGCCCTGCTTACCTGCTCACCAGCGGGCATTGCGTGTTCTTTCAGTACGGTTCGGCGCGGACCAATCTGCCTTTGAACGCCAGCGTCACCTTCCACTACTTTCATGACATGCCACAGCGTAAGCGCCGATACGCCATCCGCACTGCCCGATGGAGCAGCCTGGTCGGAACCGATCTTGCAGTACTGGAGGTCGACGCAACATTGGCGTCGCTGATACAGGCCGGGGTCAACCCGCTCAAGCTGGCGTCCCATCAAACCAACGAAAGTCATGATGCGCTTAACATTAGCGCGCCGAACGGCTTTACCGAACAAGGGCTTCGATTGAGCGCCTGCGCTGAACAAACCGCCGGAACGTTCATCGATCATCCCGGGGTGTTCCCTTTGGCCATGAAAAACAGCTGCGACCTTCACGCTGGCGGCTCCGGTAGCCCGATGCTGAACCGCCGCACCAATGAAATCACCGGCATCGTCAGTAAAATCGCGGTCTCGCGCAATACACCAGCGCCGCCCGACTGTGAGCACTCGACGTCTTGCAAGGCCGCCCGTTTCAACTACAGCTACTCAGCCAACTTTCTGCACAAGTGCTTTATAGACGGTGTATTCACCAGCAATGGATCGGACTGTTCGTTGGAGCCAGTCGAGCTGACTGTCACAGAGCCCTGGAAGCTCAAGTCATACGTTCATAGAACGCAAAACGCGGATGGACAAATCGTATTGCCTACGTGGGACTTCAGGTTCTCCCTCGAGGCGCCCTTCTATCGCTACAAAACGGTCCATAACGCCAGGGACTGCAAGGCTCCAAACAATTACAGTACCGCCATCAGCACTGAAGGTGCTTACATCAATACTGAAGTCGGGCCACAAAGCGGCGCACATGCGCTCTGTATTATCGGTGTCGCCTCAGGGGAACAGCACCTGACAAGGGCGGAATTGAATAACGTATTTACAAGTGCCGTGTACTTGAGCGCGACACCGGACGCTACGCGTCAGACAACATTGAGGTAATTGCTACAAATAGCGCCCCATGATGTCGTCAACGACGCCTTCCTTGCGCAGTTGATCCAGCGCGGCTTGCAACTTGGCGACGGTTTCATCCGAAACGTCTTTATTCAACGCCAGGTACAACTCGGCGCTATTAAAGCGCAACACGGTCTTGAGCCCGTTCACGCCTTCCTGACGCGCCAGATAGCGACCTGCCGGGTCACCGGTGGCCCACAGGTCGATCTGGCCGTTAACCAGTTTTTTGGCGTTGTCCTGATCTCGCAGCACTACAATCGGTTTCAGCCCTTGCTTGGCCAGTGTCTCGGCAATTGCGTCGCCCTTGTAGGCACCAATCTTGTATTTGCGCGCCTGCGACAGCGACTCGAGGGTGATCTTGCTATCGGCCCTGGCCAGCATGATCCAGTCGTCTGGACCGATCGGACCGACCCACTTGAAGAGTTTCTCGCGGTCCGGCAACCGCGCCATCACGAACACGCCATAACCGGGGTTTTCCAGGGCGAGTTTGTAGATTCGCTCCCAAGGGAAGCGCAGCGTCAGGCTGTAAGTGATGTCGGCGCGCTTGAACATCTCGCGGACGATGTCCGCGGCAATGCCGTTGATGTTCTCGTCCTGAGCGAAGTTCTTGCCGTTTTTCGCCATGTTGTACGGCGGAAAATTTTCCGTCAGCAACACCAGGTCGGTGGCGGGACTTTCTTCGGCGCGGGCTCCATTGATGAGCAACAGAGAAGCGCTGGCGAGGACAAGAAGAAGACGTTTAAGCATGTCGGGCTACCGGAATCCGTGGCGTGCTCAAGAGTGCCTTGAGCACGCCATACTGTCCACTGGCCCGTACTGTTTAACGCATCACGATGCCGCGATGAGCCATGTAAGCCTTGGCTTCCTGCACGGTGTATTCGCCGAAGTGGAAAATACTCGCCGCCAGCACCGCGCTGGCGTGGCCTTCGAGAATGCCGTCGGCCAAGTGCTGCAAGTTGCCGACACCGCCGGAAGCAATCACCGGAATCCCCAGCGCATCACTGATGGCGCGGGTGACGCCCAGGTCGAAGCCGTTTTTCATGCCGTCCTGGTCCATGCTGGTCAGCAGGATTTCACCGGCACCGAGGCCTTCCATCTTCTTTGCCCATTCAACAGCGTCGAGACCGGTAGGCTTGCGACCGCCATGGGTGAAGATTTCCCAGCGCGGTGGTTCGCCCGGACCAGAGACCTTCTTCGCGTCGATGGCGACGACGATGCACTGCGAGCCAAAATGCTGAGCCGCTTCGCCGACGAATTCCGGATTGAACACCGCAGCGGTGTTGATCGAGACCTTGTCCGCACCGGCATTGAGCAAGTTGCGAATATCCTGCACGGTACGCACGCCACCGCCCACGGTCAGCGGAATGAATACCTGGCTGGCCATGCGTTCGACGGTATGCAGCGTGGTGTCGCGGCCGTCGACGCTGGCGGTGATGTCGAGAAAGGTAATTTCGTCGGCACCCTGCTCGTCGTAACGACGGGCGATTTCCACCGGGTCGCCGGCGTCGCGAATGTTCTCGAACTTGACGCCCTTGACCACCCGGCCGTTATCCACGTCCAGGCAAGGGATGATGCGTTTGGCCAGCGCCATGGTCAGTCCTCAGCCTTTGTACGAATCGCAGAAAGCTTGCGCTTGCGCAACATCGAGGGTGCCTTCGTAAATCGCCCGCCCGGTGATCGCGCCGATGATGCCTGGCGCCTTGGCGTCGAGCAGCGACTTGATGTCACCCAGATTGTGGATACCGCCGGAAGCGATCACCGGGATCTTCGTCGCAGCGGCCAGGGCGGCGGTGTACGAAACGTTGCAGCCCTGCATCATGCCGTCTTTGGCGATGTCGGTATAAACGATCGCGGACACGCCGTCAGCTTCGAATTGCCTGGCCAGGTCGATCACCTGAACGGTGCTGATTTCAGCCCAGCCGTCGGTGGCGACAAAACCGTCTTTGGCGTCCAGACCGACAATAACCTTGCCCGGAAACGCACGGCAGGCTTCAGCCACGAAGGCCGGATCTTTCACGGCTTTGGTGCCGATGATCACGTAGCTCACGCCCGCTTTTACGTAGTGTTCAATGGTTTCCAGCGAGCGGATACCGCCGCCGATCTGAATCGGCAGGTTCGGGTAGCGTTTGGCGATGGCGGTGACCACTTCGCCGTTGACCGGCTGGCCTTCGAAGGCACCGTTCAGGTCGACCAGATGCAGACGGCGGCAACCGCCCTCCACCCACTTGGCAGCCATGCTCACCGGGTCATCGGAGAACACCGTGGAATCTTCCATGCGGCCCTGGCGCAGACGAACACAGGCACCGTCTTTGAGATCGATAGCGGGAATAATCAGCATCTGGCAAACCTTCAAATTCGAGTGTTCAGCTTCGCTCGGAAATCAGTTTTTCTCGAGCGCCCACAAGTCGCTTTCGATGCTTTCGAACCTCTCTTTGAGGTGCGTCTGCACATCGAAAATCGCCCTGTTGTAATAATGCGGAGCAATTTCGCGGGTAAACAGCTCAAGGATTTCAGCCGCTTCGAACGAACCCAGGTCCAGTTCGAAGCGGTCTTCCATGAAGCGTTTGATCTTGTGATTGGCCTCGCTCTCCTGTTCGGGAGTGAGGGTCAGGATCGGCGGCTTGCCCTTCTTGACGGCCATTTACCAGCGACCATCCCACGCGGCGAAGTTCTGCAGCAATTGCAGGCCATGGGTGTGGCTCTTCTCCGGGTGGAACTGCACGGCGAAACGCGAACCGTCGGCCAGCGCGGCGGCGAAATCGACCCCGTAGTGACCACTACCCACCACCTGCCGCGCATTGCCGGCAGCGATGTAGTAGCTGTGCACGAAGTAGAAACGCGCCAGGTCCGGAATGTTGTGCCACAGCGGGTGAGCCACCGTCTGCTTCACTTCGTTCCAGCCCATGTGCGGCACTTTCAGGTGCTCGCCGTCTTCGTGCAGATCCTTGCCAAAGAACTTCACCTGGCCTGGAAACAGGCCGATGCAATCGACGCCGTCGTTTTCTTCGCTGCTGTCGAGCAAGGCTTGCATGCCCACGCAAATGCCGAGGAACGGACGGTCCTGGCTGACTTCACGCACCAGCGAGTCGAAGCCCAGGCGACGGATCTCCGCCATGCAATCGCGAATCGCGCCGACGCCGGGGAATACCACCCGGTCGGCTTCGCGAATCACATCGGCATCGCTTGTGATCAGCACCTTGCCGGCACCGACGTGCTCGAGGGCCTTGGCCACCGAGTGCAGGTTGCCCATGCCGTAATCGATAACCGCGACCGTCTGCATTACAGAACGCCTTTGGTCGACGGCATCTGACCGGCCATGCGGTCATCCAGCTCTACCGCCATGCGCAGTGCGCGGCCGAAAGCCTTGAACACGGTTTCGATCTGGTGGTGAGTGTTGGTGCCGCGCAGGTTGTCGATGTGCAGGCTGACGAGCGCGTGGTTGACGAAGCCCTGGAAGAATTCCTGGAACAGGTCAACGTCGAAGCCGCCAACGGTGGCACGGGTGTAGGGGACGTGCATCTGCAGGCCAGGACGGCCGGAGAAGTCAATCACCACACGCGACAGCGCTTCATCGAGCGGCACGTAGGCGTGGCCGTAGCGACGGATGCCTTTCTTGTCGCCGATTGCTTTGGCGAAGGCTTGACCCAGGGTGATACCGACGTCTTCCACCGTGTGGTGGTCGTCGATATGCAGGTCGCCCTTGCTGACAATATCCAGGTCGATCAGCCCGTGACGGGCGATCTGGTCCAGCATGTGCTCAAGAAAAGGTACGCCGATATCAAATCGGGCCTTTCCGGTGCCATCCAGGTTGATCGAGGCTTTGATCTGGGTTTCCAGAGTGTCGCGCTCGACAGACGCCATACGTTCGGCCATCACCAGCTCCGCAAAATCATTGGGGCGAAAAAGGCAGCCATTATAGGGGCGCGGGCGCTAAACAGAAACACGAGAGGTGATATCACTGACGGAGTGAACCCCTGCTGTTGGGGATATACATGTCAGTACAAGCGTGCGAATCAAATTCTGCGGTCGCGGAAAACAAATGTGGGAGCGAGCCTGCTCGCGATAGGGCCATCACATTCAACATCTATGTCGACTGTCAGACCGCTATCGCGAGCAGGCTCGCTCCCACAGGGATGATGCGTTTACTTAATGAAACAACACCGCTGTTTTCTGCAGGGTCACCCAAACACCCCACGCCAACGGAATACCCACCACCAGCCATGCCGCCACTGCCAAAGGCTTGGTGCCTGCATCCGCTTTCCACTCCAGCACGGTGCTGGCGTCAGCACCTTTGTCGTGGCCCAGCGCCTGTTCGGCAGCCAGTTCAGCGTCGGTCATGAAGTACTTGTCGGCCACCGGACGCACCAGCAGGTTGCAGATGAAACCCAGCACCAGCAGGCCCGCGAGGATGTACAAGGTGATGTCGTAAGCCGCTGCGCGTTCAACACCGATGCTCAGCTGATATTCTCGCAGGTAGGTCACCAACACCGGACCCAATACACCCGCCGCCGCCCAGGCCGTCAGCAGACGACCGTGGATCGCGCCGACCATTTGCGTACCGAACAGGTCCGCCAGATAAGCCGGCACCGTCGCAAAACCACCGCCGTACATCGACAGGATGATGCAGAACGCCGCCACGAACAGCGCAACGCTGCCCAAGTGACCGAGGTTCGGAATCAGCGCGTACAAGGCGAAACCCAGGGCGAAGAACACAAAGTAGGTATTTTTGCGGCCCAGGTAGTCCGAGAACGAAGCCCAGAAGAACCGGCCACCGATGTTGAACAGGCTCAGCAAACCGGTGAAGCCGGCAGCGATTGCAGCGATCGAAGCCAGTTGCGAAGCGTCCAATTGACCGAACTTCAGGTCGTTGCCGAGCAGTTTACCGGCGAACACTTCCTGCAACAGCGGCGAAGCCATGCCGAGGATGCCGATACCTGCCGAAACATTCAGGCACAGCACCAGCCACACCAGACGGAATTGCGGGGTCTTCCACGCCACATTCACATGGACGTGACGGTGAGTGATCATCGCGTTCGAGGCTTTTTTCGCCGGCGCCGTCCAGCCTTCAGGCTTCCAGCCGGTTGGCGGGACGCGGTAGGACAGCGCGCCACCGATCATGAACACGAAGTAGATCGCGGCCATCACCAGGAAGCTCTGCCATACGCCCACGCTGGTTGGCGAAGCGAAGTGGCCCATCAGTGCAGCAGCCAGCGGAGCACCGACCATCGCGCCACCACCGAAACCCATGATTGCCATGCCGGTTGCCATGCCGCGCTTGTCCGGGAACCACTTGATCAGGGTCGAGACCGGCGAGATGTAACCCAGGCCCAGGCCGATACCGCCAATGACCCCGGAGCCGATCCACATCAGCCAGATCTGGTGGGTATAAACCCCCAGCGCTGAAATCAACAGACCGCCACACCAGCACAGAGCCGATACAACACCGGCCTTGCGAGGACCTGCGTGCTCCAGCCAGCCGCCCCAGATCGCTGCCGAGCAGCCGAGGAAGATGAAGAACAGAGTGTAGATCCAGCCGAGCATCGAGATCGGCCAGTCGCATTGAGACGAAAATACCTGAGCGATAAAGCTCATGTCCGGCGCGCAAGTCACGGCTTTGGTGACACCCAGGGCTTTGGACAGCGGCAACCAGAACACCGAAAATCCGTAGGCCATGCCGATGCACAGGTGGATGGCCAGAGCGGCCGGTGGAACCAGCCAACGGTTAAAACCGGGCTTGGCGATGATGCGCTCCTTGGACAGGAACGCGGGCTGGCCGGCAAAGCCGTCCGCCGTGATGCTCGTAGTCATGGTGTATCCCCCAATTTTTAGTATGGTTCGCCAGCCGCTCTTCGCCCCCAGCCTTTATGCATGCAGGCATGACTGTTTTTTAGGTGAAGCTCCATTTTGGTGCGACATCACGTCGCAGTAAGGACGGACGAACGGGCAGAGGTTACCATTTGCACGTGACAGAAAAACCAAAGTGATATCACCTTTTTGTAAGTCGTCTGTTCTCGTACAACCGCAACAATTTGTTTTCACGCGATTACTTTCAAGGGAGACACCATGCCGATCATTGTCGAGCTGCTGAACCAGGCCACTTATCAGGATCAGCAAGATCTTCAGAAGATCTACCGCGACGCCCCGGACTGGCTGTTCGCGCCCTTCACAGGGGATACCGAGCTGATCGAAAGCTGCCTGCGGGACGGTTCGCTGATCGCCGGACGCTTCAACGATCGGTTGCTGGGCGCGGCACGTTTGCAACGGCACCACGACGTCTGGCATTTGTCCCAATTATGCGTACGAAAAATCACCCGTCGTCGTGGTGTTGCCGAGCGCCTGGTGAACGAAGCGCAAAAAATGGCGTCGCAATCGGGCGCGACGTTGCATCTGCTGGCTCCCGCCGGGCACCTGGAAGCCCAAGCGCTGGCGGCTAAGCTGAACGTGCCGCTGGATGTGCTCCCAACGTGATCGCTGACCGGTCAGCCACTTCGGAGCGCTATACTCCCCGGCTAAATTTCGAATTCGACTAATACAAGGACTCGCCCATGAAAGCGTTCGGCAAAATCCTGGGTCTGGTACTTCTCGGGCTGTTGCTGATCATTGTGGCGCTGGGCTTTGCCCTGACCCACCTCTTCGATCCCAACGACTATAAAGACGAGATTCGCCAGATTGCCCGCGACAAGGCCCACATCGAGCTGACGCTCAATGGCGATATCGGCTGGAGCCTGTTTCCGTGGCTGGGCCTGGAATTGCACGAAGCCAGTGTGGCGACCCTCGCCAAGCCCACCGAACCGTTCGCAGACTTGCAGATGCTCGGCCTGTCGGTTCGCGTGATTCCGCTGCTGCGCCGTGAAGTGCAGATGAGCGATGTACGCGTCGAAGGCCTTAACCTGCGCCTGAACCGTGACAAGGACGGCCACGGTAACTGGGAAGACATCGGCAAGGTTCCGGCACCTGCCACTGCGACGACCTCAGCCACGCCAGCCGCCACTACCGGCGAACCTGCGCCAACGACTACCGCACAGGCAGAAAAGCCGGCTCAGCCGATCCGCCTGGACATCGACAGCCTGACCGTCAACAACGCCCGCGTTGAATACAGTGACGAGAAAACCGGCAAGCAGTTCAGCGCCGAAAGTATCCAGCTGAGTACTGGCCCGGTACATGACTCGACCAACATCCCGATCAAACTCACCGCGTTCCTGGGCACCAACCAACCGGTTCTGCGGGTGCGGACCGAGCTGGCCGGCGAGTTGCGTTTCGAGCGCGCGCTGCAGCGCTACAAATTCGAAGACATGAAACTCTCCGGTGAAGTCTCCGGCGATCCGCTGCAGGGCAAAACCATGACCTTCGCCGCTCAAGGTCAGCTGCTGCTGGACAAGGCCGCCAACGTCGCCGAATGGACCGGCATCAAGATCTCCGCCAACCAGCTGCGCGCCTTGGGTGAACTGAAGGCCAACGACCTCGACAAGACTCCGCAAATCAGCGGTGGCCTGTCGATTGCCCAATTCGATCTGGCGAAATTCGTCGACAGCATCGGCCAGAAACTCCCGGCGATGGCCGAGGGCAGCCTGAGCAAAGTCGAGCTGTCCAGCCATGTCGCTGCCACGCCGACCAGTTTGTCGCTCGATAACATCAACCTGAAACTCGACGACAGCAACTTCAGCGGCCGTATCGCGGTTGAAGACTTTTCCAAGCAATCGCTGCGGGCAAACCTCAAGGCTGACACCTTCAATGTCGACCGTTACCTGCCGCCAAAATCCGCCGAAGCCAACAGCGCGACGCAGGTGCGCAAGGCCGAAGTGGCCAGCACCGAGGCCGATGCCCTGGCCGGCGCCGGCAGCACACCGCTGCCGCCATCACCGACCAAAGGCCCGTGGAGCACCGAACGCCTGTTGCCGGTTGAGCGCCTGAGCAAACTCGACGTGGACGTCGACCTGACCTTCGGCCAACTGACCCTCGACAAATTGCCGATCCAGAACGCAGTGCTGAAGGCTACTGGCCAGGACGGCCTGCTGACCCTGAAGAACCTGCGCGGCGATCTGTACGACGGCAACTTCGAAGCCAAGGGCACCCTGGACGTGCGCCAGCCAGTGCCGGCACTGAACATGCAGACACGCATCAGCAAAGTCCCCTTGGAAAAAATCCTCGAAAGTCAGGGGAAAAATCCACCGGTCAAAGGCCTGGTTACGCTCGACAGCGCCCTGACAGGCAGCGGCAATAGCCAGAGCGCGCTGGTCGACAGCCTCAACGGCAACGCCAGTTTCGTCATCAGTAACGGCGTGTTGCTCAATGCCAACCTCGAACAGCAACTGTGCAAGGGTATCGCCACCCTGAATCGCAAAACCCTCAGCGGCGAACCGCGGGGCAAGGACACACCGTTCGAGGAGCTCAAGGGCAACCTGACGTTCCGCAACGGCGTGGCCAGCAACCCGGACCTGAAAGTGCGCATCCCGGGCATGACCGTCAACGGCAACGGCGACATCGACCTGCGGGTGCTGGGCATGGATTACCGCGTCGGCATCATCGTCGAAGGCGACAAGAGCGATATGCCGGACCCGGCCTGCCAGGTCGGCGAGCGCTACGTCGGCATCGAGTGGCCGCTGCGCTGCCGTGGCCCGCTGGAACTGGGCGCCAAGGCTTGCCGCCTCGACAACGAACGCATGGGACAAGTCGCCAGCAAACTGGCCGGCGAGCGGATCAGCGAAAAAATCGACGAGAAGCTTGGCGATAAAGTCAGCCCGGAACTGAAAAACGCGCTCAAGGGGCTGTTCAAGCGATGAGAACCGAGCAGTTTTCAACGGCGGTGCTGGATTGGTACGACCGCCACGGTCGCCATGACTTACCGTGGCAACAGGGCATCACTCCCTACCGGGTGTGGGTCTCGGAAATCATGTTGCAGCAGACCCAGGTCAGCACTGTGCTGAACTACTTCGACCGCTTCATGGCCTCGCTGCCAACCGTCGAAGCCTTGGCCGCCGCGCCGGAAGACGAAGTGCTGCACTTGTGGACCGGCCTCGGTTACTACACCCGCGCGCGCAATTTGCAGAAGACCGCGAAGATTGTCGTCGCTGAATATGGCGGCGAGTTTCCCCGTGATGTGGAAAAGCTCACCGATCTGCCGGGTATTGGCCTGTCCACGGCCGGCGCGATTGCCAGCCTGAGCATGGGCATCCGCGCACCGATCCTCGACGGCAACGTCAAACGGGTGCTGGCGCGCTTTACCGCACAAGAGGGTTATCCAGGCGAGCCCAAGGTTGCCAAACAGCTGTGGGCCAACGCTGAGCGCTTTACACCGTACGATCGGGTCAACGCCTACACCCAGGCGATGATGGACCTGGGCGCCACGCTCTGCACCCGCAGCAAACCGAGCTGCCTGCTCTGCCCACTGGAAAAGGGCTGCGAAGCGCACATGCTCGGCCTGGAAACCCGCTACCCGGTCCCCAAGCCTCGCAAAGCCGTGCCACAGAAGCGCACGCTGATGCCGATGCTCGCCAATGGCGAAGGCGCGATTCTGCTTTACCGTCGCCCTTCCACGGGCCTGTGGGGCGGTCTCTGGAGCCTGCCGGAACTCGATGACCTCGACGACCTGCAACACCTGGCTTCGCAGCACTCGCTGGAACTGGGCAGCCAACAGGCGTTGCCGAGCCTGGTGCATACCTTCAGCCACTTTCAGTTATCCATCGAACCCTGGCTGGTCCAGGTCCAGGAGGCCGGCCATCACGTGGCCGAGGCCGACTGGCTCTGGTATAACCTCGCCACCCCGCCGCGCCTGGGCCTTGCCGCCCCGGTCAAAACCTTGCTCGAACGCGCGGCCGCCGTATTGAACGCAGGAGAGTCGTCATGACCCGCACCATCATGTGCCGCAAGTACAAAGAAGAATTGCCCGCCCTGGAGCGCGCTCCATTTCCGGGAGCAAAAGGTCAGGACATTTTTGACCACGTTTCGGCCAAGGCCTGGGCCGACTGGCAAAAACACCAGACCCTGCTGATCAACGAAAAACGCCTGAACATGATGAACGCCGAAGACCGCAAATATCTTCAGGGCGAGATGGACAAGTTCTTTTCCGGCGAGGAATACGCCAAGGCCGAAGGTTACGTTCCACCTGCTCAATAATTGATCAAAATCCGGGGTCGGCACGTAAGCGACGGTAATAATTAAATATTTTTTGAAAACTTGCTTGACGACCCCCTGAAAAACCCGTTTAATGCGCCCCGTTGCCCAGATAGCTCAGTCGGTAGAGCAGGGGATTGAAAATCCCCGTGTCGGCGGTTCGATTCCGTCTCTGGGCACCAAATACCGAAAACCCTGAATCGCAAGATTCAGGGTTTTTTTATGCCTGCGATTTGATCAGACATCGCGCGAGCCACCTCTCCTGACTAGTTTTCGCCGCCCCAGTGGAAAACCAGGTTGCGAGCAGCACCACTGCCTACATCCGCTGTATCACGCCGCACCTCACCCTTGTGCGTGGCGACGACAGTGTACTTGCCGGCAGGCAGCTGAACGTATACCAACGGCCCAGCCCCACTCAGTGTCAGCACTGTTTGCCCTGCGGCTTTCTGGATGACCACTTCCACATCCGGGATGTATTCATCCTGAGGCCCGGTGGAGAAGGTCATGTGCAGGTTGTAGCCCTTGGTTTGCTGAATGGCTTTAGCCTCGTCCTCTCCGATCCCACCGGACACGTAGGTAATCCCGTTTTGCTGTTGCTGCTGGACTTGCACGGCTGAGCTGTCGATCGGTTCAAGACTGGCGGCGTTAAGCACGGCTGGAAACATCAGTACGCCGACAGCGGCGATGGGCAGCATGAATGAATGGACGTACTTCATGGTGGCGACTCCCGGGTTGCACAGAACCCAATCGTTACTCCTTTTAGATTTGTTGCTCAATGCTCAAGTTTTAGATCGATTCGAACTTGGGTTCACTGCGAATCGGACTACACGATGTACTCCTCAAGCATGGGCAGCGGTCGGCCCGGTCCTGCAAGATGAATCCGATATTTCCTTCCGGTTTACCAGCAGCGCCCGGCATCGCCGACTAATGCTCTCTTGCCATCCTCTTGCACCTGTTTCCTTCAGCCGCGGAAGATGTCATGAACCCTCTCAAACCCGATAACACCCAAGATCCACAAATAACTTCACTGCTCGGCAATCTTGGCGAATTGACCCGTGAGGCACGTCAGAAGGTGCTGCGGGCGGTCGATACCGTTCAGGTGCAAACCTGCTGGCAGATCGGGCGGCATATTGTGGAGTTCGAGCAGGAAGGTGCTCGGCGGGCAGCTTATGGCAAGCAGCTGCTATCGACGCTGGCCAAAGTCCTTACTTCCGAATTTGGAAAAGGTTTTGATGAACGCAACCTGCGATACATGCGGGACTTTTATCAGACCTTTCCAATTTGGAACGCAGTGCGTTCCGAATTGAGCTGGACCCACTACCGCAGACTGCTGCGAGTCGACAACGAAAACGCTCGTCACTGGTACATGAACGAATCAGCTATCCAGAACTGGTCAAGCCGCGCCCTTGAGCGTCAGATCAACACCCTCTACTACGAACGCTTGCTGGCGAGTCGCGACCGGGCTGCCGTCAAGCAGGAAGCCGCCACCAACATCCAGCAAATGAACGCCAACCCTCGGGATTTCATCCGGGACCCCGTGCTACTGGAGTTTCTCGGCCTGCCCAATGCAGGCCTGGTTCAGGAAAGCGAACTCGAACAAGCGCTGATTGATCAGCTTCAGGGCTTCCTGCTCGAACTGGGCAAAGGCTTCGCCTTCATCGCTCGCCAGCAACGCATCAGTACCGAGAGCAAAGACTTCTACATCGATCTGGTGTTCTACAACTACCTGCTCAAATGCTTCGTCATCTTCGACCTCAAACGCGGCGTACTGACCCACCAGGATGTCGGCCAGATGGACATGTACGTGCGCATGTACGACGACCTCAAGCGCGGACCGGAGGATGGCCCCACCGTCGGCCTCATTCTCTGCGCGCAAAAAGATGAATCGGTGGTGCGCTATTCAGTGCTGCAAGGCAACGAACAACTGTTCGCCAGTACCTACAGACTGGTGCTGCCGAGCGAGGAGGAGCTTCGCACAGAGCTGGATCGGGAATGGGCGGTGCTTGAGGAGCGGTTACTCAAGCAGAGGCCTCGATAAGCACGGGTGGATTGTTCATGAACGGCGTGAAGACTATGGTGGTTGGCTAGTCGCAAAGGTTCAAAACCGATGAATTTGCAGGACATGCCCTCACTGGCCCCGACTCAACTTGAGTTGCCGTTACCCACCCGCACACCCGGTGAATCTTTCAAGGAGCCCGCCGCCGACGGCTTCCTCCTCGGCGGCTTCACCTGGCGGCATGTCCATCAAGACCCAACCCGTGCGGTGGTGATCATCAACGCCGCTACCTCAGTCCGCTGCCGGCATTACTCGCGCTTCGCCGATTACCTGTTCGCCAACGGCTTCGACGTGATCACTTATGACTACCGCGGCATCGGCGAGTCGCGCCCCGCATCGCTGAAAGGGCTTGAAGCCTCATGGTCCGACTGGGGTGCGCTGGATTTCGAGGCGATGCTGCAAAGGGCGCAACGCGAGTTTGCGGAACAACCCATCAATGTTGTCGGCCACAGCTTCGGCGGTTGCGCGGCCGGGCTGGGAGCCTCTGGGCATGTGATCCGACGCCTGGTGACGGTGGGCGCGCAGTTCGCTTACTGGCGAGACTATGCCCCCGCCCATCGTTGGCGGATGTTTGCCAAGTGGCACGTGGCGATGCCGTTGATGACCATGATTTACGGCTACTTCCCCGGCAAACGTCTGGGCTGGCTCGAAGACACGCCAGCAGGTGTCGTCCGCGACTGGAGCATGCCCGCCGCCCGATATGAGAAACGCCCCAGCGGTCGCGTCATCCACGCCAGAAGCGGCCAGCTGCCGTTCGGGAATGTCACTGCACAAATCCTGGCCATCAGCCTCAGCGACGATCCCTACGGCACGATTGCGGCCATCGAACGCCTGCTCGACTACTTCACCGGCAGTACAAACACCCACCTGCGAATCGCCCCCGAAGACATCAGCGAAGAAGAAGTCGGACATTTCGCCTTTTTTCGCAGCTCATACCAAGCCACACTATGGCCCATTGCATTGTCCTGGCTGCAGACCGGCGAGCTGGCCCCCGATACCCCCGGGCGGCGAGTGCCCCACGCAGTTGATTGATGCGCCCTCCCAACGAATTACGGAACGACGCCCATGGCCTCCGCCAACAAGCAGAACAAACGCGCCTCCCGCGCCAAAGCCAAGGCCAAGCAGAACCGCACCCAGCGGGCCGCCGCACCGGTCGAGCTGGACCCGAACGACGATCGCATCGACTTCGAATCGGTGGACCTGACCGAGCTGTTCAAAAAAATGATCGACGCCGAAAAAACCAGCCAGCAAGCGATGTGCGCAGCCTTCCTCGAAGACCCGCTGCTGGAACTGGTGTACGAGCAGGAAGGCGAAGAAGGCGCAATGGACTTCATCCTCGCAGCACTGATCGAATACCGCCAATGGTCCACCGAGACCGACGAAGCCGGCGCCCTGGCGTGGATCGAATCGCCGGCCTTCCAGGCTGATTACGTGGCGGCGTCCGACGCCATCGCGGCCCAAACCCAACAGAAAACCAACTGAGCTCCCATGGCATCCCTGAACAAGCAACAGAAACGCGCCAAACGCGCAAAGGCCAAAGCCAAGCAAATCAATATCCACGGCAGAAAACCCGCCGCACTGGACGATGATCTGGGCGAACCCGGCGAGCCGATCCCGGAATACACCCTGGCGATGTTCAGCAAAATGCGGGACGCCGAAGCCACCAGCCGCAACGACATGCTGCTGACCCTCCTGTCGAACCTTGCCGGGATCATCAGCGACCACCCAGAACTGCTGGACATGGAAAACGCCGACAACGAAGCCATGGCCGCCACGCACCTGGCCGCCGACATGCTGATCGACTACCGCATGTGGGCCGATGGCATGGACCGCGACGCCGCCCAGGCCTGGCTGACCGATCCGCAATTCATCACCGACTTTGGCGATGCGCTGGACAGCTATCGTCAGTCGCTGGATGCGCAGGAAGAAAAGGGCGAGTAAACACCCCCTTCAGAAACAAAAACGGCCGCTTGTCATCACTGACAGCGGCCGTTTTGCGTCACGCGGTATGAATCAGTTCAGCACCACCGCGCCCACTTTCTGCAGCTTGCGACGGCGAGCCACAAACAACCCGGCAGCCACCACCAACACACTCAGCAAGCCAGTTGCGAGAATTTCCACGCGATGGGCGTCCTGGAACAGCATGATGGTCAGGGCCGCGACGATGAATACGATCACCGCATAGGTCAGGCCCGGGAACAGCCACATGTTGAAGGCGATTTTTTCACCGCGAGCCATACGCTGTTTGCGCATACGCAGCTGCGAAATCGCGATCACCAGGTACACCAGCAACGCGATGGCGCCGGAGCTGGCCAGCAGGAATTCGAATACAGCGGCCGGGGCCACGTAGTTGGCGAACACTGCAAGGAACGCAGCTGCGGTCGACAGCATCACGGCCCAGTAAGGTGTGCCGCTGCTGTTGGTGCGCTGGGAAACAGCCGGCGCATCGCCGCGCTTGCCCAGCGAGAACATCATGCGCGAAGCGGTGTAGAGCGCCGAGTTCAAGCAGCTGGTTACCGCAACCAGAACCACGATATCGACGATCAGCTTGGCATTCGGGATGCCCATGCGCTCCAGCACAGTCTGGTAGGAACCGACGCTGGCAAGAATCGGGTCATTCCATGGCACCAAGGCCACAACGATGAAGATGGACACGAGGTAGAACAAGCCAATCCGCCAGATGACCGAGTTGGTAGCCTTGGAAATCTGCTGGCCAGGGTTCTTCGATTCCGCGGCCGCGATGGTCACGATCTCGGTGCCCATGAAGGAAAACATGGTGGTCAGGATGGCACCCAACACCGCGCCCATGCCGTTTGGCAGGAAGCCTTGAGTGTCAAACAGGTGCGACACGCCGCTGACCTGGCTGGTTGGCAGCAAGCCAAAGATCGCCAGAATGCCAAGACCGATAAAGCCGATGATCGCGACGACTTTGACCAGGGCGAACCAGAACTCGAACTCTCCATAGTTCTTCACGCTGAACAGGTTGGTCACCGTTAGCAGCAACGTGATGACCAAGGTGAAAGCCCAGATCGCCACATTCGGGAACCAGGCATGCAGAATGGTCGCGGCGGCGTTAGCCTCCAGCGGAATGACCAAAACCCAGAACCACCAGTAAAGCCAGCCGATGGTGAAACCGGCCCAGTGACCGATCGCGCGATCGGCGTACGTCGAGAAGGAGCCGGTGTCTGGCGATGCAACAGCCATCTCGCCGAGCATTCGCATGACCAGAACCACCAAAGCACCGGCGGCCGCGTAGGCCAACAGCACAGCCGGGCCTGCAGCAGCGATGGCATGGCCGGAGCCAACGAACAGCCCGGCGCCGATAACCCCGGCGATCGACAGCATGGTCACATGACGCGGTTTGAGCCCCTGTTCGAGGCCATTGGAGGAGCTTTGGCTACTACTCATTAAGACTACCTTTGCAAGGAAAGCGATGACGTCGACCCGGTCTGACATCCCTTCTCGTAAAAAGAATCCAACAGGGCGTTTCTTATTCTGCACGCAATAATTGCGCCAAAATGTTTCATGCGCCCGGAAAACGGGGCCTGCGCACTGATCGAGCAGCCTTCGCAAGTCATTGAGATTAATGGCATTTCGCCAGATCGTTACCCTGCCACCCACCTTAAGAACGAATCAGCACACCGGAAACACACCAAAAAATGCAGACACGCACAATAAAAGTGCAGATCTGGAACGTTTGGCCGGTTAGCGCTTCCAACACCCCGCCAAAGCTGGCAACATCGCGCCTTTTTTTACGCGACAGTCGCGCCAAAGCTTGTTCAAACGGCTGTTCGGTTGTTGATGGGGCGACAGTCTGCTGTACCGATGCGACAACCTGCCACAGGCCATCCGTTTACTGTCCTTAGCGCTGTTGGCTGCCATCCGAACGCTATGCTAGCTTGGCCGCCTCGCCAGGAAGGCCGCCAACAGCAGGAGCGCAACACACTATGAGGAACGCACATGGCCGAGGCCACGCCCGCGCTTGAAATCCGCAACTTGCACAAACGCTACGGACAGCTTGAGGTGCTCAAAGGCATCTCGTTGACCGCCCGCGACGGCGACGTGATCTCGATCCTGGGTTCCTCCGGTTCCGGCAAGTCCACGTTCCTGCGTTGCATCAACCTGTTGGAAAACCCGCATCAAGGTCAGATCCTGGTGGCCGGCGAAGAACTCAAGCTCAAAGCCGCCAAGAATGGCGAATTGGTCGCTGCCGACGGCAAGCAGATCAATCGTCTGCGCAGCGAGATCGGTTTTGTATTTCAAAACTTTAATCTCTGGCCGCACATGAGCGTGCTCGACAACATCATCGAAGCTCCGCGCCGCGTGCTCGGCCAGAGCAAGGCCGAAGCCATTGAAGTTGCCGAAGCCCTGCTGGCCAAGGTCGGCATCGCTGACAAGCGCCACGCCTATCCCGCGCAACTCTCCGGCGGCCAACAGCAGCGCGCGGCCATCGCCCGCACCCTGGCGATGCAGCCCAAGGTGATCCTGTTCGACGAGCCCACCTCCGCCCTTGACCCGGAAATGGTTCAGGAAGTACTTAATGTCATCCGCGCATTGGCCGAAGAAGGCCGCACCATGCTGCTCGTGACCCATGAAATGGGCTTCGCCCGTCAGGTTTCCAGCGAAGTGGTGTTCCTCCACCAGGGCTTGGTAGAAGAACAAGGATCGCCACAGCAGGTGTTCGAAAACCCGCTTTCGGCGCGCTGCAAACAATTCATGTCCAGCAACCGCTAACGGAGCTACCCACATGCAGAACTACAAAAAAATCTTCCTGGCCGCTGCCGTCACCCTGGCCTTCAGCGCCGGTGCCGCCGCCGAGACCTTGAAGATGGGCATCGAAGCGGCCTACCCGCCGTTCAACAACAAAGATGCCAGTGGCAATGTCGTCGGCTTCGACAAAGATATCGGCGATGCCCTGTGCGCCAAGATGAAAGTCGAGTGCAGCGTGGTTACGTCCGACTGGGACGGCATCATCCCGGCGCTGAACGCCAAGAAGTTCGACTTCCTGATCTCCTCGATGTCGATCACCGATGAGCGCAAGCAAGCGGTGGACTTCACCGCACCGTACTACTCCAACAAGCTGCAGTTCATCGCGCCGAAAAACGTCGACTTCAAAACCGACAAGGCTTCGTTGCAAGGCAAGGTGATCGGCGCCCAACGCGCGACCCTGGCCGGCACCTGGCTGGAAGACAACATGGAAGGCGTTGAAGTCAAACTCTACGACACCCAGGAAAACGCCTACCTGGACCTGACTTCAGGCCGTCTGGACGGCATCCTGGCCGACAAGTACGTCAACTATGAGTGGCTGAAAAGCGACGCCGGCCGGGCTTACGAATTCAAGGGCGACCCGGTGGAAGAAAGCGACAAGATCGGTATCGCCGTTCGCAAGAACGACCCTATCCGCGAGAAGCTGGACGCTGCGCTAAAAGAAATCGTCGCTGACGGCACCTACAAAAAGATCAACGACAAGTACTTCCCGTTCAGCATCTATTGATTCTGACCTGCCTGACCGGCGCCGTTCGCTGACGGCGCCAGTCCTTGGCATTGCCTGCCGCGATTTGAAAAGAAATCCATGATTATCGATCTCTACGGATTCGGCCCGGCGCTCGCCGCTGGTGCGCTGATGACTGTGAAACTGGCACTCTCGGCCTTGTGCCTGGGGCTGGTGCTCGGTCTGCTCGGCGCCTTGGCCAAGACTTCCCCGTACAAGCCGCTGCAATGGCTTGGCGGCACTTATTCAACGCTGGTTCGCGGTATCCCGGAATTGCTCTGGGTGCTGTTGATCTACTTCGGCACAGTCAACCTGATGCGCGCCCTGGGTGAGTTCTTCGGCAACCCCGACCTCGAACTCAACGCCTTCGCCGCCGGCGTGATTGCGCTGGGGCTGTGCTTCGGCGCCTACGCCACAGAAGTGTTTCGCGGTGCGATTCTGGCGATCCCCAAAGGTCATCGTGAAGCCGGCGTGGCCTTGGGTCTGTCGAAATTTCGCATCTTCACCCGGTTGATCATGCCGCAGATGTGGCGCATCGCCCTGCCCGGCTTGGGCAACCTGTTCATGATTCTGATGAAAGACACCGCGCTGGTGTCGGTCATCGGCCTGGAAGAAATCATGCGTCACGCGCAAATCGGCGTGACCGTGTCCAAGCAACCGTTCACCTTCTATATGGTGGCCGCCTTCATGTACCTGGGCCTGACCATTCTGGCCATGACCGGCATGCACTTTATGGAGCGACGCGCCGCTCGCGGCTTCGCAAGGAGCACCCAATGAACTGGGAAGTCATCATCAAGTGGCTGCCGAAACTGGCTCAGGGCGCGACACTGACCCTGGAGTTGGTAGCCATCGCCGTGATTGCCGGGTTGCTGCTGGCAATTCCGCTGGGCATCGCTCGCTCGTCGCGACTCTGGTACGTGCGAGCATTCCCCTACGGCTACATCTTCTTTTTCCGTGGCACGCCGTTGCTGGTTCAGCTGTTCCTGGTCTATTACGGCCTGGCGCAGTTCGACGCGGTGCGAAACAGCTCGATGTGGCCGTACCTGCGCGATCCGTTCTGGTGCGCCACCGCGACCATGACCCTGCACACCGCGGCCTACATCGCCGAGATCCTGCGCGGCGCGATCCAGGCGATTCCACCGGGCGAGATCGAAGCGGCCCGAGCGCTGGGCATGTCCAGGGCTAAAGCGCTGTTCTACATCATGCTGCCCCGTGCTGCGCGCATCGGCCTGCCGGCGTACAGCAACGAAGTGATCCTGATGCTCAAGGCCAGCGCCCTGGCCAGCACCGTGACCCTGCTGGAACTGACCGGCATGGCCCGCACCATCATTGCCCGCACCTACCTGCCGGTGGAGATTTTCTTCGCCGCGGGCATGTTCTATCTGTTGATGGCTTACGTGCTGGTACGCGGCTTCAAGCTGCTGGAGCGCTGGCTGCGCGTCGATGCCTGCCAAGGGCGTTGATTCCTGCGTGCTGACGGGCGAGGCCCTGCTCGCCCGTTTCACTGCGCTGGATGCTTTTCTGACCGAGCATCAGGCGCTGTGGAAACCCCGACCGTTTACTCATCTGCAATTGCCCTGGGAAGCGTCCTACCCGGAATTGGCTCAATGGCTACGCGGGCGGTCGCTGGAGGATGCGGAAAACAGTCATAACCAACCGTGTTTGCTCGATGCGCCGGAGCCGTTTGCTTCATTGGCGGCGATGTCTCTTGAGCTGAGCGCAGTGGCTGAATTGCCGGCTCATGCACTCGAAGCGGCGGGCCATCGGTTGAATGTCGATGTACCAGGGCGCAAATGGCAGCAAATTGAAGCGTTTTCCGCTTGTTTGCAGTTTGCTCACGCGCCGACACATTGGCTGGATTGGTGTTCGGGCAAAGGCCATTTGGGGCGACGCCTGCTGCAAGCCGGGCAACAACTGACCTGCCTGGAATACGACCCGGCGCTGGTCACCAGCGGCCAGGCACTCAGCCAGCGTCATCAGTTGCATGCACTGCATGTCGAGCAGGATGTACTCGCGCCCGGCGCAGCCTCTTTATTGAACGCCAATCACACGCCGGTCGCGCTGCACGCCTGCGGTGATCTGCATGTGCGGCTGATCCAGCTCGCCAGCGCCGTCGGTTGCAAACAACTGGCCATCGCACCGTGCTGCTACAACCGGATCAGTCTGAACACCTATCAGCCGCTTTCCGGTGCGGCTGAGCGCTCCGACCTACACCTTTCCCTCGATGATCTTGCGCTGCCAATGAGCGAAACCGTCACCGCCGGCGCTCGTGTCCGACGCCAGCGCGACACCTCCATGGCCCGGCGCCTGGCGTTCGACCTGCTGCAACGGCAACTGCGCGGCGTCGACGAATACCTGCCGACCCCTTCCCTGCCCAGCGCCTGGCTGGACAAACCTTTCGCCGATTACTGCCGCGATCTGGCCGCACTCAAAGACTTATCCACAGTCGGCACGCCAGATTGGGCCTCGCTGGAAGCCGCCGGGTGGCAGCGATTGGCCGAAGTACGCAATCTGGAGCTGCTGCGAGGCCTTTTCCGACGGCCGCTGGAGCTGTGGCTGGTACTTGATCGAGCACTTTTCCTCATTCAGCAGGGTTACACCGTTCGTCTCGGCACCTTCTGTGAAACTCCACTCACGCCGCGCAATTTCCTACTCCTTGCAGAACGTCCTTAAACAGCCACGACCTGTGGATAACTCTGTTGATGGAATTATCATGGATCCAATATCCACGCTGTTTTATGCCCTAAACACTGCTGGTCATTTTTTGTTCACACAAATAAAAAACCCGCAAAACAGGCATTTGCGGACAAATGAGAACGAGTCTACAAAATCGTAATGAACAGGTAGTCGCCCCTAGTCCATTGTGCATAAGCATTTCATCAAAACGACATAACCGCCGGATAGCGGACACCCATAGCGGAAAATTGCGCCTTCCAATACCCCTCGCTATACCGGAAACCCTCGTCACCGGTGCCGGCTACCAGTCCATCCTGTTCGACGGCATCAACACCTACTACCTCGCCGAAGAACACCTGGCCCTCAAACCCGCCTTCGACATCCCGCCGTGCAACCTGGACGACTTCCAGTTCTGCCGCGGCCACAACTTCAGCCACCCCATTACCGACGCCGAAAACCACCTCGCCGCCGCCCTGCAACGCGCCGAACACGCCGAAGCGCAACTGCGAGCCATGCAAAACAGCCGAGCCTGGCGCACCCTTCAGAAACCCAAGAAAGTACTGGTTCGCGCCTGACCAAACGTCTGCGCAAAAATAGTCTGAATTCAGGGGTTTACAGAACCAATCCAATCGCTATAATCGTCGCCCTAACACGCCGGTATAGCTCAGTTGGTAGAGCAACTGACTTGTAATCAGTAGGTCCCGGGTTCGACTCCTGGTGCCGGCACCATACAAGGTTCCAGAGAAGGCTTTCAAAATCTCTGAAACCCCCGAAAAACCCGCCTTCTGGCGGGTTTTTTCGTTTTGGCGTTCCATCGGTTTCCGTCAGAAACCGGTGGATTCCAACCGTTTTAAGGGTAGAGTTTGGGATACAGGTCACTTCGATAAAAGGGAGTACCCTTATGTCGCGCACCACAGCTCCGCTCTCCGACGCAGCTTGCCGCTTGGCAAAACCTACAGACCGCGCCTACAAGCTTTTCGACGGCGATGGCCTCTACCTCCTAGTCCAACCCAATGGCCGCAAAGGCTGGCGGCTCCGTTACCTCAAACCTGACGGACGGGAAGGACTGACCTCGTTCGGCAACTACCCCGTCATCGGCCTCGCCGATGCGCGCCGCAAGCGCTTGGAGGTCAAGCGAATGCTGGCGGATGGCATTGATCCCATAGAGACCAAGCACCAAGCCAAGGCGGAAGCCGTGATCAAAGGCAGAACCTTTGAAAGCGTTGCGCTGGACTGGCACACGGAAATGTCGGCCAAGTGGGCACCAGGCCACTCCAAGACTGTGATGAGCCGCCTCAAAACCCACGTATTCCCGCTGATTGGCGCACGCGCCATTGTTGATCTCGACACCCATGACCTTATGCAGCCCTTGGAAGCGATCAAGAAGCGCGGAACGATCGACGTTGCTTTAAGGGTACAAAACTACCTGCAGAGCATCATGCGCGAGGCAAAGCGCCTCCGGCTTATCACCATAAACCCTGCTTACGATCTCGAAGGCTCGATCAAAGCCCCGCGGGTGGTACATCGCCCCGCTCTACCCTTATCGCGACTGCCGGAACTGCAGGAGCGGATCGACACCTATAAAGGCCGGGCACTTACCCGTCTGACGGTGATGCTGTCGCTGCATGTGTTTGTCCGCTCCAGTGAGCTGCGCTTCGCCCGCTGGAGCGAGTTCGACCTTAAGCGCGGCACCTGGGAGATACCCGACACTCGGCCAGCGTTGGAGGGAGTACCCTTTTCCACAAGGGGTACGAAGATGGCAGGGGATATCCATTTAGTACCCTTATCGCCGCAAGCCGTGGAGCTACTCGAAAAAATCCATGCACTCACAGGTAAATTCGCATTGGTCTTCGCAGGTGATGCCAAACCCTGGAAGCCCATGTCCGAAAATACTGTGAACAACGCGCTTCGGACGATGGGATACGACACCAAAACCGATATCTGCGGGCATGGGTTTCGTTCGATGGCCTGCAGCGCACTGATCGAGTCAGGATTGTGGTCGGAGACCGCCATTGAACGGCAGATGAGCCACAAGGAGCGCAACAACGTCCGCGCCGCTTACATCCACAAGGCCGAGTTCATCGAGGAGCGCAGGCTGATCATGAACTGGTGGAGCCGGTACCTGGAGGCCAACCGGCAGGAGCATGTCACTCCACACGAATTCGCGAACCAGACCGGAGCGAACGTCACTCGCCTAAAAGCAAAACGTGGCGCAACTGAGTAAGCACTCGGTCTTCATATTTGAGTGATCAGCTTGTTCACGCGGGTCCATCCAAACAGGGCTGCAAAGCCGCCCTGTTTGGATGGACCTCACTTAAAAAATCTAAAGCCCGCGCAACTGTCTGTGGAAAACCACTGATTTCCACCGGTGGATAATTTCATCCACAGCCGCAGAACTCCCGAAAATTCGAGTCTTGCCCCGAATTATCCACAGGCGTAGAAAAGATCTGGCAAAGCGCTGTCGTTGACAGCACCCCAGGTAGCCAGAACCTTTAAGGCTACGCCACACCGTGGTGGTTCTCCCAAAGTGCGATTAGCGTCCGGCGGCTCGCACGGTCACAGCGATGTGATGGATGCCTACTTTTATCAGTGTGCCCACTGCGGCAACTCATTCCCTTTCATAGCTGCGCTGCAGCAACCTATCCGCTTGGCCATTTCCTTGCGCCAACCTGCGCCCGTCTCTTTCTTCCGGAAAGAGACGGGCGCTCCTACCGCTGCTGCAGCCCAACTCGTACAGGGCTTTGCGGCATTCCCCCTCGTGACAATCGGCGTGACAAACACCGAAGTCACTAGCAACAGCGATGCAGATGATGGTGCCGCAGCCGACGGAATGGACTGCACCTGACTGACAGTCAGGCATGCCCCGGTCATCGCATCACTGCCTTCACCCGACTCAGGATCTCGCGGCGTTGGTTTCGTCAGCCGATGCAGCCCCCACCCGCCCACTTCCTCGGAAATGTTCAGGAGGCCAGATCATGAGATGCCCAAGCTCCCGGTCGTAAAGAGCCGCCAGTCCCGCGCTAGTGGACAACCCTCACAGGTCGCAGGGGCCTTGATCCCTGATAACACTCAACATTCTTGGCGGGATGACGTGAGGAAAAAGCTTCAACGTTTGGACTTCAAGAGGAGTTTGATCATGGCGTTGGTAGGTAAACGAGATGGGCGGAATTTTGGCTATGGGCGGCAGCTAAGTTATGCCGGGCCGCAGGCATTGCGAGATCTATTTGGCGGCGGGCATTACGGCACGGTCAAAGCACACAGTGATCGCTGGCAGGCGTTTGTGCGATGGTGCCGATCAGAGGATGGACCTGGATTCAACGATGCTCGACAGATAGATCGGCAGACGCTGATGAACTACGCCAGCCATCTCCGAAACCAAGTTGAACTTGGCGCGCTCGCCATCGCGACCGCGCAAAACCGATTGTCTAGCGTCAACCGAACACTAGAAGCGCTTCGCGGTGATCAGGTTGTGAGGGTTCCGAGTCCAAGCAAAGCGCTAGGCGAACGTCGCACCAGTGTTCGCACCAAAATACCTCAAGGCCAAGACCGCGATCAGGTAAAGCAAATCGTGACCGTTCTTTGCAAAGCAGGACAGCTACGCGCGGCAGCTATAACCAAGCTGGCTAGAGCTACTGGTATGCGGTTGCGTGAGGCGATTTTGGCGGACATACCACGCCTGACACGTGAAGCTAGACATATTGGTAGAATCAACATCCAGGACGGAACAAAAGGTGGGCGCTCAGGTGCATCGGCCCCACGCTGGGTCGCGGTAGATGATTCCATCCTCAACGCACTCACCTTTGCCCAAAGTGTTTCGCCTCAAGGCAGCAAAAACCTTTTATTTCCCGATGAAAATTACCGAGACTTTCTGCAGGGTTGTGTTCGACCCGCCCGAAAACTTCTTAAATATCATGGTTTGAAAGGCTTCCACGAATTACGCGCGGCTTATGCATGCGAACGCTACAAGCAAATTACGCTTCGTCCAGCTCCAATTAATTCCGAAAATAGCTTTCATCTGGACAAAAACCAGGATCGTGAAGCTCGAAAAATAATCAGTTACGAACTTGGCCACAGCCGTACGGATGTAGTTTCGTCATATATTGGAGGCGCAGCATGAACGCCCCATATAATATGGAAATATTCCTCGCCGGGGTTCTAAAGGGGTCACAAGCCACACGCAAACGGCACATAAGCCAAGCAAAAATAATTCAAATCGCAATATCCACACGCTGGCATAAAAACAATCCATGGACATGGAAGCTAAAACATCTGGATTGGTTTATTGACACACAATTAAAAAGCAAAGCGACCTCAACAGCTTATTACTACCAATTAACAATAAACTTAATTATTAAAAGACGCAAACAACCCCCGACTCCAGCCCGGAATAAAGAACAACACACACCTCCAAATATTCGAACAAAGACAGAATTCGAAACATAAGATAATCCAATCGACAACTTCAAAACTTAAAATGCATGCAATACTTTTAATCAAGCAACAAAGCAAAAATTACAATTGTCTGCAATGCCAACAAAATGTATAATCCCCGCAAGGTTGCGTTTATAGAATTCAGAGGCAATACATTGGGCACATTACATTCAGTCTTGGCCATAGAGGAGGGTCTAAATTCTTCAATATCTACGTCCGGGGAAGCGCCGCTAGACTCTTCAGGGATCTATATGTCCCTAAAAGACGATTTCCAACTAACCGGGACTCCTCTCGAAGTAGATTTTAGGTCTCTCGTCGATTGGGTAAAGCTGGGCGATCAGTTTACACATCAAATACATCCATACCCAGCGAAGCTAATCCCGCATATCGCTAACTTTTTTATTCGGTCGTCTGTTTTTTTTCAGCAAGAAAAAGTGGTATTAGATCCATTCTGCGGTTCTGGAACCGTTGCATTGGAGGCTTCGCTAGCAGGATGTTTACCTTATGTAGCAGATGCAAATCCACTTGCATTGCTCATCACAAAAGTCAAAACTAAAAACTACGACAGCGCATATTTGACAGACGTCATGCAGCAAATCGCGCGCAAGTGCAAACGATATAAGTCCGCACCTGAAATCGCCATAGTAAATAGCCATCTCTGGTATTCTTCAGAGAGAAAGAAAGCGCTAGAGTTAATACTACGGGCCGTAATGGATATCGAAGAAGTCGAAATTAGAGACTTTTTTAGAATTTGCTTCTCGGTAACTGCTAGACGTTTTAGTAATGCTGATCCAGCCATTTCAGTACCGGTACGTTTGAAAACTAGGCCAACATTTAGCGATGTGACGAACGCTAGAATAAACTCTCGACTTACTTGGATAGAAGAAGCGTCGCCTCTGGGAGAGTTTGTAAAAGTATCGCTTTCAAACATTGACCGTGTAACCGCGGCAAATTATGCGCTTCCAAGTCGACAATCAGCACAGATAATAAGTAACGACGCGAGAAATCTCTCTAGCAATGACTTCCTGCAAAACAGCAGTTCCCAGGTCCCGCTTATAGTCACATCGCCACCCTATGGTAGCGCGCAAAAATATATCCGCGCGTCAAGTATTTCATTGAATTGGCTTGGTTTTGTCGAGCCAGCAAAGCTTACTACATTGGAAGATAAATCCATCGGTCGAGAGCACGCGCCTGCTATCAGAAAAAAGTTGTACGAGGGTGAACTTCCGGACACATTCGAGGATCTTTTGATAAAGATCAACGCTCGAAATGAACTACGTTCATTTATTACTCGGCAATATCTTTTCGAAATGAAGCAGGCTCTGACAGAGATGGCAAGAGTCACCCAAAAAGGTGGACATATCGTCCTAGTAACTGGAAACAACCAAGTATGTGAAGAGGTCCTGAGGAATGATGAGTTCACAATCCAAACCCTATCTTCCTTGGGATTAAAATTAGAGCTAAGCTTAATCGATCATATAAAATCTCGCGGATTGATGACAAAGCGAAATAAAACCGCATCTGTCATCTCAAGAGAAAGTGTTCTGGTCTTCTCAAAGTGAGAGCCTTTCAATCATGGAAAAGATTTTACTAGAGTCAAAAATTCGCACCTTAATCAATCACGCTTGGGATAGCGAGGTGACCTGGGCTGAAATCGAAGCTTGGCTCAATAATTTTGATGGAAGCTTTCTCGAAAAATCAGAGGAACAGCTTTACGCGATCTTTGCAATCTCCAGATATATGTACTTTGGAAAACGGCTAGTGAGGGAAATGTTAAAGTCTCTTTACCGAGACCACTTTTACTCTCCTATGCGGCAAAGAATTCGCCGAAATTTTAACGGCACGCTTGATCACCGGATTATTGATAATGCTTACACACTCGAGTTGAATAGCACTCGATTCATCGGTGTAGGCAATCCGTCAGAGAGCGGCGCTCATTTGCTTTATTACTTCAGACAAGTCAATTACTTATCCAAAGACTTATTTGTAGATCTTGCTGCCGCTTTAACTTATCAAGTGAGCCGAGACAGAAGCGAGATTCTCTATGATATACGCGAAAAGAAAATAACCCGCCTCGTCTTTTTTGATGACATCGTTGGGTCTGGGACACAAGCTAGCGAATATCTAACGCCGTATCTCAGTGGTATAAAAGCCACTAACCCATCGATCGACATACGATTTATGTCGCTGTTCGCTACTTCTGCAGGTTTATCCAAGTTAAATGAGTCGAAGCTATTTGATGGAAAAGCGATGTGTCTTTTCGAGCTCGACGACTCGTTTAAGGCTTTCGACGCCGACTCGCGCTATTTTTCGACAAGTCCTCCCTGGTTTGATAGACAAAAAATGTTCGACCTTACTGAAGATTATGGAAAAAAACTGTGGCCGAATCATCCGTTCGGTTATAAAAATGGGCAGTTATTAATAAGTTTCTCACACAATACACCTGATAACGTTCCACCGATATTCTGGGCAGTAAGTGGACAAATACCATGGGCACCTGCATTCGTGCGCTACCATAAACAGTAACGTTAAGGGCGGACTCAAATGGCCACAGAAAATCCTTTTACTCTGGCTCGTGCGTCAGACTTCACTGACAAGCAGATAAATTCCCTTTGGACGGAGTTGGGCACACCTGAGATAATTAATACCATTATCGAGCCCAAGTCTAGAGTTTCCAAGTTCATACTCGGTGGGAAAGGCACGGGGAAAACTCATCTTTTAAGATACTATTCCTACCCCGTGATTCGATTGCGCTCACCGAATGAGAGCGGAATATCGATATTAAAAAGACAGAAATTTCTTGCAGTATTCTTAAGAGCAACAGGTGTTGATGCTACCAGATTTGAAGCTAGCTCTGGCATCTCTATAAACTGGCAGCAACTCTTCGGCGTATATTTAGAACTAAGACTCGCAGAGGGTGTTCTAGAGGCTCTGTGCGATATAAAGCTGACATCCACAGCGTCAGAGTTCAATGACGATTTATTTCTCAACGAAATAAAATCAACTCTATTCGGAACCGGACTTGACGAATGCCGAACTATTCACGAGTTTCGCAACTGGGTAATATTGCAGCGCCGAAATATTGACGAAGCGGTAAATAATGCGGCGTTTAGTGGGAATCTTGAACTGAGGGCGCCCTTTTCTATCGGCTCTCTCTGCCTTCCTATAAGTAAGGCAATGCACAAATGGCACCCCCAGCTTGCGGAAATACCTTTATTATACTTGATAGATGAAATAGAGAATTTTTCACTTCACCAACAACAAGTAGTAAACTCACTCATTCGGTATGGTGAATCTCTAGCGACCTTTCGAGTAACAGGCCGGCGATACGCAATCAAGACGTTAAAGACTCTGGCCGATGGCGAGGAAAATCGCGAAGGCGCTGAGTTCAAGACGACCTTTCTTGACGATATTCTGTTAAGTGAAGATATAAAATTTCAGGACTTCGCAAAAAGATTTGTAATCAAGAGACTACAATCTGCCAACATTGCGTTGAAACCAAATTCGTCTACTACAACTGGACAAGTATTTAATCCAGCGCTTTGTTTCGAGGATATTCCGAATAGCAATTTTTATGCGGAGGTCATCGAAAAGCTAAAATCACCCTCACCAGAGCGTTCATTCGTACACTCATTCGTTTCTGCACTCTACAACGCTACCAGCGACAAGCCAGGGGCTCAACAAAGCGCCGAACAAATAGCCGAGTTACTAACTCAAGACTTCCCCTTAATAATACAAAAGCTAAATGTATTGTTATTTATGAAGAAATGTAAGAAAGGTGCCCAGCCGCTAGCTTTAGCTGAAAGTATTCAAGCTGACGCTCGCTCATATATAAACCCTGAAACTCGGTCAAAGAATTATTACTCGAATGCATATGGCCATTATGCTTCCGATCTATTTGCTCAAATCTGTAAAGAGGCGCCCTCTGGTAGAGGAGTGTTGTACGCGGGATTTGAAAACTTCGTAAAAATGTCTTCAGGCAATCCTAGAAACCTGCTAATTATTCTAGGCAAAGCGTATGACATAGCTACATTCCGGGGCGTGGACTTTGTATCCGGCCAGAAACTATCTTTGGAACTGCAAACCGAGGCTGCGTCCGATTCCGCCCGTTTCATGTATGAGTCAGACACCAATTTTGGTCAAGACTCAGATATAGCTTTAGCGGCAATTAGTCGCTTAGCTTCTATTCTTCGAACCGCACGTTTTTCGATAAATATACCTGAAGTTTCGCCTCTTGCTTTTAGCTTCTCAGACGATGACTTAACAGCTAGAGCAAAAAAAGTACTGCAAAACGCGTTGAACTACTCGCTTGTTTTTGAGATGACGGATGGGCGTCCAGATAGAAACAGCCAGAAGCTTAATCGAAAAATTCAGCTTAATCCTCTCCTATCTCCTAAATGGTCGCTCCCCATTTCGAGAAGAGGAGATATAAGCCTAAATAAAGAACTTCTTTCGGCGGTTTTTGATGCCCAAGGCTCTGAGGACTTTGACATACTCTTAAAACGCCTAGAGCAAAAGTGGAATACTATTTCCAAAGCAGCCGTGGATGACACTCCTCAGGGAGCTTTATTCTAAATGATTGACTATTCACTATTTTACAGGCGTCCGATTCGTACCGATAGAATCCCGGAAGAACTTCAAAAATTCGACATATTTGTTTCTGCATACAATTCGAGCTATCGAGTTGGAAAGGTCTTCGCTGAAGTGCGGTCAGAGAAAAAAATCTGGCTGATACATCCAGAGTATCAGTACCTACCGTTGGAGTATCCAGACGAAAATCCAAAGGTGTGCCCTGATGATCATAATGAAATTGCTCAAGTAAATGCAATTCTAGAGGAAATCGGTGACGTCACGGATAAGCAGATTTGTATCGATACTACGGGGTTCATGCGCCATGTATTGATATTTTTAACTGCAAAACTGGCCTTTATGGGTGTGAAAGAATTCACAGCCCTATACTCCGAGCCTATGTACTATACCAAACAAGAGGACACATCTTTTAGCACGGCCACCACTGGAGTGCCCCGTCCGGTGAGAGGAATGTATGGAAACAAAAGTGGTCAAGATCACTTAATAATTAACGTAGGGTATGATCACAAGTTAATTGGTGAAGTTGCCGACAACAAAGAAGGGGCGGTAATTTATCCAATTTTTTCATTTCCGTCTCTTAGCCCGGATATGTATCAACAAAGTGCACTGAGAGCATCGGATGGCGGTGGTTCAGCGCTCGATAGTGCTTGGATAAACAATCGTCATTTCGCCCCCGCAAATGATCCGTTCACAACAGCTGGTATCATTTCGAAAATCGTAAATGGCATTGACAGCAATGTTGCAGAAGCGAACATATACTTATCACCTCTCTCAACAAAAATCCAAACTCTAGGATTTTCCCTTTATTGGCTTTATGAAGGGAGACCTCGTCAAGGTGTGACGTTGCTGTTGCCCGAGTGCATAACTTACAGCAGGGAAACTAGCAGTGGATTAAAGCGCTTATGGACTTACACCATCGAGTTTTAGTTAATATTTCACATTGTTCCGCGCTTAGCCTGAGCCTATGAATTCCATTTAGGGACAATGGTTCAGGATACTTTTAGAGATAGAGAGTAAGGTCAATATTTTTTAACGCCATGATTTTTCTGACATATTTTTTCAGATTCGACTCCTGGTGCCGCACCATACAAAACGAAGCCCTCGCAGGAATGCGAGGGCTTTGTTGTTTCTGGGGCTTTGATTTTTTGCAGCAAGAGCGGTAATCAGTCGAACGCCGTCGACACCGAAAGGTGCTCCCAGTCGTCGATTTCCGCCTGAAGTTGCGCATTCTTTTCGTGCACCAGCCTTACCGCATCCTTGCCTAGCAATAGATGAACCGGCGGCTTTTCGGCGGCGACCAGGGTCAACAATGCCTGCGCCGCCTTGTGCGGATCACCAGCCTGCTTGCCACTCTTCTCTTTACGCCCCTTGCGGAGCGGATCGAACACCGGGTCATAGTCACTCAAAGTGCGACCGGAACGGATCATCGAGCGCCCCGCCCATTCGGTACAGAACGACCCAGGTGCCATAGCGGTCACGTGGATACCCAGACTTTCTACTTCTTTAGCCAGCGCTTCGCTGACACCTTCCAGGGCGAATTTACTGCTGCTGTAGTAGGCGATTCCCGGCAAGGTGATGAAGCCGGCCATGGAGGTGATGTTGATGATGTGCCCACTGCGCCGCTCACGCATACCGGGCAGAACCGCTTTGATCATGGCCACCGCGCCAAACACATTGACATCGAACTGGCGCTGCATTTCAGTCAGTGGCGATTCCTCGAGAATGCCTTCATGACCATAGCCAGCGTTATTCACCAACACGTCGATCCGGCCCACCTCGCGCAGGACATCGGCTACCAGCGGCTCGATTGCCGGGTAATCGGTGACGTCGAGCACGAACGCTTTGGCTCGATGGGCGTCCAGTGCCTCGAACGCGGCACACTCGGATTCGCGCCGCACCGTACCCACCACCGTATGCCCTGCCGCCAATGCGGCTTGCGAAAACGCCAGGCCGAAACCTGAACTGACACCGGTGATCAGAAAAACCTTGTGTACTTGAGTGCTCATAGTGCGCGCTCCAATGACAGCGCCGTCGGCATTGATCGACGGCGCTGTGGACGGCTCTTAGTGACCCGCACTCTGCCCACCATCGACATGCAAGATCTCGCCGGTGACAAAGTTGGCGCTGTCCAGATAGACGACGGCCTGCGCAATATCGCCGATCTCACCCATGTGCCCAACCGGATGCAGATTCCCCAGTGCTTCGTGAGTTTCCTCACCATGCATCGGCGTTTTGATGATGCCTGGGCTGACCGCGTTCACCCGAATCCCGCGCTTGGCGTACTCAATGGCCAGGGATTTGGTCGCCGCGTTCAAACCACCCTTGGTCAACGACGCCAGTACCGACGGTACCCCGTCGATGGCGTGGTCCGTCAGGCTGGTGGTGATGTTGACGACGTGGCCGCTACCTTGTTTTTCCATCTCGGTGATCGCGAGTTGGGTGATGTAGAAGAAGCCATTCAGGTTCACCGACAGCACAGCGGCGTAGTCTTCTTGGGTGTAGGCGGTGAACGGTTTGGCGACGAAGATTCCGGCGTTGTTGACCAGGGTGTCGATGCGGCCGAAACGTGCGATCGCTTCACGGACGACTCGCTGGGCGATCGCCGGGTCGCCGATGTCGCCGGCAACGGTGAGGATGTCCGGATCGGTGGATGGCTGGATCGAACGCGAAGTGGCGACTACCCGGTAATCGAGATCACGGAAAGCCTTGACCATGCCTGCGCCGAGACCTTGGGAGGCGCCAGTAATAACGATGACTTTTTTCGAATTGCTCATGATGAACCTCAACTGATAAATGATGGTTTGAAAAGGTGATTAATCAGGCTTCAACAGGCGCCTGCGCCATTTGTCTCAACATCTGTTCGTAGTACTCGACCGATTGCGAACCGGACACCAGGTGACGACCGTTGAGCACCATGGCCGGAACCGAATTGATGCCGCGCTCGCGATAAAACGCCTCAAGCTCACGCACTTCCCTGGCAAATGCTCCGGACACCAACACCTCACGCGCGCTCGCTGCATCCAACCCCACTTCCGCCGACAGTCGAACCAGCGTCTCGCGATCGTTCGGGTTCTGGCCGTCGGTGAAATAAGCACGCAGCAAGGCTTTCTAAAGTGCGACCTGCCGCCCTTCCTGCAATGCCCACAACAGCAACCGGTGAGCATCGAAGGTGTTATGGAAGTGGCTGCGCTTCTCCAGATCGAACTTGAACCCGATGGCCTCGCCTTGAGCGATTTGCATCGCTTTGCCGGCGGCAACTTCCTCGGCGCTGCGCCCGTATTTGCGCATCAAGTGCTCGATCGCGTTCTCGCCTTCCACCGGCATATCCGGGTTCAGCTCGAAAGGCTTGAAGGTCAGCTCGACCGAGACTTCACCCGCCACGTTCTCGATCGCTTGCTCCAGCGCCGTCGCGCCCAAGGCGCACCATGGGCACACCACGTCGGAGATGAAATCGATGGTGACGGACGCGGTCATGACTGCCCCTGCTCCTCAGCCAGTTGTTTTCGGTACTGGGTAGTGGTGATCCCGGCATAGCCCCAGTTATCGGTATCGACTTCTTCGATCACGATGTGTGTCAGGTCCGGGCGTTTGTTGAGGACGCGTTCCAGGGTTTCAGTGATTTCAGCGATCACCTGAGCTTTCTGCTCTGAGGTAACGCCATCGCGGGTAATGCGTACGCTGACAAAAGGCATGATGAGTCTCCAGTGACCTTCTCATCGGAATGATGGGGAGGCGTTGGAGAGGAATGTATGAGGTTGGGTCAGGGGGATAAAGGTGGGGGCGGGAACATCATTAGTTACTTGGTGTAATGACTACGTCGATATTGATTGGAGACGCCACCGGAAAATATGGCCTAACCGTAAGGTTCATCACCAGCGATCAAAACGGCTTCAATCCGTGCTGACAAACCTCATCGTATTTTCGAGGAACTTGTGGCGAGGGAGCTTGCTCCCGCTTGAGTGCGTAGCACTCACAAATATCGGCAATGGTTGTCAGATTTTTGGGGCCGCTACGCAGCCCAGCGCGAGCAAGCTCGCTCGCCACAAAGGTAAGCATGACTGAAGAGTCTCGCCTAAATGAACAGCATTACGAGTCAATCGGGGCTTCTTGTACTTCGTTGAGCTCACATCTCGCTGACTTCAAACACAAACGAAATCTTCCGGCTGCTCGCACTCCACACGTACCGAATGTGCTTCCCTTGCCTCGGAATGGACACGGCCGGCGGTCGAAACGCGGCAACACATTCATGACCAGGCAGACGAACGCTGTTGTAGAGCAATCCCCATGAGAGGGTTTCGCGCAGTTGTCGGGCAAAGGCCTGGGCCGGACCGTAGGCGTTGGGATCCGGGTCGTGCAGGTGCGGGTAGTCGCCTCGGATGTCGTGCAAGGGTTTGACCACCCGGTTGACGTAGGTACGCATGGTCAACTCAAGATCCGGTTCGTTGGTCGCGGCGAGGAAGCGTTCCTGGTGATAGCTCGTCTCGGCGATGGCGGCGGCCTGGCTGCTGGCGGCGTAGTAGACGCCGAAGGTGCCATCGGTGAAGCGGCTGGTTTTGCCGATGTGGGTGAACGCGGCCATCACCGGTGTGGAGCCCGGGCCGGAGATGCGGTCTTCGGGGCGCACGCGGGAGAGTACACCGGCTTCTTCCATCAACCGATCATTGGTCAGGGCTTCCAGGGCGTAGGCGGTGGACAGGTCTTCGGGGTCGAGCACGTCTTCGAACAACGAGATCGGCGGGAAGCAGCTGTTGACGATCCGGTAGGCCCGCGGCCATTGCGGGTCGGCCAGCTCCGGCGCCATCAACCGCGCACTCCGTCGAGGTAGCGGCGCACGTCAGCGATGTCGACCACGCGGCCGGCCAGCATGTAGGACAGCGCCGACTGGCCATTGAACGGCGCGGCGGTGTTGGGGCTGCTGACCCAGGTGTAGGCTCGCTCGCGGCTGTTGCTGAAGATGATGCTCAGGGCTTTGTGGATGCCCATCAAATACGAGATGCGCTCCAGGGTGTCGTGGGGCAGGCGCACGTTGGGCGGCAGGTGTTTGTACTTGTAGAAGGTGGTATTGCCGACTTTGCCCAGGAGCGTGCGTTGCTGCTCGGCAGTGCAGCCCCAACGCTCCATGAGGTTGAAGAAAAACTTCAGCGCGACTCGACCGGCTTCGGGGGTATCGAGTTGTTGCTGTGGGCTTAAGGCAGTGGATGAGGCAGGCATGGGGATGGCCTCCTTGGGTTTACGATGTCGTGATTTCAGACTAGTACAGATACGAACAATAATGAAATTTTAATTCGCATACGTATTTATCTGTCCCCTCTTCGAAAAGAGCTTTCACGCCGGATTTTCCGCAGCCTGAAAAGATGCCGACACACGGTCCAAC
The DNA here is from genome assembly GCF_034008235.1 of Pseudomonas sp. P9_31. Taxonomy (NCBI): domain Bacteria; kingdom Pseudomonadati; phylum Pseudomonadota; class Gammaproteobacteria; order Pseudomonadales; family Pseudomonadaceae; genus Pseudomonas; species Pseudomonas sp. P9_31. Next base: position 5,964,314 of record NZ_CP125375.1, read on the forward strand.
ACGCACGTTGACACCCCCACAATAGGGGCAGAGAATTAAATCGAGAGCGCGAAACCGACTGCCTCCAAGTGGCAATAGTCGGCGTAGGAACCTCGTTGATGACTTGGAAATCGGCGCCTGGTGAGACCTCTTCTCCCCTGCTTGAGGGAGCACAATATCAAGCACCTTTTCATGAAAGCAGCCTGATCCAGGCTGCTTTTTTTTGCCTTGGGAAAAGGTTTCTTGATCAACCAACACTCAAAAAACGCCCACACCTCCCCCATCCGGGCCGTTTTTTTGACCCCGATCAGCCGCCCCCCCCGCCAAAAAACCCGATCCTGTGTAAGCCTCCAGCCATCGGACGCGGAGTCATTTCGCTACTAAACTCGGGACAAGCATGCTCAGCTGCAGGATCATAGCCAGCACGCGACCGACGCCCACCGGGCGGCAAGGTACACAACAATAGCCAGCCCACTTTAGAGGGCATTACCCAAATGGATAGCAGAACCTTACGCAACCTCATGCGCATCGTGCAGACCGGCTCATTGTCGGCGGCGGCAGAGCATTCCTGTTTGAGCGTGCAGGCATTGGCTGCGCAGTTGAACAAGGTCGAAGAGCAGTTCGGTTTTCGGTTGTTTCGTCGCTCCAACAAGGGGCTGACTCTAACAACGCAGGGCACGGAGCTCACGCCCTACATGGACAAGGTATTGGTCGCCACACGGCAACTGGAAGAGAAAGTCGCCACGCTCAAAGTGCCTGGGCAGCGCACGCTCAAAGTTGCACTTAACACCACGCTCTCGGCCGACTTCAACCGGCGCATGATCGGACGCCTCATTGAGGTGTTTCCCGACTATCAACTGGAGTTCAGCTACGCCGAGTCGATGGAAAACCTCAGCAAGTTGAAGAATGAGGACTTCGACCTGGCCGTGCTGATCGGGCCGCAACAACCGGGGTTACCCAGCATCGCCCTGCCCTATGTGCAGGTGCAGGTGGTCGGCGCTCATTGCGGTCAGGAAAACGACCCGCTGGTGCTGCTCGGCAACAAGTTTCAGGTTCGGCCGGCCGACGATTGTCCGTATTCCCACAGTTTCTTGCGCTTTCTCGACGCGGGCCTTGGCAATTACGAGTCAGGCAAACGGATGATCTATTCCTGCAGCGAGACCCTGACCCTGTCATTGATCACGCAAATGGACGGCCTGGGCATGGTTTCCCGTGAGGCGGCCCTGCGTAACGGCTTGACCATTTTCCCGGGTTTCGAGGACTCCCTCGAAGTGCGGCTCGCGATCAATAACCCAGAGTTGTCGGGCCAGGCCTTGAATGACGTGGTAGCTCTGCCGCTACATGAACGATCCGAGCGCGATGTACGCAACCGTTCCCACCGCTACGCTGAGAAAGAGGTTTTTGCTGAAATACGCACATAACAACGTCGGAATGGCTGCATAGAATTCCGGGCGATCGAGCTGCACATGCTGATCCTTGATCAACAGGGGCGTAAGGCTGATTGCAGCGACGATCGCCACCGGCAGAAACTCCAGCGCCCGGGCGACCAGGGGTGGCCAATGATCAGTGTTCACCTGCAGTGGCAACGCACGCGGCAGGAAGGTCACGGCCATCATCAGTGCGACGACCAGGATCAGGAACGTTTGGTCAGGCATACACCCACCCCGCAGCCCACGAATGTGGCGATGAAGACGTTGAAGGGTGAGTTGCCGATCAGGCTCAGAACGCCCATGCAGGCGACCGCTGCCAGTGCGGCGATCAATTTTTTACGGGTGTTGCAGAGCGATACCAACACGTAGAGCATCATCGCCGTCAGCGCATAATCGAGCTGGTACTTGATCAGGTGCGCCGCGTACTGGGCGCAAATCGCCCCCAGCAAACCGCCGATCACCCACGACGTATGGCAATACAGATTGAAGCCGATCAGGTAACGCACATTGACCGGTGCACCCTTGCCCAGTTTGACGCTGTGGAAAGCGAACGATTCATCGGTCAGCCCGCCGGCATAACACCAGCGCTCAAGGCGACTGAGCCCCAGCGCTTGCAGGGCCTTGGCCATGTAGACCGACATCAGCATATGCCGCGCATTGATCAGAAACGTGGTGAGGATGATGGTGGTCAGCGACGCACCACTGGAGATCAGCGCCAGGGCGGCGAACTGCGAGGCACCGGCGTAGACGAACAGGCACATCGCGACCGGCAGCCACACGGGCAACCCGGCATTGACGGCCATCAAACCAAACACAAACGACACCGTGAAGTAACCCGCCACTACCGGGCTGGCTTCAGCAAAGGTGCGCGAGGGCAGGGGCTCGACCATCAGCGGCTGGCTGCTGGACGTCTCATTCATAGGTCCCTCTCAAAGGTAGTTTCGCCGCGCGGCTCACAAAAGCCCTGGGCACTCCAAAAGCGTTTGCCGGCCAGATTAGCATCGTCGACGAACAGGAACATCCGCAGTACACCCACCCGTTTCATGTCTGCCGATGCCGCTTCCACCAGGCGTTGACCGACGCCCTGGCTGCGATACAACGGGCTCACCGCCAGGTGATTGATGGTGCCACGGCTGCCGAGCATGCCGCCCAACACCGCGCCGACCACTTCGCCACGGACATCGAGCGCGAGGAACGCGGTGGTGGTTTGCTGCACCAACACACCGCGCAGGCATTTGGCGTCCTGCCATTCACAGAACGACACTTCTTCGAATTGCCGAAAGAAGCGCTCCAGGCGTTGGGCGTCCTTGGCCGTCGCGCGCTGCAGCATCACCGGTGCAGAACACTCGGCGATGTTCATCATCGGGTCTAGCTGTTCAGCGAACAATGTCGAAAGCGGTCCCGGGCCGCGAGAAGGAAATGGCCAGAATCTGCCGATAGGCCATTTCGTGGGCATGGGTGTTGCGTGCCGGTGTCACGTAGTGACGCATGTCGCGATCGAGGAAGTAGGTGGTGTCGAGGATGTCCAGATAGGTCGTCGCCGCCAGCTGTTCCTCTTGGGCCGAATACAAACGGCTCTCCGCCCCCTCCACGTTGTTACGGCCCCAGAAATGCACACCACTGAACGGATAACCGTCGCAATGAATCCCTTCCGGGGTGATTTCCAGTTGCTTGCCCGGCTTGATCTCGATGCGGATCTGATGGATCTGGCATTGCCAGATTTCGTCGTGCAACTCCGGCGGCAATACGTGTTTGTACACCTCGAAATCCGCATCGATGAGGCTGCGCATCACCGGCGAATTAATGACCTCATTGGAGAAGTCCTGAAAGTGCCGCTCCAGTCCGCCGACGTAGCTGTTGTTGGCCTTCGATTGTACGTAGGCGCGGTGCTCCAACTGCTTCAAATCGCGGGTGACCGGGTTGTATTCGAAATCGCTGTAACGACGGAAACGCATGCCTGCATCGGCCTGGCCGTAATAACTGTCCGGCTCCATGCTTTCCCAACTTTTGGTCAATCTGACGAAGTCGGAAAAATGACCGAAGAGATTGAAGTCGGCTCCCTGGACATTGACATACTTGTCGCGTCGTAGCGATTCGCCAACTTCTCTATTCAAAACGATCATTACTAGGTCTCCGCTGCATTTAGCGGCCTAATCTAGTAGGCGCAGGATTGGCGGCCCATGAGAAAGAATTTCAGGCATATCAAGCGTCGCTTGAAACGCAGTATAAAATTGCTTCAATTCGACTTTTTACGATCGAAAACAGCCCTTTTCAGTGTTTTTCTACGGTCATGAGGCGAAAAAAAACCGAGCCTGTCGGTTTTTTTATCGAGTCTGAACAACTCAGCCGATCTTCAGAAGATGTTGATCGGGCCACTTTGCACGACGTACTTGAACGGGTAAACAGGCGAAAAACGTCTAAGAAATCACCTGTCAGCGATAGCCAATTGCACAGTGTGGCTGTCGACGAATTGTTCAAAATGCGTGACTTTTCCGTTGGCCAGAGTCCACAAATGAGCGACTCGGGCGTTCATCGCGCGGCCAGTGGTTTTGTAGACGCCGCTGTAATTGCCGTAGGCAAATACCTTGTCGCCCTGTGCAACGTAATTCTCGACCTTGAACTGAAAACCTTCCCACTCGGTGGCCAAACGCTTGAAGACGTTTTCGACGATAGCGTCGAAACCGACGTAGGTCCCGGCGTACGGAAATCCCGCCGCTTCGGTCCACTGGGCCTCATCGGCCAGCGCCGCGGCAGTGTTGCGCGCGTTCTCCTGGGAGTTGGCGCCTTCGTAGGTGCTTTTGATCAGGCTCAGGTTATCCATGGTGACTCCAGGTGAGTTCAATGGGCGCAGCCGTCGAGGCCACAGACTTGAAACGCGGATGAAGACTCTTTTACCGCAAGCGACTGGCTCAACCATTGGACGAAGGCTTGCGGCTTGCCGAGCCAGGGACCGATATCGATCAGGGTGAACTGGCCATCCTGTTCCAGTGCAAAGGTCGGGAAACCCTGACCGCCGACGTTGGCCAAGAGTGTACGGCTGTCCTTGATATGGCGATCCGTGTCGGCTTTATTGAACGCCTGTTGGAAGGCCTCAAGTTCAAGACCTGTTTGTATGGCGAGTTCCAGCAGAACGGCTTCGTCAGCGATGCGTCGACCCTCCATGTAATGAGCCGTCTGCAAACGCCCCAGCAACTCCAGGCCGCGTCCAGCGATCTGCTCGGCCGCCAGCACGGCGGCAATCGGCGGCGTGGAATCGAACACCGCCGTCGAATCACGCAGCAACCCCTCAAAATACGCCTCGCCAAACGGCTGGCCGGTGTACTCGGCGATCCGTCGGTCATGGGGCATCACGTAGTTACGCAGCTGTGGCGAAACGCTCTGGCGGTTGGCACCGGTCATCATGCCGCCACCGTGGGCGATTACCGGCAACACGGCTTGGGCAGCCTGCACCAATGGTTTGGCGCCGTAGCACCAGCCGCACAACGGGTCGTAAATGTAGTGAAGGATCATAGGAAGGCTCCGGCAAAAAGGTAGGAAAACTCAATGCCAGCAGATTAATCCCCAGACTGTTTCGGAAAAACGCTGGAATGGCTTTCAGTCTGTTTCATGAATCGGTCGAATACTTTTGGTTTTCCTCCAGGTTATGGCCGACATGACCGGAACCTATATCTTCTAAACAATGCAAAACCTTGTGGGAGCGAGCCTGCTCGCGATGAGGCCATTACATTCAACATATTCGTTGATTGTAAGATCGCCATCGCGAGCAGGCTCGCTCCCACAGTTGATTTTCAGTGATTACAAAAAATCCTTCGCCCATAAAAAAGCGCCGCCTTCCCGGCAGCGCTTTTATCAATCCGTTGTTTTTCTTCTTATCCTTCCATCACATCCCACAATGCTTCCAGTTCCGCCTCGCTGAATAAACCAGCGGGGTAGCGCTCGATCATCATCCGGCGCGGATCAGGTTCTCTGATCTGACGCGTTCCATTGGACTTCAACCACTGCGCCAGGACCTGGAGCGATTCGCTGTTAACTGCCAGGGGATGCAGTGCCCGCTCGCTCACGACATTCATTTCGGCGTTCATCTCAGCGCTCTCTCCTGGTTTGTGAGCGGCTAACTTATCCAAGGTTTATGACAGAACATCGAAGTTCTCTCCCTCCCCGTGTTGCGCCATCGAAGATACAAGAGCTGTGCCAATGTTTTCGAAGTGTCGACAAGTGGATACAAAAAAGCCCGCAGTCCTGATGGGCTGCGGGCTTCGCGCGAAACGACGAGGCAAAATCGTTGCTAAATCGATTTTTCAATCAACTCAAGCTGTTACGACCTCACTCACTCCTTGTGCGGAGCGGGCTGTTGTTGGGTAAGACAATGGATGTTACCGCCCCCAAGTAACAGTTCGCGACCTGGCACCATGACCACTTCGTGCTGCGGGAACAAGCTCTGCAAAATCTCTTTGGCCGGGCCGTCCAACGGGTCGTCGAAGCTCGGCGCGATGATGCCGCCGTTGACGATCAGGAAGTTCACATAAGAGCCGGCCAGACGAACGGTTGGATTGCGCTCCTGAGTGCCGTCTACCGGATCCACGCCAGCGCACTCGTCTTCGGTCGCGTACAGCGGCCCCGGAATCGGCATTTTGTGCACCGTGAATGGGCGCCCCTTGGCATCGGTGCTGTTTTGCAGCACGTTCATTGCCGCCTGGCAGCGCGGGTAGTTCGGGTCCTGCGGGTCATCGGTCCAGGCCAAGAGCACTTCACCGGGACGCACATAGCAGCAGAAGTTATCCACATGGCCGTCGGTTTCGTCGTTGAACAAACCGTCCGGCAGCCAGATGATTTTATCCACAGCCAGATTTGCGCTGAGCACCGCTTCGATTTGCGCACGGTTCATGTGCGGGTTGCGATTGCGGTTGAGCAGGCATTCTTCGGTAGTGATCAGGGTGCCTTCGCCGTCGACGTGGATCGAACCGCCCTCAAGCACGAAGCCCTCGGTGCGGTAGCGCGGGCTGCGCTCGATTTCGAGGATCTTGCCCGCCACCTGCGAGTCACGGTTCCACGGCGAATACAGACCACCGTCGAAACCGCCCCAGGCATTGAAGTCCCAATCCACGCCACGGACTTCGCCGCGGTTGTTGATGACGAACGTCGGGCCGGTATCCCGAACCCAGGCGTCATCGCTGGACATCTCAACCACACGAATATTCGGCACATCCAGACGGGCACGGGCGTTTTCGTACTGGCCAGCGGAAACCGCCACGGTCACCGGTTCGAATCGGGCGATGGCCTTGGCCACCGCCACGTGGGCGGCCTGCGCCGGCTTGCCGCCCAGGCGCCAGTTGTCCGGACGCTCGGGCCAGACCATCCAGGTCTGGGTCTGTGGTGCCCATTCGGCTGGCATGTAAAAGCCGTCGGTGCGAGGGGTGCTGTTCAAAGTGGTCATGGTTCAGGACTCCAGGGAACCGTCGAGGGTTTTGATCGCGCCATACAGGTTCGGACGACGGTCACGGAACGAGCCCCATGCGCTGCGGATGTGTTCCAGCTCATCGAGGTCGAAACTGTGAACCAGAATGCCTTCTTCGGTTTCGTTCAGCTCTTGGACTTTCTCGCCAAACTGGTTGGCGATGAACGACGAGCCGTAGAAGGTAATGTCGTAGCCGTCCTGCTCTTCGTTACCGATGCGGTTGCTGGCGATCAGCGGCATCAGGTTGGCGCCGGCATGGCCTTGTTGCACGCGCTGCCAGTGGTCGCGGGACGAAATGGTCTTGTCGTGTGGCTCGCTGCCGATGGCGGTCGGGTAGAACAGGATTTCCGCGCCTTGCAGCGCCATGCTGCGGGCGCACTCAGGGAACCACTGATCCCAGCAGATGCCCACGCCGATTTTCGCGTAACGGGTGTTCCAGACTTTAAAGCCGGTATCGCCCGGGTTGAAGTAATACTTTTCGTGGTAGCCAGGGCCATCCGGGATGTGGCTTTTACGATAAATCCCGAGGTTGCTGCCGTCGGCATCGATGATCGCAATGCTGTTGAAACGCGCGCGGCCGGCCAGTTCGTAGAAGCTGATCGGCAAAACGACCTGCAGTTCTTTGGCGACTTTCTGGAAGTGCTTGATGGCGACGTTGTCTTCGACCGACGTGGCCAGTTGCAGGTAATCCGGGTTCGGCTTCTGGCAGAAGTACGGAGCTTCGAACAGTTCCTGAATCAGGATGATTTGTGCGCCTTTCGCCGCGGCCTCACGGACCAGCTTCTCAGCGGTTTCAATGTTGGCCTCAAGGTCCCAGGAACAGGCCATCTGGGTAGCGGCGACGGTAACGGTACGGCTCATGAATCGGCTCCTGGGCGAGCGCTTGAGGGTCGAGGGTGGCATCGACCGGTGACAGAAAGAGGCAGCACCAGGCGCGGTTCATCCACACCGTGGGCAGTGGCGACTTTATAGCCGATAAAAATCGGCTTTTAAAGCGATAAATACTAAATTCATCAAATACAACTCACTTAACACGGATAATAATCGAATTTAAATGCAATCCCTGTGGGAGCGAGCTTGCTCGCTCCCACAGGGGTATGTGTTTACAGACCTTCCTCGAGAACCTTCGATAGCATGTCGACAAAGAAATCCACGCTCTGACGCGACGTAACCATCGGCGGTTTGATCTTGAGGATGTTCAGGTAGTCGCCCGTCGGCTGCATGAAGATCCCCAACTCACGAAGGCGATCGCACAGCGCCGTGGTTTCTTCAGTCGCCGGTTCAAGGGTTTCTCGATTGCGGATCAACTCCACGCCCAGATAGAAGCCGGAACCATGCACCGCCCCCACCAACGGATGCCGGTCGATCAACGCTTCAAGACGCTCCTTGAAATACCCGCCAACGACCTGGGCGTTTTCCCAGAGCTTTTCTTCTTCCATCACATCCAGCACCGCCATGCCGATCCGGCAACTGACCGGGCTGCCGCCAGCGGACGAGAAGAAATAACCCTCGGCCTCCAGCGCTTCGGCGATTTCCCGGCGAGTGATCACCGCGCCCAACGGTTGGCCATTACCCATGCCTTTAGCCATGGTGATGATGTCCGGTACCACGCCCTGCTCTTCGAAGCCCCAGAAAAATTTGCCCATGCGGCCGTAACCGACCTGAACCTCGTCGGCGATGCACACCCCGCCCTGCGCGCGAACCAATGCATAGACGTGCTTCAGATAGCCCGGCGGCAGCGAGATACCGCCCGCATTGCCGTACACCGGCTCACAGATAAAGCCCGCCAGCTGGCGTTTCTGCCCGGCGATTTTCGCCAGGTTGTGTTCGACACTGCGCACGTAGTCCGGCGCGCTGTCCGGGCCGCGGAATTCGCCGCGATAGGTGTTCGGCGCCGTCACCGGATGCACCCAGTCGGGACGGCTGCTCAAGGCTTGGGGGTTGTCGGCAATCGAGGTCGAGACCGCATCCGCTGCCACCGACCAGCCGTGATACGCCTCCAGCACGCTGAGCATGTCGCGACCGCCGCTGTAGGCCCAGGCCAGGCGGATCGCCAGGTCATTGGCCTCGGTGCCGCTGTTGACCAGAAATACCCGGTCCATGTTGTCCGGTGCCAGCTTCAGCAAGCGTTCGGAAAACTCGGCAATCGCCGCATAGTGAAAGCGCGAGTTGGTGTTGAGCAACGACCACTGCCGGCCAGCGACGGCGGCCATGCGTGGATGACCATGACCGAGCACCGCGACGTTGTTGAGCATGTCGAGGTAGGAGCGGCCCTGCATGTCGATCAGGTGATTGCGCCAGCCACGCTCGATACGCGGCGGGTCGACGTAATAATGTTTTTGGGAGCGAGCGAAACTCGCATCCCGGCGGGCCAGCAACGTCTGCGGGTCGAGTTCCTCTTGTGCATCGCAGGCCAGGCCGAGTAACGCGGCGGGTGAAGGACACAACGCCTGCCAGGCCGCGGCGCGCGTAGGCGTGCAAAACAACGGTGCGTCGAGCTGAGCGCTTCGACACAACTGCACGCTCAACGGCCCGCTGACCGAACCCAGCACCTGGCCTTTGACCAACGCCGCACCACTGCGCACCGAGGGGGTTACACCCCACAACCGAACGCTGAGCTCTGGGCCGTCCAGTTGCAGCAAGTTCTCCCCCTGTATATGGATGACCCCGGCAAACGGCGCTTCGACCGCTGTGCCGTCAGGCACTTGCAACGCAACGTGCAGCGGGAAAGTGTCCGGTTCGCTGGCGCTGTCCGGTCGGGTTTGGGACAGACGATACTGGCCATATCGACTGGCCGCCAGACCGTGAGCGGCGGCGGCTTCCGTCAACAGGCGCAGATCGATCCCTTGCTGCTCCCAGTTACCCGCCTCGAAATGCGGACTGAGCACGCCCAAATCGATCAACGCAAATTCACGCCCCACCAGGCTCGGCAGTAAGGGCGCGAAGCCTTCACTGTCGATGCCCGGCAGGCTTTGACCGACCGTGGAAAGAATCGCCGCCTCCATCAACGCCAACGGCACCGATGTGGCAACGCGGAAAATTTCCCACTCATGGGTCAGGTTGTCGCGACTGTACTCATTGCCCGGATCGATGCTGACCTGCTGTTCGCCACTGAGCACCAACACCGCCGAGCGCGCAACGATCAGCGGCCAGAGCGCCAGCAACTCTTCATGCTGCAACGGATTGACCGTGTGATAAGCCCGAACCGCCGGCAAAATGTAGAACGGATCGCCATCGGCATGGTGCAGCAGCGCGGCACAGGTCACCGACAGATCGGTGATCCGCCAGGTTCGGACCAGATCGCCGAAATCGATCACCCCCTGCAATTGCCATTGGCGTTGCGCATCACGCTGCCAGACCACGTTGTCGTCGGTGACGTCCATGTGAATTGCCTGCACCGGCAGCTTATTCACCAAAGGCTGCAAATGGCGCTCGGCCTGTTCAGCCTTCTCAGCCATCCGTTTTCGTTGCTGGTCGTCCTTGATCACCGGCAGCAAATGCGCAATCAACGCGTTGGCGTGGCGAGCGTCCCACTGAAGGGTGCGCTCAAGGCCCGGATGATCGAAACCGGTCAGCGCCAGGTCCATTTCGCCGCAAAGCCGACCGAAACCGGCAACCACTGAATGGCTTAGATGATCGAGATGCGTCAGGGATTGGCCGTCGATGTAATCGAGCAGGCGTACATGCACCGCCTGGCCACCGACGTCCAGAGAGAGAAGATCTGCACCGTTCCTGGCAGGGATCACTCGCGGCACCTGCACGCCGGGGTGCTCCGCCAAATGTTTAAGCCCAGCGTGCTGGGCTTGCAGCTCCAGCGCCGAATAATCGCCACGGCAGATTTTCAGGACAAAACGCCCCTGCTCACTGTCGACGCGGTAGTTGAGATCCTGCTGGCTCCCTAGAGCCTGCAACCGCCCGCTCAACCCGTAATGCTCTTCCAGCAGCTCAAGCGCTTGCGCCGCAGACACCTGCGGGCTGGGCAGACTGGCGCGGTGAATCAACGTGGCGAGCGGCATACAACGACCCCTGAAATGGTATTAGGCGCTTATATCGCCACCGCTTGGGGCTATACGCAACCCCCCTTATACCAGTGGGGACGGCGGTATTGGGGATGGTTTCCAGTCAGCGATTACTCAGATGAACTTTCCTACAGCAATCTCGGATTGCCTTTCACTGCTCCTGATTCCAACCTAAAGCCTAAAGGGATCCATCAACTGTCCAGGATAAAGTCGACACCATGACGATGCGCCGCCTTGCACTCTCAAGCAAAAAAGTCCGCAACATCCCACGTCGATTGAAAGCGCTTGCAGCTTGGGCCTCTCGCTTCGAGGGCTATTTCCCGGACGATCTGACTCTCGAACAGAAATACTGCAACTGGAAAATTCCGGTTCTCACAACACTGGTAGAGGGTAAACAAGCGACCACTGCCATACGCAAAGAATGCGCCCAACAAATGATCAATGCAGCGCATCACATACGCCAAGCCAGGTCTGAAAATGCTATCGACTGTCGAATAGTTACGGTCATCTGCCTACCGGATATGTTCACCAGCGAAATCTGCATTTACACCAATCTGGACTACCATCGAGGTCATATCCCGCCAATCGACAGTGAGCACTGCCGAACGGACAAAAGCCTCGCAACGGAATGGGGTCTCGTCCTTCCGGACGGGATGAAGGAAAGAGGATTGCGCTATACCGCTGAAGATTGCGACGGGCAACCCTATGAAGCCGAGCAGTGGTATTTCGGTGAGGTCGATTGACAGGTGAGAGATCACCAGTTTTTTACTGATGGAACACAGCGACTTCACGAACTTTATCGCCTGAACCACCGCACCACTCGCGCCAGCCGTCACTTTGCGTAAGAATGTCGGCCATTAACGCCTATTGCTGGAGAAACACTATGAATGTAGTCACCACCGACCTCCCCGGTGTTCTGATCATCGAACCCAAGGTATTTGGTGACGAGCGCGGCTTCTTCTATGAGAGCTTCAACGCCAAGGCTTTCGAAGAAGCAACCGGCCTGAACACCCAGTTCGTTCAGGACAACCATTCCCGCTCGCAAAAAGGCGTACTGCGCGGTTTGCACTACCAGCTGGAAAACACTCAGGGCAAACTGGTCCGCGTCACCGCCGGTGAAGTGCTGGACGTGGCCGTGGACATTCGCCGCAGCTCGCCGCATTTTGGCCAATGGGTCGCGGTGCGCCTGTCCGCCGACAACCATCGCCAACTCTGGGTGCCGGAAGGTTTTGCCCATGGTTTCGTGGTACTGAGTGATTTCGCCGAGTTCCTCTACAAAACCACCGACTACTACACCCCGTCGGCCGAGCGCAGCATTCGCTGGGACGACCCGGACCTGGGTATCGACTGGCAGCTGGACGAAGCACCGCAGTTGTCCGCCAAGGACCAGGCCGCCGCGTTCTTGAAGGACGCTGAAGTCTTTTCCTGAATTCCTGTCTGAATTTTCACCGCCAGCGCGCACTTGATCCAAGGTGCGCAGACTGCGCCCGCAAGCCTAGGCATAATGCGTCTATATCCATAGGCGCTTGATGCTCATGACTCCGACCCTCCCCCGCAGACCCCGCTGGCGCAGCCTGGCGCTACTCGCGCTGTGCCTGGCACCCTTGCTGTGGCCGCTGGAGCATCTGGCCGAACGTTACTACCGCAGCGAACTGGCCGGGCAGAACCGTCAGACCCTCGACCTCTACGTCGCCAACCTGCTGGGCACCCTGCACCGGTATGAAGTGCTGCCGCAGATTCTCATCGAGCTGCCGGCTCTGCGCGCGACATTGGCCGCTCCCGACGAAGGCGTGGTTCAAGGCAATGCCAATCGCCTGCTGAAAAACATCAGTGCCCAGACCGGTGCCGAGGTCATGTACCTGATGGACACGACAGGCAAGACGCTGGCGGCCTCCAACTGGGACAAACACGACAGTTTCGTCGGCCGCAATTTCGCCTTCCGTCCTTATTTCAGTGAAGCGATGGCCGGGCGCCTGGGGCGCTTCTTCGGCCTGGGTACCACCTCGGCCAAGCGCGGTTACTTCTTCGCGGCAGCGGTGCGTGATCGCGAAAAAATCATCGGCGTTCTGGTGATCAAAGTGGACCTTGATCACACCGAAAGCATTTGGGGCAAAACCCCGGAACAATTGTTGGTCACCGACCACAATGGCGTGGTCATCCTCACGTCACGACCTGAGTGGCGTTTCCGTTCGACCCGCCCGTTGAGCGACGCAGAGCGCGAGGCAATCACCGCGATTCAACCCTACCCGACTCGCGATCCCAAGCCATTGAATCTCGACCCCAATGCCTGGCTGACCCAAACCCGGCAGATCGAGGAAACCGGCTGGAGCGTCAGTATCCTTGCGCCACGCACCCTGATCGACCGCCCGGTACGCACGGTCGTGGCCATCGGCGGCGCAGCGCTACTGGTACTAATGCTGCTGCTCGGCCTGATGATGCAGCGCCGACGCCATTACCTGGACCGGATCGCCTTCGAAGGCAAGGCCCGCCAGGAACTGGAAGGTCGGGTCGCTGAACGGACCAGCGACCTCGAAGGCCTCAACCGTCGACTGAAACAGGAAGTGCTGGAACGCGAACACGCCCAACAAGAACTGGTACGCGCTCAGGATGACCTGGTGCAGGCCGGCAAGCTCTCGGCGCTGGGAACGATGTCGGCGAGCATCAGCCATGAACTCAACCAACCGCTGGCGGCAATCCGCAGCTACGCGGAAAACGCCGAAGTGCTGCTCGACCATCAGCGCACCGAGGATGCTCGCGGCAACCTCAAGCTGATCAGCGAGTTGACCGGGCGCATGGCCTCGATCATCGCCCACCTGCGCGCCTTTGCCCGGCGTGATCGCCACGCCCCGGAAAGCGTGGCCCTGCAACCGGCACTGGACGACGCGCTGGCGTTACTGGCCAAGCGTCGGCGCAGCATGGAAGTCGAACTGATCCGTGACCTGCCGGCCGCCACCCTGTGGGTCGAAGCCGGGGAAACCCGCTTGCGCCAGGTACTCGGCAATCTGCTGGCCAATGCCCTCGATGCCCTGACGGAAAAAGGCCCGCCGCGTAAACTCTGGTTGAGTGCCGAGTCCACCGCCAACGGCGTCAACCTGTACATTCGCGACAACGGCCCCGGGTTCTGCCTGGAAGCGCTGGGTCGTGCCGGCGAGCCCTTCTACACCACCAAGACCCGCACTCAGGGGCTTGGGCTGGGGCTGGCGATCTGCGACACCCTGATGCGCGCCTTCGGTGGTGAACTGTCGTTCTCCAACCACAAGGAAGGCGGCGCCCTGATTACCCTGAAGTTGCGCGCAGGCGCACCGGGTGTAAGCCTGCAACCGTCCGAGGACCGAAGTGCATGACCATCGACAACCGCATCCAGGTCGTGTTGATCGACGACGATCCCCATCTACGCCAAGCATTGAGCCAGACCCTGGACCTGGCCGGCCTGAAGATCCTGCCGCTCGCTGAAGCCAAGGGCCTGGCCGGGCAACTGGAACGCGACTGGCCGGGCGTGGTGGTCAGCGACATCCGCATGCCGGGCATGGACGGTATCGAACTGCTGACCGAACTCCACGCCCAGGACCCGGAACTGCCCGTGCTGCTGATCACCGGCCACGGCGACGTACCGCTGGCGGTACAAGCCATGCGCGCCGGGGCTTATGACTTTCTGGAAAAACCTTTCGCCAGCGACGCCTTGCTCGACAGCGTGCGCCGTGCCCTGGCCCTGCGCCGGCTAGTGCTGGACAACCGCAGCCTGCGCCTGGCCCTGAGCGATCGCAACGAGCTGAGCGCTCGACTGGTCGGGCAATCGGCGCCGATGCTGCGCCTGCGTGAGCAGATCGGTGCACTGGCGGCGACCAAGGCCGATGTGCTGATCCTCGGCGAAACCGGTGCGGGCAAAGAAGTGGTGGCCCGCGCGCTGCACGACCTGTCGAGTCGGCGTAACGGCCCGTTCGTGGCAATCAACGCCGGGGCCCTGGCCGAGTCGGTGGTGGAAAGCGAGCTGTTCGGTCACGAGCCAGGCGCCTTCACCGGCGCGCAGAAACGTCGTATCGGCAAGTTCGAATTCGCCAATGGCGGCACGTTGTTCCTCGATGAAATCGAAAGCATGAGCCTGGACGTGCAGGTGAAATTGCTGCGCTTGCTGCAAGAACGGGTCGTCGAGCGACTGGGCGGTAACCAACAGATCCCGCTGGATATCCGCATCATCGCCGCGACCAAGGAAGATCTGCGTCAATCCGCCGATCAGGGCCGCTTCCGCGCCGACTTGTATTACCGCCTGAACGTCGCGCCGCTACGCATTCCGCCGCTGCGCGAGCGCGGCGAAGATGCGCTGGTGCTGTTCCAGCATTTCGCCGATGAAGCCAGTGCCCGCCACGGCTTGCCGCCCCATGAATTGCAACCGGGACAACGGGCGCTGCTGCTGCGTCACACCTGGCCCGGCAATGTTCGAGAGTTGCAGAACGCTGCCGAACGCTTTGCCCTGGGCCTGGAGCTGGCCCTGGACAACAGCGCGCCGGAGGGTGGCGTCGGCAGCACGATTGAAGTGGTCAGCGGCGGTTTGAGCGAGCAAGTGGAGAACTTCGAAAAGAGCCTGATTGCCGCCGAACTGGCGCGCTCGCACAGCTCCGTGCGCAGCCTCGCCGAAGCACTGGGGATTCCGCGCAAAACCTTGCATGACAAACTGCGCAAGCATGGCCTGAACTTCGCCGACGGCGGCGCCGGTAACCCCACCGACGATGTCGATTGAGCTACCGTCAACTCATCATCTTCAAACAAGAGGCCTTTGAATGAACCGCGACTGTCGTCACCTGGAATCGATCCTCCACCACGACATCCCTCTCACGCGGGACATGGGCCTCAAGGTGCTCGACTGGCACGATCAACAACTGCGCCTGCACCTGCCGCTTGCGGCCAACGTCAATCACAAGAGCACCATGTTCGGCGGCAGCCTGTATTGCGGCGCGGTGCTGGCCGGCTGGGGCTGGTTGCATTTGCGTTTGCGCGAAGAAGGCATCGATGACGGGCATATCGTGATTCAGGAAGGGCAGATCAACTATCCGCTGCCAGTCACCTCTGACGCGACGGCGATTTGCCTGGCGCCAAGTGCGGCCGTGTGGAGGAAGTTTCTGGCGATGTATCGACGCTATGGGCGGGCGCGGTTGACACTGCATTCGCGGATCGTGAATACCGGGAGCGAAGAGGATGCGGTGAGGTTTACCGGGCAGTACGTCCTTCACCGATGACTGATCGTTCCCACGCTCTGCGTGGGAATGCAGCCCGTGACGCTCCGCGTCACTGGACGCGGAGCATCCCTAGAGGCATTCCCACGCGGAGCATGGGAACGATCTTAGTTGCGAGCCAAAGCCAACAACTTCTCCCGCCATACCGCCTTAGCCGGCAGCGCCAAAAAGAACTCATTCAACAACGACTCCCGCGCCGGATAACAGAACGGCTCACCATTCAAATCCAGTACCTCACCGCCCGCGCCTTCCAGCACACCTTGCGCCGCTGCGGTATCCCACTGCGAAGTCGGCGCCAACCGTGGATAACAATCCGCCGCCCCTTCCGCCAACAGGCAAAACTTCAGCGAGCTACCGATATTGGCCAGTTGCAACTCACCCAGGCTGTCGCTCAACCCCGCCAGCAAGCGCTCCTGCTCAGGGCTGGAATGCCGACGACTGGCGACCACCGTAAAAGCCTCGCCCGCCGCCGGAACGTCGCGAACCTGAATCGGCAACGGCTCGGCGCCTTGATCGCCACGCCAGGCACCCAACCCCGCGCCCCCCACATAAAAGCGCCCGTTGGTCGGCATCGACACCACACCGAACACCACACGCCCCTGCTCGATCAGCGCAATGTTGACGGTGAACTCTTCGCTGCCGGAAATGAACTCCTTGGTCCCGTCCAACGGGTCGACCAGCCACCAGCGCTGCCAGCCGGCGCGCACGCTCTGGGGAATGTTGGCGTCCTCTTCGGACAACACCGGGATGCTCGGATCCAGCGCCGTCAACCCGGCCAGAATCACATGGTGAGCGGCCATGTCGGCGGCCGTGACCGGGGAATCATCGGACTTTGCCGTCACGGCAACATTGACGCGCCAGAACGGCAGGATCGCCTCGCCTGCCTTTAAAGCCAGTTCAACGACCGGCGCCATCAACGGATGGGGAAAGTTCAACTTCATGGCAGGAATACCCCACGCTGAGTCAGCAGGTCACGGGCCAGATACAGCGCCGCCAAGGCACGGCCCTCAGTGAATCGCGGATTCTGCGCCAACGCCGACAATTCACGCAGGTTGATCTTGTCCACGCCCATCGGCTCGGGTTCGTCGCCCTCCAGGCGTTCTTCGTACAGATCGGTGGCCAACACCACCTGGATCTTCTGGCTCATGTAGCCGGGTGACAACGACAACTCGGTCAGATGCTCCAGCTGCCCCGCGCCATACCCGGCCTCTTCCTTGAGCTCCCGCTCGGCCGCCGCTAGCACGTCTTCGCCCGGTTCGATCAAGCCTTTGGGCAGGGACAGTTCGTAGGCATCGGTGCCGCCGCAGTATTCCTCCACCAACACCGCGTGGTCCGCGTCGAGCATCGCCACGATCATCACCGCGCCATAACCGGCGCCTTTGCCGACCAGGCGCTCGTAAGTACGTTCCACGCCGTTGGAAAAGCGCAACTTCAGCTCTTCGACACAGAATAATCGGCTGGTGGCGACAATCTCGCGGGCGAGTACGGTGGGTTTCTGGCGCATAAGAGGCTCCTTGGCGTAAGCGGGTTACTATACCCGGCCTATCCTTAATGCTGGTCAGTTAAGCGCAATTCATGTGGGAGCGGGCTTGCATGGTTGAGGGGAAGCCCTCAACCATAGAATCTCCCACAGGCTCCGCGCCTTGACTGACTGGCATCAGGCCTATCCTGATTGTTTATCTCGGATATCTTTTTTACCGCTGGAGAAGTTTTTTATGTCCCTGCTGCCCTGGCGCGACATCGATACCGTTCTGCTGGATATGGACGGCACGCTGCTGGACCTGCACTACGACAACCATTTCTGGATGGAGCATCTGCCAAAGCGTTATGCCGAGCTGCACGGAGTGAGCCTGGCCATGGCGGAGCTGGAATTGCAGCCGCTGTTCGAACGCCATGCCGGTCAGTTGCAGTGGTACTGCCTGGACTTCTGGAGCGCCGAGCTGAAGCTGTCGGTGCGCGAGCTGAAACTGGAAACCGCACACCTGATTGCCCTGCGTCCGGATGCGGACACTTTTCTGGCGGCGATCAAACAGGCCGGCAAGCGTGTGGTGCTGATCACCAACGCCCACCGCGACTCGCTGTCATTGAAGCTGGAAAAAATTGAACTGGCGCCCTATTTCGAGCGGTTGATCAGCTCCCACGATTACGGTTTCGCCAAGGAAGACCCGCAGTTCTGGGATGCCTTGCAGGCCGACATCGGCTTCGACCCGGCGCACAGTCTGTTTATCGACGATACGTTGCCGATTCTGCGCAGTGCTCGCAATTTTGGCGTGGCACACCTGTTGGCCGTGAGCGAGCCAGACAGCCGCAAAGGGCCGAAGGACACTGCCGAGTTTGCGGCGGTGGGGGATTATCGGGAGCTCATTGCAGGGCTTTAAACCGAGTCGCCTGCATCGCGGGCAAGCCACGCTCCCACAGGGTCTGTGTCGTTCGCATCCTTCGTTAACGACACAACTCCTGTGGGAGCGAGGCTTGCCCGCGAAAGCGATCTCAAGCCTTACTCAGGAATCCGCAACACCTGCCCCGGATAGATCTTGTCCGGGTGTGAAAGCATTGGTTTGTTGGCCTCGAAGATTTTGTTGTACTTGTTCGCGTCGCCGTATTGCGCCTTGGAAATCGCGCTGAGGGTGTCGCCCTTTTTGACGGTGACGAACCGCGCCGCCTGAGCAACCGGCCCTGTCACAGTAATCTGGTCATCCACACTACCGACACCGGCAATATTGCCCACGGCCAGCAGAATCTTTTCCTTCTCTTCCTGGCTTGCCACTTCGCCGGTGACAGTGACTTTGTCGCCATCAATGGTCGCCTGAACATTCGGGTTACCCAGGCCGACCTTGCTGATGTGCTCCTTCAACTGCTCGCTGGCGTTGGCATTGCCAGGCGTCAGCAGATCGATAAGTTTTTCGCCTGCTTCTTTCACAAAGCTAAAAATACTCATGGTGCACACTCCTTCGGATTCAGGTTCCAGACGCCCAAGACTAGACCAGTCTTCCGGAGCCCGGTTCCCGGCCGACCAATGACCCAACCCCGCGCAGGCGGTAGAATCGCGAACCTTGCCCGCGCCCTGGAGCGAAGATGGACATCAAGCAGCTCAAATTCCTCATCGCTCTCGACGAAACCCGGCACTTCGGCCAGGCCGCCGCGCGCTGTCACATCACCCAGCCGACCCTGTCCATGCGCCTGCGCAGCCTCGAAGAAGAGCTCGAACTGCCGCTGGTCAACCGCGGCCAACGCTTCGAAGGTTTCACCGCGCCGGGCGAGCGCGTGCTGGCGTGGGCACGTACGGTGCTGGCGGCTTACGACGGTTTGCAGGCCGAAGCGGCAGCCTGTCGTGGCAACCTCGTGGGTACGTTGCGTCTGGGCGTGGTGCCGCTGTCGAGCTTCGACCCGGTGCCACTGATGCAACGCCTGCATGCCGAGCATCCGAACCTGCGCTTCGAACTCTCGGCCCTGAGTTCCGAACAGATCCTCGAACAACTGGCGAACAACCGTCTCGACCTCGGTGTGTCGTACCTGGAGCGTCTGGATGGCGAGCGCTTCGATTCCCTGGCCTTCAACGAAACCCGCATGGGCCTGCTCTACGATCAACGCTTCTTCAGTTTCGGCGAGGCGCCACTGAGCTGGGAGTCGCTGATCGAACTGCCGATGGGCATGCTCACCAGCGGCATGCATTTTCGCCAGTCCATCGACCATAACTTCCACAGCCGTGGCCTGACCCCACAGCCGTTGCTGCAAACCGATGCGGTCCACCAATTGTTACAAGCGGTACACGGCGGGCTGTGTTGCGCGGTCATGCCGCTGAACGGCGGCCTTGAAAACCTCACCGATCACTTGCGTCTGCAACCTATCGAAAGCGCCCAGACCCTCGCCCGGCTGGGGCTGATCATGCGTCGCAGCGCCCCGCGTTCGGCCTTGGCAGAAGCCTGTTTTGCGATCTATCAGAAATCACTGACAGACACTTGATCGACGCCATCTATCGGTAGATCAGTAATAGCGATTAGACGCGACATGTTGACGCGCCTAGGCTTAAAGCTGACCAAACCGTCGGTGATGCCTAATGAACGCCAAGCGCCCCGGCTGCGCGGCGCCTGCTCTTGAAACGCCCGCGCCCACCGCAAGCCAGACATACAGTTACTGCAACCTTGAATACTCCGAATCGTCCAGCACCGCGCTGGCCGAGGAAGTTGCATTGGCGATCGCCTACAACGGCATCAGCCAGGCGGTCATGTTGGTGACGCCGACGGATCTTGAAGACTTCATCATCGGCTTCAGCCTCGGCAGCGGCATCATCGAAGACGCTTCAGACATCTACGACTTGCAACTCAGCGGTTCGGGGTCGGCGCAATACGCACAAGTGACCATCGCCAACCGCGCCTTCTGGAACCTCAAGCAGCAGCGTCGGCAACTGGCCGGCACCAGCGGTTGCGGGCTCTGCGGCGTGGAAGCGGTGGAGCAAGCATTGCCCGATCTCAAAGTACTGCCCGGCGCCCCGCTTCCCCCGGCCGAATGGCTGGACGGTTTGCGCCATCGCATCGCTGAATTCCAGCCTTTGGGCCAGTATTGCGGCGCGGTGCATGCGGCGGTGTTCATGAATGGCAAAGGCGAATTGCTGCTGGGCCGTGAAGACATCGGCCGGCACAACGCCCTCGACAAGCTGATCGGCGGGTTGATCCGCCAGAAAGTTCCGACCACCGATGGCCTGGCGATTGTCACCAGCCGTTGCAGCCTCGAATTGATCCAGAAAGTGTTACGCGCCGGCATCCAGACCCTGGTCAGCCTGTCGTCGCCCACGGGCCTGGCCGTGCAATGGGCCCGTCGACACAACCTCAACCTCATCCACCTGCCGCAGAAAAGTGTGCCGCGGGTCTACAGCCCCGCGACGGAGAATCAAGCGTGAACCAACACCAACAAGCCGACCAGAAACCCGCTCCACGTTACAAGCCCTATAAGGGAGCGGCCGGTGGCTGGGGCGCGCTGGCCAGCGTTGCCCGCGCCTGGTTGACCAGCGACAACGCGTTGAAAAATCTGCGCATGATGCTCAAGACCAACAAGAACGGCGGGTTCGACTGCCCCGGCTGCGCCTGGGGCGATTCTCAGGAAGGCGGCATGGTGATGTTCTGCGAGAACGGCGCCAAAGCAGTGAACTGGGAAGCAACCAAACGGCGTGTCGATGGCGCGTTTTTCGCCAAACACAGCGTTAGCTCGTTGCTGGAGCAAAGTGATTATTGGCTCGAGTACCAGGGCCGTCTGACCGAGCCGCTGAGCTACGACGCCGAAACCGATCGTTACAAACCGATCAGCTGGGAAGCGGCATTCTCCTTGATCGCCAAACATTTGCAGGGCCTGTCGAGCCCGAATCAGGCCGAGTTCTACACCTCGGGCCGCGCCAGCAACGAAGCGGCGTTCCTCTATCAACTGTTCGTGCGCACCTACGGCACCAACAATTTCCCCGACTGCTCGAACATGTGTCACGAAGCCAGCGGTGTGGCATTGGCCCAAAGCGTCGGCGTCGGCAAAGGCACCGTGACCTTCGACGACTTCGAACACGCCGATGCGATTTTTGTCTGGGGCCAGAACCCTGGCACCAACCACCCGCGGATGCTCGAGCCACTGCGCGAAGCGGTGAAACGCGGTGCGCAGGTGGTGTGCATCAACCCGCTGAAAGAGCGCGGCCTGGAACGCTTCCAGCACCCGCAACACCCGATCGAAATGCTCACCAACGGCGACAAGCCGACCAACACCGCGTACTTCCGTCCGGCATTGGGCGGCGACATGGCGATCATGCGTGGCATGGCCAAGTTCCTGCTGCAATGGGAGCGCGATGCGCAGAAGGCTGGTGAGCCTGCGGTGTTCGACCACGACTTCCTCAACGAACACAGCGCCAACGTTCTGGAATACCTCGGCACCGTCGACGACACCCCATGGGAGCAGATCGTCGAGCAGTCCGGACTGACCCTGGTGGAGATCGAGCAAGCGGCGCGCATGTATGCCAAAGGCAAGAACGTGATCATGTGCTGGGCCATGGGCATCACCCAGCATCGCCATTCAGTGGCGACCATCCAGGAAATCGCCAACCTGATGCTGTTGCGCGGCAACATCGGCCGGCCGGGTGCCGGTCTGTGCCCGGTGCGTGGCCACAGTAACGTGCAGGGCGACCGGACGATGGGCATCAACGAACGTCCGCCGGTGGCGTTCCTCGACGCCCTGGAGCGGCGCTTCCAGTTCAAGGTACCCCGTGAAAACGGCCACAACGTGGTCGAGGCGATTCACGCCATGGCCGAAGGCCGTTCGAAAGTCTTCATCGGCCTGGGCGGCAACTTCGCCCAAGCCACCCCGGACAGCCCACGGACCTTCCAGGCCCTGCGCAACTGCGACCTGACCGTGCAGATCAGCACCAAGCTCAACCGCAGCCATCTGACCCACGGTAAAGACGCGCTGATCCTGCCGTGCCTGGGCCGTACCGACATCGATATCCAGACCGAAGGCGCCCAAGCGGTGACCGTGGAAGACTCGTTCAGCATGGTCCACGCCTCCAACGGTCAGTTGCAGCCGCTGTCGAACCAGATGCGCTCGGAACCTGCGATCATCGCCGGTATCGCCGCCGCGACCCTGGGCAGCAAACCGGTGGACTGGAACTGGCTGATAGCGGATTACAGCCGCATCCGCGACCTGATCGCCGACACCATCCCGGGCTTTCGGGACTTCAACGAGAAGATCCAGAACCCGGGCGGTTTCTACCTGGGCAACAGCGCCGGCGCTCGCCGCTGGAACACCCTGTCGGGCCGGGCCAACTTCCGTCCGAACATCCTGCCCAAAGACCTGGTGCACGAACGCACCCGCGCCACCGGCGTATTGCCGGACCTGATCATGCAGTCGATGCGCTCCCATGATCAGTACAACACCACCATTTATGGTCTTGATGATCGTTATCGTGGGGTGAAAGGTCAGCGGGATGTGTTGTTCGTCAATGAAGCCGACATCATTCGCCTGGGGTTCAAACCGGGGCAGAAAGCTGACATCGTTTCGCTCTGGGATGATGGCCGTGTGCGGCGGGTGGAGGGCTTTACGCTGCTGGCGTTTGATATCCCTGCCGGGCAAGCGGCCGCTTACTACCCGGAAGTGAACCCGTTGGTGCCGCTGGAAAGCACTGGGGATGGCAGCCATACGCCGACGTCGAAGTTTGTGGCGATCCGCTTGGAAGCGGCGAGTGAAACGGGGTTGATCATGGCCAAGTCGGCTTGACGCGACAGCGGGCTTGCTCGCGAAAGCGGTGGATCATTCAAACAGCTTTTCCGATCCAGCACTTTCCAATCGCCCACAAAAAAGGCCATTTTTATATGAAAACGGCCTTTGCGAAGTAGCTAAAGACCGGCGAAAAATACTTAAGTTCCGCCCAAAAAACAGCAACTTATAGAATTGTGCTCAAGTCGTGTTATTCGTCGGATTTCTATTGTCACAACCCCGACACAGCCTCAGGATCGCGCCGTCATCCCCTTGAGGTTCCTCTATGAAGTTCTCCTCGATTCTCTTGTTGTCCCTTGGCCTGGTCAGTGGCTTCGCGTCTGCTGGCGGCACCACCGAAGCAGGTGTGGGCGGCGCATTGGGCGGGGTTCTGGGCTCGGTCGTCGGTCAATCGCTAGGCGGCAGTACAGGTTCAACCATTGGCGCGGCCCTGGGCGGCGCGGGTGGTAGCGCAGTGGGCGCAGACAGACGCAGCCGTGGCGAAGCCGCCATTGGCGGTGCCTTGGGCGCAGCTGGCGGTAACGTGGTCGGCCGCAGCATGGGCGGCACCACCGGTAGCCTGATCGGCTCCGCAGCAGGCGGCGGCGCCGGTGGCGCGCTGGGTAACTACATGGGCAACAAGAGCGATGACGACGATCGTCGCTCCTACCGTCGTGGTTATGACGATGATGATCGTCGCTACTACCGTGACGGCCATCCGGGTCGCGGCCATGCCTACGGCCATCGCAAGCATCACCATCGCTATCGCGACTGAGGCTTGAATCGCCTCGTTTACCGGTAGATCAAAAAATCGCAGCCCTCGGGCTGCGATTTTTTTTGCCCTCAGCTCGCCAGTCGCTCCAACGCCCCGCGCAACCCGGCAGGAATCGCCACCGGCTGATTCGACGCTCGATCCACGAATACATGCACGAAACGCCCCGCCGCGCAGGCTTCGTCTTCGCCGGCCTTGAACACCGCCAATTCGTATTGCACCGAGCTGTTACCCAGCTTGCCCACCCGCAGGCCGATTTCGATCCGATCCGGGAAGGCGATAGAAGCAAAGTAATCGCAGGCCGAACTCACCACAAAACCCACCACCTCGCCGTCATGGATATCCAGGCCGCCGACTTCGATCAGGTAGGTGTTCACCGCCGTGTCGAAAAAACTGTAGTAGGTGACGTTGTTGACGTGACCGTAGGCGTCATTGTCGTGCCAGCGGGTGGTGATGGGCTGGAAGTGCGGGTAGTCGGTGCGTTGGGGCATCGGGTTGGACATCAGCGTTGGTTCCTGGGGTTGGGTGGCTAGTTTAAGGTGAAACCGCGTCGTACCCCTTCGCGAGCAGGCTCGCTCCCACACTGGATCTCAGTCATACACAAAATCTGTGTTCAATGAAGATCAACTGTGGGAGCGAGCCTGCTCGCGAAGGGGCCTTCACCGACGCCAAATAAAATCACATCTCGGCAAACCCTTTACCCTGCGCCGCCAACTCCCCAATCAACCGCGCCGGCGCCCAGTGATCACCCTGCTTGGTCTCAAGTTGCAACAATCGCAGATGAATATCCGCCAACCCTTGCCGATCCGCCCAAGCCATCGGCCCGCCCTTTTCCGCCGGGAAACCATAACCATTGAGGTACACCAGGTCGATGTCATGCGCCGACGCCGCGATGCCTTCCTGAAGAATCTTCGCCCCTTCGTTGACCAGCGCCAGCAAACAGCGCTCCAGAACCTCTTCAGGGTCAATGTCGCGACGCTGGAACCCCAACCCCTCGCTGACTTCCAGCACCAACGCATCGACTTCCAGATCGTGCTCAGCCTGACGACTGCCCGGTTCGTAGTGATAATACCCATCGCCACTCTTCTGCCCGAAGCGCCCCAGCTCGCACAGTCGGTTGTCCACCTGAACCTGCGGCGCATCCTGGCCTTTGCCAGCCAGTTCTCGAGCGCGCCATTCCAGGTCGATGCCGACCACGTCATACATGCGGAACGGCCCCATGGCGAAACCAAAACCTTGCAGCGCTGCATCCACCTGATAAGGCAAAGCACCCTCCAGCAGCATCTTGCGTGCTTCGAGCACATAGGGGTGCAGCATGCGGTTGCCGATGAAGCCGTGGCAATTGCCCGAGACCACGCTGACCTTGTCCATGCGTTTGCCCAGCGCCAGGGCAGAATCAAGCACCGCCGGCGCCGTCTGGGCACCACGCACGATCTCCAGCAATTTCATGATGTGCGCCGGGCTGAAAAAGTGCAGGCCCAGGACTTGCTGCGGACGGCGAGTGGCAGCAGCAATCGCGTCGATGTCCAGCGCCGAGGTATTGCTGGCCAGGATCGCTTCGGGTTTGAGCAGACCGTCGAGTTCGCGAAAGATGTTCTGCTTCAGCTCGAGATTTTCGTAGACCGCTTCGATAACCAGATCGACATCGCGAATCGCTGCGTAATCGGCAGCCGCCGTCACCCGTGCAATGCGCGCATCCGCCTCGGCCTGATCGATCCGCCCCTGACGCACGTTGTGCGCATAAGCCTCAGCCACGCTGGCGAGCGCCAGCTCAAGCATCTGCGGATTGTTATCGACCCACTGCACCGGTACCCCGGCGTTGGCCAGGCACATGACAATGCCACGGCCCATGGTGCCCGCCCCGATCACGGCGGCGCGCTGAATATCGAACAGTGTCTGGCTCATGATTGTTCTCTTGTTGGCGATCCAAAGACAGTCCTCACCATAGTCAGCCCATGGGTGTTTTTGAAGTTTATTCCTGTGATGGGCGACATTCAGCGGATGGATGTGATGGCCTCTTCGCGAGCAAGCCCGCACATTGACCGTCTTTCAACTTGGCAAATGCGCTTCGGCCCACGCCCGAACCTCGGCATACGGATAATCCTCCAACGCCGCAAACCCCGGAATCGATCGCGCCTTGAGCTTGGTAAACAGCGGCACGCTGATCCCGCACAGAAACCGCGTCACGCGCTCTGCCGATGGAACACTCCCCGTGTGCAGCTCATGCCTGTGGATAAAATCACCGCACAGCGCCTCGAAGCTTTTATCCACAAGCGCCGGCAATTCCGGCGGCTCGGGTAGCCGCGCTACGTGGCCGTGACACACCGAACAATGCCCACACCGCTGCGGTGCGTTTTCGTCGCCGAAGTACTCCGCCAGGCGATAGCCCAGACAGTGGTCGGTGGCGAAGAGATCCAGCATGGCGTGAATCCGTGCAATCTCGGTGCGCTCGTGCTGGGTGAAGCAGGCGTGCAGTTCGGCGCTCAGGGCTTGGGAATCAACGTCCGTTTTCAGCAGGCTGTAGACCTCGGTCATCTGCTTGCTTTCCAGCTCGACCCAGCCTTTTTCCTGAAAATAGTCCAGCGCCTTGACCACCCGACTGCGCTCGGCGGAATGCTGTTCATACAGTGCATCGAAATTCACCGTGGCCCAGGTCCGTGCGCGGCTGGAAGTCTTGATGATCGCCGAGACGAAGTCCCTGCGCTCACCTTCGAACCGGGCCAGCAACGCTTCGGGCTCCTGCAAATACTTGAAGCGGTATTCGGCGTAATAGGCATAGCGCGGAGCGATCAACCCCCGCAGCTCCAGCTGTACCAGCAAGGTCTTGAGCGGTAACTGGCGAATGTTGCTCTGATCGGCCAAAGGCCCCAGCAGAAACTCCCACTGCCCCTCGGGCGCGGCGGCTTGCAGCTCATCGAGCACGCAACGAATGCCGTCCAGCTCCGGCGTGTCGCCGTAGACGAAGTTTTCCAGCACGTTGAGGCTGTCACGGTTGGCCAATACAAGGCAGTCGGACGGCTGCCCGTCACGGCCGGCGCGGCCGATTTCCTGGCTGTAGTTTTCGATGGATTTGGGCAAGTCGAAATGCACCACATTGCGGATATCGCTTTTATCGATACCCATGCCGAAGGCGATGGTGGCGACGATGCAATTGGACTGCCCGCCCATGAACCGCTTCTGTATCCCTTCCCGTTGTTCGTGGGGCAAACCGGCGTGATAGGCCTCGGCCTGAATGCCATTCCTGCTCAAATGCTCGGCAATGTGCTCGGCGGTTTTCTGCAGGGTGACGTAGACGATGCTCGGCTGGTCGGGGCGCTGGCTCATCCATTCGACGAGACGACGGCGCTTGTCCTGACCGCGTACCGGCTCCACCAACAAATTGAGGTTGGGTCGGTAGAAACCGGTGGTCACCACATCTTCAGGGGCGATGGCGAATCTGGCTTCCATGTCGGCGATCACCTTGGGTGTCGCGGTGGCGGTCAACAGCAGAGCCTGGGGAATGTTGAACTGGCGCTGATAGTCCGGCAGCTTGAGGTAGTCGGGGCGGAAGTTGTGGCCCCACTCGGAGATGCAGTGGGCCTCGTCCACCACCAGCAGCGAGATCGGCACCTGCTGCAAAAAATGGCGGAAGCGCTCGTTCTTCAAGCGCTCCACGGAAATCATCAGAATCTTCAATTCCCCGGACTTCGCGCGGGCCATCACATCGCTGGCGTCATCGCGGCTCTGGGCCGAATCGATACTGCCCGCCGCAATCCCGTGGCGCTGCAAGAACGCCAACTGATCCTGCATCAACGCCAGCAAAGGCGACACAACCAATGTCAGGTGCGGCAGCAACAAGGCCGGTAATTGATAGCAAAGAGACTTGCCCGAGCCGGTAGGGAAAATCGCCGCCGCCGAGCGTCCGGCCAGCACCGCGCTGACCGCCGCCTCCTGGCCGGGCCGAAACTGTGGATAACCGAAAACCTGTTCCAGGGTGTTGTGCATAAGCTGTCACTCCGTTGACCGCTGCGAAGCCCAAAGCCTAGCCGGCGAACGCAGCGAGTCGAGAAAAGGTCGGGGGCAAAAACGATACCGGATGATACAGCGGATAGTTCGGGGAGACTGCAAGGCTTGGAGAATGGGGCGGCTGGCAGATCGCTTTCGCGAGCACAATCAGCGCCAAACCATCAGCGAACTCAAGGCATCAACACCGCCACCCGCAGTTGCTCATCCAGCGCCTGCTCATGAAACACCTGGCTCCTGCTCGCCCAAACGGCATGGGCCGGGCTGATTTCGCCGGTGAACGCCGCCGCCAGCTGACGCAAATCGGCAACGCTGCGTACACGCGGGCAGAAGGGTTCATCGTCGCAGTTCTGACTGGCGCTGCGGTAGGTGACCAGCAACCGATCCCACAACCCGTCACGCACTTGCCTGACCGACTTCAGCTTCACAGCCTGCACGCCCAGTCGCTGTTTCAGCCCCTGTTCATCCAGCGCTTCGCTGGCCAGCAGCGCCTTGCCCACCATCAGCACCTCGGCACGGGACGCGGTGTCGACGTCTGCCTGGCTAGTCAGCGCATCCGGCCAACCGGTGCGGGCCATGTTGGCAAGGAGCACCGAATGACCGACGTCGGCAGCGTCCGCCATCCGACAAACACCGGCCCATAGCAATAAAATCGAGGCCATACGGAGCCACTGCATACCTAATTCCCTTTAGCGTGTAACGGACGCTTAGAAACGTCCTATAGATTCTGGCGCGCACCATACAGAGGTTTGCTGAGAAGCGCCTGACAATCCCGTAGGAATATCGACCTCTAGGGGAAAAGCTTAAAAAATAGTCGGGGTGTGCGTAGGAAAAGGGCGATAACGCCGGTAATCCCCCTACAAAACCTGTCCATTTTCAGCACCTTGCGGCGCCTCGGCGCGTCCCTCTATAGTTTTCGACGCGGCTGAAACACTGTGTCGGCCTGCCGGCGAGACTGCCCGACTTTCCACAGGACTGACTTCGATGAACACGCGCCACTCATTAACAGACCGCTATCGCCCGCTCAAAACCAGCTACAGCGACACCCCGGTGTTGGTCATCGACACCGAAGCCAGCCCGCACGAAATCCTCGACGCCGCTCGCCAACGCATCCGCGCCGCCAGCGACCTGCTCGAAACGCTCTATTGCCTGTGCTTTAAACAGGCCGACGTGAAAGACATTCCCAACATCGTCAACGCGCTGTACCTGCTGACCCAAGACGGCAACGAACTGCTCGAAATCGCGCGACAACGCCTCCCGAAAACCACAGCGATTTGACGAAAAAACAACCCCCAACTCCACCACAATCCCCCTGTGGGAGATTCTATGGTTGAGGGGAAGCCCTCAACCGGCTTTTGGTTGGTATTCGCTCTGCCCTTTCAGCAGAGCGAATACGATCCGAGCAAGCTTGCGAGCCAGTATCACCAGCGCCTGAGTGGTGCTGAAGCCTCGAGCTCTTTGCTCTTCGTAAAAGCCTTTCCAGGCGGGCGTACGGCTGGCCGACATGGCTGCATTGTGCAAAAGCCGGCGGGCTTCCGGGTCACCTCGCTTGGTCAGACTCCGACGACCATCCTTTTGTCCTGACTTCGACACGCGCAGATCCATTCCCAGGAAGGCAATAAAGGCATCCGCGTTTCTGAAGTCGCCCCGCTGAAACGCCGTGAGCAAGCGGGCTCCGGTCAAAAAACCAATGCCTTCAACTTTCACGCAACGCTTCAACTGACTGAGCAAGCCGGCTTCCTTCAGATGATCATTAATCGTCTTTTCGACCAGCGCCTCAAGCTGCTGCATGGATTTCACTTGCTCGGCGAAAGCTGTCTTCAACAGCGGCTCATTCGCCCAGCTTTGCACCAGGCCGACCCGCGCCTGAACCAAGGCTGCGCGACGACGGAAGAGGCTCAGGAGCTGGCGGTACAGCGGTGATGGCGGGGTCCACGGATGAAGATCATCACCTTCGTTCTTCAGATAGCGAGCGAGCAGCCTGGCATCCAGCGCATCGGTTTTGGCACGGATATTCACCCCTTTGCGGTAATGGCTGAGTTCATAGCCACCCACCATGTAAATCGTGCAGCCGGCCTCATAGGCCAGATCAGCGAACTCCAAGTGATAGATATTGGTCGATTCAATAGCTACCGCGACTGTCCCTGGCAAGGCCTTCAACCACGTCTTGATGGCTGCTTTGTTGTTGGGAATCTCTTCAAGCAGGTCAAGTTCGGCGTGATAGATCACCAGTTCGTTCTTGGCGACATCCACACCTACGATCGGCTGTGTGACAGAAACCGGCATTGCCATTGTATTTCCTCCGGGATATGGTTTTGAACACTTGAAGGGCTCACCCAGAGGCGCAGGCTTGTTCCTATCGTCGGTCTAGCCAGATGCATTCTTTATCGGCGCTTGGGTGAAAGGAGGAGGGGCGAAATCTCCCACGGATCTGTACTGCGTCAACAGTCAGAATCGGGCTTTGTCCCTCCTCCTCCCTTCAAGTCCTACCATACAAGCGGGCTCGCTCGCGAAGAACGATAACGCGGTCCACCAGATGAAAAGCGAAACATCCGACACTCAACAACAACTCGAAAAAGTGGCCTGCGACGCATGGTTCAAAGCACAAGGACGAGCAAGCCTCGACGCCCCTCGCCCCAGCATTCCAGATGAAGAAGTCACACACCTGATGGCAATCAAACGAGACAAGTTGCTCAAGCGATGAGTCTGTAAGCAACGCCCTATCCAAGCTTCATCCCGGTCCTACAACCGAAGACACCTTGTCGCCTATCGCCACCCGGTGGCTCACACCTATAGTCGTGACTGTCGCTGCCAAATCAGCGGCTCGGGCTTGGTCACCCGATGGAATACATAAACGCGTCCGTTGTATGCTGCCGGCACTCAAGTGTCTGCACGCTATATGGTGGCTGTGTTTGGGACGCCTTAAGGCGTGCCGGCCTTTATGGATTCCACCGGTTGACCAACCCGAACACAGTCCGCCTCCATCGCTTGGTCACGATGGTGGTGGCTTCATCTGATGCATTTGAGAATACATAAAATGAATAAATGGAATCCGTCCACAAACAATCGCTACCTCCCGCTCCAAACCAATCTCACCGATTCGCCGCCCCTGATCATCGACACAGAGACCAACCCCCAAGACATCCTCGAAGCCGCCCTCCAACGCATCCGGGCCTCCAGTGATCTCCTCAAAACCCTGCACTGCACTTGCTTCAAAGACGGTGATGTCGAAGACATTCCCCACATCACCCACGCACTCTTCTTGCTAACCCAGGATGGCTGCGACCTGCTACAAGTCGCCCAACAACGCATGATGGGCTGGAAAGCGCCGGCCTGACGCTGAGTGAAGATCGTTCCCATGCTCCGCGTGAGAACGATCAAACATACCCCTTACGGACGATGCACCATGAACCTCGCTCCCAACTTCCCCGACGATCACACCATGCACCTGCTCATGCAGTTGCTGCACGAAGAACTCGGCCTGCCCGAACGCAAAACCATCAGTCTCACCACCTCGATCAACTTCGACCTAGGCTGCAACGGTGCTGATGCGCTGCATTTGATGGAAGCGTTGGAAGAACAGTTCGGGATCGATTTCGTGGACTACGATGCCTATCGCTACTTTCAGCCGGATGGTTTTGATGTGCATTTCAAGCGCAGGGCAAAGGGGCGCGGTGACAAAGTCCCCCTGACCATCGGCATGCTCTATAAAGCAATCAAGAAGCAACGGTGGGACACGCGGGAAGTGGAAGAGACCTAGTGGTTCAAGACAGCAGAAGTGGAATTATTCTGGCTGTTTAGCGTGTTTACTGCGGGAATATTGCCAGTTCTGCTTCAAGGGAAATGAATCAGCGCCCACAAAAAAGCCGCCCCAAAGGGCGGCTTTCTCATTACATCAAACCAGCTCTTACAACTTCGGCCCAGCAGCCTTGATCGCGTCGCTCACATCAAACTTCTTGAAGTTCTCAACAAACAACCCAGCCAGCGCCTTGGCAGCCTCATCATAAGCAGCCTTGTCAGCCCAGGTGTTACGTGGGTTCAACAGGCCAGTCTCAACGCCCGGCACAGCCAATGGCACGTCAAGGTTGATGGTGTCCAAGTGCTCAGTCTCAGCACCGATCAACGCGCCGCTCTGGATCGCTGCGATCACGCCGCGGGTGGTCGGGATGTTGAAGCGTTTGCCGACGCCGTAGCCGCCGCCGGTCCAGCCGGTGTTGACCAGGTAGACCTTGGAGCCGAAGCCGCGGATGCGCTTGATCAGCAGTTCGGCGTATTCGCCAGCCGGACGCGGGAAGAACGGTGCGCCGAAGCAGGTGGAGAAGGTCGACTTGATGCCGCTGCCAGAACCCATTTCGGTTGAGCCCACCAGTGCGGTGTAGCCGGACAGGAAGTGGTAAGCGGCTTGTTCTTCATTGAGGATCGACACTGGCGGCAGCACGCCGGTCAGGTCGCAGGTCAGGAAGATCACTGCGTTCGGCTCGCCACCGAGGTTCTTCTCGGAACGCTTGGCAACGTGCTCAAGCGGGTAAGCGGCGCGGCTGTTCTGGGTCAGGCTGACATCGGTGTAGTCGGCGTGCTTGGCGTCGTCGATAACGACGTTTTCCAAGACTGCGCCGTGCTTGATGGCTTTCCAGATGACTGGCTCGTTCTTCTCGGACAGGTCGATGCACTTGGCATAGCAACCGCCTTCGATGTTGAACACCACGCCCTCGCCCCAGCCGTGTTCGTCGTCACCGATCAGGTAACGGCTTTCGTCGGCGGACAGGGTGGTCTTGCCGGTGCCGGACAGACCGAAGAACAGGGTCACGTCGCCCTCTTCGCCTATGTTGGCGGCGCAGTGCATTGGCAACACATCGGCGGCCGGCAGCAGGAAGTTCTGCACCGAGAACATGGCTTTCTTCATTTCGCCGGCGTAACGCATGCCCGCCAGCAGCACTTTCTTCTGGGCGAAGTTGATGATCACGCAGCCGTCGGAGTTGGTGCCGTCACGCTCTGGCACGCACTCGAAGTTGGCGACGTTGAGGACTTGCCACTCTTCACGACCGGCCGGGTTGTACTGGGCCGGATTGATGAACAGGCAACGACCGAACAGGTTCTGCCAGGCAGTCTGGGTGGTCATTTTCACGGCCAGGTAATGCTCTTCAGCCGAACCTACGTGCACGTGGGAAACGAAATGCTCTTGCGCGTTGTTGAACGCCTCGACGCGAGCCCACAGGGCATCGAACTTGTCGGCCGGGAACTTGCGGTTGATCGGGCCCCAGGCAATGGCGTCCTGGGTGGTCGGCTCTTCAACGATGAAACGATCGACTGGCGAACGGCCGGTACGGTGACCGGTGCGAACAACCAGCGCGCCGGTATCGGCAAGCTCGCCTTCACCGCGATTCAGGGCTTGTTTAACCAGATCATCAACACTTAGATCGGTGTACACGGCGTTATTGGCTTGCGTCATGAGGTTCCCCGTCGGCCAGTGGCCGAGTGCTCCAAACGTTTTGTAGTAGAAAGTCGTGCACTACTACCGCGAAAAAAGTGGGCCGGATTATGCCAGAAAAGCCCAAAAAGTGTAGGGCCCTCCCGTCAGAACGGCGTTATTCCGGCGTTAAGCAGTGAATTTACCTGCGCTGAAGCGTTTTAGTGCCGGGTATATGACGGCGTATCAACCCCTGCACCGGCGAATAATTGGGTGATATCGGCCGCATCGAACAGGTAGCGCTCATTGCAAAACTGGCAATCGATCTCGATGCTGCCGCCATGTTCAACCACCAGTTTCTGAGCATCTTCCAGACCCAGACTGACCAGCGCATTGCCCGAGCGTTCCCGAGAGCAGCTGCAACGGAAGCGTAGTTTCTGCACATCGAACAGGCGCACTTGCTCTTCATGGTAGAGGCGATGGAGCACGGTTTCGTTGTCCAGGCTCAGCAATTCATCGGCGGTCAGGGTGCCACCCAGCGCGGTGATGTGCTGCCAGCTGGCAGCACGCTCTTCTTCGTCTTTCAGACGATCGGCAGGCAATTGCTGCAGCAACAGACCACGGGCACGACGGCCGTCGGCGTACAGCCAGAAACGCGTACCAACCTGCTGCGACATGACGAAATAGTTGGTGAAGCATTCCGACAGGGTCGCACCGTCGAGGTCGACGATACCCTGGTAACGCTGACCCTGGGTCGGGTCGACGGTCAGCGCCAACACGCCATTGGGCATCAGGTCGGCGAGGGTCGCATCCGGCGCGATCTGCTCGGCGTGATAACGGGCCAGGCCGCGAATTTCGCGCTCGCTGGAGCACTCGATCATCAGCAACGGCACCGGACCTTCGGAACGGGCCTGAAGAATCAGCAAGCCATCGAACTTCAAGGTGCCAACCAGCAACGCTGCCGCGGCCATCAGCTCGCCCAGCAGTTGCGCGACCGGCTCCGGATAGGCGTGTTTGGCGAGGACTTCGGCATAGCTACGCTCCAACGCCACCAGTTCGCCGCGGGTGTCGCTGTCATCGAAGATGAAGCGTTGGGTGTAGTCGGTATCCGGTAGATCGGTCATAGGTCTGGGTATCTGAATTGGTGACAAAAAAAGGTTACAAAAATGGAAGTCGCGCAATGGCAGCGCTTTTGAGTGCGCCAAGTTCAGCCATGGAGGCATTTTATGGACAATCCGGGGTTGTTCCAAGCAAGGCCAAACCTCGGTTTTCGACGAGCGGTATTTTCAACTGCTCAATGCGTCGCTGGCGAATACCCCCATATGGCTGCACAGGTGGGCGATTGCAAGTCTGCACCCGACGGCCGTCACTACTCGTCGTTGCTGCTGCCACGAAACTTGAACAGATCCCGGCGCTGCTTCTTGCTCGGCTTGCCGTCGGTGCTCACGCCCAACGCCCCGGCCTTGCGCATGGCCGCAGCCGCTTCGCGCTTGGCAACGCTGGCTTCGGTTTCGGCATACAGGGCCTGAGCCTGCGGCGCGCCACGGCGCACGATCGACAGCGCCTGGACCACCACCGTGCGCTCTTCGAAGCCCGTGCGGATCTGAAACTCGTCGCCGACCCTCGGCTCCTTGCCCGGCTTGCAGCGCTCGCCCCGGCAATGCACCTTGCCACTTTCAATCGCGGCCTTGGCCAAGGCACGTGTTTTATAAAAACGCGCGGCCCACAACCATTTATCGAGACGGACCTTGTCGTCCTCTTCGCTTTTTTGTGCCATGGAATGACCTCATTCTGAAATATCGATGAACTGTACTACCGTTTCTGTCGTGCCATGAATCACCACGCTGTGGATTAGAATGCAGGCATTCCCCCCCGTTTGAGGGATGAAAATCCGGGCAGTAGATATCTGTCGCCTTTTACCCATTATTCTGCGTGAATACCGCGAATTCGGCCGCACGCGGCCTGAGCGGTTTTTGCCGGTTGAGCACTTTTGAAGACATTTGACCATTTGACCGTTGTCGGTCTGCGCGAGTGGGTGGCGCTCCCGGATTTGGGAGTCGCGGGCCTTCGGGCAAAAATCGACACCGGCGCCAGCACCTCCAGCCTGCATGCCACCGACATCGAGCCGTTCGAGCGCGACGGCGAACAGTGGGTGCGCTTCACCGCGCACCTGGGCACGGTGGTGCAATTGCGGCACCGGCGCTGCGAAGCACCGCTGGTGACGATGAAAACCATTAAAAGCTCCAACGGCCACGCGCAGATGCGCTACGTGGTCAGCACCACCCTGGCCCTCGGTGATCGGGTCTGGCGGGTCGAGTTCACCCTCGCCTGCCGCAAGTCCATGCGTTATCGCCTGTTACTCGGCTCCAAAGCCCTGATCGACGGCCAGTTAGTGGTCAATCCGGGCATCAAATATGTACAAGACAAGCCGGTGTTCCCGGTATCTACCCTCTCCACAGGTGTTGCATGAAGATCGCTGTGCTGTCGCGGAACCCGCGTCTGTATTCCACCCGTCGTCTGGTCGAAGCCGGTATGGAGCGTGGCCATGAAATGGTGGTGATCGATACCCTGCGCGCCTACATGAACATTGCCAGTCACAAGCCGCAAATCCACTACCGCGGCAAACCGCTGGAAGGTTTCGATGCGGTGATCCCGCGGATCGGTGCATCGGTAACGTTTTATGGCTGCGCGGTGCTGCGCCAGTTCGAAATGATGGGGGTGTTTCCGCTCAACGAATCGGTGGCCATCGCCCGTTCGCGAGACAAACTGCGTTCGCTGCAATTGCTGTCGCGCCGAGGGATCGGTTTACCGGTCACCGGTTTTGCCCACTCCCCGGACGACATTCCCGACTTGATCGAGATGGTCAACGGCGCGCCGCTGGTGATCAAGGTGCTGGAAGGCACCCAGGGCATCGGCGTGGTGCTGTGTGAAACGGCGACGGCGGCAGAGTCAGTGATCGAGGCGTTCATGGGCCTGAAGCAGAACATCATGGTTCAGGAATACATCAAGGAAGCCGGCGGCGCGGACATTCGTTGTTTCGTGGTTGGCGACAAGGTGATTGCGGCGATGAAGCGCCAGGCCAAGCCGGGGGAGTTTCGCTCCAACCTGCATCGCGGTGGCAGTGCGAGCCTGATCAAGATCACCCCGGAGGAACGCATGACCGCATTGCGCGCGGCGAAGGTCATGGGTTTAGCTGTGGCGGGGGTGGATATCCTGCGCTCCAATCACGGGCCGCTGGTGATGGAAGTGAACTCGTCGCCGGGGCTGGAAGGGATTGAAACCACCACCGGGAAGAACGTGGCGGGGATCATCATTGAGCATCTGGAGAAGAATGGCGGGCCGAATATGACGCGGACCAAAGGGAAAGGTTGAAGCTTACTCGGTCCCTGTGGCGAGGGAGCTTGCTCCCGCGGGAGGCCGAAGGACTCCCGATTCCGGCAACCGTATTCTTTTATTGAAATACGGTTGCCGGGTTTTGCGGCTGCTGCGCAACCGAGCGGGAGCAAGCTCCCTCGCCACAGAGGTTGTGTACGGCGCTCAGACAGCATCCCGCGGCAACATCAACCCAAGCGGCAACCGCACCCGCGCTTCCAGCCCACCACCGGACCGGTTGCGCAACTCGACATTGCCGCCATGCATCGAAGCGATCCGCTTCACGATCGCCAACCCCAACCCGGTCCCCTTCCCACCCCGGGCACGATCACCACGGGTGAACGGGTTGAAGATCGCCTCCAGTTCCGACGGATCGATCCCCGCCCCACGGTCCATGACACTCAGCACCACATACGGTGCGCTGGTATCCCCGGACACATAAGCCGCCACTTCCACTCCACTGCCGGCGTGATGCAAGGCATTCCCGATCAGGTTGTTCAGCAGCCGCTTCATCGACACCCGACGCAGCGGGAACGGCTGGATCGGCTCCAGGCGCAAATGCACTTTCTCTTCGTTCTGGTTGTACGGCGCGGCGACTTCGCGAACCAGATCGCTCAGGTCCACTTCTTCCACCGACTCGTCACGTCCATCACGAATGAACGCCAGGAACTGGTCGAGAATCGCGTCCATGTCCTCGATGTCGCGGATCATGTCATCCGTCAGGTCGCTGTGGTCGCCCATCAGCTCCAGGGACAGCCGCAAACGGGTCAGAGGCGTGCGCAGGTCGTGGGACACCCCGGCCAGCATCAGCTCGCGCTCGCGACCAGCCTGTTCGACGTCTTCGGCCATCTGGTTGAAGGCGCGATAGACCTCGGTCATCTCGCTCGGTGTATCACTGATCGGCAGGCGCACGCTGCGGCCCTGACCGAGTTGCCTCGCGGCATAGACCAGACGTTTCAGCGGTTGATTGAGCTGGCTGACGAAAATCCACGCCGAGGCGGTGGACAGCAGACCAATGGCGAGGAACCAGCCCAGCACGTTCCAGATTTTCTGGCCACGCAACGGATGCGGGTACAGCGGCACTTTCAGCCAGCCATCGCCCAGGCTGGGCGCCCGGACCCACAGCGCCGGCGGGGAATGCATGCGTAATCGGACTTCGGTGTCGGCACCCAGCTCCGCCTGCATCTGCCGCTGATAGATCTCGCTGTACGGCCAGTGTTGTTCGCCTTCCGGCACACCGGCGCCGACGACCCGAATCAGGGTCGCAGCATCGGCAATCCTGGCGCGGTTTTCTTCATCGGCAGCCCAATAGGCACGCAGCGTCAGGGCGACGCCGTGGCTGTATTGGCGGTCCACCAGCACGTCTTCGTTCATCAACAGATAAACCAGGGTCAGCGCCTTGGAGAACAGGACGACGATCAGCACCAGCCACAGGGTGCGGGAGAAGAAGCTCTGGGGGAACCAAACAGGGGTTTTCATGGATAACCGCTACACACTTGCAGGAGCGAGCGATGCTCGCATATTGCGGATCGCGAGTCTGCGGGCAAGGTCCTCTGACCCGCTGCCCACAAGACCCGCTCCTACAAATCGCCGATCACTTGGTGGCGGCGCCATCCGGAACGAACACGTAGCCCACGCCCCAGACAGTCTGGATGTAGCGCGGTTTGGACGGATCGGGCTCGATCATCCGGCGCAGACGGGAGATCTGCACGTCGATGGAACGCTCCAGGGCATCCCACTCGCGGCCACGGGCCAGGTTCATCAGTTTGTCGCGGGTCAGCGGCTGACGGGCATTCATGACCAGGGCCTTGAGCACCGCGAACTCACCGGTGGTGAGCATGTGCACTTCGTCACCGCGCTTGAGTTCGCGGGTGGCCAGGGACAGCACGTAATCACCAAAGGTCACGTTTTCGTCTTCGCTGCCCGGCGCGCCCGGCACCGGTGCCGCCTGGCGCCGCAGCACCGCTTTGACCCGGGCCATCAGCTCGTCCGGGTTGAACGGCTTGGCCAGGTAATCGTCGGCGCCCAGTTCCAGGCCCTTGATGCGGCTCAGCTCGTCGCCCTTGGCGGTGAGCATGATGATCGGAATCTGATTGTTCGCCGTGCGCAGGCGGCGGCAGGCGGTCAGGCCGTCTTCGCCGGGCAGCATCAGGTCGAGGACGACCAGGTTGAACACTTCACGCGCCAGCAGGCGGTCCATCTGTTCGGTGTTCGGTACGGCGCGGGCACGGTAGCCCTTGCTGACGAAAAAACGTTCCAGCAGGCTGCTCAGCCCCGGATCGTCGTCAACGATAAGAATTTTTTCGCCTTCAGCAGTTTGTGCAGTGCTGCTCATTGGATGCTCCTTTGATCTCGGCGCGCATTATGGCCTAGCTGCCGTTATACGCACCGTGTGCATTGTTAGCAGATTTTTCCTTCACCGCCAGAAAGCCGGGCATTGTGCCTACAGCCAGTGATGCCCCCGAATGTCAGAACGCTGGTTATAATGCGCGGCCTTTTGTGTCAGGCAACGTCTGATCGTTACTGCTGGTAGCCGCTCTTTTTTCATGGCGCTGGCAGTAATTGTTCGATTTCACGGGTCAACGGGAAGCCTGTTGATCCAGGTAGCGGCGCACGCCAGGCCGCTCAACCAGACTCGCCGAGCCTTTATTTCTGCGCCTGCGAGCCTGCTTTCACAATTTGTCAGGTGGTTTTATGGACAGCATCAACAGCCGCATCGCCGAGGAACTCGGCGTACGCCCACAACAGGTCGAAGCGGCCGTCGCGCTACTCGATGAAGGCTCCACGGTGCCCTTCATCGCCCGCTACCGGAAAGAAGTGACCGGCAGCCTCGATGACACGCAATTGCGTCATCTGGAAGAGCGTCTGCGCTACCTGCGAGAACTCGATGAACGGCGTATCAGCATCCTTGCCAGCATCGAAGAGCAAGGCAAGCTGACCCCGCAACTTGAGCGCGACATCAAACTCGCCGACACCAAGACCCGCCTCGAAGACTTGTACCTGCCGTACAAGCAGAAGCGCCGCACCAAGGGCCAGATCGCCCTGGAAGCCGGCCTCGGCGAGCTGGCCGACGGTTTGTTCAACGATCCGACCCTGAGCCCGGAAACCGAAGCCGCGCGCTTCATCGACGCCGAAAAGGGCGTGGCCGATGTGAAAGCCGCCCTGGAAGGCGCCAAGTACATCCTCATGGAGCGCTTCGCCGAAGACGCTGGCCTGCTGGACAAGTTGCGCAACTACCTCAAGCAGGAAGCCACCCTCAGTGCCCGCGTGATCGCCGGCAAGGAAGAGGAAGGCGCCAAATTCCGCGACTACTTCGAGCACGACGAACCGCTGAAAAGCATGCCATCGCACCGCGCGCTGGCGATTTTCCGTGGCCGCAACGAAGGCATTTTGAGCTCCGCGCTGAAAGTCGGCGACGAGCTGCCGGGCACCATGCACCCGTGCGAAGGCATGATCGGTCAGCAATTCGGCATCCAGAACCAGAACCGCGCCGCCGACAAATGGCTGGGCGAAGTGGTGCGCTGGACCTGGAAGGTCAAGCTCTACACGCACCTGGAAACCGACCTGCTGGGTGAGTTGCGCGATGGCGCGGAAACCGAAGCGATCAACGTGTTCGCCCACAACCTGCACGACTTGCTGCTGGCCGCGCCGGCCGGCCCCCGCGCAACGCTGGGCCTCGACCCGGGCCTGCGCACCGGTTGCAAGGTCGCCGTGGTCGACTCCACCGGCAAGCTGCTGGACCACGCCACGGTTTACCCCCACGTGCCGCACAACAAGTGGGACCAGACCCTCGCCGTGCTCGCCGCCCTGTGCGCCAAGCATTCGGTAGACCTGATCGCCATCGGCAACGGCACCGCCAGCCGCGA
The DNA here is from genome assembly GCF_034008235.1 of Pseudomonas sp. P9_31. NCBI lineage: Bacteria > Pseudomonadati > Pseudomonadota > Gammaproteobacteria > Pseudomonadales > Pseudomonadaceae > Pseudomonas > Pseudomonas sp. P9_31. The sequence continues at coordinate 6,005,065 of NZ_CP125375.1, forward strand.
AACCGACAAGCTCGCCGCTGAGCTGATCAAAAAATACCCAGCCATGAAGATGACCAAAGTCATGGTCTCCGAGGCCGGTGCATCGGTGTACTCGGCGTCGGAACTGGCCTCCAAGGAATTCCCGGACCTGGACGTGTCGATCCGTGGCGCGGTGTCGATTGCCCGTCGCTTGCAAGACCCTCTGGCCGAGCTGGTGAAGATCGACCCGAAATCCATCGGCGTCGGCCAATACCAGCACGACGTGTCGCAGCTGAAACTGGCGCGCGGCCTGGACGCAGTAGTCGAAGACTGCGTGAACGCCGTGGGTGTGGACGTCAACACCGCCTCCGTGGCGTTGCTGGCACGTATCTCCGGCCTCAACGCGACCCTGGCGCAGAACATTGTCAGCCACCGCGACGAGCACGGTGCGTTCAAAACCCGTGCGGCGTTGAAGAAAGTCGCCCGTCTGGGTGAAAAAACCTTCGAACAGGCCGCCGGTTTCCTGCGCGTGATGAACGGCGACAACCCGCTGGATTCATCCGCGGTTCACCCGGAAGCCTATCCGCTGGTGCAACGCATCGCCGCCGAAACCGACCGCGACATTCGCTCGCTGATCGGCGACGCCACGTTCCTCAAGCGTCTGGACCCGAAGAAGTACACCGACGAAACCTTCGGTCTGCCGACGGTCACCGACATTCTGCAAGAGCTGGAAAAACCCGGCCGCGACCCGCGTCCCGAGTTCAAGACCGCCGAGTTCCAGGAGGGCGTCGAAGACCTCAAGGACTTGCAACCGGGCATGATCCTCGAAGGCGTCGTCACCAACGTGACCAACTTCGGCGCGTTCGTCGACATCGGCGTGCATCAGGACGGTTTGGTGCATATCTCCGCGCTTTCGGAGAAGTTCATCAAGGATCCGCGCGAAGCGGTGAAGGCCGGTGACGTGGTCAAGGTGAAGGTCATGGAAGTCGACATCCCGCGCAAACGCGTTGGCTTGTCGATGCGCATGAGCGATACCCCGGGCGAGAAGATCGATGGCGCTCGCGGTGCACGTCCGGGTTCGGCACCGCGCCAATCCCAGAACAGCGCACCGCGCAAGGAAACCACCGCAGCGGCCCCGTCCAACAACGCCATGGCGTCGCTGTTCGCCAACGCCAAGCAGTTGAAGAAACGCTGATGGACATCCCGGCCGGCTTGACCGAAAGCGCGTTTTTCAAGCTGCTGGGCTGTCGCTTGCACAGCCTGGAAACCGGGGTGGCGCAAGTCGCCCTGGCGCTGGCACCGGAGCTGCGCAATCGCGGCGGCAAGCTGCACGGCGGGGCCTTGTTCAGTCTGGTGGACATTGCCATGGGGCTGGCCTGTTCCAGCACCCATGGCTTTGACCAGCAGAGCGCGACCATCGAGTGCAAGATCAACTACATCCGCGCCGTCGCTGACGGTGAAGTGATGTGCACGGCACGGGTAATCCACCCGGGCCGCCGCACGCTGGTGGTCGAAGCCGATGTGATGCAAGGCGACAAACTGGTCGCAAAAGCACAAGGCACGTTCGCAGTCCTGTAGCTCCCTGCCATCGATTTAGGTTAATTTCGGCGCTGTGACTGCAGCGCTGGAGTTTTCTGTGGGAGCGAGCCTGCTCGCGAAGGCGGTGTGCCAGGCGACTTTAATGTTGACCGACACTCCCTCTTCGCGAGCAGGCTCGCTCCCACAGGGATTGTGGCGTTCCAAAACCAGGCGAAAACGCCAGTTTCAACTTCACCCTTGTAGACCGTCTTGCCCACCCCCATATTGGGGCGAACGACGCGTGAAGGAATCCAACTTGAGCGAACTTCTCAACCGCCGCCTGGCTCTGCTCGGCGAGCGCGCTAACCTCTCTCTGCTCGAACAGTGCCTTCACGGCATCGAACGTGAATGCCTGCGCGTGACCGGCGATGGTCGCCTGGCACAAACGCCGCACCCTGAAGAACTGGGTTCCGCGCTGACCAACGAAAAAATCACCACCGACTATTCCGAGTCGCTGCTGGAGTTCATCACGCCCGCCCTGCCCGACCCGGCGGACACCCTGGCGAGCCTCGACAGCATTCACCGTTTTGCCTACAGCAAGCTTGGCAACGAGTACCTGTGGAGTCCATCGATGCCGTGCCCGTTGCCGGCCGAGGAAGACATCCCGATCGCCTATTACGGCACCTCCAACATCGGTCAGCTCAAGTACGTCTATCGCAAGGGCCTGGCCCTGCGTTACGGCAAGACCATGCAGTGCATCGCCGGGATTCACTACAACTTTTCCCTGCCGGAAAAGCTCTGGCCACTGCTCAAAGAGGCTGAAGGCTTTGACGGCACCGATCGCGATTACCAATCGTCGGCCTACATCGCGCTGATCCGCAACTTCCGCCGCTACAGCTGGCTGCTGATGTACCTGTTCGGCGCCTCGCCTGCGCTGGACGCCGGTTTCCTGCGCGGTCGTTCGCACCAGTTGGAACAACTGGACCCGGACACCTTGTACCTGCCGTACGCCACCAGCCTGCGCATGAGCGATCTGGGTTACCAGAGCAACGCCCAGGCCGGTTTGACGCCGTGCTACAACGACCTGTCAAGCTACACCGACAGCCTGCGCAAAGCGGTGGCCACGCCTTACCCGCCGTACGTCGAGGTCGGTACACACCAGGACGGCGAGTGGGTTCAGCTCAACACCAACATCCTGCAGATCGAAAACGAGTACTACTCCAACATCCGCCCGAAACGCGTGACCTACACCGGCGAACGGCCGATTCAGGCGCTGGTGGCCCGTGGCATCCAGTACGTCGAAGTACGTTGCCTGGACATCAACCCGTTCCTGCCGATGGGCATCGACCTCACCGAATCGCGGTTCCTCGACGCGTTCCTGCTGTACTGCGCGCTGAACGACAGCCCGCTGTTGACCAGTACCAGTTGCGGCAACGCGACCTCGAACTTCCTCAGCGTGGTCAAGGAAGGTCGTCGTCCGGGCCTGCAATTGCAACGCGACGGGCACCCGGTAGACCTGAAGGAATGGGCCGGCGAATTGCTGGAAAAGATTGCGCCATTGGCGGCGTTGCTGGATCAGAGCCATGGCGGCGATGCCCACAGCAAGGCGCTGGACGCACAACAGGCCAAGGTCAAGGACTCGTCCCTGACGCCTTCGGCTCAGGTGCTGGCAGCGATGGCCGAGCACAAGGAAAGCTTCGCCCAGTTCTCTTTGCGCCAGAGCCGGGTGCATGCAGAGTTTTTCCGCAGCGAACCGCTTTCAAGCGAAGACCAGGCTAAATTTGAAGAACTGGCGCGCTCGTCGCTGGCTCAACAAGTGACGCTTGAACAGAACGAAGTCGGCGATTTCGATGTGTTTGTCGGGTCGTATCAGGCGAGCATTCTGGCGATCAGTAATTAGACGCAAACCTCTGTGGCGAGGGAGCTTGCTCCCGTTCGGCTGCGCAGCAGCCGTAAAATCTGCGACCGTGTTCGATCAGACACATCTTCGCTGTTTTTGGGAGTCCTTCGGCCTCCAGCGGGAGCAAGCTCCCTCGCCACAAAAACGATATACAACTATTCTCTCTTAGAATTTTCCGCTCATAAGGTAATTCGAAAAAGTTATTTATTTTCGGATTCTTATATCATTTAGTCTCCTTTTCACGCCGACTCTCGGTCGCCTGACAAGGAGCTTTCCGATGAAACTGACTTCCCCTCTTCGCCTTCTGGCCGCCGCGTTTCTGGCTTCAGCGAGTCTCCTGGCTCAGGCGGCAGACGTGACCGTCGCCTACCAGACCACCGTCGACCCGGCGAAAGTCGCCCAGGCCGACGGCGCCTACGAAAAAGCCACCAAAGCCAACATCGACTGGCGCAAATTCGACAACGGTGCCGACATCATCGCCGCCATCGCTTCCGGCGACGTGCAGATCGGCTACCTCGGTTCCAGCCCCCTGACGGCTGCAATCACCCGCAAAGTCCCGGTGGAAACCTTCCTCATCGCCACCCAGATCGGCGCCGCTGAAGCACTGGTCGCCCGCGACGGTTCCGGGATCAAGACCCCGCAAGACCTGATCGGCAAAAAAGTCGCCGTACCGTTTGTATCCACCGGCCACTACAGCCTGCTGGCCGCGCTGAAACACTGGAACATTGATCCCTCGAAAGTCACCGTCCTCAACCTCGCGCCACCCGCGATCATTGCTGCATGGAAACGCGGTGATATCGACGCCACCTACGTGTGGGACCCGGCCCTCGGCGTGGCCAAGGAAAACGGCAAAGTGCTGATCACCTCGGGCGAGTTGGCCAAGTTCGGCGCACCGACTTTCGATGCCTGGATCGTGCGTAAGGATTTCGCCGAGAAGCACCCGGAAATCGTCACCGCGTTCGCCAAAGTGACCCTCGATGCCTACGCCGACTACCGCAAGGACCCGCAAGCCTGGCTGGCCAATCAAAGCAATGTCGACAAACTGGTGAAACTCTCCGGCGCCAAGGCCAGCGACATTCCGTTGCTGCTGCAAGGCAACGTTTTCCCGCTGGCGGCTGATCAGGTGATCACCCTTGGCGCGCCGACCACCAAGGCCATCACCGACACCGCTGTGTTCCTCAAGGAACAGGGCAAGGTCGAGGCCGTGCTGCCGGACTACGCGCCGTACGTCAGCGCCAAGTACATCACCAACTGATCGGGAGTTAACCGCGATGGCTTTGCTACAGCTGGAGCGCATCAGCGCACAGTACCCAGGCGCAGCGGAACCGGTGCTGGCGGATATTTCCCTGAGCCTTGGGCCCCAGCAGTTGCTGGTCGCCCTCGGCCCGTCCGGCAGTGGCAAGACCTCGCTGTTGAACCTGATTGCCGGTTTCGTCGAGCCCAGCGCCGGGCGCATCACCCTTGACGGCGTGCCGGTCAAAGGCCCGAGCGCCGAGCGCGGCGTGGTGTTCCAGGACGACGCTCTGCTGCCCTGGCAGGACGTGCTGGCCAACGTCGGTTTCGGTCTGGAACTGGCCGGCACTCCGCGGGAAAAACGTGAACAGCGCGCCCGGGAAATGCTCGCGCTGGTGGACCTCTCCGGTTTCGAGAATCGCCGAATCTGGCAGCTCTCGGGCGGGCAGAAGCAACGCGTCGGCCTTGCTCGCGCCCTCGCCGCCAACCCGCGCGTGCTGCTGATGGACGAACCCTTCGGTGCCCTCGACGCCTTCACCCGTGAACAGATGCAGGAGCTGTTGCTGCAAGTCTGGCAGCGCACCGCCAAACCGGTGTTCCTGATTACCCACGATATTGAAGAAGCGGTGTTCCTCGCCACCGACCTGATTCTGTTGGCGCCCAACCCCGGGCAAATCGTCGAGCGTCTGAGCCTGGATTTCGGTCAGCGTTACGCTACCGGCGAATCGGCGCGGGCGATCAAATCCGACCCGCGCTTTATCGAAACCCGCGAACACGTGCTCGCCAAAGTGTTCTCCCAACGCAGTGCCGTCCAGCGGCAGGAGCGCGCATGAGCACTTATGAAGTTCCCGCCGCCACGGTGAAACCAGGCTCAAAGGTGAAGAGCTCGGCGGTAATTGCGCTGCGTCGCAGTTTGAACACGCGCTGGATCAGCGTACTGACGTTGGTCGCCCTCGTTACCATTTGGTGGGCAGTCACGGCCACAGGTTTGATCGAACCGCTGTTCCTGCCGCCGCCGTCCGCCGTGCTGCAAAAAGGCTGGCTACTGATAACCACCGGCTACATGGATTCGACCTTGTGGCAGCACTTGGGCGCGAGCCTCAGCCGTATCGGCCTGGGCCTGGGCTTTGCGGTGCTGACCGCCGTGCCGGTCGGCATTGCCATCGGCCACAACCGCATCGCTCGCGGCATTCTCGATCCGCTGATCGAGTTCTATCGCCCGATTCCGCCCTTGGCTTATCTGCCGCTGATCGTGATCTGGTGCGGCATCGGTGAGCTGTCGAAAGTCTTGTTGATCTACCTGGCGATATTCGCGCCGATCGCGATTGCCACCGCCACTGGCGTGCGCACCGTCGACCCGGCCAAATTGCGCGCCGCGCAGTCGCTGGGCGCGACTCGGGCACAGTTGATTCGCCATGTGATTCTGCCCAGTGCCCTGCCGGACATTTTGACCGGCGTGCGCATTGGTCTGGGTGTGGGTTGGTCGACGCTGGTGGCTGCCGAGTTGATCGCCGCCACCAGCGGTTTGGGGTTCATGGTGCAGTCGGCCGCGCAGTTCCTGGTCACCGATGTGGTGGTGCTGGGGATTCTGGTGATCGCGCTGATCGCCTTCGCCATGGAAATGGGCCTGCGCGCGCTGCAACGCAAACTGGTGCCATGGCACGGCCAGGCTCACTGAATACTCATCATGTGAAAAGCCCTGTGGGAGCGAGCCTGCTCGCGATGGCGGTGTATCCGCCATAGCCATGTCGCCTGACACTCCGCTATCGCGAGCAGGCTCGCTCCCACAAAAGCTCAACACCCAGGATTGAAGAGAACCACCATGAGTAACCTGACGATCGTCCCTTTAAGCTGCGCCCTCGGCGCGCACATCAGCGGCGTCGATATCAGCCAGCCGCTGAACCTGGAACAACGCGACGCCATCGAGCAGGCACTGCTCCAGTACCAGGTGCTGTTCTTTCGTAACCAACTGATCGAGCCGCAACAGCAGGCGCGCTTCGCCGCCTATTTCGGCGACCTGCATATTCATCCGATCTACCCGAACGTGCCGGAACAACCGGAAGTGCTGATCCTCGACACCGCCGTCACCGACGTGCGGGACAATGCGATCTGGCACACCGACGTGACCTTCCTGCCGACCCCGGCGATGGGCGCAGTGCTCAGTGCCAAGTTGCTGCCGGCATTTGGCGGCGACACGCTGTGGGCCAGCGGTATGGCGGCGTATGACGCGCTATCGGCACCCATGAAAACCTTGCTCGAAGGGCTGACCGCCACTCACGACTTCACCCGTTCGTTTCCGCTGGAGCGCTATGGCAACACGCCGGAGGCGTTGGCCCAGTGGGAGGAAGCCCGGCGCAAGAACCCGCCGTTATCGCACCCGGTGATTCGCACGCACCCGGTAAGCGGGCGCCGGTCGCTGTTCGTCAATGAAGGGTTCACGTCGAAGATCAATGAGCTGTCGGAGACGGAAAGCGAGGCGGTTCTGAGGTTTTTGTTCGCCCACACCACTCGGCCTGAATTCACTATTCGCTGGCGCTGGCAGAAAGACGACATCGCGTTTTGGGACAACCGCGTGACCCAGCATTACGCGGTGGATGATTACCGCCCGGCTCGGCGGGTGATGCAGCGGGCGACGGTGTTGGGGGATGTGCCGTTTTTTCGCTGATCCGATCGTTCCCACGCTCCGCGTGGGAATGCCTCAACGGACGCTCTGCGTTCGGCTCTGGATGGGACGCGGAGCGTCCCGGGCTGCATTCCCACGCGGAGCGTGGGAACGATCAGTACGGAGTTACTCAGCCGTCGAAGGCTTCTCCCAAAGATTGATCCCACCCTCTTGGGCAAACCGATCAATCTCCGCCAACTCTTCCACGCTAAAACTCAGGTTCTTCAACGCCCCGACGTTTTCGATAATCTGCTCCGGCCGGCTCGCGCCGATCAGCGCCGAGGTCACTCGCGGATCGCGCAGGGTCCAGGCCAGCGCCAGTTGCGCCAGGCTCTGACCGCGGCGTTTGGCGATTTCATTAAGCGCGCGCACATGGGCGATGTTGGCTTCGGACAGGTGCGACGCCTGCAACGAACCACCGCCCGGACGATTGACCCGCGCGTCCGCTGGCACGCCATTGAGGTACTTGTCGGTCAACAGCCCCTGAGCCAAGGGCGTGAAGGCGATCACGCCGGTGCCGAGTTCATCGGTGGTGTCCAGCAGGTCTTTTTCCACCCAGCGATTGAGCAGGTTGTAGGCCGGTTGGTGGATCAACAGCGGGACTTTCCACTCTTTCAGCAACCCGGCGATTTCACGGGTTTTCACCCCGGAATAGGACGAGATACCGATATACAGCGCCTTACCCTGCTGCACGGCAGTGGCCAGTGCGCTGGCGGTTTCTTCCAGCGGCGTGTCCGGGTCGAAGCGGTGGGAATAGAAGATGTCTACGTAGTCGAGGCCCAGGCGTTGCAGGCTCTGATCGAGGCTGGCCAGCACGTATTTGCGCGAACCACCGCCCTGACCGTAAGGACCGGCCCACATATCCCAACCGGCCTTGCTGGAGATGATCAACTCATCGCGGTACTGCTTGAAGTCTTCACGCAACAAACGACCGAAGTTGATCTCGGCGCTGCCATACGGCGGGCCGTAGTTGTTGGCCAGGTCGAAATGGTTGATGCCCAGATCGAATGCCGTGCGCAGCAACGAGCGCTGGGTATCGATCGGCGTGCTGTCGCCGAAGTTGTGCCACAAGCCCAGGGACAGCGCCGGCAGCACCAACCCGCTGCGGCCTACACGGCGGTAAGGGATGGAATCGTAGCGGTTTTCGGCTGCGGTGTAGGTCATCGAATCCTCTCTTGTCTGTCTTGAATGTGGTATCGACTGCCTTGCAAGTTGCCCAGCATACGCCCGGACAAACGCCGATAAACCTCGGACTCGAGAAAATGCTGAAACGTTTAACAGATTATTAAATCTGACCCACCGCATAGAACCGATACCTACTCCCAACGTTTACGCCGACAACTCACGCAACGCGGCAGCCGCCAAAAAACCAGATCTTGAGCTGTATCGCTGATCTCGTCTGACCGTCTGGTCGATACGCTCAAGCAATTGCTCAGGGAGCGTGGCATTGAAGCGCACCGACTTGCCGAAGTACGGCGTGATATCGAAGTCGCCCCCCCCACACACTGGCCTACAGCTTTGTCGTGCTATGGCTGGCGTTGACCTTGATCAACGGCGCGGTCGGCATGGTCAACGCCGGCCAGCCGTTGAGCACGGAACTGGTGGTGGGTAGCGCGGTGTTCGGCGTGCCGGTGGCGGCGCTGGTGTTGTTCATGGTGTTGAGCCCTGACGCCTGACAAGACGTCAGCGCCAACCCTCCTCCATCAACGCACCAGATGCAAAAACTGCATGTGCCGTTCGTACTGGTCGAGGATGTCGTTGATGACCTGCTCCTTGGTGTAGCCCACCAGATCGTAATCCTGACTGCCCTCTCTCAAATGCACTTCGGCGCGGTGGTAACGGCGATTGTTGAGTTGCTTGGAACCCATGCCGCCACGGGCGAAGGACGGCGTGAAGTAACCGCGCATCTGCACTTGATAGATGAACGGATGCAGTTCGCCGTGACCGATCTCCAGGCTGACGTTGTCATTGGCCGGATCAGGCTTGGCGACCACGTGCAGACCCTTCTCGACGAATACTGCGGTCACGTCCTCAATGGCCGGGCGCACCGTGCTATCGAGGAAGCGATAGACCTCATCACGAGACGGGAAATGCACCGCCTGACTCAAACGTTGCCGCCAACCGCCGCGCCGTGATCCGGACACCGGCGCAAGGGAATGCAGTTGCGCGATCTGCTTCTGCGACTCCAGATAAAACGCCTTGTGCAGCCCCCACATCATCAGCAGCAAAATCATCGAAAACGGCAACGACGTCAGTACCACCGCTGACTTCAAGGCATCGATGCTGCCGGAGAACAACAGCGCGCTGGTCACCAGTGCCGTCATCGCGCCCCAGAACACCCGCAGCCATTTCGGTCCGTCTTCATCCGGGTTGCCACCCTTGGCAGACAAGGTCGACAGCACCACGGTGCCGGAGTCGGCGGAGGTCACGAAGAATACGAAGCTGATGAACACCGTGACCGCGATCACGGTTTTGCTCCATGGGTAGGTTTCCAGTAGCAGGTACAGGGTCATCGATGGGTTGTCGATGGCCGACATGCCGAGCGCGCTCATGCCGTGGTTGAGGACTTGGTCGATGGCGCTGTTGCCAAAGATCGACATCCACGCCAGGGTGAAACCGAGCGGGATCAGCAGCACGCCGAAGACGAATTCGCGAATGGTCCGGCCACGGGAAATCCGCGCGATGAACAGGCCCACGAACGGCGACCATGCAATCCACCAGGCCCAATAGAACACCGTCCAGCCGCCCAGCCAGTCGCTGGGTTTATCGTAGGCGTAGAGATCGAAACTCTTCATCGGCAAGGCGCCGAGGTAGTCGCCAAGGTTCTGGATCAGCGTATTGAGCAAGTGCTGGGTGGGGCCGGCGAACAACACGAACAGCAGCAGCGCACAGGCCAGCAGCATGTTGATGTCGGACATCACTCGCACGCCTTTATCGACCCCGGACACCGCCACAATGATCGCCGCGCCCATCATCAGCGTGATCAGGCCGACCTGAATCCACTGGGTATGGGCGATGCCGAACAGGTAGTCCAGGCCGGAGTTGAGGTGCAATACGCCAAAACCCATATCGGCGCCGAGGCCGAATACCGTGGCGATGATGCCGAAACCATCCACGGCGTAACCGATGGGGCCGTTGATGCGCTTGCCGATCAGCGGGTACAGCGCCGAACGCAGGGCCAGCGGCAGGTTATGCCGATAGGCGAAATAGGCCAGCGCCATGCCGACGAACGCGAACACGCCCCAGCCGTGCAGGCCCCAGTGCAAAAACAGAATCTGCATCGCCTGACGCGCCGCATCCGCCGTGCCGGCCTCGCCTTGCGGCGGTTGCGCCAGGTGCGTCAGCGGTTCGGACACGCAAAAGAAAAACAGCGTGATGCTGATCCCGGCGGCGAACAGCATGCCGGCCCAGGACAGGTAGCTGAATTCGGGCTCGTCGTGGTCGGCACCGAGCTTGATCTTGCCGTAGCCAGACAAGGCGGTGACCACCACGAAGACCAGATACAGCGTCATCGCGAGCATGTAGTACCAGCCGACCGTGTTGGCCGCCCAGTTTTGCGCTTGCAACAGCCAGGCACCGGCCTGCTCGGGCATCGCCATGACGACAACGGCGAACAACAGAATGAAAGTCGCCGCGAAATAAAAAACCGGCGGATTCATGCGGACCTGGCCGCTTGCGGGGGTGGACGATGCACTCATGAACGATGCATCTCGAGGGGGGAAAACGTGGCTGTAAAAATCGGACTCGGCAAAGGCAAGCCTCCTGTTGTGAGCGGGCAGCAAACCGGTGGTTTAACTTGAATGAGCGTTCAAGTTAAACATGGATAGGGGGCTAAGGACTAATCGCAGGGTTCGGCGGTGCGTTTTGTACGCTAGCTCAAGGGAGGGTATGACGCGGGGTTTGCGGGATTCGTTCGGCGGGAAATTTGCTAAATGCCATTATTTCGGCCTGATCTGAAATCATCGCGGGCAAGCCCGCTCCCACAGGTTTTGGGTTGTTCACGGAATTACCGTTCGACACAAAACCTGTGGGAGCGTGGCTTGCCCGCGATGGCGTCAGAAAGACCACTGGAAATTTTTGACCCTACTTCTGCGTCCCATCATCATGCTGCAGATTCGCCTGGGTCAGGTTGCACCCGGCCGGCACGCTACGGGTCAGCCAGACGTTGCCACCAATCGTCGAACCCTTGCCGATGGTGATGCGCCCCAGAATCGTCGCGCCGGCATAGATCACCACGTCGTCCTCGACGATCGGATGCCGCGGATGGCCCTTCTGCAGCTGGCCATCTTCGTCCGACGGGAAGCGCTTGGCACCCAGGGTCACTGCCTGATAAATCCGCACGCGCTCGCCAATGATCGCGGTCTCGCCGATCACCACGCCGGTCCCGTGATCGATGAAGAAACTGCGACCGATCTGCGCCCCCGGATGGATGTCGATGCCGGTGGCCGAGTGGGCGATTTCCGCGCTGATCCGCGCCAGCAGCGGCAGCCCGGCGCGATACAAGTGATGGGCCAGGCGATGGTGAATCACCGCCAGAATCCCCGGGTAGCAGAGCAACACTTCATCGACACTGCGGGCCGCCGGATCGCCGTGATAGGCCGCCAGCACATCGGTGTCCAGCAGAGTGCGCAGCCCCGGCAAAGCGAGGGCGAAATCCTGAATGATCTGAATGGTCTTGGCCTCGACTTCAGTGTCGGCCTGGGCACTGTGGCGCGCGGCATAACGCAGTTCGAGCCGCGCCTGAGCGAGCAACGCGTTCAGTGCCACGTCGAGCGTGTGGCCAACGTAGAAGTCTTCACTCTCCTCACGCAAATCCACCGGGCCCAATCGCATCGGGAACAGCGCACCGCACAAGGCTTCGAGAATGTCCGCCATGGCCGCTCGGGACGGCAGCTCGCGACCGCCCTGCTCGCCGCTGGCGCGGCCGTTTTGTGCACGCCACTGGTCGCGCGCCGTACGCAGTTGGCTAACGATGGTCTGCAATTGCCAATGGCTGGAACGCTCACTCACGGTAAAAACTCCTCATGGGCGGCCGGACTGTCTGGCCGCGTCAACGGCGATTACTTTACGGCAACGGCTTGCAAGCGAATTAAGAACCAATAGTGCTGTGGTCAACACTTTTGGCTATAAGCGATTGGCAGTTGCCCCGCTAAAATACCCGCGCCTATAGTCCGGACATCTTCCTCCGCCAGTACGGACCCATGATCAAACATCAGCTTGCCCGTTTTAACCGCCTCGATCTGCTCGGCCGCCCTACCCCCCTGGAAAAACTCGAGCGCCTGTCGACCTGGTTGGGCCGCGATGTGTATGTCAAACGCGATGACCTGACGCCATTGGCACTGGGTGGCAACAAGCTGCGCAAACTCGAATACCTGGCCGCCGATGCCCTGGCCCAGGGTGCCGATACATTGATCACTGCTGGCGCGATCCAGTCCAACCACGTGCGCCAGACCGCCGCCATTGCAGCCAAGCTTGGCCTGGGCTGCGTGGCGCTGCTGGAAAACCCTCTCGGCACCGACGACAGCAACTATGTCGGCAACGGCAATCGGCTGTTGCTGGACCTGTTCGATGCCAAGGTCGAGTTGGTGGAAAACCTCGACAATGCTGACGAGCAATTGCAAGCATTGGCCGCACGTCTGCGCAGCAACGGTAAAAAGCCGTATCTGGTGCCGATTGGTGGCTCCAATGCAGTGGGCGCTTTGGGTTATGTCCGTGCAGGCCTGGAACTGGCCGAACAGATCAAGGACACCGGGCTGCAATTCGCCGCGGTGGTCCTGGCGTCCGGCAGTGCCGGTACCCACAGCGGCCTGGCGCTGGCATTGAGCGAAGTACTGCCGGATTTGCCAGTCATCGGGGTGACCGTTTCCCGAAGCGATGAAGCTCAACGACCGAATGTCCAGGGCCTCGCCGAGCACACCGCAGAGCTGTTGGGCGTGAGCCTGCCGGCGAGTTTCAAAATTGAACTGTGGGACGAGTATTTCGGCCCGAGTTACGGCGAGCCGAATGCCGGGACACTGGCGGCGGTGAAGCTGTTGGCGAGTCAGGAAGGGTTGTTGCTGGATCCGGTGTATACCGGCAAGGCCATGGCCGGTTTGCTCGACGGTATCGGTCGCCAGCGCTTCGATGACGGCCCGATCATCTTCCTGCACACCGGCGGGGCACCGACGTTGTTTGCCTACACAAGCTTTTTGTAAGCATCAAAGATCAAAAGATCGCAGCCTGCGGCAGCTCCTACAGGGATCGGCGTTAACCCGAAATTCGCGGCGTGCATGATCCTTGGAGCTGCCGCAGGCTGCGATCTTTTCGAAGGCGCCACATATTTCAAAAAAGAATAACAAACATAATATTCAGTATTTTCAAATCTAAAGGTCACATCATATAGTCACGCCGCAGGCGAATTTGCAGCGAGACGCATAGGCTGCTTTAGGGCAGGATAATGCAGTCGTTCAAATCCCGAATTTGCCAACTTTCCTTAAGCGTCTTTCATAAGAAAACACAGGGGCTTGTCATGAATTTTTCCGCACTACGTCGAAATCTGCTGGTAGGTTCGCTGGGCCTGGCACTCGGCGCCGGCCTGTTGGGGCAAGCGGTTGCCGGTGAGCAACTGCAAAAAATCAAGGACGCGGGCGTGATCAACGTCGGTCTGGAAGGCACTTATCCACCGTTCAGTTTCGTCGATGCCGACGGCAAACTGACCGGTTTCGAAGTGGAGCTGTCCGAGGCGCTGGCCAAAGAGCTGGGCGTGAAGGTCAAGCTGCAGCCGACCAAATGGGACGGCCTCCTCGCGGCCCTGGAATCCAAGCGTCTGGACGCGGTGGTCAACCAGGTCACCATCTCCGAAGAGCGCAAGAAGAAGTATGACTTCTCCGAGCCCTACACCATCTCCGGCATTCAGGCCCTGACGCTGAAAAAGAACGAAGGCACCATCAAGACCGTCGCCGATCTGGCTGGCAAAAAAGTCGGTGTGGGCCTGGGCACCAACTACGAACAATGGCTCAAGGACAACGTCCCGAAAGCCATCATCAAGACCTACGACGATGATCCGACCAAGTATCAGGACCTGCGCGTAGGCCGCATCGACGCGATTCTGGTGGATCGTCTGGCGGCCCTGGAACTGACCGCCAAAGCCAAGGACACCGCCGTTGCCGGCGAACCGTTCTCCCGTCAGGAATCCGGTATTGCCTTGCGCAAAGGCGAGCCTGAACTGCTGGCAGCGGTGAACAAAGCGCTCGAGAAACTGCGCGCCGACGGCACCCTGGCCAAGATCTCGCAGAAATACTTCAACGCTGACGTCACTAAATAATGGAAGCAGCTTTCCAACTCGTACTGGAGTCCGTGCCCTTCCTGCTGAAGGGCGTGTACTTTACGGTCATCCTCAGCCTGGGCGGCATGTTCTTCGGCTTGCTGCTGGGCTTCGGCCTGGCGTTGATGCGCCTGTCGCGCCTCAAACTGGTGAGCTGGCTGGCCCGCATCTACGTGTCGTTCTTTCGCGGCACGCCGTTGCTGGTGCAGCTGTTCATGATCTATTTCGGCTTGCCGCAATTAGGTCTCGAACTGGATCCGATACCGGCAGCCCTGATCGGCCTCTCGCTGAACATGGCCGCTTATGCCTGTGAAACCCTCCGTTCCGCGATCAGTTCGATTGAACGCGGCCAGTGGGAAGCCGCTGCCAGTATCGGCATGACCCGCGCGCAAACCTTGCGCCGGGCCATTCTGCCGCAAGCGATGCGCACGGCCCTGCCACCGTTGGGCAACAGCTTCATCTCGCTGGTCAAGGACACTGCGCTGGCGGCCACCATTCAGGTGCCGGAGCTGTTCCGCCAGGCGCAGCTGATCACCGCCCGTACCTTCGAAATTTTCACCATGTATCTTGCCGCCGCGGTGATCTACTGGATTCTGGCAACGGTGCTGTCGCACTTCCAGAACCAGTTGGAAGCGCGGGTCAATCGGCACGACCAGGAGTCCTGACCCAATGATTGTCGTGGAAAAACTGACAAAGCAGTTCAAGGGTCAAGTGGTGCTCAACGGCATTGATCTGCAGGTGAAGGAAGGCGAGGTGGTGGCGATCATC
The DNA here is from genome assembly GCF_034008235.1 of Pseudomonas sp. P9_31. Classification (NCBI taxonomy): domain Bacteria; kingdom Pseudomonadati; phylum Pseudomonadota; class Gammaproteobacteria; order Pseudomonadales; family Pseudomonadaceae; genus Pseudomonas; species Pseudomonas sp. P9_31. The sequence goes on from NZ_CP125375.1 coordinate 6,020,407, forward strand.
GGCCCCAGCGGCTCGGGCAAGACCACCTTCCTGCGGTGCCTGAATTTTCTGGAAGAACCCACCAGCGGCCGGATCAAGGTCGGCGACATCGAGATCGATGGCAGCCGCCCCCTGAACCAGCAGCAGAGCCTGGTACGGCGCTTGCGCCAGCACGTGGGTTTCGTGTTCCAGAACTTCAACCTGTTCCCCCATCGCACCGCCCTGGAAAACGTCATTGAAGGTCCGTTGGTGGTGAAAAAAATCCCGCGCGCCGAAGCCGTTGCCCTGGGTAAAAAGCTGTTGGCCAAGGTCGGCCTGGCCGGCAAGGAAGACGCTTACCCGCGACGCCTCTCCGGCGGTCAGCAACAGCGTGTGGCGATTGCCCGGGCGCTGGCGATGGAACCGGAAGTGATCCTGTTCGATGAACCGACCTCGGCCCTGGACCCGGAACTGGTGGGTGAAGTGCTGGCGACCATCCGCGGCCTGGCCGAGGAGAAACGCACCATGGTGATCGTTACTCACGAAATGGGCTTTGCCCGGGACGTGGCCAACCGGGTGGTGTTTTTCGACAAGGGTGTGATTGTCGAACAGGGCGAAGCCAAGGCGCTGTTTGCCCATCCGAAAGAAGAACGGACCCAGCAGTTTCTCAGCAAGTTTCTTAATAACGCTTAGTGCTGTCCCACTCTAGAGTTGTCAACTTCCATGGACGGAAGTGACATTGACTCCACTCTGAGAGCAGCCGCCAACGATTACTTGATTCGCCCCAATCATAGATAACTTCCCGCCATCCCATGCGGTACATATATATGTCCTGCAACAGATTCACATCGCCTAAAATTCATAAACCCCCTCGCTATCCATCGTCAACGGTTTGCTGCCTCTCAGGCGTAAAACCCATCAAAAACCATACTAAATTCGACGGAGCAATGTGGTTTATTAACTACACTGCGTAGGAGATTTCTGAATAACTCAAGAACCAACCTTTAACCAATCAACTCTCTTGACACCCATTCGAACGCACTCTTATCTAGTCTCCAACAGGCGTCAGCTATCGCCCGATCATTATTAAAACGCACAAATAGTGCATTGTTTTGTTGCCTGGTAATTCACGCCTTTCGAACTTTCAGAAACGGACTTCACGGCAAGGCTTCAAGGAGAGAAACCCCATGACAAGTACTTCGAACAAACCCGAACTTGCGACCCCGACCCTGGCGCAAAGCCACAAGGCCGGCATCAACATCACCTCGGCCGCTCATCTTATGATCGACGTGCCGCCCTACCCCGGCATGGACGAAGGCGACCTGATCGAGCTGTTCTGGAACGACTGCTACGTGGCCTCCAGCGTGCTGGGTGCCAACCATGACGGCAAAGCGGTGAGCCTGCGAGTGCCGGAGAGCTTCATTGCCAATGGTTCTGCGCGCATCCATTACAAGGTCATGCAGGTCGGGCAAGGGCCTGCGGTATCGCCGGCGGCGCGCGTCCAGATCAAACTGGATTGCCCGGGCGGCCTGCCCTCGCCCCGTTGCGAAGAGGAAAACCAGAGCCTGGCGCCCGTGTTCATCCCCGAAACCATTCGCCGTCAGGGGGTCAATCCAAACCAGGTCAAGCGTGGCGTGCCGTTGACCATCGAACCGTACCTGAACATGGCCACCGACGACGAAATCACCCTGCGCTGGGGCGATGTACGCATGGACCTGCCCAAACTCAAGGCGTGCGATGTGGGTCAGCCGATTCAGGTCTGGGTGCCGCCGGCGATCATTCTCGAAGCCGGCGAGGACCTTCGACTGGAAGTGACCTACTGCATCCTCGACCGGGTAGGTAACAACTCGCGCTGGGCACCGGCACGCACACTGAAGATCGGCTGTGCCAATCCCTACCTGAAAGTGCCGCCGAAAGAAGCGCTCAGAGCCGCTGAGCCCCGCAAGAAGTGAAAGAGTTTGCTGTAGACACCGACCTCTGTGGGAAAGGGCTTTTGTGGTGAGGGGGCTTACCCCCGTCGCCACAGGGTTCAGAGCAGACCTTCTATACATATTCCTAAAAGTTAGTTTATTAATTATTTACTAGTGTTTAGGGTATATACACCGGACCACCGGACATTCGTGTTTTTCGTTCGCCGCAACGTTTGCGGCGCTTCCATGAGATGTGAGGTAGGTATGGTCCGGAACACAATCACCCCAGTGCAAATCGCCAGGGCATTGCGTGCAGCCAAGGAGCGGCACTGATGTCCAGTCTGGCAGATGCAATCGTCCAGAGTGACCTGGACATCGCCCCCTTGTTGTTGCCCGCGCAGGTCTTGCGCAACGACGCACAAGCCATCAAGGCTGCCCATGAGCTGGCGCACATCGCCCGCCTGCAAGCCGCCAAACGTGACCAGCAGCGCAAGTTGCCCTGGTCGGAAATCGAACAGTTCACCCGCAGCGGCCTGGGCAGCATTGCCATTCCGCGTGAGTACGGTGGCCCGCAGGTTTCATTCATCACCTTAGCCTCAGTCTTCGCGATCATTTCCGCGGCCGACCCGGCCTTGGGGCAGATCCCGCAGAACCAGTTCGGGATTCTCAACCTGATACTCGGCAGCGCCACCGAGTCGCAGAAAAAACAGCTGTTCAAAAGTGTGCTCGAAGGCTGGCGAATTGGTAACGCGGGACCAGAACGCGGGACCAAAAACACCCTGGAGCTCAAGGCGCGGATCACCGCCGACGGCGATGGCTTCGTCATCAACGGGCAGAAGTTCTATTCCACCGGCGCCCTGTTCGCCCACTGGGTGGCCGTCAAGGCGCTGAACGACGACGGTAAGCAAGTATTGGCCTTTGTCCGCCGTGGCACCCCAGGCCTGCGCATCGTTGATGACTGGTCGGGTTTCGGCCAGCGCACCACCGCCAGCGGCACCCTTTTGCTCAATAACGTGCGGGTCGACGCCGAGCTGGTGGTGGACAACTGGAAGATCAACGACAGCCCGAATATCCAGGGCGCCGTGTCGCAACTGATTCAAGCGGCCATCGACGCTGGCATCGCCCGGGGCGCCATCGATGACGCTATCGAGTTCGTGCAAAAACGCGCCCGGCCATGGATCGACGCCAAGGTCGAACGGGCCAGCGACGACCTTTATGTAATCGCCGACATCGGCAAGTTGAAAATTGAACTGCACGCCGCCGAAGCGCTGCTGCGCAAGGCCGGGCAAGTGCTGGATCAGGTCAACGCCGCGCCGCTCACCGCCGAGTCCGCGGCACGCGCCTCGATTGCCGTGGCGGAAGCCAAAGTGCTGACCACCGAAATCTCGCTGCTGGCCAGCGAAAAACTCTTCGAACTGGCCGGCAGCCGCGCGACCCTCGCCGAATTCAATCTTGATCGCCACTGGCGCAACGCCCGGGTGCACACGCTGCACGACCCGGTGCGCTGGAAGTATCACGCCGTCGGCGCTTACCACCTCAACGGCACTCTGCCGGCTCGCCATTCCTGGATCTGACGACCAGAACCTTTTTGACCAGATCTCTGGAGAAACACATGACTCTTTCTCACCACGTCGCGGTCATCACCAGCGATGAGCAAGCCCTGATCGTCGCCAGTGACCTGGCCGACGATTTCAAACGCGACAGCGCCCTGCGCGACCGCGAACGCCGTTTGCCGCTCCCGGAACTGGAAGTGTTTTCCCGTTCGGGTCTTTGGGGCATCAGCGTGCCAAAAGAGTACGGCGGCGCCGGAGTTTCCAACGTCACCCTGGCCAAGGTGATCGCGTTGATCGCCCAGGCCGACGGCTCCCTCGGACAGATTCCACAGAACCATTTCTACGCCCTCGAAGTGCTGCGCGTTAACGGCACTGACGAGCAGAAAAAACGCCTCTATGCAGAAGTGTTAGCCGGTCAGCGCTTTGGCAATGCACTCGCGGAGCTGGGCACCAAAACCGCCCATGACCGCGTCACCAGCCTGACCCGCGATGGAGACGGCTACCGCATCAACGGCCGCAAGTTCTACGCCACTGGCGCGATTTACGCCCAGCGCATCCCCACGTCAGTGGTGGACGAAAACGGTGTGCAGCAACTGGCGTTCGTCCCGCGCAACAGCAAAGGCCTGACGGTCATCGACGACTGGAGCGGCTTCGGCCAGCGCACCACCGGCAGCGGTTCGGTGGTGTTCGAGGATGTCTACGTCGCCGCCCAGGACGTAATCCCGTTTCAAAGCGCGTTCGAGCGCCCGACCACCGTCGGCCCGTTGGCGCAGATTCTCCACGCCGCCATCGACACCGGCATCGCCCGCGCCGCTTATGAGGATGCGCTGCATTTCGTGCGGACCAAAACCCGGCCGTGGATCGACGCCACTCATGAAAAAGCCACCGAAGACCCGCTGACCATCAAGAGTTTCGGCCACCTGGCTATTCGCCTGCACGCCACCGAAGCCCTGCTGGAACGCTCTGGAGAAATCCTCGACCAGGCCCAGGCCGACACCACTGCCGAGACCGTCGCCGCCGCGTCGATCGCCGTCGCCGAAGCCCGGGCCATCAGCACCGAAATTTCCCTCGCCGCCGGCAGCACACTGTTCGAACTGGCCGGCAGCCAGGCGACCCTGGCCGAACACGGCCTGGATCGCCACTGGCGCAACGCCCGGGTGCACACCCTGCACGACCCGGTGCGCTGGAAGTATCACGCGGTGGGCAATTACTACCTCAATGATGAAAACCCGCCGCTGCGGGGGACGATCTAAATGCCCAAAAAGAAAATCCTGCTCAACGCGTTCAACATGAACTGCATCGGGCACATCAACCATGGCCTGTGGACCCATCCACGGGACACGTCGACCCAGTACAAGACCATCGAATACTGGACCGAACTGGCGCAGTTGCTCGAGCGCGGGCTGTTCGATGGCCTGTTCATCGCCGACATCGTCGGCGTGTACGACGTCTACCAGAACTCGGTGGAGGTGCCGCTCAAAGAGTCGATCCAGTTGCCGGTCAACGACCCGCTGCTGCTGGTCTCGGCCATGGCCGCCGTCACCAAAAACCTCGGCTTCGGCCTGACCGCCAACCTGACCTACGAACCGCCGTATCTGTTCGCCCGGCGCCTGTCGACGCTTGATCATTTGAGCCGTGGGCGGGTCGGCTGGAACATCGTCACCGGTTATCTGGACAGTGCCGCCAAAGCCATGGGCCTGAGCGCGCAAGTCGAGCACGACCGTCGTTACGACCAGGCCGATGAATACCTGCAAGTGCTCTACAAACTCTGGGAAGGCAGCTGGGAAAACGGCGCGGTGCTCAATGACCGCGAACAGCGGATCTACGCCTTGCCTGCGAAAGTGCATAAGGTCGAGCACAAGGGCGAGTTCTATCAGGTCGAGGGTTATCACCTCTGCGAGCCATCGCCGCAACGCACGCCGGTGCTGTTCCAGGCCGGCAGTTCCGATCGCGGTTTGCTGTTCGCCGGTCGGCATGCCGAGTGCGTGTTCATCAGCGGCCAGAACAAACCGGCGACCAAAGTTCAGGTGGACAAGGTTCGCGCCAGCGCCGTCGAGGCCGGGCGCAATCCCTGGGACATCAAGGTGTTCATGGGATTGAACGTGATCGTCGGTGAGACAGAAGAGCTGGCCTGGGCCAAGCACGCCGAGTACCTGAGCTACGCCAGCGCCGAGGCCGGTGTGGCGCACTTTTCGGCGTCGACCGGGATCGATTTTTCCGAGTACGAAGTCGACGAACCGATCCAGTACGTGAAGAACAACGCCATCCAGTCCGCCACCAAGAACCTGCAAAACAACGATTGGACCCGCCGCAAATTGCTGGAACAACACGCCCTCGGTGGCCGCTACATCACCGTGGTCGGCTCGCCGCAGCAGGTGGCCGACGAACTCGAATCCTGGATCGCCGAAACCGGTCTCGACGGCTTCAACCTGACACGGATCGTCACCCCGGAAAGCTATGTGGATTTCATCGAACTGGTGATTCCGGAGTTGCAGCGCAGAGGGTCGTACAAGACTGCTTACGACGATGGCAGCCTGCGGGAAAAGCTGTTTCACGAAGGGGCGCATTTGCCTGAGCAACATACCGGCTCTCACTACCGACACTGATCTGTGGCGAGGGAGCTTGCTCCCGCTCGACTGCGCAGCAGTCGCAAAACCTGCTGGCGAGTTTCAACTGACCGACCTCCTTGAATGGTTTTGGGGCCGCTTCGCAGCCAGCGGGAGCAAGCTCCCTCGCCACAAAGGTGTGCATAAATTTAATCATTGACTGGAAGACATCTCATGACCAAAAAACTGTTCAACCACCCAGTCAAAGCACTGGCCCTGGCCCTCGGCCTCTTCAGCTCCATCACCTTCGCCGCCGACGCACCACTGAAAATCGGCACCACCGCCGCCTTCGCCATTCCTCTGGAAGCAGCCGTAGAGGAGGCAAAAAAACAGGGCCTGAAAGTCGAACTGGTGGAGTTCAGCGACTGGATCGCCCCCAACGTCAGCCTCGCCGCCGGCGACATCGATGTGAACTATTTCCAGCACATCCCGTTCCTGGAAAACGCCAAGACCGCCGCCGGTTTTGACCTGGTGCCGTTCGCCCCGGGCATCATCAACAACGTCGGCCTCTACTCGAAAAAATACAAAAGCTTCGCCGAGTTGCCCGAGGGCGCCAGCGTGGCCATCGCCAACGACCCGATCAACAGCGGTCGTGGCCTGCAATTGCTGGCCAAGGCCGGGCTGATCACCCTCAAACCGGGCGTCGGTTACAAGGCCACCGAAGAAGACATCATCGCCAACCCGAAGAAAATCAAAATCCTTCAGGTCGAAGCCGTGCAACTGGTACGCGCCTACGACGACGCCGATCTGGTCCAGGGTTACCCGGCCTATATTCGTCTGGCGAAGACCTTCGATGCCGGCTCCGCCCTGTTGTTCGACGGTCTCGATCACAAGGAATACGTGATCCAGTTCGTGATCCAGCCAAAAAGCAAAACCGACCCGCGGCTGATCAAATTCATCGACATTTATCAGCACTCGCCTGCCGTTCGCGCGGCACTGGATAAGACCCACGGCAAGCTCTATCAAGCCGGTTGGGAAAGCTGAACATGACGGCCGCTACCCGACTGCGACTGGAGATTCCAGAGCCTCATAAAGCTGAACAGACCGAACTGCATCCGGAGTTCAACCGCGCTCATGTGCGCTTCATCGGCCTGGGCAAAACCTACAACGGCCAGCAAGGTCCGGTGGCGGCCTTGCACGGCATCGACCTGGCGATCCAGCGCGGCGAAGTGTTCGGCATCATCGGTCGCAGCGGTGCCGGCAAGTCGTCGCTGATCCGCACCATTAACCGCCTCGAACAACCGAGCAGCGGTCGGGTGCTGATCGATCAGGTGGACATCGGTGAGTTCGATGAAGACCGGTTGGTGGCGTTGCGCCGACGGATCGGCATGATCTTCCAGCACTTCAACCTGATGTCGGCCAAGACGGTTTGGCAGAACGTCGAATTGCCGCTGAAAGTCGCCGGTGTGCCCAAGGAGCAGCGCGAGCGCAAAGTCCGCGAACTGCTGGAACTGGTCGGCCTGAAAGAGAAACACAAAGCCTACCCGGCGCAGCTTTCCGGCGGGCAGAAACAGCGCGTCGGCATCGCCCGCGCACTGGTACATGACCCGCAGATTCTGCTGTGTGACGAAGCCACTTCGGCGCTGGACCCGGAGACCACCCAATCGATCCTCGGCCTGCTGCGCGAGATCAATCAGCGCCTGGGCCTGACCATCGTGCTGATCACTCACGAGATGGCGGTGATCCGCGATATCTGTGATCGGGTCGTGGTGCTGGAACACGGGCGAATCGTCGAGCAAGGGCCGGTCTGGGAAGTCTTCGGCAACCCGCAGCATGAAGTGAGCAAGACCTTGCTCGCACCGCTGCAACACGGCCTGCCGGAAGAACTGCAAAGCCGCTTGCGTCCACAGCCGCAGTCTTCGGACGCCGCCGTGGTGCTGCGATTGCAATTCAACGGCAGCGCCAACGACGAACCAGACCTGGCGGCGCTGTTCAGCGCCCTCGGGGGTCGCGTGCGTTTGCTGCAAGGGGGTGTGGAACGGATTCAGGGGCACGCCTTGGGGCAATTGCTGCTGGCGGTGACCGGGTCGTCCCTCGGTGCCGAGGAATTGCGTCAGCGCGCCGGCAACTGGGCGCAACAGGTAGAGGTGCTGGGTTATGTGGTTTGATCGGTTGCTACAAGGCTTCATCGACACCTTTCTGATGGTCGGCGTGTCGTCGTTAATTGCGCTGCTGGCGGGCATTCCGCTGGCGGTGATTCTGGTCACCAGCACCAAGGGCGGGATCTACGAAGCACCAGCGCTGAACCGCGCACTGGGCGTGTTCGTGAACCTGTTCCGCTCGATTCCGTTTCTGATTTTGATGGTGGCGTTGATTCCGTTCACCCGGCTGATCGTCGGCACCACGTATGGCGTTTGGGCAGCCGTGGTACCGCTGACCATTGCGGCCACGCCGTTCTTTGCGCGTATTGCCGAGGTCAGTTTGCGGGAAGTCGACCATGGGTTAATTGAAGCGGCGCAGGCGATGGGCTGCCGGCGCTGGCATATCGTCTGGCATGTGCTGCTGCCTGAAGCGCTGCCGGGGATTGTCGGTGGTTTCACGATTACGTTGGTGACGATGATCAACTCATCGGCCATGGCTGGAGCGATTGGGGCCGGTGGGTTGGGGGACATTGCTTACCGGTATGGGTATCAGCGGTTTGATAGCCAGATCATGTTGACGGTGATTGTGTTGCTGGTGGTGTTGGTGGCGGTGATTCAGTTGGGTGGGGATCGGTTGGCGCGGGGTCTCAACAAGCGCTGAGAGCGGTGCGGTTGAAGGGCCTTTGTGGCGAGGGAGCTTGCTCCCGCTCGATTGCGCAGCAATCGCAAAACCATTCGATGAGGTTTATCTGACACTCCTCGTTGAATGGTTTTTGGGTCTGCTGCGCAGCCCAGCGGGAGCAAGCTCCCTCGCCACAGAAAAGCTCTCTCACCAGAAGTATTGTCTCTAGCTTCCGGGGAACATTTCGCACAGGAAAATCAGAGTGCCAGCAGGCCCGATCCCTTTCATTTGCAGGACATTTCCTAGATCATTCCGCTCGCTTGCGCCTGCCAAATTCCGTGGCTAGTCTCGGTCCGTCACTGCTCATCAGTGATCGGGTTTAGTAGCCCGGATCAATAGGCGCATAGCAATTCCATGCTCATGTTTGGCAATGTTTGCCGCATGCAGAATATGGTGGCTGTGCGTGGGGCATCTTCGGGTGCACCGGTTTTCCTATTGACCGGCCTACTAACCTGCGTACAGCCACCACCCAATCGTTTAGTAGGCGATAAGTGATGGCTCCCATGTAGCAATAGGAGCAATACCCATGGAAAATTCTGTTCCCGACCCGCCCCCCGAAACATCCTCAAACAAAGCCGACGACCTGCTCAAGGACCGGTCCGCACTTTACCGTGCGATCGATTTCCACCTCACTGGCAAGCAGCCTTCGGCCCCCGACGAACTGCGCTTCTACAACGTCAGCAAAGACGTGAGCTTCGAAGACGCCCAGCTCTATGTAGCGGATCTGCTGCGCTGCGCCTCGGTCACGGCGTATCAGTGTGGCGATCAACTCAAGGGGGCTGACCGTGCCATGGTGTTCTCCGTCTGGCATTTGCTGGAGATTGCCAAGGCGATGGTGGATCGGTCCATTGAATGTCTGGGGATGAAGCAGGGTTGAGTCTGGATTTAGTCATTGGTTGTCAGTGATACCGCCATCGCGAGCAGGCTCGCTCCCACAATGGATCGTGTCGAACACAGGTTGTGTGTTCACAGCAGATCAACTGTGGGAGCGAGCCTGCTCGCGAATGGCTGCGCAGCAGCCCCCGGCGTCATGGCGTATATTCGGCGAATCCCAATTGCCTGTGCAGCCAACCATGAAACAGACTCCCGACGACCTGGAGCAGATCACCTCCACCACCCTGGGCCATTACAACTCAGTGGCCGAAGACTTCCGTGAAGGCACTCGCGCTCACGATGTCAGCCAGAACATCGATGCCCTGCTACGGCATATTCAGGGTGAGGCGCCCTTCAGCATTCTCGACTTTGGCTGTGGGCCGGGGCGTGATTTGCAAACGTTCACGCGCATGGGCCACATCGCCGTCGGGCTCGACGGTTCGGAAAAGCTTGCGCAGATGGCCCGGGAGGACAGCGGTTGCGAGGTCTGGCAGCAGGACTTCCTGAAGCTCGATCTGCCGGCCGAGCGGTTTGACGGAATATTTGCCAATGCGGTGCTGTTCCACATCCCGAGTCAGGAATTGCCTCGGGTGTTGAAGCAGCTGCGCGAGGCGTTGAAGCCGGGCGGTGTGTTGTTCAGTTCCAATCCCCGTGGTGAGAATCAGGAAGGCTGGAACGGACCGCGTTATGGGGCGTATTACGATCTTCAGGCGTGGCAGGAAATGCTGACCAAGGCGGGGTTTGTGGAGCTTGAGCATTATTACCGGCCGGCGGGGCTGCCGCGGGAGCAGCAGCCTTGGTTGGCCAGCGTTTGGCGTCGAGTCGACTGATCGTTCCCATGCTCTGCGTGGGAATGCCTCTCGGGACGCTCTGCGTCCCTGCGGCTGTGACGCAGAGCGTCACTGGCTGCATTCCCACGCGGAGCGTGGGAACGATCATTAGGCAGACTTCGGTTCGCGGATTTTGTACCAGGCCACATACAACGCCGGCAAAAACAGCAACGTCAGCAACGTCGCAATGATGATCCCGCCAATCATCGCGTAGGCCATCGGCCCCCAGAACACTTCCCGCGCAATCGGAATCATCCCCAGACTCGCTGCCGCTGCCGTCAGCAGAATCGGCCGACGCCGATGCTCCGTGGCTTGCAGCACTGCGTCCCACGGTGTGTGGCCGTCCTTTTCGAAGGCGTCGATCTGGGTCACCAGGATCACCGAGTTGCGGATGATGATGCCGATCAGCGCCAGAATCCCGAGGATCGCCACGAAGCCCATGGGCGTGCCCGACGGGATCAGCGCCAGCACCACGCCGATCAACCCGAGTGGCGCGACGCTGGCCACCAGAAACAGCTTCTGCACGCTGTGTAACTGGATCATCAGGAAGGTCGCCATCAAAAACAGCATCAACGGCACGACCTTGGCAATCGGCCCTTGGGCCTTGCCGCTTTCCTCTACCGTACCGCCGGTGGCGACTTTGTAGCCCACCGGCAAACTGGCGGCGAATTTGTCGATGTCCGGTTGCAGCTGTTTCACCAAGTCGGTCGGCTGAATCTCGTCGCGCACCGCGGCCTTGATGGTGATGGTCGGTTTGCGATCACGACGCCACACCAGCGGCTGCTCCAGTTCATAACCCACCGTGGCAAACGCCAGCAGCGGAATCGAGGCGCCGCCGGGGGTGACGATCTGCAAGTTCTGCAAGGTTTCCGGACTACCGCGCTCGGCATCTTCAGCGCGGCCGACCACGTCGATCAGGTAGATATCGTCATCGACCTGCGTCACTGGCGAGCCGACGACGATGCTGTTCATCAGGTTCGCCACGTCTTCCGACGACAACCCAAGTTGCCGCGCCTTGTCTTGCGCGATGTCGATGCGCAGCACTTTGCCCGGCTCGTTCCAGTCGTAAATGATCTCGCCGATGTGCGTGTTCTTATCCAGTTCGGTGGCCAGGGCGATGGCGTGTTTGCGCACCTGATCGATGTTTTTGCCGCTGACCCGGTACTGGATCGGCCGCCCCACTGGCGGGCCCATTTCCAGGGCCTGGACGTAACTGCCGACACCGACGAACTCTTCACGCAGGCGCTTTTGCAAACGTGCAGTCAGCGCCGTGCGTGATTCCAGGCCTTTGCTGACGATCACCAGTTGCGCGTAGTAGGGGTTCTGCAATTGCTGGTCGAGGGGCAGGTAGAAACGGATCGCCCCTTCGCCGATGTAGGTGCTCCAGCGCACGATATCCGGGTCGTCCTTGAGCGTCGCTTCAAGCTTATCCACCACCTTGCGGGTTTCGGCAATCGAGGCGTTTTGCGGCAGGTTCAGGTCGACGAGAATTTCCGGGCGGTCCGAAGACGGGAAGAACTGGTTCTGCACGAATTGCATGGAAAACACCGAGAGCACAAACAGCGCCACGGTGATGCCGATGGCCCACCAGCGATTGCGCATGGCCCAGAGCAGACCGCCATTGAACGCCCGACCGATGCGCCCTGGCTCTGCGTCGTGAGGTTTCACCTTGGCGCTCAGAATGTGCACACCAAGCACCGGGGCGAACAGTACGGCGACGATCCACGACACCAGCATGGCCACCGCGATCACCGCGAACAGCGTGAAGGTGTACTCACCGGCGGAACTGGCGTTCAAGCCGATCGGCACGAAACCGGCCACGGTGACCAGCGTGCCGGTAAGCATCGGGAATGCGGTCGAGGTGTAGGCGAAAGTCGCCGCCTGCTCTTTGGTTTCGCCCATTTCCAGGCGCGTGACCATCATCTCGACCGTGATCATCGCGTCGTCCACCAGCAGACCGAGGGCGATGATCAGCGCACCAAGGGAAATCCGCTGCATGGTGATGCCGCTGTATTCCATGAAGAGGAAGACCATCGCCAGCACCAACGGAATCGAACACGCCACCACCAGCCCGGCGCGCACACCGAGACTGACGAAGCTGACGATCAGCACGATCACCACCGCTTCGAACAACGCACTGGTGAAGCCGCCGACGGCTTCTTCCACCACTTCGGCCTGGTCGGAAACGTTGTGCACGCCAACGCCCACCGGCAGGTCGGCCGTCAGCTCGTTCATGCGCAGGTGCAGTGCCTTGCCGAACGCCTGAATGTTGCCGCCCTTCTTCATGGCGATCGCCAGGCCGATGGCCGGCTGGCCATTGAAGCGAAACTCCGGGGTGGCCGGGTCGACATAGCCACGGCTGATGTCGGCGATATCGGCCAGTCGGTAGAAGCGGTCGTTGAGCTTCAGGTTGACGTTGGCCAGGTCTTTCTCAGAGGCAAACTGCCCCGAGGTTCGCACCGAAATCCGCTCCGGACCGGCCTCGATCACTCCCGCCGGGGTCACGGCATTCTGCGATTGCAGGCTCTGCACCACCTGGCGCTGATCGATGCCGAGGGCGGCGAGTTTGCGGGTGGAGAAGTTCAGGTACAGCACTTCATCCTGCTCGCCAATCATTTCGACTTTGCCCAATCCCGGTACTTCGCGGATTTCGGCACGCACCTGTTCCACGTAATCGCGCAACTGGCGCATCGACAGGCCATCGGCGGTAAACGCATACACGGAACCGAAGACATCGCCGAACTCGTCGTTGAAGCCCGGCCCTTGCAGGCCTTGCGGGAAGTCGCCGCGAATGTCGTTGATCTTCTTGCGCACCTGGTACCAGATTTGCGGAATGTCCTCGGCGCTGGTGGTGTCGAGCAGGTTAACGAAAACCGTTGATTCGCCTGGACGGGTGTAGCTTTTCACGTAGTCGAGAGAGTCGAGTTCTTCGAGTTTTTTCTCGATTCGGTCAGTCACCTGCTTGAGGGTTTCTTCCTGGGTCGCGCCGGGCCAGCGAGTCTGGATCACCATGGTTTTGATGGTGAACGACGGGTCTTCTTCGCGCCCCAGGTTCAGGTACGAGAACACGCCCATCAGCAGCGCAACGAACATCAAATACCAGACAAACGACTGATGCTTGAGGGCCCATTCGGATAAGTTGAAACTCCCTTTCATTGCGGGCTGCCCTCGTCAATTTTCACTTTCTGCCCCGGTTTGAGGCTGTTCACACCCGCACTGACCACCCGCTCGCCAGACTTCACGCCGTTGGCCAGGACCACTGTGGCATCGGTCCGGCTGATCAGGCTGACCTCCCGTGGGGAAACAGTTTGTGCTTGCGGGTCGACGACCCAGATCCGCAGTTTGCCGTCGACTTCCTGCAACGCACTCACCGGTAGTTCGAGCCGTGGCTTGATCGCGGAGCTGAGGGTCACGCTGATCGCCGTGCCAAGGTAAAAGCCCGGCGGCGTATCGGTCAGGCTCAGGCGGGCGCGACGGGTACGGGTCGCGCTTTGGGCCTGGGGTTCGATTTCGCGCACGATGGCGGTGCTGGTGATGCTCGGGTCCAGTTGTGAGGCAACCTGGAACACCACGTCGGCCGGCAACTGATCGACCAGGGTGTCGGGCAAGTCGATCACCGCTTCCTTGATGTCCGGCTGCGCCAGGGTCACCACCTGTTGACCGGCCGTCACCACTTGCCCGGCTTCGGCGTTCCACGCGGTGACAATGGCTTTGTGATCGGTGCGCAGCTCAACGTAGTTGAGTTGGTCCTTCGCCTGACTGACTGTGGCCCTGGCTTGATCGAGGGACGCCTGGGTGGTTTTCAGGTCTGTCTGGGCGATGTCCAGTTGTGCCTGGGCACCGACCCCGCGATTGAACAGTTCCTGCTGACGCCGGGCGTTGGCCTGAGCATTGATGAGCTGCGCCTGAACACGCGCCAGATCACCCTGAGCCGAGCGCAACTGGTTTTGCTGAACGGTGGGGTCGAGGGTGGCGAGCAAGGCGCCCTTCTGAACTTCGGCGCCGACATCGACGTTACGGCTGGCGATACGCCCCGGCACCCGGAAACCGACGTTGCTTTCGTAACGGGCCTGAATGCTGCCGGCAAACCGGCCGAGGTCTTCTTGATTGAGCGCTTTCACCTCCACGGACAACACCGGCCGTACCGGCTCGGGTGGCGCTTCCTCCTTGGAGCAGGCGACCAGCAGCACAGCGGTGGACAACAGCAACAGGCGCTTCATGGCTGGGCTCCTATCGCTGGGGTCTGGTAGGTGTTTTCGACGATATCCACCCGCACACCCGGATGCAGTAGTTGGCCGCCCGCGGTGACGACTTTTTCGCCACCGGTGAGGCCGGCGCTGACAATGACTTTGCCGGTCAGGTAACGGCCGACAGTGACCGTGTGCAGCTGCGCCTTGCCCTCGGCATCCACCAGCCACACGGCCGGGTCGCTGAGGTTTTTGGTCAGGGCCGACCAAGGCAGTTCCACTGCGGTTTTGCCCACGGGCTTGGCGGTGGCGCTCACTACCGACCCCAGTTGCATGCCCTCAGGGAGACTGTCGAGGCTGACTTTGACTTGCACCGTGCCGGTCTGCGCGGACACCGCCGGCGTGACTTCGCGAACGGTGCCCGTGGTCTTGATCGTCGGGTTGTCGAGCAGGCTGACCACTATCGATCTGTCCGATGGCGGCTCGGCCAACAGCGATTCATAAACGTTGAACACCGCGTCACGCTCGCCATCCCGGGCCAGGCTGAAAATCGGCACCGTGGCTTGCACCACCTGGCCGACTTCGGCCTGACGTGCGGTAATCACCCCTGGCGCATCGGCAATCAGCGCTGTGTAGCTCAGTTGATCACGGGCGTTGGCCAATTGCGCTTGAGCAGCGCTCAGCGCGCTCTGACTGCTGCGCAAGGCGGCTTGGGCAGAGTCGTATTCGCTCTGGCTGGTGTAGCCCTTGGGCAGGAGTTTCTGCTGGCGAACGAAGGCGGCGGCGGTTTGTTTGACCCGGGCCTGTTCGGCCACGACCTGGGCCTGGGCCGAGTCGACATTGATTTGCAGGTCTTTGGGGTCGAGCCTGGCCAGCACTTGTTTGGCCGAAACCCGGTCACCGACGTCGACCATGCGCTGGATGATCTTGCCCCCCACGCGGAACGACAACTCGGTTTGTACTCGCGCCTGGACATCGCCGGTGAGTGTCACCGAAGCGGCGTAATCGGTTGGCTTGACCTCTTGCACGAAGACTCGCGGACGGTCCTTTTCGACCTGTGCTTTTTCACCGCAGGCGGTCAGCAAGGCGACGAGGCTCAGGCCAACCATTAATTTCAATCCGGGACCCACCATGCAGACTCCTTTGCGTTGTACGGGCGTGCCAGTGTCGATACGACTGTGAGCTTAGAACAGGGTTCAACAGGTGCACGGGTTTGCTGCATTCCCTGTGGCTGAGGGGCTTGCCTGTGGCGAGGGGGCTTGCCCCTGTTCGACTGCGCAGCAGTCGTAAGCCGGCTAACGCCGTGCTCCTGAAAGAAACGCGGTGACTGGTTTTAGGGCTGCTTCGCAACCCAACGGGGGCAAGCCCCCTCGCCACAGGCCGACAATAAAGCAGAATGACGAACCCTGCAGCAGGAAGCTACCCATGCTCAAAACCCTCGCGGTGGCCAATTACCGCTTCGCCGGAAGTCATGTAGCTGCGTGAGTTCATCCGCCGCTGGTGTTTCTACGATCACTTTCGCAGCGATGCCGATGCCCCGGCACGCCAACCGCAACTGGGCACCCGCACACCGGCGCTGCACCACGACGGTCGCGACCTCGCGGCGGCGTTACAGACCATCCACGAAACAGGCGATCCCGAAGCCTTGCAGGCGGCGATCAGCGATGCGTTCCCCGGCGCGACATTGAACATCGAACCGCTGCAGGGCGGACGGTTTGCGATCGAGTTTTATCAGGAAGGGTTGTTGCGGCCGTTATCCGCCGCCGAGTTGTCGGACGGGACATCGCGTTATCTGCTGCTGGTCGCGGCATTGCTGACACCCCGGCCGCCGACGCTGATGGTGCTGAACGAGCCGGAAACCAGTTTGCATCCGGATTTGTTGCCGGCATTGGCGCGGTTGATTATTCGAGCGTCCGAACAGTGTCAGGTATGGGTGGTGTCCCACGCGCGACGGTTGATTTCGGCGTTGCAGCAAGACCCGGAATGCAATTGCATAGTGCTGGAGAAAAATTTCGGCCAGACCGGGATGGTCGGACAGCGGATGCTGGATGAACCGGCGTGGTATTGGCCGGATTGATCGGCGCTTGAACAACCGAATCGCGAGCAGGCTCGCTCCCACTCTGGATCGGCGACTGACACTAAAGTTGTGTTCATCGAAGATCCCCCTGTGGGAGCGAGCCTGCTCGCGATGGCGATCGGAAAGTCACCGCATAGCTCAGAGACTCACCCCTGCCACTTCCCACCCTCGACAATCACGCTCTCAGGCTTGGTGTCATCGCTCAATTCTTTACGCACATACTGGTCGTACAGCTTGAGCAAAAACTTCTCCTCGCCCAACTTGGCCAACTCCGCATTCACCCAATCACGCAGTTCGATATTGCCCTTCTTCACCGCCGGCGCAATCGGTGCTTCGGCACCCAGTTTTTCCTCCAGTACGCGGTAGCCCGGGTTCTGCTTGGCCCAGCTGAACAGCACCAGATTGTCCTGTGCATAAGCATCGCCGCGACCATTGGCCAGGGCTTGCAGGGACTCGGAGTTTTTCTCGAACTTCAGCAGTTTCCAGTCCGGGTGGTTCTTGGTCAGCCAGATATCCGCCGTGGTGCCCGTGGTGACGATGGTGGTGCGGGTCGCCAGGTCATCGAGGCTCTTCACCGAGCTTGCCTGAGGCACCAACGCCTGAACCGCGACTTTCAAATTCGGATTGGTGAAGTCCACTGCTTCCTTGCGTTCCGGAGTAACGGTCATGTTGGCCAGGATCAGGTCGACCTTGTCGCTTTGCAGGAACGGTATCCGGCTCGCCGGCTCCACCGCCACGAACTCGACCTTGTTCTCATCGCCCAACAGATCCTTGGCGAATTGGCGGCCGATGTCGGTATCGAACCCCACGTAGCGCCCGGCTTCATCGACAAAACCGAACGGCGGTTTGTCGGTGAACACGCCGACAATCAGCTTGTCCCGGGCTTTGATTTTTTCCAGGTAACCGGCCGGTGCGGTGCTGACGCTGGCGACTTTCGGCTTCACCGGTTCTTCGGTTTTGTTGCAGCCGGCCAGCAGCGCCAGGCTGAACAGCGGGAGTAGCAGCAGAGAAGACTTGGCAGTTTTCATGGCAGTTCCAATTCCTTTGTTTGAGTCGTTTTAGGTAGTGCGGCGACGTAGGAGAACTTCTCCAGGAACTGCTGCGCTCGTGCGGTTTGCGGGTTCGTAAAGAAAATCTCGGGGGGGTGTTGCTCAAGAATGCGCCCGGCATCCATGAACACGATGCGATCAGCCACGGCGCGGGCGAAGGCCATTTCGTGGGTGACAATCAGCAGCGTCATGCCCTCGCGGGCCAGGCCCTGAATCACTTCGAGCACCTCCTTGACCATCTCCGGGTCGAGGGCGGCGGTGACTTCGTCAAAGAGCATGACCTTGGGGTTCATGCACAGCGAACGGACGACGGCGATGCGTTGCTGTTGGCCGCCGGAGAGCTGGCGCGGGAAGGCATCGCGCTTGTCCAGCAGGCCTACGCGTTCCAGCAAGGCTTCGGCCTGGGCACGGGCTTCACGGCGATCGCGTTTCTGCACCTTGAGCGGGCCGAGCAACAAGTTGTCGAGCACACTCATGTGCGGGAACAGGTGATAACTCTGGAACACCATGCCGATCTGCTGACGCACTTCGCGCCAGTCAGTGCCCTTGTCCAGCAACTCGCGCCCGGCAAAATTCAAGCTGCCGCCGTGGGCGACTTCCAGGCCGTTGAGGCAACGCAGCAAGGTGCTTTTGCCACAGCCGCTGGGGCCGAGGATGACGATCACTTCGCCCGGTTTCACCTTCAGGTCGATGCCATTGAGCACCTGCTGCTCGCCGAAAAACTTGTTGAAACCCTTGAACTCGATCAATGCACTCATGCTTGCGTCCAGCGCCGCTCCAGCACGCGCGAGGCGGCCGAGAGCGGGTAGCAGATGAAAAAGAAAAACAGGAAAAGCGTGCCGTATATCAGCACTGATTCGTAGGTGCGTTCGATGATCTGTTGGCCGACTTTGATCACGTCCACCACGCCGATCAGCACCGCCAGGGAGCTGGTCTTGATGATGCGCGTGTAGACGTTGATGGTCGGCGGCGTCATGCGCTTCAGGGCTTGCGGCAGCAGCACGTAGCCATAGAGTTGCGGGCCATCCAGCCCAATCGACAACCCCGCCTCACGCTGCCCGCGAGGCAACGAATGCAACGCACCGCGCACCACTTCCCCGACTTCGCTGGCGCCCCACAGCGACAACACCAGCACCGCGCACCAGAAGCTCGGAATGCTCAACCCAAAAAAGATCGGCAAGCCGAAGAACAGCAAATATAGCCAGACCAGCACCGGGATCGCCCGGAACAGTTCCAGATAGACCCGCAGAAGCGCGTTCAGCCATTTCGAATTCAGCGTGCACAACACGCCGTAGAGCACGCCGCCGATGGTGCTGATGGCGATGCTCAGGAAAGAGATCGACAGGGTTTGCGCAGCGCCCTTGCCCAATTGCGGCAACGACACCCAGAGCAATTCAAGACCCGAACTGGCCATGCTGGAGCCTCCTTTCCAGACGGCTGAGCAGCAGCGACAACGGCAAAAACAGCAGCACGCAGATCAGCGTCAGCACGGCGAGCATTTCGTAGGTTTTGTAATAGAGCGCGATGTAGCTCTTGGTGGTGTAGAGAATCTCCGGCACCGCCACCGCCGAGACCACGGTGGTTTCCTTGAGCAGAAAAATGAAATTGGCGAACAGCGACGGCAGGCTGAGGATGCCGGCTTGCGGCAGGATCACGTAGCGCAGCAATTGCCCGTGGGACAAGCCGATGGAGCGGCCGGACTCGAGTTGCGCCTGGGGCACCGCATCCACGCCGGCGCGCAATACTTCCGTGAGGTAGGCACCGCCGAGAAAAGTCATGGTGATGATCGCCGCCGCGAAGCCCGAGACTTTGATGCCCAGGGCCGGCAAGGCAAAGTAAACGAAGAACAGCTGGATCAGCAGTGGGGTGTTGCGCGCCAGCTCCACGTACAACCCGACCAGGCGCTGCAGGTAAGGCGTGCGGAACACCAGAATCGTCGCGTTGATCAGCGCCACCAGCAACGAAGTGCCGATGGCGATCAAGCCGACCTGCAGCGTCACGCCCACGGCTTTGAGAAATGCCGGCAGAGTGCTGAGGATAAAAGCGTAATCGAAAGTCATTGAACATCCCTGTACGCCGCTCGGTAAGCGACGATGGCGCAGTCCATGGGCAGTGGATAACCACCCGGCAGGCACCGACTCTAAAGGTATAAAAAGAAGAATTTAAATACCGTTAAAGCATATTGATATCACGCAAAAACCTATCCCGTGGATTTGCGGCAGTCGTGGAAGACGACTATTTTTCTTTGCGCTGTAGGAAGGATCTTTTTTTCAAAATGCCCCTCCAAGGACGGACAGCTTTTGGCCAGACTTCCCCGGCCGAACCATCACAAGGAAGAGAAAATGGCTAACGTAAAAGTGTCACAGCGGCTGGATCCGCAGGACATCGTGAAATTGCTGGTGGCGTTGCGCAAGGCATTGAAGGCGCGGGTGGCCTGAAATCTTAAAGCAATAAAAAACGCCGACGCTGTATCAGCCGTCGACGTTTGAAACCTTGAAGGGTTTGATGCAGCGATCAATCAGAACGCCGGCAGGACCGCGCCGCTGTATTTCTTCTCGATGAACGCCTTCACTTCCGGGCTGGTCAGGGCCTTGGCCAGTTTCTGGATGGCGACACTGTCCTTGTTGTCTGGACGAGCCACCAGGAAGTTCACGTAAGGCGAATCGGCACCTTCGATCACCAGCGCGTCTTTAGCCGGGTTCAGACCTGCGTCCAGCGCGTAGTTGGTGTTGATCATGTCCAGGTCGACCTGATCCAGAACACGCGGCAGCATGGCCGATTCCAGTTCCTTGAACTTGAAGTTATGCGGGTTCTTGGCGATGTCTTTCGGTGTGGCCACGGCGTTTTTCGGGTCTTTCAACTCGATCAGGCCAGCCTTCTGCAGCAGGATCAGGGCACGGCCACTGTTGCTGCCTTCGTTCGGGATGGCGATGGTTGCGCCGTCTTTCAGCTCAGCCAGGCTTTTGACTTTCCTCGAGTAACCGCCGAACGGTTCGACGTGTACACCGATCACGGTCACCAGATTAGTGCCTTTGCCTTCATTGAAGTTTTTCAGGTACGGCAGGGTCTGGAAGTAGTTGGCGTCCAGATGCTTCTGGTCGACCTGCACGTTCGGCTGAACGTAGTCGGTGAAGACTTTGATCTCCAGGTCCACGCCTTCTTTGGCGAGGGTCGGCTTGATCAGTTCCAGAATCTCGGCATGTGGAACCGGGGTCGCCGCCACCACCAGTTTCTCGCCAGCCTGGGCCAGGCCCGCAGTCAGGGCAGCCGCCAATGCGGTGAACAACAGAACCTTTTTCATGCAGTGTCCTTATCGAAAATCACGGTCGTCATCGACGACGGCTAAATAGTTAGGTGCCATTGAAGTGCTATCGCTGGCGTGACGCGGACAATACCGGGATTTTTTATTCCCGAACAATATCTTTTATTCACTTTCATATTCCATTTTGTTCATACAACCGCTCCCACATGGATTGCGCTTCGCGCCTACAACAGTCCGGCGTCTTTGAGCAGTTGTTTCAAGGCCTCTCTCTCGGCGGCAGTGCCGTTGCCGAGAATGTGTTTGAGTTGCTGCTCGATCGTCACCAGCGACGCCGGCGCCTCAGGCAGATTCAAATGCTCCGGCAAAATCTCGTCGCCGGTACTCACCAGCAACGCAAAGTGAATGACGTTCTCCAGTTCCCGGGTATTGCCCGGCCAACTGTGCTGCTCCAACACCTGCTGCGCGGCTTCGCTGATCAATGGCACCGGCAGGTCGAGGCGTTGGCTGTAGATGCCGAGGAAGTATTCGGCCAGCGACAAAATATCGCCCACCCGCTCACGCAAGGCCGGCAGTTCGAGCTGGCCTTCGCTGAGGTAGTGATAGAGCCGCTCATGGAATTTCCCGGCAGCCACCGCCTGGGCCAGATCGATGCTGGTGGCCGCCACCAGACGTACGTCCACCGGGCTCGGCTGGTGAGCACCGACGCGGGTGACTTCGTGGTTTTCCAGGGCCGCAAGCAACTTGATCTGGATCGGCAACGGCAGGTCGCCGATCTCATCCAGGTACAAGGTGCCGCCGTTGGCCGAACCGAACCACCCGGCACGACTGCTGGCCGAACCGCTGTAACTGCCAGCGGCATAGCCGAACAGTTCAGCGTCGGCGTAGGTCGGGCTGATCGCCCCGCAATTGACTGACACGAACAACCCGCCGCGATCACTGGCGCGATGGATGTGCCGGGCCAACAGTTCTTTACCGCTGCCGGTTTCACCGCGAATCAACACCGAGATCGAACGTGGCGCCAATTGTTCCAGTTCCTGGCGCAACTGCCGGGAACGCGGATCAACGAACACCAACGCTTTGGCGCGAATGCTCAGCGGGCTTTTTTCCGCGTCGGGAAAGGTCAGCAGCGGCTGACCGAAGGCTTCATGCAAACTCATGGCAGACTCCCGCCCAAACCGCCGGGAGGCGGGGGCCGATTCTAAAAAAAGGAAAAAAGAAAAGGTTCAAGCCCGACGCAGGGCGTGCTGTTCCATGCGGTTTTGCAGACGATAGAGGTACGCAAAACCCTGCTCCCAGCGCCGGTGACCGGACTTCACATTGATGTGCCCGGCCCCCGATAAAATCCCCGCCTCGGCGCCCCACTGGCGCGCCAGTTCAAGCGCTCGTGGCGCGCTCACGGCGGCGTCGTTGTCAGAGCTGACGACCTGGCTCGGGAACGGCAATAAATGCGTCGGGATCGGCGCGAAGTTGCGCAAGGCCGGCGAGCAGGCCGGGCGCTCGACGTCCGCTGGCGCGACCAGCAAGGCACCGCGCACCTGACGCAAAAATTGCAACGGCGCAGTGGCCGCCCAATGGGCGACGGTGATGCAACCCAGGCTATGGGCGATCAGAATCACTGGCGTGCTGTCGGCGGCAATCGCCTCGGCCAACGCCGCGACCCAGTCTTCGCGACGAGGCGTCAGCCAATCGGCCTGCTCCACCCGTGCACTGTTGGGCAGGCTGTTCTGCCAATGGGTTTGCCAATGATCTTCTGGCGATCCTTGCCAGCCCGGCACAATCAGGTAGCGAATTGATTCGTTGTGCATGGGGGAGCTCTCCTGCTGCGTGTCTGTTCCTGACTGAGTATAGGGAGGTGAGTTATATTCGTTAAGGAATAAGAAGATATTTATTAAGATCAATATAGAATATAAAGCTGATCACCTGTGGGAACGGGCTTGCCCGCGATAGCGATGTATCAGTCACTGATGATATTGACTGGTCTGACGCCATCGCGGGCAAGCCCGCTCCCACAGTTGCTCCCACAGGGATTTCGTGTCCACTTACCAAATCCCGGGCAAAAAAAGGGGCCGCACCCTGCCAAGGAGACGGCCCCGGAAACTCAAAATCGGTTAGCGCGAACCACATCGCTGGGATGTGAATGATTGGCTGAAACGGTTATCCGATAAAGGAATATTTAATTACTTTATTAGATCAAAAACACATATGCCAATCATTACGATGCATCCAAGCCATCGCTGCTTGCGTCACAACGTAACGTTCCTTTGGGTCAAATTGATGACCAGCGTTTGAGTTTCCGGGCACATCGATCAAACCCGAGCGGCACGCACCTCCTGCGACCCTATGGCTTCCTTGCGAACAAACCGGTTCGCCCGCCCGAACGTCCCGAAATCATTGAACCGCACCCCCATCTCACGCATCACCTCATGCGCAACCGGCACGGTCATCTGGCGGATGTAAAACGGCTCTTTCACCACAAAATGATGGATCCCGTGGCTGCTGCCGAAGTTGAAGCAGAACGCTTGCAATGGCCACATCCACCAAGGGTTCAGCACCTGGGTCTGCTGGAGCACATTGCCCGGCTCCACATCACCGTAGTAGTGCATGTTCGAGCTGACAAAGTGCAGGCAGAACGTGCGCAACACGTTCGGGCCGATGATCACCACCACAGCGATGTCGATCACTTGCATCACCGCCAACGTAGTCGCCGACCATTCGATGGGCGTTCCCAACAGATGTGCGATGCCGTTGGCGGCGTGAAAACCGAGAAACACGTACCACGCCCCCCAATGCACCAGCGCCAGCGGTGCGTAAACCTTCAGAGAACGCTTGAGGATGCTGAGCTTGTGCGCCCGGGTCTTGGCCCGCAGCATGCGGACGAATGCCGACATCACGTTGTCGCCGACCATCAACAGGCGTGCGACTCCCCAAGGCTCACCGTTGGTGATCGCCCGCTCTTCCATGTCGGCTTCGGTGCCGGACACCTTGTGGTGGTTGAGGTGCAAATGGCGGCGGATCCACGGGTTGATCGTGCTCGGCCGCGCCAGCCAGACCAGGCCCATCATCAAGTTGTGCGGCACGCGTTGCTTGCGAAAGTACATGCTGTGGATCAGATCATGCTCCAGCTCGTGGGTCAGCGAGGCGAAAAACGCGTTGAGCAACAGGCATGCCCACCAGGCCATGTACCCGGTGATGTACAGCGCTGCCGAACCGATCATCCCGGCCAGGGCAAAGGCCAGAATGCCCGCGCCCAAGGCGTCCTGATGGTTGAGAATCGGGTAGCGCTGACGCAATTCGACGCCCTTGGCCAGCACCACTTGGCGAATATGCGCTGATCGTTGTGCTGCATTCAGTCGCTGGGGACTTGCAGAAGTACCGTCCATGCTTCCATCCTCTGGTTATTGATGTTCGCATCCTGCCCTGTGATGCTTTACAGAGTGGTAGCCGTGAACGCCAACCTGTTGACCGGACGCGCCAATCAACATGACTGAACCGACCTCCCTCGCCAGCTGGACCCGCGCCCTGCGCAAGCAGCTCGACGCGCTGGGCCTCGACAGCACCGCCCTGTGCCAACAGGCGGGGCTCGACCCGCAGTTGATGGACGACCCGAACGCCCGTTACCCGTTGTCCGGCACCACGCGCCTGTGGGAAATCGCGGTGCAGGTCAGTGGCGACCCCGCGATTGGCTTGCGGGTGTCGCGTTTCGTCAGCCCCACCACCTTTCATGCGCTGGGTTATGCGTTGGTGGCCAGCGGCAGCCTGCGGGAAGTGTTCGAGCGCATCGTGCGTTATCACCAGGTGGTCAGCGATGCGCTGGACCTGGAGTTGACCCGAACCGAGGATCGCTATCGTTTCCGCCTGAAAATCCCCCAAGGCAACCCCGCGCCTGCCTTCGAAGCCATCGATGCCTTCGCGGCGATTTACGTGCGCACCTGCCGCAATCGCCTGGGCCGTGACTACGCGCCACTGGCGGTGTACCTGCGCCGCCCGGAACCTGCCGACCCGCATCAATGGCACAAGGTGTTCCGCTCGCCGGTGTATTTCAACGCCGATGAAGACCGACTGGAATTCGCTCTGGTGGATTTCGACAGCCACCTGGACGACGCCAACCCGGAACTCGCCGAACACAACGAAACCGTGCTCAAACGCACCCTCGCGCAACTCAAGCCCCTGACCTGGGAGCGCAAGGTTCGCGACGCCATTGAAGAGCAATTGCCCGAAGGCGAACCGTCGGCCGATTGCATCGCCCAAGCGCTGCACTTGAGTCTACGCAGCCTGCAACGGCACCTGGCGGATGAAGGTTGTCGGTTCGATACGCTGCTCAATGAAAGCCGGGAGAACCTGGCGCTGCTGCACCTGCGCGACCCACAGTGTTCGTTGAGCGAGGTCAGTTACCTGCTGGGGTTCGCCGATACCAGCAGCTTCAGTCGTGCGTTCAAACGCTGGACCGGAATGACGCCGGGGCAGTTTCGGGATGGGTTGCGGTGATAGATCAGCAAGGTGTGCTGGGTTTTCCGGCCTCTTCGCGAGCAGGCTCGCTCCCACACTGGATCTTCATTGTTTATCAATATTGTGTTCACCAAGGATCAAATGTGGGAGCGAGCCTGCTCGCGATGGCGATTGCTCAGACACCGCATAACCTTCAGCGCCCGCGATCGCGCCGCAACAGCTTGCGCACCCGCTTCACCAGCTCACTGACGGCAAACGGCTTAAGCAGGTAATCATCCTCATGCAGCTCCAGCCCGCGCAGGCGATCCTCGATGCCGTCCGTGGTGGTGAGGAACAGCACCGGCGTATCGCCAAGCTTGCGGATCTGCTGCTGCAACTGCCAGCCGTTGAGCCCCGGCAGCATCACGTCGAGGATGATCAGCTCGTATTCGCCAGATTCGATAAAACGCCGGCCGTCCATGCCATTGAGCGCCACATCCACCGCGTAACTCGCTTCGCTCAGGCCTTTGGCCAGGAGCCTGGCGGTCTCGGGTTCGTCTTCCACTAACAGCACACGCATGGCACACCTCGATTATCGTCGTCACAGGCTAGGCGCGTTCGCGGACAAAGCCCACCAATACCGTGGCGATCTTTTTTTCAAACCAACGCCAACGCCCGCAATCGCTGCGCATCCAGAATCTCGATCTCGCCATATTTCAGATTCAGAATACCTTGCCCCTGCAAATCCTTGAGTATCTGGTTGGTGGTCTGGCGCGACAGTGACAGCATCGACGCCAGTTGCTCCTGGGGCAGTTGCAGAACACGGCGTGGCGGGTCGATTTCGCCATAGCCCTCGGCGATCATCAGCAAGCGATGGGCCAGGCGCGCCGGGGCCGGCATCAGACTCAGTTGCTCAAGGTTGATGAAGGTCAGGCGCAGTTTGTGGCTCATCAGCAACGCCAGTTGCCGCCAGTACACCGGGTGTTTGTCGAGCAAGGCCAGCAGCGCCGTTTGCGGGATGTGCAACAGGCTGCACTGGCCAACGGCGTAGGCATCATGGGTTCGCGGCTGACCGTCGAACAGGCAGATTTCACCGAACCAGTGCGGCGGTTCCACCAGGCTCAGCAACGCTTCCTTGCCCTGCTCGCTCACCGCGCCGATGCGCACCGAACCTTCGAGCACCGCGTACAACCCGCACGGGGGATCGCCGCGCTTGAACAACCGCTGCCCCGGCGACAGCCGCCGCACTCGGGCGGCGGCCAGCAGACTATCCTGCAAGGGAACAGGTAAATGACTGAACCACTGCCCCGTCATCAGACGCGAACGCCAAACCTGCATGTCCATGAAAACTCCTGGAGATTGTCGCCTGGTTGACAGAGTGAGAGATGAACCCGGGGCATCATCAATCACCCTACAGGAGGAATAACAATGAAAAGCCTCGTTGACCATCTCAGTCAATACGCCGCCTACCACCGTGACCCACGCAATATCGCCAGCCATTTCGTGGGTATTCCGCTGATCGTCGTGGCGGTCGCGGTGTTGCTGTCACGGCCTCAATGGGGCGGAGGCTGGGTTTCGCCGGCGGTGCTGGTCGCAATGGCATCGGCGTGGTTTTACCTGCGCCTGGAGGTGCGTCTTGGGGCGTTGATGACCGCGCTGCTCGGTCTGTGCATTTGGGCGGGCCTGGTTCTCGCGCAGCAAAGTATGCTGGTCTGGCTGGCCAGCGGGATCGGGATGTTTGTGGTGGGCTGGGCGATTCAGTTTGTCGGCCATCATTACGAGGGACGCAAACCGGCGTTTGTCGATGATGTGACGGGGTTGATTGTCGGGCCGTTGTTTGTGGTGGTTGAGTTGGCGTTTTTACTGGGGTTGCGGCATGAGCTGAAAGAGCAGATCGAGGCGCGGGTGGGCGGTGTGCGTTTGCGTCAGAAAAACGCAGCAACGTAAGACGCCATCGCGAGCAGGCTCGCTCCCACAGGGGATTTGTGAACGACACAAATCACTGTGGGAGCGAGCCTGCTCGCGAAGCTTTTGCTTTTAAAGGTTGGCGACTTTCTGCCAGACCTTCGGCTTGAAGAACAA
Source organism: Pseudomonas sp. P9_31 (assembly GCF_034008235.1). Taxonomy (NCBI): domain Bacteria; kingdom Pseudomonadati; phylum Pseudomonadota; class Gammaproteobacteria; order Pseudomonadales; family Pseudomonadaceae; genus Pseudomonas; species Pseudomonas sp. P9_31. The sequence goes on from NZ_CP125375.1 coordinate 6,047,982, forward strand.
CGTCTCACCCTTCGCCAATCCAACCAGGCTGTCGTGATCCTTCACCACTTCGGCTTCAATCAACTCGCTCTGGCCTTCGACCTTCAGCGTCACCCGCGTGGTGGCGCCCAACGGACGAATATCCCGCACTTCAGCGGCGTGGTGGTCTTCCAGTTCATGACGCGACAGCGACACTTCGTGTGGACGGAACAGAACGTGCCGATCTTCACCCAAATGCAGACGGTTCGAATCGCCGAGGAAGTGATAGACGAAATCGCTGGCCGGGTTTTCGTAGACGTCGCCCGGTGAGCCGATCTGCTCGATCACGCCCTTGTTCATCACCACGATACGGTCGGCGACTTCCATCGCCTCTTCCTGGTCATGGGTCACGAACACCGAGGTCAGGTTGATGTCTTCGTGCAGCCGCGCGAGCCAGCGACGCAGTTCTTTACGGACCTTGGCGTCGAGTGCGCCGAAAGGTTCGTCGAGCAGCAAAACCTTTGGCTCCACCGCCAAGGCGCGGGCCAACGCGATGCGCTGACGCTGGCCGCCGGAGAGTTGTTCCGGGTAGCGATCCGCCAACCAGTCCAGCTGCACCATGTTCAGCAGTTCGTGGACTTTCACCGCGATCTGGCTCTCGTTCGGACGCTGGTTTTTCGGCTTCATGCGCAGGCCGAACGCGACGTTGTCGAACACCGTCATGTGGCGGAACAGGGCGTAGTGCTGGAACACGAAACCGACGTTGCGATCACGCACGTCGTGGCCGGAGACGTCTTCGCCATGGAACACGATGCTGCCCTGATCCGGGGTTTCGAGGCCGGCGATGATTCGCAGCAACGTGGTCTTGCCGCAGCCGGACGGCCCCAGCAGCGCCACCAGCTCGCCGCTTTGAATGTCCAGGCTGATGTTGTCCAGCGCCTTGAACGCGTGGAAGTTCTTGCTGACGTTACGCACTTCGATCGACATGACTATTCCTCCGCGGCGCTGGCGCGCAGGCGGTTAATACGGTTTTCGCTCCACTGCTTGAGCAGCAGGATGAAGAGCGCCAGGATCAGCAACAGGCTCGCCACGGCGAACGCGGCCACGTGGTTGTATTCGTTGTAGAGAATCTCGACGTGCAACGGCAAGGTGTTGGTCACCCCGCGAATGTGCCCGGAAACCACCGACACCGCACCGAACTCACCCATCGCCCGGGCCGTGCACAGCACCACGCCATAAATCAGGCCCCATTTGATATTGGGGACGGTAACGTGCCAGAACATCTGCCAGCCATTGGCCCCGAGCAGGCGCGCGGCCTCTTCTTCCTGGGTGCCTTGTTCCTGCATCAGCGGGATCAGCTCACGGGCCACGAACGGCACGGTGACGAAAATCGTCGCCAGCACGATACCCGGCAAGGCGAAGACGATCTGGATGTCGTGATCCTGCAACCACGGGCCGAACAGGCCCTGGGCGCCGAACATCAACACGTAGACCAGACCCGCGATCACCGGCGATACCGAGAACGGCAGGTCGATCAGGGTCACCAGCATGCTCTTGCCACGGAACGAGTATTTGCTCACGCACCACGCCGCGCTGACACCGAACACCAGGTTCAGCGGCACCGAGATCAGCACCGCAATCACAGTGAGTTTCAACGCCGACAAAGCGTCCGGCTCAAAAATCGCCGTGAAGAACGCCCCCAGGCCCAGTTTCAGACCCTGGGATACCACGATGAACAGCGGCAACAGCAAAAACAGCGCAAAAATCAGCCAGCCGAGGCCGATCAGGATTCGCCGCGACGAGGCACTGCCACGGCGGGCGGCGTTCGAGGAGGCCGCTGCAATAGACGATTGGGACATTTTTCGCGCCTCCTTATGGGGTTTCGATGCGCCGCTGCAACAAGTTGATCAGCAGTAACAGGACAAAGGAAACCACCAGCATCAGTACACCAATGGAGGTGGCGCCGGTGTAATCGTACTGGTCGAGTTTGACCATGATCAGCAGCGGCAGAATTTCGGTTTTCATTGGCATATTGCCGGCGATGAAAATCACCGAACCGTACTCGCCGACCCCGCGGGCAAAGGCCAAAGCGAAACCGGTGAGCCAGGCTGGCAGCAGCGCCGGCACCAGAATATGGCGAAAAACCTGTAACGGTTTCGCCCCCAGGCAAGCCGCCGCCTCCTCCACTTCACGCGGGATATCAGCCAGTACAGGCTGTACCGTACGTACCACGAATGGAAGCGTCACAAAAGTCAGCGCCAGGGTGATGCCGAGGGGGGTATACGCGATCTTGAAACCCAAGTCCGCCGCGAACTGCCCCACCAGCCCGGTGGGGGTGTACAGCGCGGTCAGCGCGATACCGGCCACCGCAGTGGGCAAAGCAAAGGGCAGGTCGATCATCGCGTCGATGACTTTGCGCCCCGGGAAGGTGTAGCGCACCAGCACCCAGGCCAGCAGCGTGCCGATCACGCCGTTGATGATCGCGGCGTACAGCGCGGTGCCGAAGCTCAGCTTCAACGCCGCCAGCACCCGTGGCGCCGAGATGATCGCCCAGAACTGGTCCCAGGTCAGTTGAGCGGCATGCACGAACATCGCCGCCAGTGGAATGAGCACAATCAGGCTGAGGTACACCAAGGTGTAGCCCAGCGTCAGCCCGAAGCCGGGTATGACGGGGGAGATACGACGCGACATAAAAGTCCTTGGTTGAGAACGCGCTAAGCCCCGACAGTGAAATCGGGGCCTGTTGGCTAATGCCAGCCAGTTAAGGATTTGGACACCGCAGCCCCTGTGGGAGCGAGCCTGCTCGCGATAGCGGCGGGCCAACCAACATTTATGCTGAATGTACCGCCGTCATCGCGAGCAGGCTCGCTCCCACAGGTTCAGCACCTTAACTGACTGGAATCAGGTCCATTGACTAATCCATTTCAGGTTACTGCGCCTGATAAATCTGGTCGAACACGCCACCGTCATTGAAGAATTTCGGTTGCGCGGTTTTCCAGCCGCCGAAGTCCTTGTCGATGGTCACCAGCTCCAGTGTCGGGAACCGCCTGGCGTATTTGGCGGCTACGTCCTTGTCACGTGGACGATAGAAGTTTTTCGCCGCAATTTCCTGGCCGGCCGGGCTGTACAGGTGCTTGAGGTACGCTTCGGCGAGCTCGCTGTTGCCCTTTTTCTCAGCGTTTTTATCGACCACGGCCACCGGTGGTTCGGCAAGAATCGACAGCGACGGTACAACGATGTCGAACTTGTCGGCGCCACCGTCTTCTTTCAAGGCCAGGAAGGCTTCGTTTTCCCAGGCCAGCAGCACGTCGCCCTGACCGTTGTTGACGAAGGTGATGGTCGAACCGCGAGCACCGGTGTCCAGCACAGGCACGTGTTTGAACAGGGTCTGTACGTACTCTTTGGCCTTGGCTTCGTTACCGCCGTTGGCTTTCAGGCCATAGGCCCAGGCCGCGAGGAAGTTCCAGCGCGCGCCGCCGGATGTTTTCGGGTTCGGAGTGATGACTTCCACGCCATTCTTGGTCAGGTCACCCCAGTCCTTGATACCTTTCGGGTTGCCCTTGCGCACCAGGAACACAATGGTCGAGGTGTAAGGTGTGCTCGCCTCCGGCAGACGCTTCTGCCAGTCAGCCGGCAGGCTCTTGCCGAGCTTGGCGATTTCGTCGATATCCCCGGCCAGGGCCAGGGTCACCACGTCGGCCCGCAGACCGTCGATTACGGCGCGAGCCTGTTTACCCGAACCACCGTGGGACTGTTGGATCTTCACGTTGTCGCCAGCGTGGTCTTTCTTCCAGAAGTTAATGAACTCGGCGTTGTAGTCCTGATACAGCTCACGGGTCGGGTCATACGACACGTTGAGCAATTCGTAATCCTTGGCAACCGCGGAACCCGCAAAAAGGGCACTGGCCAGGGCGGCCAAGGCAAAATGGCGAATCGACGACATGGTGAAAGCTCCTGGAATTCTTGGTGTGTTGGCTTTTCTTATGGATTTCTGGAATCGGGTTGCCTGTTTGAAAAGATCGCAGCCTGCGGCGGCGCCCACAGGCGCGTAGGAGCTGCCGAAGGCTGCGATCTTTTGATCTTTCGCTTCAGCTCGGTTTGTTGCCCGGATTCTGCAAACGGAATTTCTCTTTGCGTTCGATCTGAACCACCTGGGCGTTGTGCACGGTGATTTCCACTGCGCCAAAGCGCAGATCGCGCAAGGCGCTCTGGATCTCACGCAAAATGGTGGCTTCGTCCTGCCCGTCAACACTACGTAGGGATGCGCTCATGGTGCTGCTCCTTTAATGAGATATGCCTGGCAGTGGCGGGCACTGCGTACGGCGTGAGGGCAATAGTAGATAGGTGCAGATATTCTTAAAAAGACTATTTAAGAATGTTTATATAACCAGAAGACATTATTTGATGAAGCAAGGATTTGCTGAGCATGAGTGGCTTGAAGATCAAAAGATCGCAGCCTTCGGCAGCTCCTACAGGTGTACGCCGATCCCTTGCAGGAGCCGCCGAAGGCTGCGATCTTTTCGCTTTCAGGAAATCACTGGCGCCCGAGCCCAATCCAACGCGGCCTCCGGTACTGGCCGCCCAAACCAATACCCCTGCCCCAGATCGCAGTCGTGCTCGAGCAGGAAACCCGCCTGCTCGATCTGCTCGATCCCCTCGGCATGCACTTGCATCCCCATGCTCTGCGCCAGGGCAATGATCACCCGCACGATCGCCGCGTCATCCTCATCACCCGGCAAGCCTGCGACAAATCCCTGATCGATCTTGAGCTTTTGCACCGGCAACCGCTTGAGTCGCAGCAACGACGAATAACCCGTGCCGAAGTCATCGATGGCCAGCCGCACGCCCAACTCACGCAAGCGATGCATCTGCTCCAGCGCCACTTCCGGGTCCTCCATCACCGCGCTTTCGGTGACTTCCAGCTCCAGATACGCCGGATCCAGCCCGGTGTCGTGCAGCACCTGAGCCACCTGCTGATACAACTCGCGGCGGGCGAACAGGCGAGAAGAAACGTTCACCGCGACAAACGAAAGCAGCACGCCTGTCGCCTGCCACTGGCACATTTGCTGACAGGCCTGGCGCATGACCCAGGCATCGATCTCGGCAATCAGCCCGGTGCGTTCGGCAATGGGGATGAATTCAGCCGGCGACACCAGCCCGCGCTGCGGATGCTCCCAGCGCACCAGCGCCTCGACGCCGATCAGGCGACTGGTTTTGAGGTCATGCACGGGCTGGTAATAGACACGCAACTCCTGCTGCTCCAGCGCCCGGCGCAATTCGAACGCAATCTCGACGCGCTGCTGGGCATGCGTGGTCAATTCTTCGGTATAGAGGGCATAGCCGTCGCGACCGGCGCTCTTGGCCTTGAACAGCGCCGAGTCGGCGTTGCGCAACAGTTGCTCGGCGCTCAAGGCATCGCTGGGGAACAGACCGATGCCGATGCTGGCATTGATGAACAACGGATGCCCGTCGATCTGAAACGGCTCCTTGAGGCCATCGATGACCCGCTGAGCCAGCGCCGCGGCAGGCCCCGGTTGCGGGCAATCTTCAGCCAACACCGCAAATTCGTCGCCACTGAGCCGCGCCAGGGTGATGCCCGGGTCGAATGTGCCTTGCAGACGCTGGGCCACGGCTTTGAGCAGTTGGTCACCGACGTTGTGACCGAGGCTGTCGTTGATCAACTTGAAGTGATCCAGATCGATCATCAGCAACGCACAACCGCGCTTATGGGCCTGCGCCGAGGCCACGGCCTGCTCGGCACGGTCGGTAAACAGCAGGCGATTGGGCAGATCGGTCAGCGGATCGTGGTGGGCCAGGTGCGTCAGTTCATGCTCGGAGTTCTTGATCGCGCTGATGTCGGAAAATACTGCAACGTACTGACTGAGCCGCCCCTGATCGTCGGGAATGAGGCGAATCGTCTGCCATTGCGGGTAAATCTCGCCGCTTTTGCGACGATTCCAGATTTCCCCGCTCCACTCGCCGAGGCTGTCGAGTGTCGCGAACATCGCCTGGTAGAAACCCGGTGGGTGATGGCCCGACTTGAACATGCTCGGTTGCTGCCCCAGCACTTCCTCACACTGGTAGCCGGTGATCTCCATGAACGCCCGGTTCACATGGACGATCAGCCCTTTGCTATTGGTGACCAGCACCCCTTCGCGGGTGCAATCGAACACCGCGGCCGCCTGACGCAAACGTTCCCGATCTGCTTTGCGCTCGCGCAATCTGGCGCCGACACCCAGGCAGCGAAACAATCGTGCCCGCGCCATAAAGATCAACCCGGCACTGAAGGCCACCCAGGCATAACCGTTGATCAGTTGCCAGCGCAGCAGGTCGGTGGAGTTATCGAAGAAACTGTTCAATAAATAACCACTAAACTGGAACCAGGCTACGGAAAGCACCAGATAGAGCAGCGCTGCACGCAAGGCATCGCGATATGTGGCTGGCATTAGAACGTCCATGTCCCTACAAAACTGGTTGGAATTATAGATTAAAGAAACACCCGGCCACTCTTATCTGAAAGGGCGACTGGTTTTATCTGTGGGCTTAGTGATAATGCAAAGGCTGTTTTTTCTTTTTCGAGGGCCCTATAGCCTATGTGGTACGAAGGTTTTCTTGGCTTATCGCCCTGGTCACTGGTGGCAGTCACCCTGCTGATGACCCACGTGACGATCGTCGGCGTCACGGTCTATCTGCATCGTTATTCAGCCCATCGTTCCCTCGAGCTCAATGCCGGCCTGAAACATTTCTTCCGTTTCTGGCTGTGGCTGACCACGGCGCAGAACACCCGCGAGTGGACCGCTATCCACCGCAAGCATCACGCCAAATGCGAAACCGTCGATGACCCGCACAGCCCGGTCATCAAGGGGCTGTCCACGGTTCTGCGCAAAGGCGCCGAGCTGTACCGCGCCGAAGCGGAAAACCCCGAGACCCTGCGCATCTACGGCAAGAACTGCCCCGAAGACTGGATCGAACGCAACCTCTACAGCCGCTTCCCGCTGCTGGGCGTGGCGATCATGGGCGTCATCGACCTGCTGCTGTTCGGCACCATCGGCATCACCATCTGGGCCATCCAGATGATGTGGATCCCGGTGTGGGCCGCCGGCGTGGTCAATGGCCTGGGCCATGCCATCGGCTACCGCAATTTCGAATGCCGCGATGCGGCGACCAATCTGGTGCCCTGGGGCATCCTGATCGGCGGCGAAGAACTGCATAACAACCATCACACCTACCCTAACTCGGCCAAACTGTCGGTGAAGAAGTGGGAATTCGACCTCGGCTGGGCGTGGATCCAGGTCTTCAGCTTCCTGCGCCTGGCCAAGGTCCAGCGGGTTGCGCCGATCGCCCACCGTGTCGAAGGCAAAGGCAGCCTGGACATGGACACCGCCATGGCGATCCTCAACAACCGCTTCCAGATCATGGCCCAGTACCGCAAATTGGTCATCGCACCACTGGTCAAGCAAGAACTGGAAAAGGTCGATCACTCGGTCCGTCACCAGTTCCACCGGGCCAAGCGCCTGCTCTCGCGGGAAACCAGCCTACTGGATGACAAGCACCATGTGCGCATCCAGACCATGCTCGAACACAGCCAGGCGCTGAAGGTAATTTACGAGAAACGCCTGGCCTTGCAGCAGATCTGGGTCAAGACCAGTTCAAATGGTCACGACATGCTGGCCGCCATCAAGGATTGGGTACACGAAGCCGAGGCCAGCGGGATTCAATCCCTGCGCGACTTCGCCGACCAGCTGAAAACCTACTCCCTGCGCCCTGCCGCTGCCTGACCTTGAATCAAGGGCCGCTCCTGTGGCGGGGGAGCTTGCTCCCGTTCGGCTGCGCAGCAGCCGCAATATCTGACGACGCGTTTTAACGGAAAAAACGCGTCGCCAGGACCGCCCAGCGGGAGCAAGCGTGCCCTCGCCACAAAAAAAGCGGGAACTTCGCTCCAAATCCCCTATCTCAAAGACACTTCGCCATCCAGGCGGGCTTTGTGCTGGCCGCTGTCGAAATAGCGGCACGCCCTTTGAGATTTGTGCCGATGGTCAATAAAAACCTACAAGACTCATCCCTTCCACAGTGGCCCGAGGCCGCGCAAACCCTGATGGCGCTGATGCATGCGCAAGGCGAAGTGGCGCGCCTGAGCGAACGCGAACAGCTGTTCAGCTCGCTGCTGGTCAGCGTCAACGCGGTGCTTTGGGCATTCAACTGGGAAACCCGACAGGTGCTCTACGTCAGCCCGGCCTATGACCGGATCTTCGGCCGCCCCGCCGGCCTGTTGCTGTCCGACTACAACCACTGGCGCGACAGTGTTTATCCCGACGACCTGGATTACGCCGAGCGCAGCCTGGCGCAAGTGCTGGTCAACGGCGCCGTTGAAGACCGCGAGTACCGCATCATCACCGCCGACGGCCAGGTGCGCTGGCTCAGCGACAAGTGCTTCATCAACCGTCAGGCCGAGCCGGGCCAACCGGTGATTATCGTCGGCATTGCCGAAGACATCACCGAAAAGAAGCAGATGGAAACCGAGCTACACCGCTTGGCCACCACCGACGTGCTGACCCAAAGCAGCAACCGCCGACACTTCTTCGAATGCGCCCATCGCGAATTCGACCAGGCACGACTACACGGTGCGCCGATGGCCTTCCTGCTGCTGGACATCGATAACTTCAAAGTGATCAACGACACCTACGGCCATCCGGAAGGCGACATGGTGCTGCAACGGATCGCCGAGAGCGGCCGCGCAGCCCTGCGGCGTGGTGATCTGTTCGGGCGGATTGGCGGTGAGGAATTCGCTGCGGTGTTCCCCGGCTGCGCACCGGACATGGCCATGCAAGTGGCCGAGCGCCTGCAACGGGAGATTCAGCGGTTGAGTTTCAGCCATGACGACCAGACGTTCGGCATCACCGTCAGCCAGGGCCTGACCAGCCTCACGCCCGAGGATGAAAACCTCGACAGCCTGTTCGCCCGCGCCGATGCAGCGATGTACGAAGCCAAGCGCCAGGGCAAGAACCGGATTATCTCTGGCTGACAGACCTGACACGGACCTAATGTGGGAGCGGGCTTGCTCGCGAAGAGGGAGTGTCAGCCACCATTGATGTTGACTGACACACCGCTTTCGCGAGCAAGCCCGCTCCCACAAGGGTTGCCGTTGAGCTTATTTTTTGCGCAAACGCATCAACTCCGGCAATCCGATCTTGAGCAACCGCGCCGTGCGGCTCTTGGACAACGCCTCGATCCCCTCATGCTCGGTCAGGCGCGCCAGTTGTGCGGCCATGTTCATCACCAGCGCCTCGCGGGAGTAAACCCCGCCACCGAGCTGGTAAACCGCCGCAATCAGCTCTCGCAGCTCCAGGGGCAGGCGCCAGCGGGTCCGTAGCGCCGAACCATAGGCCGCGCCAAATTCGGCCAGTGCGTCGCCGACTTCTTCCAGCTCATCCAAATCACCGCCGGCTTGCTTCCACTCCTGCAAACACCGCAGCAACGCCAGGTCGCCGAGACGATGCAGCATGCCCGCGCTATAACAGCGCTCCTGATCCAGATCCAGCAAACGCGCCAACGTTCGCGCGTATTCGGCGGTGTGCAGGGACAACTCCCAATAACGCTCGGCATAATCGGCCAGGAACGGATCGCTGAGCCGGGCACTGCGCTTGAGGGCCAGCCCCAGAATCAGGTTCATGCTTTGCCCGGTGCCCAAGCGATGCAACGCCTGGGCCAGGGTTTGCACGGCGGCGCCATGATGCTGGGCCGCGCTGTTGGCGGCAGCGATCAAGACAGCGGTGATTTGCGGATCGGTGCGGATCTCGTCTTCCAGCCGCGTCAGATCGAGGCCATTGGGATTGAGACTACGGTTGATCGCCACCTGCACATCGGTCATCAACGGCGCACCGTCCGCCAGTTCGCGCCGCCGCTCCAGATACACCGACAAGGTCATGCCCGGCGCCAATGACGGCACCTCGCAGGACACCTCTTCACCAGCGTTCAGCAATAAATCCTGCAGGCGCTGGGTCAGGCTTTCCATGTTCAAGGGTTTGGTCAGGTACGCCGTGGGCGCCAGAGGCAAGGCTTCGCGCACGCTGGCGCTGTCGTTGCGGCTGCTCATCAGAATGAAGGGCAGCGGCGGATTACGTTTGCGCTGACGAACACTGCGCAAGACATTCAGGCCATCGACGCCGGGCAACTCCCAGTCGACGATCACCAGGTCATAAGGATTTTCCGCCAACAGCTGCAGGGCCTCCTGGCCGTCAGCACACAGGTCCAGCCGCGCGTCGCAGCGCACATTCAACAACACCTGCTTGAGCAGGTCACGGGGCCAAGGGTCGGCCTCGGCAATCAGCACACGCGGTACAGCGGGTAACACTACAGCAGTCATCTGCACACTCCAACGGCAATGCTTGCACCTTAGTCAATGCTGGCCATTCGATACAGCTCAATTGCCCTGATGTGTTCCAAGGGGCATAAAAAAACCCGCCGAAGCGGGTTTTTTGTCGATCAGTTCACAAATGAATCAGAGCTCGGCGAAGCACTCTTCCATGATCGCCAGGCCTTTATCCAGTTGCTCGTCCGGCGCGGTCAGCGGTACCAGCACGCGCAGAACGTTGCCATAGGTGCCGCACGACAGCAGGATCAGGCCCTTGTCGCGCGCCTTGGCCACAACCGATGCCACGGCAGCAGCGTTCGGCTTGTGGCTGTCGCCGTCGACGAACAGCTCGACCGCGATCATTGCGCCCAAGGCACGCACTTCGCCGATCACCGGATACTTGGCCTGGATAGCCTTCAGGCCAGTCACCAGACGCTCGCCAACCGCTTTGCAACGGTCTAGCAGATGCTCTTCTTCAAACACTTCCATCACCGCCAGAGCCGCGGCGCAAGCGATCGGACTACCGGCATAAGTGCCGCCCAGGCCGCCTGGAGCGATGGCGTCCATGTATTCGGCCTTGCCGCACACACCGGCCAGCGGGAAGCCGCCAGCGATGGATTTGGCGAAAGTGGTCAGGTCGGCGGCAACGCCCATCTGTTCCATGGCAAAGAAAGTGCCGGTACGGCCAGCGCCAGTCTGTACTTCGTCAGCGATCAACAGAATGCCGTGCTGGTCGCACAGGGCACGCAGGCGCTTCATGAACTCTTTAGGCGCGACGTAGAAACCGCCTTCGCCCTGCACCGGCTCGATGATGATGGCGGCGATGTCACGCGGCTCGGCGTCGTTCTTGAAGATGCGCTCGATGCTGGCGATCGAATCGTCGATGCTCACACCGTGCAGCTCGTTCGGGTACAGCGCGCGGAAGATGCCGCCTGGCATCAGGCCCATGCCGGCCGAGTAAGGCACGACTTTTCCGGTCAGGCCCAGGGTCATCATGGTGCGACCGTGGTAAGCGCCGGTGAACGCGATCACGCCGGCACGGCCAGTGGCGGCGCGGGCGATTTTCACGGCGTTTTCCACGGCTTCGGAACCCGTGGTCACCAACAGGGTTTTCTTGGCGAAATCACCTGGCACCTTGGCGTTGATTTTTTCGCACAGTTCCACGTACGGCTCGTAGGCCAGGACCTGGAAGCAGGTGTGGGTCAGCTTGTTCAGTTGAGCAGTCACGGCCGCAATGACTTTCGGGTGCAGGTGACCGGTGTTCAACACGGCGATACCGCCGGCGAAGTCGATGAACTCGCGACCTTCAACGTCGGTCACGGTGGCGTTCTTCGCGTGGTCGGCGAAGATCGGGTGAATCTGGCCAACACCGCGCGGTACAGCGGCTTCGCGGCGTTTCATCAGGGATGCGTTAGTCTTGCTCATAGTGTCCTCATTCACCGCTCATCGGGCGGCGTGGTTCAAGGATTAAGCGGCGGGGAGGCAACTACGGCAGCATGCGATGATCGACTGCCACAGCTTTCCCGGCCACAGAGAAAATTCCGTTTGAAGCGGCGCAAAGGGCAGCGCTCTCGTGCCCTTTACGCTTGAAGCAATGCCTGCTTATGTTTTCCGAGCTTAGATACCCAGACAGAGGTATTTGATTTCCAGGTAATCCTCGATGCCGTACTTGGAGCCTTCACGGCCCAGGCCCGATGCCTTGATGCCGCCGAACGGCGCGACTTCATTGGAGATCAACCCGGTGTTGACGCCAACCATGCCGTATTCCAGGGCTTCAGCCACACGGAACACACGGCCCAGATCGCGAGCATAGAAGTACGAGGCCAGACCGAACTCAGTGTCGTTGGACATCGCGATCACATCGGCTTCATCTTTGAAGCGGAACAGTGGCGCCAATGGGCCGAAGGTTTCTTCCTTGGCCACGGCAGCGTTATTCGGCACGTTGGTCAGGATGGTCGGCTCGAAGAAGTTGCCTTCCATCACCTTGCCACCGGACAGCACGGTTGCGCCTTTGCCAACAGCGTCAGCAATGTGCTCTTGAACCTTGGCCACGGCTTTTTCGTCGATCAGCGGGCCCGTGGTGGTGCCATCTTCCAGACCGTTGCCGATCTTGAGTTTGGCCACGGCCACTTTCAGTTTTTCGGCGAACGCGTCGTACACCGAATCCTGAATGTACAGGCGGTTGGCGCAGACGCAGGTCTGGCCGTTGTTGCGGTACTTGGAAATGATCGCGCCTTCGACGGCCTTATCCAGGTCTGCGTCGTCGAACACGATGAACGGCGCGTTGCCGCCCAGTTCCAGCGAGACTTTCTTGATGTCCTTGGCGCACTCGGTCATCAACTGACGACCGATTTCGGTCGAGCCGGTGAACGACAGTTTGCGCACGATCGGGTTGCCGGTCAGCTCGCTGCCAATGTCGCCGGCGCTGCCGGTCACCACACTGAACACACCGTTCGGAATACCGGCACGCTGGGCCAGTTCAGCCAGGGCGAATGCAGAGAACGGAGTTTGCGAAGCAGGCTTGAGCACCATGGTGCAACCGGCGGCCAGGGCCGGGCCGGCTTTACGGGTGATCATCGCGGCCGGGAAGTTCCACGGAGTAATCGCGGCGGTCACGCCGATCGGCTGCTTGATCACGATCAGGCGCTTGTCTGGCTGGTGGCCCGGAATCACGTCACCGTAGACGCGTTTGGCTTCTTCAGCGAACCACTCGATAAAGGAAGCGGCGTAAACGATCTCGCCCTTGGCTTCAGCCAATGGCTTGCCCTGCTCCAGAGTCATCAGGCGAGCCAGGTCGTCCTGGTTCTCGATGATCAGCTCGAACCAGCGACGCAGTTTGTTCGCACGATCCTTGGCGGTCAGTGCACGCCAGGCCGGCAGCGCTTTGTCAGCGGCTTCGATCGCACGGCGGGTTTCGGCAGCGCCCATTTTCGGCACAGTGCCCAGAATTTCGCCCGTTGCCGGGTTATTGACCTTGATCGTCTGACCGTTGTCCGCATCGACCCAAGCGCCATCGATAAAGGCTTGCTGGCGGAACAACTGGGTGTCTTTAAGCTGCATGTCGGCTTTCCTTAACAGCACCGCGCAGGCGCGGAGCGAATTATGATTGTAGAAAGGCGCCTTATAGGCTGCCGTCAGGGAAATCATTCACCGGGCTGAAGCACATAAATAGCGCACAAATCGAACTCGTGCGGTTCAGCACCCAGACAAGAGCGTTTGAAATCTCAAACGAATCCTAGGATCAAAGGGGGTAAAGGACAATAGGCTGTTCGAAAAAAAGAACGAAAACGCCGCATTGGCTTATTTTTTCTGATCAACGTAGCAAACGCAGGTTACGCTTGGGAAAAACGCAGGCGATTCAGCAGCATGGACGCCCGCAGCGCATATGAGTATCATGGCGCCCGCATTGCACCAGTAGCTCAGCTGGATAGAGTACTGCCCTCCGAAGGCAGGGGTCGTGGGTTCGAATCCCGCCTGGTGCACCATCTTCTTTCCCTTGTATTACAAGGGGATAGCGCTCCTGACAGAAACCTGTCCTAGTCCTGAAAGTCGTTTTTGCCACAAATTTGCCACACTTGAACGTGGCAGGAATGGTCGAAATGGCAACAATCAGGAATCGCGGCGAGTATCAGTGGGAAGCGCAAATCCGCCTCAAAGGCTATCCAGCCCAAAGAAAAACCTTCGAAACCAAGTCCGATGCCCAAGCCTGGGCACGCATGATCGAAAGCGAAATCGACCGAGGCATTTTTGTCTCTCGCGTCGAGGCTGAACACACCGCCTTTCATCAACTCATTGATCGCTATATCTCCGAGACCGCTCCGAAGCACAAGGGCGCGTATTCGGAAATCAAGCGCCTGGAAGCGCTCAAGCGTCATCCGCTGGCGACACGCATCGTTGCCACCCTCTCCTCTTCAGATTTTGCCCGCTACCGTGACGAGCGCTTGAAAATCCGCAAGGGCAATACGGTGAAGCGTGAACTCGCATTGCTCCAATGCGTCTGTCGGCTGCGTCACCGCGCCAAGAATCTGTTTATGATCTCGCGAGCTAGAGGAGACAAGGTAAAGCAGCCGAAGAAGCGCATTTTACGGGCTGTAAATGAGCATTCTGAGGCTGTTTTTAACACGGTATCGCCGACGCGCAGCAGGTCATAAACAGGTTTTTAGAAATCACTCGGCCGCCGGTTCCAAGACCGCCAACAGCTCCGATAGCCGCTCATCCAACTGCGCCAGCTGTGCCGCCGCTATAGGTGCCAGAATCCGCGCCTCGTTGGCGACATGGGCGGTCACCGCGCGGTCGATCAGCGCCAGCCCGGCCGGGGTCAATTGCACTAGCAGGCTGCGCGCGTCGCTGGGGTTGGGCGTGCGGCTGACCCAGCCGGCGGCCTCCAGCTGCTGCAGCTGCCGGGTCATGGTGCCGGAGGTGATCATCAAGGACGAAAACAGCGCGGTCGGCGCCAGGCAGTGGGGCGCGCCGGCGCGACGCAGGGTGGCCAGCACATCGAACTCCCAGGCGTTCAGGCCGAAAGCGCTGAAGACCTTAGCCAGTTCACGCTGCAGCAGCACCGAGCAGCGCTTGACCCGGCCAATGGTGCCCATGGGGCTGACGTCCAGATCCGGACGCTCGCGGCGCCACTGCCGAAGAATCATGTCGACCGCATCGGCCTGTCGTTCGGTTGTCATGCTTTACTCCTCAAAATTTATCTTGAACTCAAGACAAAATACTACTAACTTCCATTTTATCTTGAATGCGAGGTAAATACATGCGCAAGTTAAGCACCCGCAGTTCCTGGCTGGACGTCCTGAGCACGGCGCTGGCCCCGGCCATCTGGGGCTCGACCTATATAGTCACCACCGAACTCTTGCCAGTGAATCGGCCCTTTACCGCCGCCTTGCTGCGCGCGTTGCCGGCCGGTCTATTGCTGGTGCTGTACAGCCGGCATCTGCCCAAACGCGCCGAATGGCTGCGCCTGATGATACTGGCGGCGCTGAATATCGGCTTCTTCCAAGCCCTGCTGTTTGTCGCCGCCTACCGCTTGCCCGGAGGCCTGGCTGCCGTGGTCGGGGCCATCCAGCCGCTGCTGGTGATGGGCCTGGTATGGACACTGGACCGCCAATGCCCGTCTTATCTGGCGGCCGGCGCCAGCGTGCTGGGGATAGTCGGGATGGCCGCGCTGCTGCTGGCGCCGGGCGCCTCTTGGGACCCGATCGGCATAACCGCGGCCTTTATCGGCACCGCCTGCATGGCGGTCGGCACCTACCTGACACGGCGCTGGCAGCTGGCGATACCGCTGCTGGCCTTTACCGGCTGGCAGTTGCTGGTGGGCGGCCTGTTGCTGCTGCCGCTTGCCTGGCTGGTCGATCCGCCGCTGCCGAGCCTAAGCCTCAGCCAGTGGTTGGGTTACGCCTACCTGTCGCTGTTCGGCGCACTGCTGGCCTATGTGCTGTGGTTTCGCGGGATTGCCCGGTTGGCGCCGGTGGCGGTGTCATCATTGGGCTTGCTCAGCCCGCTGGTGGCCGTACTACTGGGTTGGGCGCTGCTGGAACAGAGCATCACCGGCCTGGCGCTGCTGGGGCTGATCACAGTGTTGGGCAGCATCCTGGCGGTGCAATGGGCATCGACCTCAGGCTCGCCGGCCAACCAAAAGCACACTGATTTATCCACTCTAGAAAACCCTGTGCAGCGGAGAATGCTATGAACACTGCCATCAAGGACCTTATCGAGTCGCGAGTTTCCACCACCCGCTATCAGGCCGGTCGCGATCTGCCCGAGTCGGTCATCCGCGAGCTGGTGCAGCTGGCCACCCGCGCGCCCTCGGCCTACAACCTGCAGAACTGGAAATTTGTCGCGGTGCGCTCGGACGCAGCCAAGGCCCGCTTGCATGCCGTGGCCTACCAGCAGCGCCAAGTGCTGGACGCCCCCGTGACCTTTATCATCTGTGGCACCCTGGCGGCCCACGAGACGCTGCCGCAGATGCTGCAGCCCTCGGTCGACGCCGGCATTCTGCCGCCCGCCACCCTCCAGGGCTGGGCGGCCATGGCCAGCGAATCCCACGCGGGCAATCCGCAGCTGCAACGCGACGAGGCGCTGCGTTCGGCCTCCCTCACCGCCATGACGCTGATGTTGGCGGCTCAAGGCATGGGCCTGGCCAGCGGGGCCATGAGCGGCTTCGATGCCGAGGGCGTGACGCGAGAGTTCGACCTAGGGGCCAATGAACTGCCGGTCATGCTGGTCACCGCCGGCTACCCGGCCGCCGGCAACTGGCCGCAAAAAGTGCGTCGGCCTTTGCATGAGGTGCTGGCATTCGCCTAAGAGCCTGTTTGCGATCTTTTGAGCAGTAGAACGAGAAAGGCCAAATGGATGAACTGCAAACAGGTGTTGAGTCAGGGTAGTGGAATGGCGTGGGACGGGCACGGTGGTTGATGATGTGGTGAAAGTTTTGACGCGACCACCGCAGTCGACGACGCAACAAGCCGCAGAATAGCGGCAACTCACCCAAAAATTGCAGGCCCCGATTTTTCGGGGCCTGCAATTTTTGAGTGAGTATTTTCAAGGGCGGCTACGCTCTGCTTCAAACTCATCAATGAGCGCATCAAGCTCGGCAAATAGTGTTTCGGCAGGAATAGCCGGACGTGGGTTATTAAGGCTGGAGCCAATAGACTCACGTATTTCTGCGGCTCGTTGCTGATAGGCCGTGTGCGGCAAGGGTTGAGCAGCAGGGTGGCTATGGTCGAGAGCGGCAACGGGCCGCCGAAGCGGTTTTTTCATTCTGTCGTCCAGTCAAACTCGTCGTACTCATCATCGTCTTCTTCATCCTCGATCAACTCATCATCAAGGACATCTTCCTCAAGCGCTTCCTCTTCCTGCTTCGCCAGCAGAAACTCCTTACGACTCTCAGTCACTGCTCGCCGTAATTCCTCACCCTTCACCGGGCAGTTGAGCATTTGGGCGATGCGGTCGATTTTTTGGGCCACGGCATCCTCCAACGCATCGGCTATAGGCCGATAGTGCGCGCTTTCGGGTGTCGATGCCAAATTTGCCGACCGCTGTTTACCTCATTTTTTCTGCAACTCCTTGAGTCGGGCCGCAAGGTTTTCCTTGGGAAAGCGCTTGTGCAATGTCGTCATCAGCGCCTCGGCGGCTTGGGTCTGACCGGCGTCTTGCAGGCGTATCACTTCACGTAATTGATCATCCAGTGACTTAACCGGCGCGGCGGCGCGTTTGCTGAGTTTGGCTTCGTCGGCCATTTCGCTGTTGATCGACTCACGCTGCATCGGTGCAGAAAATTCAGCCATGGGTGCAGCCGGTGCGGGCGCGGACATAACGCCGGCCGGTTCATCCTGGGAGCGCGCAGCGGCTTCCGGTTTGGCGAGCGGTGCGGACGCTTTCGGCGCAGGTGCGAAGTCGTAACTCGGCAGTTGTTCCGGTGTGCGTTGCACCAGTGCCAGCATCAGCGCGACGCCGACGAGGCTGGCGAATGCCACTTGCCAGCGGGGTTGCTGGCAGGCGTGGAGCCAGCGTTGCCACAGGTTTGGCTTCGGCTTGGGGGCTTCCCGGTGTGCGGTGGCGAGGATGAAGGCGTCGAGATGGGCCGGTGGTTCGCCGTTGCTGTGATCGCGAAAATGCTTGATCACTTCATCGTCGGGCGATGACGGTGTTTGTTTGGCGTCAGTCATGTCAGTACCTCCTCGGCCAGCAGCCGACGCAGTTTTTGCTGGGCGTAGCGCAAGCGACTTTTGACGGTTTCCAGCGGTGTTTCGGTGAGGGTGGCGATCTGCGGCAGGTCGAGGTCGCCGTGGGAGCGCAGCAGGAACACTTCGCGCTGGTCGGCGGGCAGGGTTTGCAGGGCGGCTTCGAGGCGTTGACCGTCGCGGCTCAGGCTCAGCAGTTGTTCGGGGTCGGCTGCGTCATCGACCAGGGCGTGGGTTTGTTCGTCATAGCGGTCGTGCAAGGGGTTGTGGATGCCGTGTTTGCGCCAGTGATCGATCAGTCGGTTGCGGGCAATCTGGTAGAGCCAGGTACGAAAGTTCGCCCGGCCTTGTGGCTGACTGGTGCTGCGGATCAGGCTCAGCCAGGTTTCCTGGTACACCTCTTCGGCCAGTTCGGGTTTACCGCTGAGGCTGAGGAGGAATCGATAAAGGCCTTGGCGATGACGGGCGTACAAAACCTCGAACGCCGTCCCGTCGCCGGAGCGGTAGCGCGCCAGCAGCGATTCATCGCTGCTGGTGGCTGAGCTGATTTCAGGATCGGACATGTCAGCGCTGGCCTCTTTCACTCTATCCGGTTGTCGTTGGGCTGTTGATTCGAGGCGGTCGGGGTTCGCAGGCTCTGCGCCAACTCCACCAATTGCACGAATTCACCGCGCAGACCGAATTGATCATCGCCCCGTGCGCCACGGGCCAGGGCTTCGGTGTCCTTCAGGCTGAAATTACCGGTGTAACGCCCGTCCTTGAGCTGCTGGGAAAAGGCAGCGACGGCGGCGGCAAAGCGCAGGTCATCGCTGGCTGTCGAGAGTTTGCCGGCCTCACCCTTCAGGATTGGCCGCTCGATCAAGCGACTATTCCCACCTTCCGGCAACTGATAACGCACTCGCAGCATCGCTAATTCCCCGGTTTTTGCGGAAACATCGGCCGCAGGATTGCCATAGCGCAGCGGTTCCAGCCAGCCCTTCTCACCCTTGGGCACAATTTCATACAACGCCGTCACCGTATGCCCTGCACCGATTTCTCCGGCGTCGACTTTGTCGTTGCTGAAATCCTCACGCTTCAAGGCGCGATTTTCATAACCCAACAGCCGATATTCGCTGACCTGCGCCGGGTTGAACTCCACTTGCAGCTTCACGTTCTTCGCCACCACCGCCAGGGTCGAGCCGAGCTGGTCCACCAGCACCTTGCGCGCCTCGCGCAGGTTGTCGATGTAGGCGTAGTTACCGTCGCCAGCGTCGGCCAGTTGTTCCATCAGGTGTTCATTGTAGTTATCCACACCAAAACCCAGGGTGGTCAGGGACACGCCGGTTTTGCGTTTATCCACAGCCATTTGTTTGAGGCTGTCGAAGTCGCTGATGCCGACGTTGAAGTCACCATCGGTGGCCAGCAGGATGCGGTTGATGCCTTTGGGGATAAACGCCTGTTGCGCCATTTGGTAAGCCAGTTCGATACCCGACGCGCCGGCGGTCGAGCCGCCCGCCGTCAATTGATCGATAGCGGTACGAATTTTCGCTTTTTCCCGTCCGGAAGTCGGCTCCAGCACCACACGGGATTCTCCGGCGTAGACCACCAGTGAAACCCGGTCCTGCTCGCGCAGTTGATCGACCAGCAATTTCAGGGTGCTTTTGACCAGGGGCAAGCCTTCGCGACGGTCCATGGAGCCGGACACGTCCACCAGAAACACCAGGTTTGCCGGGGCCAGCTCCGCCACCGCGCGGTCGGAGGCCTTGATGCCGATGCGCAGCAACCGGGCATGCGGGTTCCAGGGCGACGGCGCCAGCTCGGTGGTCACGCCGAACGGCGAACCATCGGTGGGCAAGGCGTAATCGTAGGGGAAGTAATTGACCATTTCTTCCAGGCGCACCGCCCCTTCGGGAGGCAAACGCCCCTGATTGAGCAAGCGCCGGACATTGGCGTAAGCGCCGGTATCGACGTCGGCACTGAAGGTCGAGACCGGCGCCTCGGCCACGCTGTGAATCGGGTTATCGGCCAGCGCCTGATACTGCTCCCGCTGTTCATCCCGATAGCCCTGTGGATAAGCCTCACCGGCCGGCATTGGCGCGAAAGCGACCAACGGTGCAGGTCGCGCACTGTGCTTGGCCAGCGCGGTGTCCGCCATGGCCGCCTCACGCACCAACGCCTCAGTTTTCAGCTCACGTTGAGCCGGGGGCGCAACCGTTACGGAGTCAGGTGTGGATGAAGCACCGCAACCGGCAATGGCCAGCAACAATCCGGCGGCGAAACCCTGGGCGGCCGGGCGGAGGAACTGCAGAGGGAGGGACATGGGGGCTGACCTCAGGAGGAAATTGACTCATTCATCCTCTGAGACGGACAGCCCGCCGGGTTCGGGTTAATTCACCGGAAAAAATCTTCAGCGGTGATAACGCCGCACCACGCTGCTGTTTTTCAGCACATGGCCTTTGATCTGCTCCATCAGCTGCGCGCGGGTCAGGCCGGCAGGCAGGGCCTCTGGCGCCAGGTCCAGAGCGTAGAGCTGGATGATGTAGTGATGGGAGCTGTCGCCGACAGGCGGGCAAGGGCCAATGTAGGTGGTGGTGCCTTTGATGTTGGTGCCGCCCACGCCTTCGAGGGTGGATTTGGTGCCGACGCCGGCCGGGATCTGACGGGTCGAGGCCTTGATGCCGTAACGAATCCAGTGATCGACGCCCAGGCCTTTCTGGCCGTCCGGGTCGTGCATGACGATGGCGTAGCTGAGGGTGCCTGGAGGGCCGGCGTTCCAGCTCAGGGCCGGAGACTGGTTCTTGCCGCCGCAACCGCTGGCATCGCTGGCCTCCGCCACCGTGAACAGCCGATTGTCCGAAACACCGGGAATACTGAGGGTGAAACGCTCCTGGGCCTGCGCTGGCAACTGCACGCAAAGGGCGACTGCAACGGCCGCCAGCCAAGGGTTCAAAGAGGTCAATCGGGTCATACCGGAGCACCTTGTGCGGGGTGGGGCCGTCGTCGGCTCGCAAACTATAGCCGGACCGTTCGTGCGGTGGCAGTGGGAATTGGCTGAACCTGGGAATAAGCGCCAAACTTCTAATTGAAACACCTGCCTGGAGATCGATCATGGCACTGCACCGCGTCGCCCGTTTCGCCGATGTGCCCCTTGACCGTGGCCTTGAGGTCCGAATCGACAAGATGAAAATCGTCTTGCTACGGGTCGGCGATCAATTGCGCGCCTATCAGGGCAAATGCCCCCACGCCGGGGCTCCCTTGGCCAAAGGTGCGCTGTGCGAGGGACGGCTGATCTGCCCGTGGCACAAGGCGGCTTATCGGCTCGAAGACGGCGCGCTGTTCGAACCACCGTCTCTGGACAGTCTGCGGCGTTACCCGCTTGAAGTTCGCGATGATGAGGTCTGGGTCGATGACCAGCCGATGCCCAGCCCCAGCACACCGCCGGTGGACGATAAGCGGACCTTTGCGATCATCGGTGCCGGTGCCGCCGGTACGGCCTGCGCTGCGGCGCTGCGGGAGAAAGGCTTCGGCGGCCGGGTGCTGCTGATCGACCGTGAACCCGAGGCCGGTTACGACCGGACGGTATTGAGCAAGTTCGTGATTGCCGGGGAGATGCCGCCGGACGAAGTTCCGCCTCTGCGGGATGAAGATTTTTATCGTGAACAGCGCATTGAACGGATAAACAGCGATGTTTTGGGCCTGGATACACCGAACCGGACTCTGCGACTGGCCGACGGTCAATCGTTGAGCTACGACGCCGCCGTGATTGCCACCGGAGGCATACCAAAATCCCTGTCGCTGCCGGGCACCGATCTACCGCAGGTATTCGTGCTGCGCTCGAAGGCGCAAGCGCAGCAGATTCTGAAGACGGCAAAACCTGGCCAACGGGCAGTGATTGTCGGCGACAGCTTCATTGGCCTGGAATCCGCTTCGTCCCTGCGTCAGTACGGCCTGGACGTCACCGTCCTGGCCCGCCATGCCATCCCCTTCAAGGCGCAATTCGGCGACGCCGTCGGCAAGGCGATTCGTGCCCTGCACGAGGCTAACGGCGTGGTGTTTCATACCGATGGTGAAGCCGCGAAGATCGAAGGCACAGGCAAGGTCGAAGCGGTGCTGCTGGACAACGGTCAACGCATTGCGGCGGACCTGGTGTTGGTCGGGATTGGTGTCACCCCGGCAACGGCCCCGTTTGCCGATCTGCCAAAAGAAAAAGACCAGTCATTGAAGGTCGACGGCGGAATGCGCGTGACCGACGGGCTCTGGGCCGTCGGCGACATCGCGACCTTCCCGCTCAACGGCCAGCCTCAACGGATCGAGCACTGGCGCCTGGCCCAACAACAGGCGCGGATTGCAGCGGCGAATATGCTCGGCGGCGACGAACGCTACCTCGACGTGCCGTATTTCTGGACCTGGCACTTTGGCAAAAACTACGACTACCTCGGACACGCCGAGGCCTGGGACGAGGTTGAATTCAAAGGCGACCCAGAACATCCGCCGTTTATTGGCCTGTTCGGCAAGAACGGCGTGGTAGCGGCCGCCGTTGCCTGCGATCAGGAACGGGCGATGGCGATGCTCGCCGAACGAATGAAACAGCCGCTGTCGGTGGATGAGGCGTGGCGCCTGGTTCGTGACCTGAGCTGACGGCGACTTTGTGGCGAGGGAGCTTGTCGGATCGCCGCACCGTCCCGTTCGTCTGCGAAGCAGACGCAAAATCGGCGACTGCGCTCTATCAGATACAGCGCGGTTAATGGCATCGGGAGTCCTTCGGCCTGGGGCGCCAGCCCGGTCCAGCGGGAGCAAGCTCCCTCGCCACAGATGAGCGAACGCCTAGAAATGGCTCATTGGCTCGCGGTTGTCGTCATCTTCGGCTGGCAGGCGGATCACCAGCGGATGCTCGAGCGGCGCCAAAGGCGGCGGTAGCTCGGCCGGGTCGACGCGGAAGACGTGCGTAATGACATGGCTGACATCGCCTTCCTGATCGTTGTGAATGGTCATCGAGCCCGGTGTGCGCAGCTTCTCCAGGCGGTCACCGGTGAGCTTGAAGCTTTGTCTCAGCCCCTGATCGTCCGCCACCGGTGCCGGCAAACGGCGTTGGGCGAAGCTCTTGCTTTTGCGCTGTTGATAACGCGCCCACGCGATCAGGATCACCGCGTTAAACGACGCCACCCACAGGTAAATCTGCAACGTGCCGAGGGCGTCGAAAAATGACGCATCGATACGCGGGCCGTCATGGGTATCGATCAATGGCCACAAACCTCGCGCCAGCAAATACAGCAGCCCGATCCACGCCAGTACGGTGAAGAAAACATCGATCACGACCAGAAAGGGTCGCTGCCGGGTTCTGATGATTTTCATTTGATGACCTCCTCTTCATCATCATTCAGCGGCTTGATGCCCCGGTCCGGACTGACCCAGCGCGCGCGCTTCTGATGTTGACCGAACAGCACTTTGGGGAAGCTGACCAGGGTGGTGAGCAGGCTGATGAGCCAGAACACCAGCGGATACCAGACCACCCAGAACATGGTCTTCCCGAGGCCCTTTTCGTAACGGCGGTCGATCAGGATGCTGACGGCGAATTGCACCAGGCAGACCACCGCCAACACCAGCCCGGTAAAGGCCGGTGGCATCAGGTGATCGACGGCAATGGCGGATGGCATGTCGACGAATTTGCCGACGCCCCAAAAGATCACCGACAGCAGAAAGGTGAAGGCCCAACCGGTGGACAGGCAGTATTCGAACAGCAGCGGCCACAGGTAACGATGGCGGTATTGCCAGATGCCGCGAATGTTCTTGAACAGCACCTCGGCGCCGCCCTGAGCCCAGCGCAGACGCTGTTTCCACAGGCCGCCGAGGGTTTCCGGCATCAGGATCCAGCACAGGGCGCGGGGCTCGTAGAAAATGCTCCAGTGATCCAGTTGCAGTTTCCAACTGATGTCGATGTCTTCGGTGATCATGTCCGGGCTCCAGTAGCCGACCCGATTCAGGGCCGTGCGACGGAAAGCGACGATCACCCCGGAGACGGTAAAGATCCGCCCGAATACCCGTTGGGTGCGTTTGATCAGGCCGATGATCGACGAGAACTCGCCGACCTGTACGCGGCCGACCAGGGTCGAACGGGTGCGGATTCGCGGGTTGCCGGTCACGGCGCCCAGTCGCGCATTGTCGAGCATCGGTGCTACCAGATACGCCGCGGTGTTCGGCGCCAGCAGCGCATCGCCGTCGATGCACACCAGATATTCGCTGCGCGCCGCGATGGCGCCCATGCGCAGGGCCACGGCCTTGCCCTGGTTTTCCGCCAGGTGCAGCACCCGCAGACGCGGATCCTGCGCCGCCAGTGCATCGAGCACCGCGGCGGTGTTGTCCTTGGAGCCGTCGTTGATCGCGATCACTTCGATGTTCGGGTAATGCTGGGCCAGCGCCGCGTGAATGGTATCGGCGGCGTTGTCGCCTTCGTTGTAGCAAGGGATCAGGATCGAGATCAGTGGTTCGCCGGCCAGCGGGGGCGGCAAGGTATCGTCCTGCCACGGCCAGTGCCGCTCCCAGTGCAGCCAGAAATACAGGCCGCCGGCGATCCACAGTCCCGACATGAACAGTGGATAGAAGAACACGAAGTCCATCAGGAATTGCCCGGTGAGCAGAAAGATCAGCCCGAGGGGAACCCCAAGGACGATCGCCAGAACCAGCAGGGCCAGAAGTCTATCCAGCATGTTATGGATTCCACTTGTTGGAGAGCGCGGGCCGCACGGTTTTCAGGTCCGGCTGGTTCTCGAGGAAGTTGTCCGGATAGTAGCCAAAACTGGTGGCGCCCTGACGCTTGAGGAGGCCCATCCAGCCGGCCAACTGCCCGCTGTCGATGTCGGTGTGTTTCGTCCAGTCGCGGGCCTGCAATTCGAACACTGTGCGGTTGAGTGCGCCGGGGCGCGATTTGACCGTCGCCACCAGCTTTTCGAGCCAGGGGCCGGATTGCTGTTGGCTCTGTTTTTCCATAAGCGGCATGGCCATCGGCGCCGTCCAGTCGTAGGCACGCAGGAAGTCGTCGAGGTTCTGCGCGAACCAGGCTTCGCTCTCGGGATTGAGCATTGGCTCGGCGAAAATATTGCGCGCTGTTTTGACTTGCGGACCGCGAATGGCACGAACCTTGGCGGTCAGTTCGCGAGTGAAATCGATCAGGTAGCGGCTCTTGAACCGCGTCCAGCGTTGCAAGGTCGCCGGATCGGCGCGCAGGGCGGCAATCGAACCGGGCAGACCGTTGGCGGCATACACTTTCAGGGCTTTAGGCCCGGCGTCTTCGAAGTCCGACAGCACCGCGTCATCGTGATAGAGGATGCCGTCGACCGAGGTCAGGCGTGCCACGTCTTCGTAGATTTCACCAATGATGCGCCGCACGTTCGGATCGAATGGCGACAAGCGCTTGTACTGATCCGGATCGATCGACGTGGTAGCGGTTTTCGGGTTCCAGCGAGTGACCCGTGGCAATTTCGAGTCCAGGGCAAAACTCAGCACCGGCATCCACGCGAAGACCTTGACGTTAGCCCGAGTACGCAACTGCCAGGCCACGCGGTCGAAGAGGTCGGCGCGCACCGGCAGGTGACGGTTGGGGAAGTACAGCGAATGCACCAGGCCATCGCCCGCAGGGTCAGCAAAGGCTTGCAGGAATACGGTGTTGGCACCCATGTCGGCCATGCGCTGGATCAGTTTGCCGAGGTTGATTTCCTGTTGGGCCGGGTCCGCGTCGTAGACGTTGTCCAGGTCCACATGCACCACGCGCATCGGCGATTCGGTCTGCACCGAGACCAAACTGTTGGCGAAGTGCTGGCCATCCGGGTCCGAGGCCACCAAATAGCGCGGGCTGTTCATCAGGTCGTCGAGGGCATCGAGGCCGTCTTCCAGGGTCAGGGCCATCTGATACCCCTGTTCGTTGACCACTTGCAACGAGGTGCCGTCCGCCGCGCCGTATGGCCAAACCCAGACACGCGGTTTGTAACCGGTGACCTTGCGGATTTTCTCCGAGATGGCCGCCACGTCGGCGCGCATCCGGGCCTGGAATTGGGCTTCGGTTTCATAGCGCCCGGTAGCGGCGTCATAGCGCCGGGTCGCGGCCGCCGGTTGCAGGTTGCCTTGCGGGTTGGCCAGCACGCCTTTGTGGCTGGCGTCGGTGTGGGCGGCGATTTCCACCAGGCCGGATCGGGAGACCTCGCGGATCTGTTCCCAGCTCAGGAAGTCCGAACGCTTGCGCGGCGTACCGGCGAAATCCACCGGCTGGTTCAGCGGCGTATCGATCCACACCCCGACCGGCGCCAGCAAGGCATGCCAGTTATAGGCGCGCAGCACTGGCAACACGCGGGTGTAGAAGCTCGAATAGCCATCGTCGAAACTCAGCATGATCGCCCGGGGCGGTAGTTCAGGGCCGCCGTTGCGAGCCGCCATGACTTGGTCGACGGTAACCGGCTTGTAGTTGTTCTCCCGCAGCCATGCCAGTTGCTCGATCAGGCGCTCGGTGCGCACGGCCACCACCGCCTGATCGGGGTCACGGTCTTCGACGTCGTGGTACACAATCCCCAGCACATGGTTTTTCGGCCATGGTTTTTCATTGGCCGCCACCGGGCGTTCGGACGGCGGTGCGAAGGCCGGGGCTTGCTGGGCGCAGGCGCTGATCAACAGCGCTCCCAGCAGAAGGATGAAACGCGAAATAAAAGGCATCTTCAAACTCTTCTAGAAGCGGTAAGTAAGGTCGACGAGCAGGCGCAGATCGGTTTCGCGGTCGCCGTCAAAAGGCCGGTTGATCATGCTCAGCAGACCGCCCACCTCAAGCACGTCGTTCCAGCTGTAGCGCTGGCCGTAGCCCAGCAGGGCGATACCGCCGGTGCCATGATCGCGCTGGCTATAGGTACCCGCACCGGCCTGGAACTGTTGGCTCCAGGAGGTTTCGTAGCGGTGATAGAGCACATGATTGACGTTCACCGTCGGCAACACGCTGAAGTCGGATTTGGGGTTGAAGTACGGCACATCGTCGGACTTGGAGTTATGGCTGGTGCCGACTTCCAGGCCGAGGTCGACTTGCAGCCCCGGCGCACGGTAAACGCCCTCGCGACCGGTGAGCACGGCTTCGACACGGTTATTGCCGTCGCTGAAGTGCGAGGGGCTGACCGCCAGTTTCCACTCACGGCTTTCATTGGCGCGCCAACGGATGAAACCGCTGCCGCCATTGGCGGTGATGTCGCTGTTCAAGGCCCGCAACGGCGTTTGTGCCGACAGGTATTCGAGGCTGCCGCCGTACTGCCAGTGATCATCGATGTCTCGGGTGATTGCCAGGCGCGCGCCCTGTTTATCGCCGAAGCCGTAGGAATGGTTGGAGACTTCCGCTTCCAGGGACATGTCGCGGGTCCGGCGTTCGAGCCCGACGCGCTGGAAACGGTGGTGGCCGGTGCCTTCCTGGAAATCGCCGGTGGCGTAACCGGCACCGGCGAACAGGCGCCAGTCTTCATCGATGGGCGGGCTGTACAGCGTGGTTTCGATGCCAAAATCGCGGCTGCCGTTGACGGCCCCGACATCGCCGTTGCCACCGCCATAACTCTTGCCGCCGTAGGCCTCCACTCGCAGCTCGGCCATGTCATGGACCTCACGCTGACGCTGCAAACGCTGCACTTGACGGTTGCCCGGAAAGCGCGCGACCACATCGTCGGTCAGTGCATCCAGCTGTCGCCATTCCTGCAGGTCCATGGCGGTATGGCCTTGAGCGACTTCCAGCCCGATATCCCGCGAGGCCACGCTCTCGGTTTCCTTGAGTTGACTCTCGGCGCGCCGTGGCCAGTCCCGGGCCAGGTACAGATCGGCCTGGGCCAGACGCAGGCCGAGGTTGCCCGGGGCCTGATCCACCAGCGTCTGCAAACGCTGCTCGCCCGAGGGCAGGTCGGCGCCGTAGGTGCCGGCCTGGGCGGCGAGTTGCTGCGCGTCTATCCATTCATCGTTGGGATTGCCCACCGGCAAGCCCTTGAGCTCGATTCGCGGCTTTTGGGTCTTGGCCTGGTCTTCGGCGACCTGGCGCGCTTCATCGGCCTTGTCGCTTTCAAGCAAGGCGTAATAGAGCGCGGTGCTGTCTTCCAGGCGATCGCCGACATCAGCATCCGGCGCCACCAGCACCTGACGATACAAATCGGTGGCGATTTCCGGCTGACGCTGGTCCAGATATGACGACGCCACCCAACGCAGGGCGTAGGTCGGAATCTTCACGCCTTCGGCGAGCAGTGTCTGGTATTCGGCAATGACATCGGCGGTGCGCGCACGGGCCTTGAGGGCACCCATGCGGTCGATTCGCCAGCGGGTGACGTCATCGTGGGCCGCAGGATCCGGCGTCCAGGTAGTCAGTAACTGGTCGTAATCGGCCAGGGCTCTATCGGCGATCACATACCGTTCTGTTTCGCTGCGAGTGGCCAGTTCGACCAGGCGCACGCGTTCTGCCGCCAGATCACCTTCGAGATGGCGTTGCAAGACCGGATCAATCAACCCCGGCCGTTGACGCGCCAGGCGCAAGGCCGGTTCCGGCAAGCGGGCGCGTTGCAGGGCAATCACGTATTCCCGAGCGACTTCGGGCTTGCTGCCCGCGCGGATGAAGGCCTGGTCGTATTCGAACAGTGCCTCATAGGTGGCGCCGGCGCGGGTCAAGGCGTAGGCCAGGGACAGGCGGCGGGAAGGATCATCCGGTTTCGCCGCCACCAACGCCCTGGTACGGGCAACCGCCTCGTCAGGTTTGCCGGCGTCGGCCTGGGTCATCGCCAGCCCAAGCTGCAGGTCGGCATTTTGCGGCGCAAGGGCCAGGGCCTTGTTGTACACCTGAGTCGCCGAATCCCAGCGCTTGAGGTTGCGATAGGCCCGCGCGGTGGCGATCAGGGCCTGGACCGGCAACGCCCGATTGTGTCCCTGGGTTTCATAGACCTGGACGACTTCGGCGTCCAGACCGGCCCAGCTGGCAATCTGCAAGTGATCGCTGATCTGGCCGGTGGTGGCCTGGTTCACCGGCACCTGGCGCAACACCGTCAGTGCAGGCGTGTAATTGCCGGCCCGCGCATCGCGAACCATTTGGTCGTAAGGGGTATCGGCGAGCGCGGGCACCGGCCACAGCAATTGGCCGCACAGCGCAACGCGAAACAAGGGGCGCAGCCCACGATGAATAAAAGGACCAGCAATACGCGGCATTCGTCAGCATCCTTACATGGCCAGCCGGGTCGCAATGTCCCTTGCCCATTCGTAACGGAAAGCCGGGTCGCAAGACCCAGCCAGGCTTTATCGAAGCAGTCTTGCATGCAAGCGTAGTCAATAATTCGGGGCACAATAATTATTCAGATTCGTTACATTCGGATCCCCTCTCAATGCCAGCCAGTCAAGCCCGCTCCCACAGGTTCCGCACATTGGCTGACTGGCATCCGGGCCTCCTCCTCAGCCGATTTCGAAACTCCAGATAGCAAAACGCCCGGCGTCCGCGTGTTGCAGAAGCCGGGCGTTGCGCTGAAGCCTGCGGTTTTACTGGATCGTGGTAGTGCCGCCGATTTTGTTCATCACAAAACCGACAAACTCTTCAACGGTCATTTTCTGGCCGTTGAAGTCCACTTGATTGTTGGCGTAGTGCAGTTTGGTGACGACGTTGTTACCGTCCAGTTTCGCCAGTTGCGTGCCGACTGCCATGCTGCTGAACATGTCGGCGGTGGCGCCCGCTTGATCGGCGATGAGCTTGGCGTCGGTCTGGCCGTCAATTTGCGACTGCACGGTGAGCACGTCAACGAGCATTGGCTTGGACACCAGGACGTTGAACTCCAGCAACGCAATCAACTGCTTGACCAACTGGTCTGGCGGCAGGTCCATGGATTGTGGTTTGGTCAGATCCAGCACCAGGTTGGCGCGGCTTTCGCCGTTGCTGGTGTTGAACGACAGGTTTTCCAGGGCCACCTGGGGACCTGCGGCCAGCAGTTTCTCCAGGCCGGTCTTGACCTGTGCTTCTTCGGCCGGGGTCAGGTTCAGCTGCGGCGCCGGTAGACCAGCGGCAGTGGCTTCGGCGGCGGCCCGCTCGTACGGTTGCAGTCTGGTCTGGTAGATCTGCATCAGCGACATCGTGGACGGGATGTCGAGGTTTTTCAGGCTCATGGCCAACTGCGCGGAGCCGACAACCTTGCCGTTCAAGGACACTTCACCGATCTTGTAATCAGCACGCCCCGAAGCGTTGGTGCCCGACTCCTCGGTCTGGTTCTTCATCTCAAAGTTCTTGAAGCCCAGTACCGACTGTTTGGGGCCGAAGGTGGTTTTGCTGTTGGTCAGCTCGAGGGTGTTTTCGCCGACGTAATAGCCGTAGGTGCTTTTGTTCAGGTTACTGGCCAAGGTCAAGCCGTTGAGCTCGACCTGCACCGGGGTCTGATCTTCGGCCACGGTGGTCAGCTTCAGGCTGTCCATGTAACCGTCGGCCTTGACCTTTTGCGCCTGGGCGCTGGCGGCCACGTCGAGTTTCAACCCGGAGAACGTCAGGTTGGATTTGTCATCCAGTGCTGCTTCCAGAGGCAAAAACTCGAGGGTGCCCTTGGTGGAGTTGTCGTAGCCGATGTTGACCACGCCTTTGACCGGGGATTTGTCCTTGGCGGCGGCGAACCACTTCTCGGTCAGCGGTGTTTTTTCCAGCTCGTAGTGACTGGTGGCCAGGACCGGCAACCACTTCAACGACACCAGGCGCGAGAACGGCAGCGGGCCGTGTTCGATGCGGTCGACGAACAGCATCTCCATCGGCGTTTCACCAAACATCTCGCCCTCACCCTTGAGGCGGTAGTGCGCGGTGCTGCTGAACACATGACGCTCCAGCGACACCAGTTCCAGCGACGCCGTGCCGTTGGAACCTGCCAGCGTGGCTTGCAGCTCTTTGTTGGCGTCGGCGATCGAAGTATTCAGCACCCCATCGAGTTTGGAGCCGGTGTACCACGCACCGCCGGCGCTGATTGCACCGATGGCCACAACAATTCCCAAGAGCACGCCTGCTGATTTATTCATGAAATACCCGATCAATGTCCGTTGTTGAAAGTGTGGTCGTCTTCCCTGAACCCATGACGGGTGCGGTCACGACTGTGCTGAAAGTGGGGTGGAGATTAGCATTTGCGCCGCAGGACGGCCCAATGATTAAAGGTGAAAGAGTGTCTATGGAGGCTGCTGCCTGTGGACAACTGGCAGGGGTTGAGCGTTTCGGCGGTCATTCGATCGCCTTCGCGAGCAAACCCGCTCTCACATTCGACCGCATTCTCATGTAAGAACGCGCTCCCACAGGTTATGCAACAACCATAAAGGCACCGGAAAGATGCCTTTTGCATATCTGGAAACGGCAAACCTGCATTGCCCTGTGTCACTCAACGCACTCAGTCTGATAACGTGCGTCTATCGATTGCAGCCGGTATGCTTGGCCCGCAACTTCATGGACGCTTGCTATGACTCTGACAGAATTACGCTACATCGTTACCCTCGCCCAAGAGCAGCACTTCGGCCACGCGGCCGAGCGTTGCCACGTCAGCCAGCCGACCCTGTCGGTGGGCGTGAAAAAGCTTGAAGACGAACTCGGTGTGCTGATTTTCGAGCGCAGCAAGAGCGCCGTGCGCCTGACCCCGGTGGGCGAAGGCATTGTCGCCCAGGCGCAGAAAGTCCTGGAACAGGCCCAAGGCATCCGCGAACTGGCCCAGGCCGGCAAGAACCAGCTGACCGCCCCGCTGAAAGTCGGCGCGATCTACACCGTCGGCCCGTACCTGTTCCCGCACCTGATTCCACAACTGCACCGGGTCGCCCCGCAGATGCCGTTGTACATTGAAGAAAACTTCACCCACGTGCTGCGCGACAAACTGCGCAACGGCGAGCTCGACGCGATCATCATCGCCCTGCCGTTCAACGAAGCCGACGTGCTGACCCTGCAGCTCTACGACGAACCGTTCTACGTCCTGATGCCGGCCCAGCACCCGTGGACGCAAAAAGAATCCATCGACGCCGCCCTGCTCAACGACAAGAGCCTGCTGCTGCTCGGCGAAGGCCACTGCTTCCGCGATCAAGTGCTGGAAGCCTGCCCGACCCTGGCCAAAGGCAACGACGGCGCCAAACACACCACGGTGGAATCCAGCTCGCTGGAAACCATTCGCCACATGGTCGCCTCCGGCCTGGGCAT
Source organism: Pseudomonas sp. P9_31 (assembly GCF_034008235.1). NCBI lineage: Bacteria > Pseudomonadati > Pseudomonadota > Gammaproteobacteria > Pseudomonadales > Pseudomonadaceae > Pseudomonas > Pseudomonas sp. P9_31. Next base: position 6,080,128 of record NZ_CP125375.1, read on the forward strand.
TTCGATCCTGCCGCTGTCGGCGGTGGACAGCCATCACTACGCGCCCGGCGTGATCGAAGTGCGCCCACTGAGCGCGCCCGTGCCGTTCCGCACCGTGGCCATCGCCTGGCGCGCGAGCTTCCCGCGGCCAAAGGCGATTGAAATCCTCGCCGACTCCATTCGCCTGTGCTCGGTGGCCAAGCCGCCCGCGCCGGTGGTGGCCGGTTAAGTCGCTGTCATGACCGAGTTGTCGCAAGTGTCGGTGACGGCACTCAAGGGTGTCGGCGAAGCCATGGCCGAGAAACTGGCCAAGGTCGGCCTGGAGAACCTCCAGGACGTGCTGTTCCACCTGCCGCTGCGTTATCAGGACCGCACCCGTGTGGTCCCGATCGGCCACTTACGACCCGGCCAGGACGCCGTGATCGAAGGCACCGTCAGCGGCGCCGACGTGGTCATGGGCCGGCGCCGCAGTCTGGTTGTCCGTCTGCAGGACGGCACCGGCGGGCTCAGCCTGCGTTTCTACCATTTCAGCAACGCCCAGAAAGAAGGCCTCAAACGCGGCACGCGCATTCGCTGCTACGGCGAGGCGCGGCCCGGTGCGTCGGGGCTGGAGATCTACCACCCGGAATACCGCGCCATCACGGGCGATGAGCCGCCGCCGGTGGATGAAACCCTGACCCCGGTCTACCCGCTCACCGAAGGCCTGACCCAGCAGCGTTTGCGCCAACTGTGCATGCAAACCCTGACCCTGCTCGGCCCCAGCAGCCTGCCCGACTGGCTGCCGACCGAACTGGCCCGGGACTATCAACTGGCGCCGCTGGCCGATGCGATCCGCTACCTGCATCACCCGCCCGCCGATGCCGATGTCGACGAACTCGCCCTCGGTCATCACTGGGCCCAACACCGTTTGGCCTTCGAAGAACTGCTGACCCATCAACTGTCTCAGCAGCGTCTGCGCGAGAGCATGCGTGCCCTGCGTGCGCCGGCCATGCCGAAAGCCACCAAGCTGCCCGCCCAGTATCTGGCCAACCTCGGCTTCACCCCAACCGGCGCCCAGCAACGGGTCGGCAACGAAATCGCTTACGACCTCAGCCAGCACGAGCCGATGCTGCGACTGATTCAGGGCGACGTTGGCGCCGGCAAAACCGTGGTCGCCGCCCTCGCCGCGCTGCAAGCGCTGGAGGCCGGTTATCAAGTCGCACTGATGGCGCCCACCGAAATTCTCGCCGAGCAGCACTTCATCACCTTCAAGCGCTGGCTCGAACCGCTGGGCATCGAAGTCGCGTGGCTGGCCGGCAAGCTCAAGGGCAAAAACCGCGTCGCCGCGCTGGAGCAAATCGCCAGCGGTACGCCCATGGTGGTCGGCACCCACGCGCTGTTCCAGGACGAAGTGCAGTTCAAGAACCTGGCGCTGGCAATCATCGACGAACAACACCGCTTCGGCGTGCAACAGCGCCTGGCATTGCGGCAGAAAGGCGTCGGCGGGCGGATGTGTCCGCACCAGCTGATCATGACCGCCACGCCGATTCCCCGGACGCTGGCCATGAGCGCCTACGCCGACCTCGACACCTCGATCCTCGACGAACTGCCCCCCGGCCGCACCCCGGTCAACACGGTGCTGGTCACCGACACCCGGCGCGTCGAAGTGATCGAACGGGTGCGCGGCGCTTGTGCCGAAGGGCGACAAGCCTATTGGGTATGCACGCTGATCGAAGAGTCTGAAGAGCTGACCTGTCAGGCCGCCGAAACCACCTATGAAGACCTCACCGCCGCCCTCGGCGAGTTGAAAGTCGGCTTGATCCACGGGCGCATGAAGCCCGCCGAGAAAGCTGCGGTGATGGCCGAGTTCAAGGCCGGCAACCTGCAACTGCTGGTCGCCACCACCGTGATCGAAGTCGGCGTCGATGTGCCCAACGCCAGCCTGATGATCATCGAAAACCCCGAGCGCCTCGGGCTCGCGCAGCTGCACCAACTGCGTGGCCGTGTCGGTCGGGGCAGCGCCGTCAGCCATTGCGTGCTGCTTTACCATCCGCCGCTGTCGCAGATCGGCCGTCAGCGGCTGGGCATCATGCGCGAAACCAACGATGGTTTTGTCATCGCCGAAAAAGACCTCGAACTGCGCGGCCCCGGCGAAATGCTCGGTACGCGCCAGACCGGCCTGCTGCAATTCAAGGTCGCCGACCTGATGCGCGACGCCGACTTGCTGCCCGCCGTGCGCGACGCCGCCCAGGCCTTGCTCGAACGCTGGCCGGATCACGTCAGCCCGCTGCTCGACCGCTGGCTACGCCATGGGCAGCAATACGGCCAAGTGTGAGCACTGTCGCAGTTTCTGGACCCTGGCTTCAAACAAGCTGGTTATACTCCTGCAATTGTTTGCAAACGGATACAGACCATGACCGACGTTGCCCTCGCACCCGCCACCCCGCACGCTCCGTCGGTTATTCGGCTACTGCTTGGCAAGCTGGGCATCGCCTACGAAGAAGTCCTGGACCATCACGGCCTGAACACCGCGCGTAAAGTGCAGGCTGTTTTGCTGGATGACGCCGTGGGCGCGCTGATGGTGTTGTTCCCACAGAACCAACTGCTGGACCTCAACCGCCTCGCCGAACTCACCGGCCGCCGATTGACCGCCGTCTCTACCGAGCGCCTGGAAAAGATGCTCGGCAAACACAGCCTGAGCCTGCTGCCCGGCCTGCCGGCGCTCACCAGCTCGCCGTGCCTGTATGAAGAAAGCCTGCTGCGCGAACCGACGTTGCTGATCAACTCGGGCGAGCCGGGCGTGCTGCTGGAAATCACCAGCGACGATTTCAAAACCATGCTCACCAAGGCCAGCGCCGCCAACTTCGGCGAAGCCGTGAACAGCATCCGCCCGAACCTCGACCGCCCCGACGATGACCGCAAGGAAATCACCCAGGCCGTGCAAGCGTTCACCGCGCGGCGCATTCAGCAACGCCTGGAAGCGACCATCGAAATTCCGCCGCTGGCCGAAACCGCGCAGAAAATCATCAAACTGCGGGTCGACCCCAACGCCACCATCGACGACATCACCGGCGTGGTCGAAACCGACCCGGCCCTGGCCGCACAAGTCGTCAGCTGGGCAGCGTCGCCGTACTACGCCTCGCCGGGCAAGATTCGTTCAGTGGAAGACGCCATCGTGCGGGTGCTGGGTTTCGACCTGGTGATCAACCTGGCGCTGGGCCTGGCCCTGGGCAAAACCCTGAGCCTGCCCAAAGACCACCCGCAACACACCACGCCGTACTGGCAGCAATCGATCTACACCGCCGCCGTCATCGAAGGCCTGACCCGCGCCATGCCCCGCGCCCAGCGCCCGGAAGCCGGCCTGACCTACCTCGCCGGCCTGCTGCACAACTTCGGCTACCTGCTGTTGGCCCACGTATTTCCGCCGCACTTCTCGCTGATCTGCCGCCACCTGGAGGTCAACCCGCACCTGTGCCACAGCTACGTGGAACAACACCTGCTGGGCATCAGCCGCGAACAGATCGGCTCATGGCTGATGCGCTACTGGGACATGCCCGAAGAACTGGCCACCGCCCTGCGCTTCCAGCACGACCCAAGCTACGACGGCGACTACGCCGAATACCCGAACCTCGTGTGCCTGGCCGTACGCCTGCTGCGCAGCCGCGGGATTGGCTCCGGGCCGGATGAAGACATCCCCGATGCGCTGCTGGAGCGCGTAGGCCTGACTCGTGACAAGGCCAACGATGTGGTCAGCAAAGTCCTCGAAGCCGAAGTGCTGCTGCGCGAACTGGCTTCGCAATTCAGCCAGGCCTAAAAGCATCGCGGGCAAGCCTCGCTCCTACGGATCACCAAAACCCTGTAGGAGCGAGGCTTGCCCGCGAAGAATCCACCTCGGTCTACCTGAATCACCACACCCCATAGTCGCGAGGGAGCTTGCTCCCGCTCGACTGCGCAGCAGTCGCAACCCAGCCGCCGCAGCGTGTCAGATACAACCGAAGTCTCAGGCTTTAGGGCCGCTTCGCAGCCCAGCGGGAGCAAGCTCCCTCGCCACAGGGTTAATCATCGACCTCAAGCCCTGACTTTAGCCTTCCTAGGCTTCAAATATTTGGTCAACCCCTGAAACCAGATCACCAACGCCGGATTCCCCTTGATCTGAATCGACTTGTCCTGAATCCCCGTCATAAACGCCAACTGCTTGTTCTTCGCCTGCATCGTGGCAAAGCCATACTCCGCGTCCTTGAACGCAATCGCAAACGCCGGTTCGGCGGGATGGAAGGCACGCTTTTCACCTGATGGTTGGCTATGAGCCAGCGAGGACAATAAGCAGGCGCCCTGCTATGATTTGACTGCAAATAGAGGGCTTTCCGATGACCAAAACAGCTGCTGTCAGTGTTGCAACCCAAGTCCGTAAGCTTGCGAAAGAAAACAAGGTCACTGCTGGACGTGACGGCATGAGCCGTATGGCCATGAGCATTACCCGTTTGGCTGGCGATGTCGTCGAGCTGGATGGCATCGAACAGTTGCTCGTCAATCTCAAGAGAAAAGGCGTTCTGAGCAAGTCTGAAATCCTGGCGCTCCAAGGGCGCTATCTTCAGGAAAGGCGCGCACAGAAACGTAGCGCATGAGTTTTGATCCGTTCGGCGACTTCGAAACTGCTGGATATCTTCAAAACTCGCTGCAACTGAAAGATCCCACTGAAGTAAAAGAGTCAGAACATCTCTCGTTCGAGTTGAGTATCGAAGATGCGCTTGCCTATTTGGCCAAGAAAAAGCCAATCGATTACAAGACTGTACTCAAAGTTCACGAAATCCTGTTCTCCGGCTTCTATCACTGGGCAGGAAAAGACCGGAACGAGCTTGTCCCTCATCTGGCAGTCTTCAAGGGCTCCCTCGACGATCCCCGCAGCACCGTCTTCGAGCGCCCGGACTCCATCAAAATGTCTGTCGACTATGCGCTTAAGCTAGCAGCTGACAAGAAACGCTTCAGAGACCATCCCGGTGGGGTTATGGGTCAGTTGGCTTTTGCACACCCCTTCCTGGACGGCAATGGGCGCACGATTCTATTAGTCTTCATGGAACTCTGTTATCGAGCCGAGTTCGCCATTGACTGGTCAAGGACAAGCAAAGACGACTACCTGCGGGCACTCAGCGACGAGATCCGAGAGCCTCGCGAGAGGCATCTCGATAACTACCTCAACCCGTTCGTAGTCGATATATCCAGTCGTGACGAGTGGCCAGGGACCATCAGTGGTATCAGAGGCCTGGATGGCCTGGACAAGGAAGACATCACATACGAGAACCTGGACAACCCGCAAGTCCAGCAGATCTACAAGGCATACCGGGCCCAGCCACTCGACGCCCCCGAGCCTCCTGAGTCGGATGGCTGAAGAAGCTCCACAGGGGATCACCTAAACCCTGTGGGAGCGAGCCTGCTCGCGATGAATCCAACCCGGTCTACCTGAAAGACATCATACCTTGGCTTTAGCCTTAGCCTTCCTCGGCTTCAAATACTTGGTCAACCCCTGAAACCAGATCACCAACGCCGGGTTGCCCTTGATCTGAATCGACTTGTCCTGAATCCCCGTCATAAACGCCAATTGCTTGTTCTTCGCCTGCATCGTGGCAAAACCATACGCTGCGTCTTTAAAGGCAATCGCAAACGCCGGCTCGGCATACACACCCGACTTGCTGGTAATGCGCTGGTCCTTCACAAAAAAATGCCGCGCCACTTTCCCGTCCAGGGTCTGTAATTGGAATACAAGCGCCTTGTCACCCAACTGCTGCTGAAACGCAGGATTAGTCCGACTCGCCTTACCCATCAACAAACCCAGCATCCACAGAAGAAAACGAAATTTCATGCGCACAGCCTCAAAAGAAAAATGAACGGCCGGCGCAGTGTAGCCGCTTCAAGCCAGAACGCCACCATCGGGTTGCGTTAGAAGAAGATGAACCGCTTTTCCCGCATGATGACCGCCAAGTCACGCTTTCCCCGCCCCCCACCTTGATCGTTCCCACGCTCCCGCGTGGGAATGCATCCCGTGACGCTCCGCGTCACACCCAACACCCGTCCTACACCTGAAGAAACACATTTCTGTAGGAGCTGCCGAAGGCTGCGATCTTTTGATCTTGATGCCCTCAAACTTCTCGGACATTTCCTTCAAAACGCCGGGCTGTCCATGAACTAGGCAGCCCTCACCTTCACCGATAACCTCTGTCCGTCACCGCAAAATCGGTGATTCGGACGTGCAAGTCCGGTGGAGTACACATTCGGTTATGGCAATTCATCGAGCGTTTTCCTATGCTCGCGAATCGTTATGGCGGCTGTGTATGGGAGACCTTCGGGTCTGCCGGGTGACTCCACCGGTCTTGCACACCTATGCACAGCTGCCACCTCTTTCGAAGTGCACGCGAAACGGTGTCAGCTCCTTAAATCAATGGAGTAACACTTAATGATCAAGCCAACACCGAATCCCCCAGAAAACCCAGCCACATCCCCCTACGAATCCTTCGATTCCAGAAAACTCCACGAAGCCGCCGAACGCGCCCTCGACCACCATTTCGCCCCGCCACCCAACGAAAAACCCAAGCGCAAAGGCAAGCTCTTCACCGTCTCCCCCGACATCGACACCGAAGCCCTCCTGGCCAACGCCTCAGAAGACCTGAAGTCCATCAGCGCCATCGCCGCCGACCTGGCCGACGACATCGAAGGCACCCGCCGCTCAGTCGCCCTTGCGCTCAGCAGAATGGCGGATGGGGCTCATCTGATGGTGGAAGGCGCGCTCGATCACATCGAGTTGAAGGAGTACGGGGTTAAGCCGTAGCAAAATCGCGGACGAAAAAAAGGGGACATTACGTCCCCTTTCTCGATCTTCATTACCAGCCCGGGCTAGCGAAAGTCTTCTGCGCTTTTAGGACGTGACTGCAACCCTTGGAGCGCTGCCCGGTTGATATAAGAATAACTTCCCGCACCGCAACGCTGCCTGAACACAAGCTTGTCATCCTTGAGCACGGTCAGATAACTGACAAAGGCTTGGTTAACGAGGTAGGTGTAAGGACCAGTTTTGAACTTGATAATGTTCAGGTTCACGCTGCCTTCCGACGCATTCACAACAAAGAACTTGCCCTTGGGCGGTAAGGCACTCTTCGGATAGATCATCTCTATTTTTCCCGGCACGCCATAACGGTACTGAACAGAACCGGCCGTAGGCTTGCTGTTTCCACGCGCACAAACAGAAACCGTTTTGCCGCCGTCCAACGGACAGCTGAAGTAAATATCTTCGTCATCCGAGCACAACGTTCCATCCTGCCCACCCTTCAATGGCGCGGTCTCTTGCGAGACGCGCTCCGGCGTTTGTGCGACATCGGCACAATTGGACAGGCACACCAGCTTCGAAAGATCCGGAACATCGCTTTCAGTAAACAGGTACGTCGCAGAACCGTCGCGGTTGCGGGCGTGGTAAACGGGGACGCTGACGGCCAGACCTTTGGCCGATACGGGCACCACAGAATCCTTCCCCGAGACGACCCAGCCTTCGGCACCACCGCACAACTCTTCCAAAGCGGCGTCACTGAAAGGCTCACTACCTGGGTTTGTGAACGGACTGGAGTTTCCTCGGCAGTCATAGCCATGCCAGTACGGCCCCGTCTCAGCCATGTCTATCGAAAAAATATACGCACCGTCGAGCACCACCCTGCCGTTGTTATAGGTAAAAACCAACCAACGACGCGACTTCGCCTGGGAGTAATTTTCGTTCTCGAGGATGTACCGGTCTCCATCTCGATACAGCCAGAAACCACTCATAGCCCCTGCCGACTCCGCGGTCTCGGACAGTCGTTTCCCGGAGGCGACGTCCACCAGGAAAAAATTGCTATCGAGCCTCAACACGCAATCGCTACCAGCACTCTTGCAGGACTTGAGTGCCGGGAACATCGGTTGCGCAGCCACAGGCAAAGAACAAAGTAACAACGCCAGCAACAGTAATTTTTTCAACATGCCTCCCTGGTTACAAACTCATTCCTGATCGAACAAAACGCTGCCGCTCGGTAACGCCTCCTGCGTTTTTAAAGCGAATAATCCATCACTTCTTCCAACCGCCAACATTGCCCACGAACAAACCGGTACTCGAAGACATAATCGGTATCCGGCTTCTGCAGGATCGCCGTGGCGTTGTTGCGCCGCTCTTCCTTGACGGTCAACGTAAGACCATCGGCCTCTCGTTTCACGCGATCCGGGATGATTGGAAACTTGATCTGATCGCCGCTGACACTGCGCTTTTCCATCTCAGGCTCGGGATCGCCGGCCACGGTGGTGACCATTTGCAGCGGCTGTTGTACGAATGCTTTTTGCACGTCTGTGCGCTCGGAGAAGGCTGCGAGGAACGTGGAAAATTCGGTTGAGGGACAAGTGACATTAGCCACGTCACCACCGGTTTTCAGAGGTTCTCGGATCAGGCCAAGTTGTTGTTTCTGATCCGCAATCATCTTTTCATCCTGGGCCGCCAGAAACTTCTTAATACTCGCCGCATCTTTGTATGCGCACTCCACGTCTATCCCTTTATCCAAATCGCGACCTTCGTAACAGTTCTGCAATTCCGGGGGATAGGCATTGCCGCGGAGAAACTCCAACGACAATCGGTCGCCATTCTTCACGAGGTGCAGCTCTTGGGTTGAATAGGAAACACCTTGGAATCCATTGTTCGACTCAGGTGTTTCCGTCAGAACAAACATGGACTTCCCCGCTCGCCCAGGGAATTTGCGCTCGAAGAAGAACACCGAGGCAATTTGTTCGCCTTCGACCTTCCACACATAATTCAGCGAAGGCTTCACCGCATTCATGGGTGCGTAGAAAATTTCAGCATCAGGCACATGCACGTCCCCAACCTGACCTTTAAGGTTGTTCTTCAAAAAGAACACCGTGATCTTTTGATCACCCAACGAAGCAACCACCGGCGGATGCAGCTCGCCGATGGTTTGTGGGTCACTTGCCGATGCCGGTTGAGCCGACAAACCGACCATGCATCCGAGCGCAGCAATAAAACTTAAGAGCCTGGCCAATTCCACCCACTTCCTTATTGATCAATCTTCAAATGTTTACGCTGATGGTTTCACGCTGCCTCAGGTGCGCCGCACTTCAGTTCTTTGATTTGCTCATTCTGAATCGGAATCACGCATGAGAGCTGCTTCTCTCCGTCCCCACGAAGCTCGAACAAGCTGAGCGTCAGGTGTAAACCATCGGCAGCAAATGCATGATCCTCAAACAACGCACTGGCATAGCCATCCCAAAACGATTTGCCGTCAAAACTGCAAAACCGCTTGGAGGACAGCACTCTCCAGCCGCCGTTGGGCGCCAGAATCTGAACCGTCAAACAAGGGCTGCCAAAGGTGCTGACATAACGCGCCACGACATCGCCGAAGCGCTGGGAGCCGGACAGGAACACCTTGTTGAGATCAACCACATTACCCGGCTCATCAGCGACGATAGTGTCCAGATAAGCCGCACGCTCCAGGCTCATTCTGGCCATGCAGTTGTTGATAGTCGTAACATGCAGCGCCACACCGGGCTCGCTTTCCGTGGCTTCGAGCGGGCACGTGGTGTCGCGCAGCTTGATCCACGCGCGCTGGGCCTCTCTGGCCATCGCCATCAACGCCTTGCCCTGTTCAGGGTCGCGCCGCTGCTGAGACTCGAACCGCGCAAGCAGTTTCTTGTAACTAGCATTGAGCTGTGCGTCGGCTTCTTTGCGTGCCGCTTCCACGCACAGATCAATCTGCCAGCTCACGGTGGTCTCTTTGCATTCGTCCTTGGCCATCGCGATGGAGGCAAACAGGCATCCAAAGGAAAACGCGATAAACCGGATTAACATGCTCAATTTTTCAGTCCCTGATTTTCAGATCGCGCAGTTACGCGTTGCGGAATTTTCTGCGCCTTGCCTTCTGCGCTCATCGCGTCGCGGTACTGGCGGTAATAGCGCTGCGCTTCGTCCTTGCGACCAAGGCGCCACAGTGAATCAGCCATGTTCAACATCAACACCGTGCGCTTGCCGACCGCCTCGACGCCTCGATAAAACTTCAGTGCAAACTCATCGTTACCGCCCTCGGCCAGGTAAAAACCCAGGTCGTTGAACGCCTGAACATTTTGCGCCGGGGGATGACACGCCATGTAGGATTCCGGACTTAAAAAGCTCAGGCTCCATTCGATGGACTCTGCGCGGGACTGCGCCGGCTCGATGCCCGAGACATGTTTCAGCAGGTCCTTTGGGGACTGCGTCTCCAGGGCGGGATTGAGCACTTCGCCGTCTGCGGAAACCCACTGATTGCCCACCCATTTACCGACACAAAAGCTGGCAGAACGCTCAGCCAGCACGCAGCCGGTCTCCATCGAGATCACATCGCAATGCTGTTGCGATACCAGTTTTTCTTCACCACTCTCGACCGACAACATGCCGAAGCTCACCGGGTCGAGCAACAAGGTTTTCTTGTCAGGACTGAGCCAGTCGGAGTGCCCATCGGCGCCAACGTCGGAGCCGAAGAGTGGGAAGGTTTTGCCGTTTGCGGTGAACCAGGCGGTCGCCGACTCCACACCGGGCATCGTCCATTTTGTCGCTCGAAACGTCACTGTGCGCCCGTCGATACCGACTATTGGCGGATCTTCGGCAAAGGCACTGGCGGCGATGAACAGACTGCCGATCATCAGCACCCACTTAAGGCTGGCCATAGCCGATCCTTTTCACTGCAGGGCTTTCCGATTGCAGTTGTCTCTTCGTGACGCCATACACCTTGATCAGCTCTTCCCAGGAACCCTTCGAACCAAAAGAGCGCTGGTTATTATCGAAGCTGTATTGCTCCAGTCGCCCGGCTGTCGAGTAATAACCGCGCCACTCCGGGCAGGCACCGCAACCGCCGTAGCCGCCGATTGAAACAAGGCTGCCCTTGCTGCCTGTCACGCAATCCATCGCCACCACCACGTTGTTCAACATCTTCGTCTTCGTACCGTCGGACGTGAGTTGTAAAACTTTGCCAATATTACGCCGAAGTACTTTGCCGCCGATGTTGATGGTCTGGTCGGAACAGACCGGGATTACATGGGTTTCCGTGTCTTCCACCGTTACTGTTCGGCAAGACGAGACCAGCACCACTTCGACGCCGCCACACTGCATCACATCGCGCTGGGTATAAGCATCCGCTGGCGCAGCGAAAGCCGGGAACGAGAGCAGCAATGACAGGCCGCCGGCAAAAAAAAGCTGATTCATTGAGTATTCCTTGTCGCCGTCAACCGGCCTTGTTGTCCCGCCAGACACTTTGCGTAGCCGTCGGCGATACCGGCTCATCTCATCAGCCTTAATCAAGCGGCGGCGATTCTGCGTCAACCATCGTCAGCAGTCGAAACTCGTTGTCCACAAACTCGTAGTAACGGTCCCGGTTACGGCTTTCCAGCGCATTCCCCTGGGCGTCTTCTTCGCCATCGAGCGTCAGGCCAGAAACGATGATCAAGCGGCTATCGGGCTGGTAGACCATATAGAAAGTGTTGCCGTCGTAAGCATTTGGCAGCCCGCCGGCAACCTCTCCGGTGCGCGCGTCCAGCACTTCGCCGCAAATGGCGCCGCCGCCACAGCCGAGCCGGTGCAGGATGTAATGGCCGGCGAAGTTGACTTTGCCCTGGAGGGCTTTGGCTCGGGCGCTGTCCATCGCTGGACTGCTGTTTTCCTGCGGCACAAGTTCATGATGAGTGCCGGTGAAAACAGGTGTAACGCTGTATTCCTTGAAGCCTGGTTCGGCGGCGAACGCCAGGGATGTGGAAGCTGCCAAGAGGCTGGCAAATAGAATGGCAAATCCTTTCACGCTGTTACTCCATCGGTGTGATGCATCGCCGGCATGCTCATTGGAAAGCAATGCTGCGCACGGCGGTCTTGATTTGTTCGAACCCTTCGGTGCTTATCGCCAGTGGGGTGGCTGAACCTGATTCGGCTGAGCCGATCAGCACCTGCTCGCCTTGAGTCAGGCAGAAGGCGATACGGCTGAACCGAGGTTGTTGCTTGTGGTGGTAGCCGATGATGAACCCTGACGACTTCCCCTCCAGTGACACAAACGTATAAGTTTGCGGGTCTCCCGCCAACGGCGTTGGCAGCCAACCGTGATCGGTCAGGGTCGCCGGGCATTTGCGGTCGTTGCTCTCGCGCAGCAATTGCAGTTCGATCGCTTCATCCGATGGCGGCTTCTGAGTCGTCAGAGTGGAAAAGCTGCCGACGTTTTCACACATGACCCCGAACCACGTCTGGCTCAGGTTTGCCGACTTCGCGAAATTCCATTCATAGCCGCTCGACGTCTGCGCTTGCGACAAGTGAGGTGCGCGGGATGTTTCGGGCAGCTGTTTTGCCGCGACAAACACCAGATCGGGCGAGTTGAACTGCAGCCATTGATCTTGCGAAAGCGTCACCGAAAAACGGCAAGACGTCATGTCGACCGAGGCTTCGACTGGCCCTTGAGCAACCGGCGATTGACCTGTCGCATTGCCGACCATCACGGTATCTGCGGCAACGGCGTGGCCCGTATGAGCAAGCGCGAACAAACCAGGCAGCAACCCGTGGAGGTATCGAGGTTTCACTTCATATCCTTCGAATTCATCAGTTCCAACTCACCATCGCGATACAACACCTCACACCCCATCCACGCCAGATCAACCTGCGGCATCACCGCCGACGGTTTGCGCAGCTCCCGCAACAACGTCGAGCCATGCGACAAGCGCCCACCCATCCGCGCTATCACCGCCCGCGCCGCTTGGTAGTGCGCATGTCGCCCCGGATCGAGGGTGTCTTCCAGCAAGATGTCAGCGCCAAGAATGCCCCGCACCTGCCCCGGATAAATCATGAACCCGGTCGCCTGTTCGGCGCCTTCGCGACCGTCCTGCCAGAAACTGCCGTCGCGGGTACGGATGTCCGGGTGTGGCGCGAACCAGTGTTCGCGGTCGGCCAGCGGCATGGCGTGGTGCAGGCGGAAGAAGATTCGCATCAGGTTGTCGCGATACCACTCGCGCGCTTGCAGGTAATAACCGCGCAGGCCCGGCAGGCCGGTCGAGTGCGCGAGGCGGATCAAGCCCGACCACTGCGGAAATGGCTGCAACGGCAGTTTGCTCGACGTGGGTCGAGGGGTCGCCGGATCGGTTTCCCATGGCAACCGATGAGGGCTGTTTTCGAGGTTGTCGTAAGCGGTCGGCGGACGCCCGAGCCAATCGCCGCCACTGCTGGCCAGCGCCGTGGCGATGCACAGGTTGCCTTGCACCACGAACACGTAAAACCGGGTGAACCAGTCCGCCAGTTGCTGGCCATCGGCACCTTGCGCGACGAGTTCGGTCAGCTCCTGATCGAAGCGCTGCAAGCCGTGTTCAAGGCTCAGCAAGTGCCCGCGTCCAATGCGCTGCATGCGCAAGAACAACGGCACCGAACGCAGTAGCCGCAACGGTTGCCATGGCAGATGCGGGGTCGCGCCGCCGACTTCATCGGCGTAGTTGCTGGCGCTGATGCCCCAGTCGGCGAGTCGGGCGAGGAACAGATCGTTGTTGATGTAGGAGGCGCCACCAAACACCGCAGTAAACGGCTCGTTGTCCTGCAACACCCGCACATCCCAACGCGCCATGATCGCCGGAATACTCGCTGCCGCGCGGCGCTGGGCGTACTCCACCAGCACGCTCGGTTGCGGCGGCAGGATCTCGGCAATGTTGGCGGCGGTCAGGTGGCGGCGCCAGCCGTAATCGCTGATCGGCCGGTATTGCAGCAACCACAGTTGCGTACCGTCCCAGGCCCATTCGACGTCGCCGGGCACGTAGTGGAATACGCGCAGCACGTCTTGCAGAAAGCGCCACAGCAGCTCTTCGGTCAAACCGTGGGACGGCGTGAACGTGCCGCTGCGCCAGGCATCGCCAACCCGCGACAGCGTTGCCCGCGAGGGGCTGACGTGACCATCGGCCAACGACTCCAGATGGCCTTCAACCCATTCGAGTTCTACCGACAGGTGTCGGACAAACGCGATGCCCGAGATCTGTGGCGTGATGAAGCGCTGCACCACCACTTCCTCGACACCCTCGGCCGTCAATTCAGCGATGCGTGTCGGCACGTTGGCGCTCGGTTCACGCAGGAAGGTCGTGCTCAGACCGGCATTCGCCGAATCGGCCTGATCTTCGCCATAACTGGAGGAGCGCACCGCCCAGGTCGCGTCGGGTTGGGCGGCGAGAAAGGCTGGCAGATGCGGGTCATTGCAATCGTTGAGGGTCAGCGCCACCGGCACCGGTTGCCGGGCCAACTCAGCCAAGCGCAAACGCCCGCCCTTGGTGTGCGCCACAAAACCACGCTCGCCGGATTCCAGCCACTGTGCGAACTGCGCCGGCGCGTCGATCCACGGGTAATGGCCCCAACCGGGTTTCAGGCTGATGGTCAGGTCGGCGCGGGCCAGAATCGCCGACCATGCGGCGGCTTGTTCAATGCCGAGCACGTTGTCCTGATCGCCCCAAATCAGCTCGACCGGATCGGTGATCCACTCCAACAGCGGCAACGCGGTATCAGCACGAATCAGATCCCAGTGCGGCACAAACGCGCGGCAGCGGGCATAGCCGTCGCCCATGCGTTGGTACTGCACGGGCGTCCAGATCTGGTTGGAGAACTTGCGCGCGAACAGTGTCGGTTTGTTCGCCAGCAGCCAGTGAATGGTCTTGCGGATCGGCAGCGGCGACATCAGCGCCGGCAGCCGACGTTGCCAGAGAAATGCCCCCACCGGCGCCAACAAAACACTACGCGAAAAATGCCCAGGACGACGTTGCAGCGCGTGCAGCACCAATAGCGCATTGACCCCGACCGCCATGATCGCGCTGCCCTTTTGCGTCATCGCCAACAAGGTCTGCGCGTAGGCGGCAAGATCCTCGCAAGGTGGCTGCGGGTTGCTGCCAAAACCCGGCAGCTCCAGCGGCACCACGGTGTAGCGCTGAAAATGCGGCAACGCGTCATCCCACCAATCGGCGGCGCTGCCGTTGCCGGCCAGCAGGTACATCAAGGGCTTGCTCATGGACAATCCTCAGGCCAGATCGCGCAGAGCCGCGTCGAGGGTCGGATAACGAAACGTGTAACCCGCCTCGCTCAAACGCTGGGGCACCACGCGCTGACCGTCGAAGAACAACTGCGCCATCTCCCCCGCCAGCGCGCGCACTGGCGCCGCAGGAACGTGGAACCACACCGGACGCTTGAGGACTTTGCCGACGTTCTCGGCAAACGCAGCCTGACTGACCGCCTCCGGCGCCACCAGGTTGTAAGTGCCGTGCAGACTTTCATCGTGGAAGGACCGAGCGATCACCTGAATCACATCATCGCGATGCACCCAACTCATGATCTGCTGACCATCGCCCATGCGCCCGCCGAACCCCAGACGAAACGGAATCAGCAACGGCAACAACGCGCCGCCCGGGCCGAACACCACGCCGAGGCGCAGCACTACCTGACGCACACCGAACTGCGTGGCCGGTTGCGCAGCCGCCTCCCAACGCGCGCAGAGTTCGGCCATGAAACCGTCGCCCTTGCTGGCCTGTTCATCGAGGCTTTCGCTGGCATCGCGCACACCGTAAAAACCAATGGCCGATGCCTGCACCCACAGCGCCGGTTTGTGCCGCGCATTCTTCAACCAGGTCATCAAGCTGTCGGTGGTGTTGACCCGGCTGGCGATCAATTGCGCCTGACGCTTGGGACTCCAGCGCGGCCCGGCGACTGGCGCCCCGGCCAGATTGATCACCACGTCGAAGGCTTCGTCGTAACCGAGTTTGCTCAGCGAACGCACGCAGCGCGCCCGGCCGTCGAACAGGTAAGCCGCCTTCAGCGGATCCCGCGCCAGCACGCTGACCGTGTGGCCGGCATCGAGCAATTGGTTGACCAGCGTTTCACCGATAAACCCGGTGCCGCCGGTCACCAGTACGCGCTTATAGGCCCCGCCCGCGAACGGGTTCGACGGTTTGCCTTCGCGTTGCATGCGCAGCGCCGCCAAGCCGTCGCGAATACCCGAGGCAGTGACCCCGATAGCGAACAGCGTCAGCAACCAGCCACGCCAGCCAAAATCAATCGCGCTCAACCCCGTCGGCAAGCTCGCCCACTGCGCCAGTTGCACGCCGTACAACGCAAAAAAAGCCCCGCCGTTCACCGCCAGCACGGTGTGCATGATCCGCTCGATAGCCGGCAGCTTGCGGCTCCGATCCTCGACCACGAAATCCCATAGCGTCAGGCAAATCTCCAGGGCAAACAGCAGCGCAATAACAATCGCCCACGTGCCCTGAAACGCCAGATGCGCCATGCCCAGAAACAGAATCCCGTAGAAACACGAACGTAACGCGTGGATAGACAGCTCAAGCCGCGCACTGTGTCGATAAGGCAGCGCGACGGTCAGTTCGTGGTGATACAGGGTATCCAGCGCCCCCAGAATGGCCTGGGCGATCAGCAATGTAACGGCCCAATCCAGGAGAGAAAAATCAGGCATGGCTGGCGTCACTCGATGTGTGTGTTGAGGTGGTGGTGCGGCGGTCGTGGCGATAAAGCCAGAACAGCGGCGGCAGCAAAGTGAGCAGCGCGAAACTGTCGAACCACAGGTGCGACCAGACCTGCGCCTGGAAGGAAACCAACATGTCCTGCGGCGCCCAGAGCACGATGCCGGCGATCAACCAACCCCACGCCATGGGGGTTTTGAGTCGATGGCCGAGGTGCACGAGGGCGAGCATGTAGAGGGAATAGCTTTGCAACGTGGCACCGAACAAGGCGAGCCACCACACTTGTTGCTCGCGGGCGGCGCTCGGCACCACGTCCGTCCAGAAGGCGTATTCGATGGTTTGCAGGTAGCCGTCGAGCAATCCCGAATGGCCGGCCCAGGTCAGCAGGATGCTGACGAGCAGATGCACCAGTGCGGCGGCATATAGCCAAACGACCAGAGCTTTGCGAAGGGTGTTTGAAGGGACTGGCATTCCGTGTCCTGGGGGCTTCCTTGAGGGGCGCAGTCTAAAGGAAAACGGGGCATTGAGTGATTAATCACGGTACCCGTTTCACCTCTGAAATTTCGAACGGACAATCGGCTAGCAACCATCGGCATCCCTGCATTGAACCCAGCCCCGAATCTCCTTTCCTTTGGGGGTTTTAAACATGACTTTCAGCCACCCAGCCTCAACGCCTTCCTGCAACACCGAGTCGTCCTTGATCAAATACATTTTCGTCATTTCCGCCAAAACGGGCGAACTGTGAATCGAGGTCTTTTTGTTAATCGTGAGCGTCACCCTGTCCCCCGCTGCCCAGCGTTTATAGGCGGAGGAGTTGAGTTTGGCGGCGATGTCATCAGCGGTTTTATAGGGGAACGTGTAGATCAACTCCTCCGACTCGGGATCGCGGGCAATATCGCCGCCGTTCCCAAAATAGCTCGACAGCCGCTCATCTCTGACGTAACCCGTCGCCGTAGGGGAATACGCGTGAACGGTGTAGTAGTCGCCCAAATAATTAACGCCCGTATAGGCTCTGATTCCGACCGCATGAATGATGAAAAGCATCGGTGCGGCATCGGGTTTGGCCTGAGCAAGGAAAGCCGCTTGCACTCGCCCGGTGGCCGCCAAAAATGGCAGCCCGCCGATGTTCTTTTTTGTACCGTCGGCGCAATTTGCGAAATCGACATCGATGGCGACGTCGTCGGGGTCTTGGGATTCAGGCAGTTTGGCGTAGTTGAAAACGATAGAGCCCGAGTTTGTGCTGAGCGCTGGGAATGCTTCACTTTTTGGGAGTTCGCAGGTGATCCTGGAAAGGATTTTTCTCAGGTTTGATCTCTCACTTTCATAAAAAGTGTTGCACTGAGAAACAACGACAAAGCCCTGTGCTGTTTCTGCTTGAAGTGTGTTGCAGATTAATCCGAACCCTTCAACACCGCCCGGCCCAGGATAAATGACGTTTTTCATGTCCAGCAGCTTCCAGCCTTGCTGCTGCATCGACGCTTTGGCTGTCGCCGTAGCGTCCGAAAACTCCATGATTGATTCAGCATCAGGCAGTTCGATCAGCGTGTTGTAGCGCTGTGCATTGTCGATTCCGACGACCGTCAAAATGTCCTGCAGGTTTTTCCCGGAGACAATGACGGTGGGGAGACTGTCGAAGTTGTTGGCGTAGTCGGGTTGGTTACGCGACACAAGCTTGAGTATGTTCACGCCCCCTTCCTGAATACAGCTTGCGACCTTCAGTTCTGTTTGAGGCACATCGAACGGGCAAGGTTGATCTTCAGCGAATGCATCCGCGCCCCCCAGGAACAGACTCAGCACAACAGCGCCCCTCAGAGCCGCCCCGAAGCCGCATCCTTTTTTAAAAATACAATCCATGTCGATCACTCAAAAAACCTTCGGTTTAACCGGCTCAGGCGCCGTGTTTAAAAACGCTCAATCATCTGCCTACATTTACTTCGACACCCTCGGACATTTCCTTCAAAACGCCGGGCTGTTCATGAACTATCCGGCGATTGCGTTCACCGATAACCTCTGTACAAATCATCCTTGCTGTTTTTTTCACCCCCCCCTTAAGAGGGGGTTATGGCGTATTCAGGTGTTTTTTCACGTAAGCCTTTATTGAGGCGGCATTCTTATAAGCAAACGTCTGTGGCACACCGTCACTAAAGCCGTCAATCCCGCTTAAGTACCTATTAGCCTGAATCAATTGATTGGGGATCAACTTACCATTGCTATGTCGCGCATAGGCATAAACTTGATACAGGGTACCGTAGGTACCAATGCCTCTACTATTAATTTCCCAAGAAACCAAAACAAAGACATTCTTTACATCCTGAACCGGATAAAAAAATATCGACTCGACCTTAGGTGGCGAACCAGCAACATCATATTTATCAACTAACTGTCTAGCCGATACTCCATCGCTGTTTTTCACGTCGAGGACTAAAGACACGGGATACTCTGTATCTCCCGTTTCCAAAACCGACAATTCCGCATTTTCGACGACAGTTGTTTTATAGGGACCATTTATTACCACCCCCCGCAGATAGAGGCTATCATCCTGAGCCACGGCGACCCTACAGAGCATAAACACCAATAATAAAAAACAAAATTTACGTATCATAACAACCTGCTTAAACAAACAATGAGAGCAAACACTTGGTCTTGCTTTATTCAGGTTCTGCGCTTCGGAAACCGGGTTACGCACTGCTTCGGCACGTTCATTTCCCAGTAAGTACTGATCAGCGCTCTTCGTTTACTCTCAATACGGAGATTAACGAAACCATCGCCGCAATCGGGTTGTAGCTTCTGGAAGGTTCCTGTTGTGGGTTGATAAACAAAAACCCTGTGAAAATCGTAAGTGCCCATACCATCGTCGATCTGCCAGACAGCGAAGTCCTTCGCACCGTCGAAATTGAAATCGTCGATCTTCACATGTAGTTCGTTTTCTGATTGAAAATCGATTGTTCGGGATTCGCTACGAGCATCGCGTTTAACAGCGACCGTTAGCGTGGGACCGTCCAGCACGAGCGTCGCTTCGACGTTATCGGTTGGGCTGAACGTCGTTACTTCAGCAAACACCGGGATCGTCCACAGTGACCCGAGCAGCGATAAGGCTAATTTGTTGAAGCGCATGTGATCATCCTATTCCCACTTACACCCATTTTCCAAAGAAGAGTCGATGCTGGTGTTAAGCATGAAGCTGTACGCCTTGCCGTTGGACTTCTTCATGTACGACATCGTAACAACCTGCGCCCCTTGAGTCACCCACTCATAGGTTCCCGTGACTTTCCCATCCGCGACTTCAGCCCATGTCGTGGTGTGCTGCCAAGGCGCCTGTGGGTCGAGTATTTCGTCCTGGGAACTCGTCAATACAATGGAAATGGGGACGTTTGACTTGGCGTACTTAACGAAACCACCCGACCATTTACTGACTGAGTCGTAGAAGGTTCGAAACTCAAACTTTACCGGACTGGACTGTGAGAGTTCAAAGCACAATGTCTCGGTGGTGACTTCGCTGTAAGCGGAGAACGGAAATAAAGCCAACAAGGAAAAAAGTGTTTTTTTCATAATTATAGAGACACCATCATTTTTTTAGAAAAATGCAGAAAATTGGACAAATTTATTTACCAATCTCGCCGAGGCTAACAGCCGTCAGGCCTGACAAATAACTTCGCCACCTTCCCCCGTTTTTCATTTATCAGCCGCAACCAACTCGGGACTTTGCCAACTCAGGAATACGCCCCTTCTTCCCCCTTTTCGTCATCTTATCGATATATTCTTTATAAAGCGGGCACGCAGCAGATCTCATACCTATATCCCAATACGCATCTGCTAAATTCAGCGTCGCAACTAATCTATCTGGATATTTCTTATGAATTTCTTTCAAAAGCAGGGCAGCCAAAACATTATTCTGGCTACGAGACAAATAGTACGCATAATCATTTAGCGCGCCGACGTTATCATCCGAGAGAATCAAAGTCATTTCATACACAAACTCTTGAGGAATATTCCTCCTGACTTTATTTCCTACCTCATCAACGGCATAAAACAACTTACCCGTCTCACCTTGAGGGAGATTTTCAAGAATATATGTAAAATCTCTCCTGATCTCTGCCAGTTTTTCATCGACATTCAATAGTTTAAAATCTGGACCACCACCGGAAAACTGAGAATACAGTGTGCAACATGCTACACGCTGGACCTCAAACTGCTGTGGAAACAAAGCCTCAATTGGAACCTTCTCACCGCCTAGAGAATACTGTTCGCCCCTACTTGGCTCAACCCAAGACGACGTCTTATAGAGCACCCAATCCAGCCGTGCGGAATCCCATCGAAAACTATATTCTGTAAGATTGGTATTTCGCGTATAAAAATCAAGTAGCAACGAGAAATCACTTGGAAGATAGCCGGCAGACAACCCACCGTTTCCTAACTCAAAATCTCCCGAAACCGATTTGTCGCCCCCCCCAACATTGATAGTAACCCGCGAAACCGTGTTATCTTCCTCGAGGGTACTTACATCATATGGATCACATATTCCATCTCCGTTCAGATCAGTCTCGCAACTAGAGCTTGCGCTTGCCACACCGGCTATAAACAAAAAAATAAAACAAACAACCATCCCTATCATAAACTTCCTCCAAGTGCGACATGAACCCTATAGATTCTCGCTCATATCCGCGCATTCACTTGCATCGGCAAGAACTTTACGCTCACCATCGTCAAAAATACATACAGGGTGTTTAAAGCTGCCTCGCACCCGCTGACAAGCGCTGCTATTTTTTTCCTTGTAAACACATTGCTCACCGGAAACAATCAACTCCTTGCTTGGCGTCAAGGTCAAAACCTTACCGCCGCTTATCCGATAAATACTCTCGTATATTGAGCCACCAGACTGTTGAACGTTTTTGTAACTTCCTCCCTCCAACTCAGTGGCACTAGCAGGAATAGATCCAATATAGCCAGCTTCACCGCCCTTAGCTGAAACAGCAAAAATCATTACTTGAGCATTAAGCCCCATATCATCGCTGGCTGGATAAGAAAATATAACTGAATCGCCAAGTGCGTCTAAAGCCTCTCTGTACACATACTCAGACTTACACCTACGATCTGGGTTTTCCAGGGAAAAAATCCCCCCTTCGAAAGAGAGAACCACCCCAACTGCTGAGTCGGGATCCTCGCCAGCATCTTTACACAAAAGCTTATGTTCTATTGGATCAGACCAAACTGCATCGCTGTAGATAAAGAATGATAGTATGAGCAGTCGAATCATTTTGGTATACCTCAAAAATACTTTTGACCAAAAAGGGGACGATTCTATTTACTAATGCCAACAGAGGGCAACCAACCGATAAGTCTCATAAATAAATCCGCCCCTTTTTGCTCTTTTTTCGCGCAGCCTTTCACTTATAATTTACTTCGTTCGTTCACACGCTCAGGAATCTTTTTCTGCTTACCTGATGACACCATCAGATCGGCATACTTCTTATAGTTGGCAGATGCCATCTGCCTATCCCCTTTCGACCAGTACGCATCGGCTATATTCAGATAGGCAACTGTACGATCAGGACTATTCGATATCACCTTCTCAAGCAACCAAATTGCGTCCTCATTAAAGTCAGCCTGTTGCCAATAGTATGCGATATCATTGTACGATTGCTGATTGATCACTGAATACGCATACTCAGCAATGTACTTCTCCACGAACACCCGTTTAGGAAAATCCTGGAAGCGCACTTTGTCCTTGTAAAGCCTCGCAGTAGCATTTTTAAACTCAATTAGAGTTTCAGCCTTTATAGAGTTGGTGACTTTTGCAACCAGTTCCTTCTTGCTTTTGCATTCCGACGTTGAACAAAACGCTGATAAAACCGATGCATCAACCTCGTAACAATAAGGATGCAGGGTACTACTCGCGCTTGGAATTTTTTGCAAACTAACTAGCTTATCTGAATCCGTATGCAGAGTCGTGCAATAAGGAACCAAACCAAAAACATCTGGCACCCCATCCTTATTTTTTTTCAAGTCGATAGTGCTTACTATCTTACCGGTTTCAATTTTTCTCACAGACGCCTTATTGGCGCCAGAAACAAGCCAGAACGTATTCTCCTGTGAAGTGCAATTGCACTCACAACTTAAAATATATTCCCCAGTACGTATATCCCACTTAGTTTTTGCCGTCTCGCCTAACCTACAATAGTTCTCGGCAACTAAAACTGTGCACACGTCACTATCAGAATCACAAACCAAATCCTGGGCACCCGCTAAAGAGGAAGCCGCAAAAACCAGCAACCCAAAAAAATAAAAAATACTGAACCCCACACTCATCTCCTTCTACTATTAAACCGTAATTTGAATGACTTCTAGTTTTAGTACAAAAAAGGGCAAAAAGGGGACAGATTTATTCCCGCAAAGGCTTTATTTTCTCAAATGCCGTCTTTATATCGTCAATGGTAGGGTCCATTTTATTAGCGGATTTAGGAACGCACGCAGACAACGTTGCTGTCGAGTCCCCTACACCGACGAGACCGTAAAAACAATTAAATTGTAAGCCAGAGGTTAAGATCGAAAATTTTTCCTGTGCCTTGTTAATATTTGCTTCTGAATCCCAAAGAGCATACGGAGACATGGTAACTCGCAGCTCCGCTGTACCAAACGCAACTAAACGTTGAAAATTCACCGTTCCTTTCTCAGAAACCTGCTCAATAGCTCCATCTACCGAGTAACTATAAATATAGTCACCCTTTTTGTTAAAGCGTTCAGATCCCTTGAGAGCATCTCGAAACGAAATTGGCCTGATAATAAAAATATTTTCCTCAACAAGAACTGACGGACTTAACTCTACGATAGAGGTAAGCTCCCCATAACAAGTGTTATTTTCAGTCTTCACCATCAGTTCAAACCCAGGTATTTCTGGTATAAATGCGCCGCACACTTCTAACGAACCTGCATGAGCAACCCCAGTGAATAGGAGGATGAGGACGAATTTACTTAGTGACATCGAACACCTTCTCTTCTTCAGGCTGAGATTGATGCTGATAGACGTATGGTGCCTTGTAGCTGTCATTGAGATTTATGTCGGCCTCTTTTTTTGCACGCTGCTCAGTTCCTCATAAAACTGCAAGTAGTCGAGCCACGCCTGTGGGGCGTTACGCGGCTGAAGAAAAGCCTGTTTTGCAGGCGCATCGAGCGACTCCCAGAACGGCTGAAAGTAGGTGTCCCACCACCATTGCAGGCTGCCCTGCATGTTGCCCAGCCCTTCCGGGTTGAAATCGGGGAACACCACCCACGGCGCGGGCGGCGTGATTTGCAGGTCGCGAACCGCTTGCACCAGCGCTGCGCTGCTGGTGACCAGAATCACCACCCGCCCATCGAACTCTTCCTGTTCACGAAATGACAAAACAGCGCCCTGGGCGTTCTTCAGCGTGACAAAACGCTCAATGCGCGCCACTTCGGTGACGAACCCCTGGCTTTCAATGAGGCGATGCAATCGGGCCAGGCTGTCGGAGCACGGCATGAAGGCCATCTGATAAGCACCGAGACCGACCGAATCCAGGCTCCGTACCCACGGATAGCCTTCGTCGAGTGTGGGCAGGCACAGAGGAAAATGCTCAGCAATGTCCTTCAGCTCTTGCGCCAGCCCCGAGGTTTTTCCAGCGGCGACCTTGCGCGTGTACCAGAGGTCCAGCCCAGCGCAAGCGAGTATCGCGACCAACGTGAACGTCCCTTGGGCAAGACCGTAGAACAGTGCCCGCAGCGGGTGATCCGGCAGCAACCACAACGGAATCAGCGACACCCAAACAGCCCACAGCGCCAGCTTCACCTTGAAAAACGGGATCAGGGCCAGCACCAGGTTGATCGCGATAAACAGCTCAAAGAGGAATTTGCTGGTCAGGCGGATATTCACGCCTCGAGAGGTCAAACCGCCATTGAGCGCGCCGTACAAATGGGCCACGAAATCATTCAAAAACACATATCCCACACAGAAAAGACTGTGGATCAACACGCAGCAAAAAATGCGGGCCCGCATGTTCATGCGGGGCTCACCGAGGAGTAACACGTGCCCGCGAACTCCATCACGACCAGTGAAGCCAGGATCATGAACGACAGAGCGCGGTGCAGCCTTGAATGACGCAGTCGCCGGCTGAGTGCCGTGACGATCAGAAACAAACTCAAGATCGCGAGGCTGCCGAACAGATCACTGTCAGCCACAAACATCAGGTACATACGCATCTCATCCGATACATCAGTCATGGGCAAAAAACTCCATCTTTAAGGGTCCAGCTGCGTCGACTGCCGTCGCGCTCGCGCTCGCGCTTGATAGACGAGTGCGTTGAGCCCCTTTCACTGTGAGCGAATAACGGCAGCTGACTTGTTGGTCGACG
Source organism: Pseudomonas sp. P9_31 (assembly GCF_034008235.1). Lineage (NCBI taxonomy): Bacteria > Pseudomonadati > Pseudomonadota > Gammaproteobacteria > Pseudomonadales > Pseudomonadaceae > Pseudomonas > Pseudomonas sp. P9_31. The sequence continues at coordinate 6,104,952 of NZ_CP125375.1, forward strand.
TCTTCGCCAAAGGATTTGTAACTGGCCACACTGACCTGCTCACCGGGTGCAACAAGACGCGGCGCTATCGGCGGTAACCAGTTGGTGTAGTGGTGCGGTTCAACCTCCAGCGGTACCCCACAGGTGTTAACCAGGTATATATCGTTGAAGTAGACCATCTGAGTCGTACAAACCGCCAGCGCGCAATACGCCATGCCGCGAACGGGATACTGTGGCAGCATGTTGAGCATCCCGGTCACTGAACCCAGCATCAATTTTCCAGAACCCTGTAAGGCGTATTGCTGATAAAAAAATTCAACCAGTGCTTTTTCGGGCTGGAAAGCCACAACGTAAATACCTTGCTCGACTTATCAAAGTCTATAAATACAACACCCACTGTTTTTTCATCTTCATCGGCGCGCATATCCAACTCCAACTCGGAAAAAAGAGGTGTACGGTAAACCTGACTGGGGTTGTTTAAATCGGTGAATCGCAGATAGACAAAGTCTCGCGGGGTCAACAGCGAGCTTGCAGGAACAGACTCGATAAGATATTGCCCAGACGGACTTTTCTTCGAATAGTCTGGCGCACGCTCTAAAACCTCAACCACAATGATTGCAATAGCGATCAACAAGACAGCCAAGCTTATGGAGTACTTATGCCTGATCTTCATTTAGCAGATATCTCAATAGGTTCAGCCGTTATGGACGCTCTCTGTGCACAACGCGATTCAATGACTTGCGTCGCCAGAATCGCCAGCAACGTGATGCTGCCCTGGACGATGGCGTAGAACAGGACCCGCAGCGAGTTATCCACCAGCATGGTGAGCAGAATGAAACCGACCATCGCCGCCAGAATGCACAGCTTTGCCCATAGCTTCGGGATCAGCACGATCATCAGGTTCACCGAGAAAAAAATATAAAGGAACGTGTCTTGAGCCATGCCGATCGCTATCCCACGGATGGTGAGCCCGCCGTTGAACGCCTTGAAGGCGACGACCGCGTCATGCACGAACACGTAGGCGAGGCATCCAGCGGCGTGGAAAACCAGGCACATGGCAAAGCGGACGTAGATGTTCATGCTGGATTCATATTCCCGTACCAGGTGCTGGGAAAGTTCCAGTGTCCCCCCGCGACATGCCATTCAATGTCGCCCGACACTTCGAATTGCGTACGTCCGAGGCACTCGGTACGCCATAGGGGCGTTTTTTGAATGTTTGCAGGATGCGTATCTGCCCAGACATCTACGGCTATTGTCAGTATGAGTGGTAGGATGAGAAGGCGCATCTAGTGTGTCCATGTTTAGATTTACGTGCGCCAATGCTGCAAATTTTAGTGGCGTAGGGTTGGTGAGGCGGCAGATTTATCCAAGTCTCCCTTACGGAAAAATCTGCTCTATTTGCGCCCCCGGTTTCTGCTTTTACTTGCCAGTCAGGCTGTCCATGCCCGGTTGCAGGCGGAAGCTTTTCAGGATGTTGAGGAAGTCTTCCTTGCTCTGCTCAAAGGACCTGACTTGTGTTGAAGCGTAATTCTCGGCTTTCAACACCATGCTCGGCTCCCAGCCTTTATTGGCCGTGCCTGCAGTCATGACGAAGCGCTCTGTGGAGGCGGTTTCGTCGCCTTGGGGATCAGTAGGTTTGTAATACTTGCCGCCCATGATTCCTGTGCGCGAACCGATCTGCACCTTCGAAGGACCGAAAGTTTGAATGACGCCGGCGCTTGGGAACGGGTTGCCCATAATCGGCGTGGTCAATATCGGTAGCAAATCAAACGCTTTGCCGATGTCATCGCTCAAACTCAGGCTGTACAGCAAGTTCGGGTTGTCGGTGGGATGCCAAGCCATGGTAATCGAGTAGTGGGCTTTGCCATCATCGGCGATGAAGCCGAAGGGCAGGCAGAAACCGGGCTCTTTGGGTATTTCAAATTCTGCACGCGTGCGGAACCGCGCAAGCAGGTCACGGGCGGTGGGAAGCAGTTTTTCGAACGAACTTCTGTGTTCGGAATAGTCGCTTTGTTGGCCGAATGCGAAGCGATAGATTCGGTCGTCACGCCACAAGAGCACGATGAGTTTGTCGGGATAGCGAGCGCCGTAGGCGTCTGGCATGCCGAAGTCGAAGGCGGACTGTTCGGCGTAGAGTTCATCTGTGGGGTAGGTGTCGAATTCTTTTTTGTAGGCTTCCAGTTCAATTTCAAAATGTTCGTAGGGGCGATTTTCTCTTTTGAATTGACTTATAAAGTCTGGAAGCACAACGAGTTCGGCGCTTATTTCTCTGACTCTAGCTAATTTTTCGCGGAGTTCGAATCGTTGTTTTTGCAGTGATTTATATTTTACGGGGTCCGAGCGCGACAAGTCCCCTGTCATTATTTCTGATATTTTCTCGATTTTGCTTTTTACTACTCGCTCTTTTGCCACTGTTATGTCCGGGCGATGGCTGCCGACCAAGTCATTAAAGGTTTCTATTTTGGTTTTAGGTGATACTTCTATAGTAACTAGCCCGTACGCATCATTTGTTGGGTCACTGCCGTAACTGAGCTGTTTGTCAGCCAAACTTATGTCCGGTGAGTAGGTGGTGAGATCGGTGCCATCAGTATAAGTCCATTGATCATTAAGCAAGTGCCACGTTATTTCTGATTTTATGTCGAATACAGAACGTCCCAAACACTCTGTTCTTGATTGTTGTGTGGCGGTGTTGGTTTCTGCTTGTGCAACTTGAGCTAAGAGAAAGCAACAAATGATCAGAGTGTGGATTGATTTAATAGGGTGCATTAGGAGTTTTCCGTGACTCGATCGTTGGTTAAAAGCTGCGATAGCTTTGTAATCATCGTCCTGCTTGTTGGGTTGAAAAAAACGGGGACAGACCAGGTTTTTCAGATCATTATTGAAACGTGGTCTGTCCCCATTTTCACCCAAATCTGTCTCCTTTTATTCGGCAGCATGCTAATTTCGATCTTTAGCGCGATATGCAATAATCCTTATTTTTTACCGATGCAGGTATACGTGAAGATTTACCAAGCGCATTCATCTTTTTGACATAATTTTTGTAAAGCGGACAAGCATCGCCCTTCATACCTAAACCCCAATAAGCATCTGCCAGATTCAGTGTAGCAACCACTCTTTCAGGGTACTTTTGGTGAATTTTCTTCAAAAGCATTGCTGCCAAAGCGGTCTCTTTATTACGGTATAGATAATAAGCATAATCATTGATCGCTCCAACATTGTCATCTTCAACGATTAATGTCATTTCATATACCAAATCTTTCGGAATACTTATTCTCTCCCCACCTGTACCGGGCCGAAAAAACAGCGCCCCTTTCTCCCCTTCGGGCAACTTCTTCATTACATACTTGAAGTCTTTCTTAATTTCTGCAACCTTATTATCTTCACTCATATTTTTGACAACCGGCCCATTGCCAACAAACTGAGAAAACTTTACGCAACACTCAATGCGACGAACATCAAATACACGAGGAAATCTATCCTCGCTTGGCACACTCTCGCCGCCAATAGAATATTTTTCATCCCGATCCGGCTCCTCCCAACCCGACACTTTGTATAGCACAAAATCATTAAGATTCAGATCCCATCTGAAATCGTATTTCGTCATTAGGGTATTGCGAGGGTAATAGTCAATCAGCAGTGAAAAATCACCTGGCATATACCCACTAGAAAGCCCACCATCGCCGAGCTCAAAACTACCTTTTATTTTTTTATCACTACCACCAATGCCGATCGTAATATTTGAAAAAGTCTCGTCTTCATTGGAAGAAAACACAGAATATTGATCACATATCCCATCGACATTCAAATCGACTTCACACTGGGTGGCTGCCTGCACGGCGCCAAACACGGAAAAAAGAATAAAAACAAACAAAACCTTCATCAAAGCGACCCTCCAAGAGCAACTATTCGAGCTTCAGCGTGCTGTTTCGCGACAGAAGCGGTGCGGCTTGATGCGTAGTATTTCCGCGTAGTATTGCCACTCACAGACGAGTCTGAATTATATAGCTCAATAAAACGCTTATACCCTATTATCGCTTGATTTCGGTCTGCAGCTTTCCCACTAGTACCTCCTCCTGGATCGCTCCATAGCCCCCAAGCAAATGAAAACTTCGCATTTTTATATGCTTTGCTGTCAGCCAACTCATAGATGCCAAACCTATTAAGCTTGGCGCACCCTTGTATTTCTAATGTTTTAAGAAAAAAACGGGGACAGACCACGTTTTTCAGATCATTATTGAAACGTGGTCTGTTCCCATTTCACTTTTATTGTGACTTAACCCTAGCAATAAGTTTTTTATAGGCCAAATTCAGCTTTAGGTCAGCTGACTCTTTGGCATATTTAACACATTCATCAACTTGCGCACTTACGGTTATATTTTGACAGTCCAGCTCTTCAGCTAAAGCGAAACGAGAAAAAAACAAACAAACGAGCAGAATTTTAATATTCATAACAGTTTCCTATGAAGGAAAAGGGGACCGATTTATTTATTGGCGACCGCATCATCATAAATAAATCCGTCAACTTTTCACTTTCAACCTCCACTTATCTTGACTCACCTTCATACAGCTTCGTTTCTGAATTGAAGCGCCAAAGATGGGGAGTAGTCAGCGGCATTCCATCTCTGTGCATAATTTGATCTTGTTTATCTCTATTATAAGAATGGATCTGAATATCTTTATATGGAGTATTCTCTGGATGGCTATCTAGAACTTTTACATCTGCAAAGTAATCACCTCCCACATTCCTCAGAAAGCCTTGGCACTGGACAAAAAATCCGTAAGTAAAATCACCACTGGAACCCGCGCTAGAATATGAAAGAAAAATAAAGTCCTTCACTCCATCACCATTGAAGTCTTCGTTATAGACGATTTTCCCTTCCTCAATTGAAAATTTCTCATCCTCAACCCGTGAAAGCAAATCGATTGTGCGTGAGTCTTCGGTCCACTGCGATAAAAAATGCTTAGGCCCTTCCGTGGGATAACAGACATCTACAGGGGCAGCGCGAGCAGCAGTAGCAAACAAAGCAAGAACAAAAAAGTACTTCATATATAAATTCGCTCTTTTCGAATTTGCTGCGAGACAGGCCAAACCTCCACATAACTGTTAAAGCTTGCCCCACCCCCTTTCATCTGCAATTCAATAAACTGTTAAAGGAAACATGAAGAAGCTATATTTTTTATTATCACCAGATTTTGATATCCACTCGCCTTTATAGCCATCACCATCTGCCTTACCAACAAACTGAGCCCGCGGGCTTTTTCCACCAGCTGCGTACTCAGTCAATTTCATGCTTCCTGCTTCGACACATCCATCAAAAACAATTTTCTCGGAGGAGCTCTTATATTTATAACTCCCTTCACTAGCACATGAAGTATTTTTTATGTCGCCGAGAAACCAGGTACTTTTGGAAACTCTTCCGACATACGTGATGGCCGTGCCATCAGACTTCAGCTTGCAGTTCGAATAACAAGCCATCTGAAAAAAATCGGGCTTATCCGTGTCGAAAAACAAATACGTAGCTGAATCGGCTGTTTCCCCTGCGCTATAAACAGGGATATTTACAGCGATATCTACACCCATGGACGAATCAGGCGTTTCTTTTCTTAGCTTCAGACTATTTCTGGCAGCTTTTCCACAAAATGCGCTTACTGCCGACTCACTAAATGCTTGATCCTTTGCATTGATTAGACTTCCTTCGCCGGCTCGGCATTCATATCCATACCAAGCAGCTACCGATGCCGCTGAAATGACCTGAGAAAAACTGTAGATCCTATCGACCACAACTTGCTGCTTACTGTAGGAGAATACTACCCAGCTACGGGACTTAGAGGATGAAAAGTCCAAATGTTCCAGAACATATTTATCACCATATATATAAAGCCAGTTGGCGCTCATCATCCCCGTATCCTCAGAGATTCTTGATAGCTTTTCACCTGTAACAGCATCAACTAAAAAACCGTCTTCATTGAGTACAACTTTGCAAGCTTGTGATTTTTCTTTACCGGCGCACGAATCATGACTGGGAAAAAATGGCTTCGCGTAACTTAAGGCGGGAACCAGAATGGCTAAAATCAAAACTAAAATCTTCAATTTTTAATTCTCTCTAAAAGATTTTCAAATTTTTTGGCATAAAATGCAATTACGTTTTTCTTGTCAGTCCCATTAATGATTCGACGAGCCGTAACATAATTTTTATTTCCAGGAGATAAATGCGCAGCAAGTGTCTCTCCTGCTTTGAATACCCCGCCCTTCATTCCGCCAATCATAATTCTAGTTGCATATTCTAACTCTAAAGCCAAATCTGGATTATTTGTAAAATCTATCCCCAAGGCTGCAGAAAACTTTTCATAGTTAGCTTTCCAGGTTATCTGACTAAGCCCACGACCCCGATACTTGTAGCCATCACCAATTTCAGTATTATGATAGTCCCTCGCCATAGCGGCCCTACGCCCTGGGAAAACGGGGACAGACCACGTTTTTCAGATCATTATTGAATCGTGGTCTGTCCCCGTTTCAGCCATTTCATTTCTTCAATCTCTTATTTGGAGAGGCTATTTCCTAGGACTGAAGCGAATAATCTATAACATCTCCAAGCACCCAACACTGCCCATGCACAAACCGGTACTCGAGTACATAGTCGGTATCAGGCTTTTGCAGAAGCGGCGTGGCGTTTAGCACAAGAAAGGGACGGATTCATTTATCGATAGATAACAGATAAACCGACCCATAAATAAATCTGTCCCCTTTTGCTTTCGTTTTTGGCGGGCTGTTGAATACGTTGCTGTTGATGCCTGACGATTTGACGTCTACGATTCACGCGGGCTGTCCTTGTTCAAGTGGTGTGTGTTCGCAACTATCACCGTAGACCAAGGACGGTCTTTTTTCATTTTTTTGTAGTCATCTCAGCTGGTTAGCTGTTAAGTAAGTGCCATTCGGGACAGATCTATTTAAGATCCACGCCAAGTTCAAAGCCGTCGAGCCGAACAAATAAATCCGTCCCCCTTTGCTTTCCTTTGCTTTTAATATTACTCACCAGGCCCATAGCCACACTGCCCGTCGCTTAAATCCGGCGGATATTTCTTATCACTGTTCTGATACCAATCAGACAAAGAACGACTGAGGCAATATGTGGTCTTTTGCTCATCAAAATACAAAGCGATCATTTCATCCGCCATTGCGCCGCGATTAGGAAGGTATAACTCAATCTTATACAAAACATCAGGCATGGAGGTATTTCTTGACTCATTTATCTCTGCCGCACCTTTGAACTCACAGGGAACTCCATCGAATAGCGAAAACAAAGTGTCATTAGAATATTTATATACCGAGCAAATTTTCTCGTCGCTTTTTGGAGAGATGAAAACCAAATACTCACTCCCCCATTTCAAGGCACCCCCGCTTTCAACCCTTATTTTCTCGACGACCGAGCTATTTTTTTCCGATATAGCGCCCAGCACCACACTCGGAAGTTCAGTAACTATTGCAAGTTTTTCACCGGCATTGGCATAACCACTACCTGCAAAACTCAACAACAAAAAAAGCAATATATTTTTCACGATGGCTTACTCATTGAATAGTTCATTATTACGGTCTGTCGCGGAGTTGTAAAAGTTTCCGAGACTGTAGCTTCAAGCGAATCGCTCAAGTAACGATATATGTATTTCGCATAAGCCTGCCTTTCGTGATAACCATTGCCACCGCCGTTAACCGAAACAGAAACAGCACCTACAATTTCAGGAGTGATTCCTTTATCACAGGTGCGATTGATATTTATAAGACCGCCAGCGATTTTAACGACTCTTGACACCCAATAGAATCCACCGCTATCGCACGCATTGTAAGGCACACTCTCTACGAGATAAGGATCGTAACGTGGCGACCAGCGCTTCGGAATACCAGTGACAACAGCTTGCCCATTCTGCGTATGAACAGGATCTTCCCAATAATGGGTAGACGTAGCTGTAATCCTATCATCGTGATAATGATTATTTCCTGGTGCGGGAAGAGATCGTAACGTCCTAAACTCCCCGTACGACTCATAGTTCCCAGCCCATGTTAGCTGCATGATACCGCGACCAAAAAAGACAGTGTAATACTGAGCCTTCGGAATATGAGGATTTGGATGCCCAGAGCCGTACTCATGAACTACTTGCCAGCGATCTGTCTCCAACATCGTCTGAGCAAGAAAGTGGGATTGCCTTAGAGTACTTGTGATGTTGTACCTCATAGCCGTTCTATTTAGCTCTAAGTAATAGTTGCTCAAGCGGGTCTTAGCCCGAGCGTGTGAAATTTGATATGGGCTGTTTTCGCCTCCTATGTGTACAGCCCATGTACTACCCGTATGATCATAAAAATGGTATTTTGGGACCGTGTATGCAATCTCATCTAAACTAAGCCATGAGCACTTTCGAAAAAATGAAATAAAAGCTTTGGGTGGAAAATGCCAATGCTTGTTTTCAATGCTCGGAATACCTGCTTCCTCCCAAAAACCTAACGCTTGCTGATGGGCTTTTAGCTTTTGATATTTGTCCTGTGGCATTGGGCCATCGTCACATACTTTCAGCAACCAGCCGTAGCGAACATCGAAATCGTTCTTGCTCCATTCACTTGGAAATTTACAGATTAGATTATTTATCTTTTCTTGAACGTCAGGTTTTTGCAACTTAATTTTATTTATATCTCGCTCGGCGACATATCTTTCCGACAACTTTAGTTGCTCTTCTGTAGAAAGTGCTGCATACGCAGGAGATGAAGCTATGCTTACCGCGTCGGTTGAGTCAGATACTACCTTGGCTGCATCTAGATTCAATAGGCCTCGAATGAAGGGTGACTGGCAATGACTATCAGAGTCAGTATCATCGTCAATAAGTCGCCATCCCATCCAATGAGGAAAGTCCGCATCACTAAACTTGGTAACTGTCAGATGATTGAAATCCACCCAGCCTACTTTACTTGTCTCTCCAGCCTTTCCGGGGAATTTTATTGCCCTCCAGTGAGCCGCTTCGGAAGGTTGAAGTTGATCATTGCCTAAAACTCTACCGAACCGCAAAAGCTCGTACCCAGCACTAGGAGACTGTGGGTATAACGTCTTGGATTTCTTATAAAGATTATATTCATAATCAATCTCTTCCTCTTGCACTCCTATCTCCACGCCGGAGCGTGTAAAAGAAGTCAATCGGCACTGTCCTTTTGCATAACTCATACGGACAAAAAAGCCATCTTGAAGCTCTAAAGCCACGGCCCAATCATAACCATCAACCAAAGGAGTTGAAGATGGAGAAGATGAGGGCGAGCCACCCTCTTGAATCGGCGCAGGACCGGCGGACATTGCCGGGCATTGATAAATTATGGAAGAACCATTCTGCGAACTAACACGATCATTCGGAGCACTTTGATAAATTCTAACTTCCGGCGGTATGAAAAAATACATATCCCCCCAACAACTATCGACTCTTCCGCTCGCAGTCTGATAGTTTAAATCTCGTATATCTCTACCAGTAAGATTCGCGATCTGACTTTGATCAGCGATCACTTCAAAATGAATCCTTCCTTTTTCACCATAAATACTTCCTGCGTCTCCAATAGAGTCTTTACGATAGATCACTTTACCCTTTTGCGGACTAGCCAAGTTAATTTTCGAGAGATGCATATAAATTGAATAAAAAACAACTTTCGCTTTCGCACCTTCACCTATCTCCGTCTCATGTTTAATAACAACACAACCGTCATCAGTCCATTTATCACGATATAGCAGCGGGTGATTCGGATCATTGCTCTCAGGCGTTGGATTACGAAAGTACGCTAACGTCCCATCAGAAATAGCGCGAACGGGCAAAGCACTTTGGCCGTCCTGCGGAGCAATCAGGTGAATACCTCCATGCCAGTTAAGATCAAAGCTCAACGGATAACCGCCATCGCCAGGAATACCGCCAACCATGGCGCGCGCCAAAAAAGCCTCGTCGGACTCCCCCGCCACCGGAGCAGGAATAAAGGGAGGGCTAATGATCATTCAAAAAATTCCTTGTTCATATTAACGCTTGTCCGTCCGCTCAAAGCGAGAAAGGATAATCAACAGTTGGCTTAACCTTCTCAGGCACCGCATTCCCCAACGCCTGATCCATCAAACTCCCCGCCTTATCCTTATCCGCAGCCCCCGGCAGCACCGGTGGCTTAATCCCAATCCCGGTCCCACTCCCCGCCGACCCACCGGCATTAATCTTCACCACCGGCCCAACCACGGTAACCCCACCCGCATCGAGTTTGATAAAACTCCCTCCGGCCTTAACCGTGAGCTCCATCCCAGCTTCGATAACAATCTTGTCCCCAGCCTTAAGATGAATCTCTTTCCCAGCGCTGGTCAGCTGCGCAGTCCCCAGCTTCACATGCTGGTTCTGCCCAATCGTCAGGTGATCATCCATCCGCACTTCACTCTTGCGATCAGCAATCGTGGTCCGATGTTCTTCAGCCTTCAGCTCGGTGTAGGTGTTCTTCACCACCGTGTCGTGACGTTCGTTACCAACCCGAATCTTCTGATCGTGCTCAATGTTTTCATCCCAATCCCGCTGGGCATGAATAAAGATCTGCTCCGCCCCTTTCTTGTCTTCAATCCGCAGTTCATTAAACCCACCGCCCCCCGGTGAGCTGAGGGTTTTGAACACGGTGCGGGTTTTGTTCGCCGGCAGTTCGTAGGGAACCTGATTTTCCTTGTGGTACAGGCACCCAGTCACCAGCGGTTGGTCGGGGTCGCCTTCAAGAAAGGTGACGAGCACTTCCATACCGATACGAGGAATGGCGATAGCGCCATACCGATCCCCAGCCCAGCTCGAAGAAACACGCATCCAGCAGCTGGTTTTGTCATCCGCCAACCCTTCGCGGTCCCAGTGGAATTGCACTTTGATGCGGCCGTACTGGTCGCAGTGAATCTCTTCGCCTTTGGGCCCGGTGACCATAGCGGTCTGGCTGCCGAGCACGCGGGGTTTCGGGTGTTCCAGGGCCGGGCGGTAGAACACGTTCCAAGGGGTGGCGAGGAAGCGGTTGCGGTAGCCCTGGTGGAAGTCGTCTTTGTTGTCGGTGGTGTCGCTGGTCACCGCCTCTTCGAGCACTTGCGGCTGTTTGCCTTCGTGGACGACTTCGGTGAGCAGCCAGAGGTCGTTCCACTCGGTGCGCGGGTGGTCGGACATTTCCAGGAAGTGGCCGCTGACGAGGGTGGTCTGGTCGCCGTGGCCTTCGGCTTGCTGGTAGTCGGCGCGGTGGCGTTCGAGGGCGCGTTGGCTGAGGAATTTGCCACGGGCGCGGTCGAGGAAGCGGCCGGGGTAGTCGTAGTCTTCCAGGTCCGGTTCGGTGCTTTCGCCGTCGGGTTTGCCGTCGGGTTTATAGCCGGCTTCAAGTTGCAGGCGCGGTTTTTCGAAGTCGTAGTCGCGGCGGGTGACGCGGCCGGTGCGGGTTTCCAGGCGCAGTTTGAAGCCTTTGATCACGGGTTCGTCGGCGACCATGCCGCTGCCTTGCACATAAGCGGTGGGCTGGCCGAGTTTCGGGAACACCGTTTGATCGTCACCGAATACCAGTAAATGACCTTTGGAGGTGTGCTGGAAGTGGTAGTGAATGCCTTCCTCCTCACACAGGCGCTGGACGAAGTGCAGGTCGGTTTCGTCGTATTGCACGCAGTAGTCGCGGTCCGGGCACGGCTGGCTCAACTGGAATTTGTAGGCGTTGCCTTTGATGCCGTGTTCTTCGAGGATCAGCGCGATGATTTTCGGCGCCGGCATCTGCTGGTAGATGCGCTGGTTGGTGCGGTGATGCAGGTATTGCAGGTGCGGCACCAGGGAGATTTTGTAGCGGGTCAGGCGCTTGCCGGCATCGCCTTGGGCGACGCGGTAGATTTGGCCGTGGATGCCAGACCCCTTCGGGTCGAATGCGAGGAACGCCTGTTTGTGCAGGAGTTTTTCCAGGTCCAGATCCGGGTTTTCGCTGACCAGTTCCAGGTCGAAGCGATACGGCTGGCTGATGCCTTCGGTGCCGGTGAACGACAGCACTTGCAGGTCGCCGGCATAGTCTTCGACTGTGAGGCTGAAGTGCGTTTCGTTAGCTGAGTTGAACATTGCTTGCTCCCTGTTCGGTAGTCATCCGTTACGCCCGCAGTCGAAGGCGTTGCAGCAAAGACGAAGTGGCACCGATGGCGTCACGCAATTGGGCGGCGGTGATGGTGCGCTTGGCCGCATCGAAAGCCAGCGCTGTTCGCAGGGCTGGCCAGCAGTGTTTGGGTAGGTTTCGAGGTGCATGCAGCTCGCGGTCGAGGTGGCCGTCGCGGGCCTCGGTCGAGGACAAGCGGCGGAACGGGTGTTTGCCGCCCGCCAGTTCGTAGAGCACGCAGGCCACGCCGTACACGTCCGCGCTGGCCGAGAGTGGCTGGCCTTCAAGCAGTTCGGGGGCGGCGTAGCCGGGGGTCCAGGCGTTGAAGCGGTTGCGACTCAGGTGCGGCAGGCCGGGCAGGATGCCCTCTTCCGCCTGGCCGAGGCCGAAGTCGAACAGGCGCACGCCTTCTTCGCTGAGCATCACGTTGCTCGGTTTCAGGTCGCCGTGCAGTACGCCGCGCGCGTGGGCGTAGGCCAGTGCGTCGAGCAGCGGCAGCGCGATGTCGCGCAGCTCCTTCCACGGCAGGCCCAGGGGCCGCTCGCAGAGTAGTTTGTCCAGGGTCAGCCCACGCATCAGTTCCATGGTGATGAAGGCCCGCTGGCAGTGGGTGTCCACTTCGAAGGTGTGAAAACGCAGCACGTTGTCGTGGCGCAGTCGTCGGGTCAGGGCGAACTCGCTGTAGAGCAAGGCACTGGCGTCCGGCGATTCGGCAAATTCTTCGCTGAGGATTTTCAGCGCGATGTAAGGGTCAGGATCGCCGAACTGTTCGCTCAGCAAGTCCCGTGCACGGTAAACCGCGCCCATGCCACCGGCACCCAACAGGCGTTCGATGCGGTAACGCCCCGCCAGCACGTCAGGCAGTTCAGCGACGCTGGCCCGGGTCGGCGCCAGCGCAGGCTCGGCCTGATGCGGCTTTCCGTTTAGAGGCTTGGCAAAGGCGAAGTAAGTCAGGTTATTGGCTTCTTCCTCGGTCACCAGCAGGTCGTCGATCGGTGGCATGAGTTCAGTCATTGGCGGATCACCACGGCAGTCAGGTTGTCCCGGGCCGAGCCACGCAGAGCGCCGTCGAACAGGCGCTCCAGTGCAACGTGCGGCGCGGTCAGGCTCAGGGCGTTGCCCAGGGCATCGCTAGTCAGCCCTTGATACAAACCGTCGCTGCACAGCAAAAACGCATCGCCGGGATAGACTTCGAGTTCGAGCACGTCCAGGGTCAGTTGCTCGGCAGCGCCGACCGCACGGGTCAGGGCGTGGGCGGCAGGATGAGCCTTGGCTTGCTCGACGCTCATGTTCTGCTCGTCGATCAGTTGCTGTTGCAGCGAATGGTCCTTGGACAGCTGATACAAACGCTGGCCGCGCCACAGGTAGCAGCGGCTGTCGCCGGCCCAGATGCAGGCCGCGCGATTGCCTTCCACCAGCAGCGCCACCACGGTGCTGCCCATGATGCTGTCGTGGCGCCCGGCGGTGACGGTCAACTCCTGACCCAAGCGGCGGTTGAGCCAGTGCAGGCACTGGCGAATACCTTTGAGTCGTTCGTCGAAGTCGTCCTGCACCGGCAGTTCCGCCAGGCTGGCGACGATCAACTGGCTGGCGATGTCGCCACCCTGATGACCGCCCATGCCGTCCGCGACCACCCACAGCCCCTGCTGTGGACAGTCGAGGAAAGCATCTTCGTTGCGCGCCCGAACCTTGCCCGGATCGGTACGCGCAGCGCTGCGCCAGGGACTGGCAACCGGCATCAGAGCTGCACCGGCATACGGAAGGTGCGCAGCACGCCCATGTCGAACGGGTTCGGCGTGCGCTGGCTCGACAGCAAGTAGTTGGCGCGCAGGCCACCCACGTCAGCTTTCAGCACCAGCACGTCGCGACCGGTCAGGTACTCGGTCTGCATCAGGTCGAACAGACGGAACAGCGACCATGGGCCGGTGTTTTTCTCGATGCCGATCGGGCGGCCAGCCATTTTGTCGAGGACCAGGCTGGTGCGACCGTCTTCAGCGTCGGTCGGCCATTTGAACGACACCGGCACGATCGGGCCGTGGCGGTATTCAATGGTCTTGTCGCCAAACTTGAACTCGGAACGGCTGACGGCCGGGTCGAGGGTGTACGGTTCCAGTTTGAACTGCACTTGCGGCTCGGCCGGGTTGATGGCGAAGAAGCTCTGGCGAATCACTTGTGCCGCCGCCATCTGGTCGAGGTAGACCTTGGAGATCGGCATGCTGTGACCGTCGATGCTGCGCAGGCGATAGTTGCCTGGGTCGCCACTCACGAATGGACGCATGTAGGTATCAAAGAATCGATCGGCGATGCCCTGGGCCTTGAAGAACTCGCGGAAGTCGCTGATCGCGACGTCGCTGGTGCTGTGGGCGCTGAACGGGTAACGCTTGTTGATCGCCTTGCCGTAGAAGCTGTACAGCTCGCTCTGATAACGCTGGTTAAGGTACTGGTAGGAATCGTTGAGCACCAGACGCCAGGTGTCTTCGGCCAGCACGTTGAACCACACGCTCACCGGGCGCGGCAGACGGTTCGACGCATTGCGCAGGCTGCTCAACGCATCACGCTGGCCGCTCATGCGGGTCTTGGCCATTTCGAACGCAGCCTGCTCCGGCGCGCTGGCACGGGCCAGGCTCGACAGTTGCATTTGCAGGTCGTTGAGTGCTTGCAGGGCCGGAGTCAAATCAGCGGCCGGGCCGTTGTTGTCATCCAGCAAACGGTGCAGCGGTTCGAAGCGACGTTGCAGGGATTTTTTCGCGGTGTCGGGCAGGTTTTTGGTCGCGGCCATGTCAGACGCCGCATCCGCTGCGGCCGACGCCAGTTTGCCCAACTTGCCGAGCTTGCCCTTCTGCTCGCCCAGTTTTTCAGCGGCATCGGCAGCCTCATCAACCGGCTCGGCTTCCGCCGGGAACCGGGTGTTCTCACGCACTTCCACCAGCAGTTGCAGCACCGGGGAGTTGGCCGACGTCAGGCCCGCCAGTTGCTCGGCGCCCTCACTGAAATCGCTGATCGCGGGCAGTGCCACCTGGCCCACGGCTTCGCTCCAGAAGTTGGCGTAGTCGCGGAAGTACAGTTGCTCCAGTTCGACCATCAGGCGACGCAAGTCCATGCCGCTGATGCCCGAGCCTTCCCCCAGTACCCAGTTGTCACGCAGGATATCGGTGACCAGCGCAGCGCCCTGGACCGAGAAGTACTGCTGATAGCCTTGCTGGGTGTAGAACCCCGGAATCACGTAATCGGTGCCGACAAACAACGAACCCTGCGGGCCGATGTGTTGGCTCAGGCGGTACTCCGGCAGGTTACGGGCCTGCTCGCGCAGCATCCGGTAAACCACGTTGGCCAGCGACTCGCTGCGTAGCACCTGACGCGCCTGCGCCACCAGTTGATCGTTGAGCGGGTAGATAAATGGCTGCTTGAGCAAGCGCTCGAAGTGCGTGTTCAAGCCGTTCTGCACTGCGGTGTTGCCGGCGTAGCGCAGGGACCAGTCAGTGGCGACCCAATCCTTGAGCCACGCCGCATCGCGGCGATCTTTCATATTCAGCATCAGGTACGCGCGCAGGCTGTTGAGCAGGCGTTCGCGGTCCTTCATGTTGGCGCGGATCTGCCCTTCCAGCAGGGTTGCCACCCGTGGCAGCAGTTGCGCTTCAAGCTCACGCTCGTAAGCGCTCTTGACCACTGGATTGGCGTCTTCACCCTGGTACAGGCCACCACGTTCGTGGTACGACACGTCACCTCTGTTCGGGAACACTTGAGTCGCCGCGTAGCTGGTGTCGAGGGTCTTGAGCACCGCCATGGAATCATCGCGCGCCGTCAGGGCCGAGCGTTGTTGCTTCCAGGTTTGGGCCAGCGAGCGCAGGTTTTCCAGACGCTCATAGTTGGCCGAGAAACCGCCGGCCCAGAGCATGCCGAACAGCGCCAGTGCCGCCAGTGCGCCCACGTACAGGGCACGTTGGCCCCAGTGGATGCGGCTGCGCTCGCGCTTGTCCAGACCGGCCAGATCGGCCTCGGGGAAAATCACCCGGCTGAGCAAATGGTGAATGAACCGCGAACGGCCGCTGCGCAGGGTCGGTAGCACGCCGGCGCTCATACCCAGACTGGCGCCGATGCCGGCGGTGGTCTGGTCCATCTCTTGAGTCAGGTGCGGTGCGCTGGTCAGGTAGAAACCGCGCAACTGGCTGACGCGCTGGTAACGGTTGCCGGTAAACGCCAGGTCGACGAACAGGCACAGGCGCTCGCCGATCTGCCCCAGTTGATGCGGGAAATCGAGGATGCGGCCACGGCGCTGGGTATCGCGCTCCTGGTGCATGCGCATGATCACCTGGCTGTTGAGGCGACGCAGCAGCTCTTCGAACTCGGCGCGCAGCACGGTCACATCAGTGCCGCTCTGCTCTTTGCGGAAGCTGGTGCCGAGGACCTGATCGCTTTCTTCGCGGGTCAGTTGGTCGAAGAATTCGTCGAACCCGAGCAGGCGATCGGCCTTGCTCAGCACCAGATAAATCGGCACATCGACGTGCAGTTTTTGATGCACGTCTTGCAGACGCGCACGTACCTGGCGGGCCAGGGTTTCGAGGTCTTGCTCGCTACCGCCCAGCAGGGTTTCCACCGGGATGGTCACCAGCACGCCGTTCAATGGACGATTGCGGCGACGCTTGCGCAGCAGCTCGAGCAAGGTGCTCCAGGCGCTGCCATCGACTTCGGCATCAGGCTGGGTCAGGTAACGCCCGGCGGTGTCGATCAGCACGCCGTGGTCGGCGAAGTACCAGTCGCAATGCCGCGTGCCGAGGGTGTCGCGGGTGAGTTTGCGGTCGATCTTGTTGATCGGAAACTCAAGGCCCGAGAAGTCCAGCAGGCTGGTCTTGCCGCTGCCCTGCGGGCCGATCAGCAAGTACCACGGCAAATCACTGCGCCAGCGCTCGCTGCGACCGCGATACAGGCTCGAGGTCTTCAGGGTTTTCAGGGCATCCTTGAAACGCACCTTCAACTCTTTCTCTTCTTCGTCGATCAGTTCTTCACGGCGGATACGGTCCTGGCCGTCTTCGGTGGCTTCCACCGCTTTTTTGCGCACACCGGCGCGCCAGCTGACGAAGACCATGGTCAGGCCCCAGATCAGGAACAGCACACTGATGGTCAGCAGGCGGGAGGTCGAACCTTCCCAGAACTTGTAGTCATCGACCGCCAGCAGCGGTCCGACGAACCACACCAGCAGCGCGACGAACAGCACCAGCAGCAGGGTCCAGACCCAGGTCTGGCGCAGGAATGCGCCGACTTTCTTGAAAAACTTTTTCATCACACGTCCCTGTTTACGGCTGCGACTGCGGCTTAACCGCGGCCGGATCAAGCTGCTGATAAGGTTGCAGAACGGTTTCGCGTTGTTCGCCCAATACCCAGGCGAAGCCCGAATACATCACCACCAGGCAGACCACGGTGAACAGCACCACCATCCACGCCGGCACGATGCGCACCAGGCTGCGGCGCTTATCGTTCAAGCCTTCCCAATGCGGCGACAACTCGCGAGGCACGTCGCCGCGCAGTTGACGAATCTGCCGATACAAGGCGTCGCGGATGCCTTCAAGTTCGAGCATGCCGCGCGCTTGCACCCGGTACTTGCCTTCGAAACCGAGGGACAGGCACAGGTACATCAGCTCCAGCATCGGCAAGTGCTTGACCGGATTTTTCGACAGGCGATCCAGCAGCTGGAAGAACTTCTCGCCACCGAACGTTTCGTTGTGGAAGCTGCTGAGCAGGCTCATCTGCGACCACTCGCTTTCGTTGCCCCACGGCGTGGTGACGACGGCTTCGTCAACCACGGTGCACAGCACGTAACGGGCGGCCATCACCTGGCTGCTTTCGGCGCCGTTGTGCAGCGCACGTACTTCAAACAGCTTCAGCCCGGCGGTCAGCCGCTCATTGAGCGCGTACAGGTCTTCGCGGGTGTCGCTGTGCTTGAGCCGCACCACTTCCGACAGCAGTTCGGAAGCCGCCGCCACCAGCGAGTTGAGGCTGATGTTGAACGCTTCGGCCGGGCGCAGGCGCGCGGCGTAGATCATCCGTTCTTCCAACTGTTCAAAACGCGGCGGTGCCGCGAAGTCAGTCAGCGGACTCGATGCCGGGCCGTGGCCCTGGCGGTCGAGCAGGACGGTTTTGTCGTCCTGGTGGTGTTCCATGTCCTTGATCATGTCGGTCAGTTCCTGATGGCCCAGAATTTCAGTTCAAGCTCGGCGAATTCGCCGGACACGTGGAACGCGAAGCCGCCGGAGCGCTCGAGTTGCGCCAGGTCTTCGGAACTGAGTTCGAGGATGAAATAAGTTTTGTTGGAGTGGAACGCGATCTGCCGTGGGGCCACCGGCAACGGTTTGACCTTGATACCAGGCAGATGCAGGTTGACCAGTTGGCGGATACGCTCCACCGGGCCGACCTTGAGGTGCGCCGGCAAACGATGGCGCAGTTCTTCGGAGTCGCAGTTGGCACTGGCCGCGAGCACGAACGAGGCCGAGCCCAGCAGTTTGTGGTCGTGCAACGGCGACACGATGATCCCGTACTGGCGCGCTTGCAGCACCAGTTCGATGGCGTGTTGCTCGAGCACCATCGACAGCACCTGACGAATCGCTTCCATCAGTTTGCGGAAGCTCGCGCCCTGGTCACTGTGCTGGTAACGGCTGTCCAGACGTGGGCGTTTGCTCTCGCTGGAAAACGTCGCCAGATCGCCGAGCATGGTCAACAGCGTGCGGTACAACTCTTCCGGGTGAACCTGTTCCAGGCCGAGGTAATGGCGCAGCAGCAGTTCGGTGCGGTTGATCAGTTGCAGCATCATGAAGTCGCCGACTTCCGCGCCACCGACCTTGCCATTGGAGCGGATCCGGTCGGCGATGGTGTCGCCCCGGTGGCCGAGCATGCTGATGACTTCTTTGAGGCACGACAGCAGGTAGCTGGACGAATGCGCCTGGATGTAGGTCGGCACGAAATCCGGGTCGAGGCTGATCACGCCGTCGGGCGTGGTGTCGAGCACTTCACAGATCTTCAGCTTCACGTAGGCCTGGTCGCTTTGCTGCTCGCCGAGCAACAATTTGAAGTCCGGGCGACCGCAGCTGACCTGACTGGCGGAGTCATCGCCGGCGTTGGAGTCGGCCACTTCCGCTTCGTACGCGGTGTAGCGCGCCAACACGTCGGATTGCTCCGGGCGGCGAGACTCGATGTGGTTACCGGTCACCAGTGGCAGCGCCAGATAGATCGGCGTGTTGCCCGTGTTCGGCGGCACGTCCAGGGCCAACGGCTCGGTGTTGCCGCCCAGTTCGAACAGGCTGCCGTCCGGCAGAATCCCCGAGGCCTGGCTGATCACCAGTTTGCCCATGTTGAGGAACTGCAAGTCGATTTCCAGGTTGAGGAAGCCCCAGGTGTAACTGCCCAGCAACTGGGTGCGGGTCTTCATCTGGTGGTCGTAGTAACGATCGTTGTGCTGGAAGTGCTGCGGTCGCAGCAGCATGCCTTCCTGCCAAATGACTTTATGGGCATTCATGTTCAGTCATCCGCCTTGACGAGCGTTTCGTGGGTGTTGCGGATGCCGGCCTGATCGAGGGTCAGGTCAGCCGCAGTGACTTGCACCGGAGTGATTTGCACCGTGTAGCGCCATTTGGTTTCCGGCAGGTCGCGGTAGGCCGCGAGTACGCCGACGTAACGGCTGCCCTCTTCCACACTGAGCTTGAGCTCGACGGTTTCACCCGGGCGCAGTTCCAGCTCTTCGCTGGCTACCAGGTCCGGGGCCAGGGATTCCTTGGCGCGCTCGTAGAGGCTGAAGAAATCAGCGTTCTCGAAGGCCACCGGATGCTTGAGCTCAAACAGGCGCACGACGATCGGCGACGGGCGACCGTTGAGGTCCGGGTTCAGTTGATCGCTGGCGGTCAGCTTCAGGTTGACTTTGGTCACGGTGGAATACGGTGACAGCGACGAGCAACCGGCCAGCAGCACCAGGGCGGTGAGCGCAGTCAGCGTCTTGAAAAAAGCGGTCGAGCAGCGAAACATGCGCATCATCCTTGGCGGTCGGTGTGAAGGGTGGAAATCAGGCGGATCTGTTCTTCGTAGGCCTGGGCGAAGTCGCGGGCCAACAGGCGTTCGCTCCAGTCATCGTCCAGACGCAGCGCCTGGTGATAACGCCCGTAAGCTCTCCAGCGACTGCCGGAGGTGGCGAGCAACGGCTTGTTGTCGCGCTCGAAACGCAAGGTCAGCTGTTGCGGCGAGAAGTGCTCCAGGGTGCCGCGAACGGCAGCGCGGCTGGCAGTCAGCAACGCCACCTGATGCGCCTGCAAATCGCGGAACGCACGGGAGATCGCTTGCTCGGCCGGCAATTGGCCCGGCTTGTTGCCCTGCAACAGAATGCCCAGCGCTTCACCGGCATCGACGGCGAATTTCAGTGGGTTCTTGTGGGTGCCTTGCACGGTGGTCTGGGCCAGGCGCAGTTCGTTTTTCAGCTCGCTGCGGGTGCGCAGGCTCTGCTGCAAACCACCGACGCTCTGCTTGAGCAGGCGCGCGGCGTTCAGGGCCAGGGCTTCGCGGGCGTCGTGGTCGAGGCCTTTGACGTCCACGCCCAACGCCGCACCGAAGTGCTCCCAGAAACCTTCGCTCTGACGCTCCACAGCCTTTGGTGGCGGAGCTGGCGCAGGTTCTGCCGGGGCGTCGATCAGCTCCGGCACCATCAGGCTTTCCATGTCGATGCGTGCGTAGTCGGCGCGTTGACGGGTGTCCTCAGGCACCGCGCGCGGGGCGATCAGTTCGTCGATTTCCGAGTACACGCGCTCTTGCTGATCGAGTGCGTTCAGCGGGTCGAGGTCGAGGAACGCATCGTCCGGAATGATGCTGCCCGCAGCCTGCGGACGGCCGACTTCGACGTCGAAGGTCGCCGGGTCGCGTACCAGTCGCGCGCGGATCTCGAAGTCGCCCAGCACATACACGCTGCCGTGCTCGATGCGCATCGGCTCGCCCTTGCGCAGGCGCGCACCGCTTTCGCTGTCCTGGATACCGTTGCTGCTGGTATCGGTCAGGAAAAACGTGCCTTCGCGGTAGCTGATCACCGCGTGGTGGTTGGACAGATGACGCTTGCGGTCGGGAATGATCCAGTCGCAATCCTCGCCCCGGCCGATCACGCCACCGGCCTGTTTAAAGGTCTTCTGGCACAAATCCGTGGGCACGAACTGCTTGGTGTTCAGCATTTCGAAAACCAGTTCCATGATGATGCTCCTTGCGGTCACTTGCCGCGATTGACCGCCTGCGGATCACCCAATGGGCGATAGGTGTTGTCGTTGTATTTGTAATTGCCGCTACAGCCGCCGAGGCCGCATAGAACGACGAGGGTCAGCAGGACGGCTTGCCAGTGACGAACAGGCATCAGAGGGTCTCCAGAGGTAGACAAAGCACAAAGCGCCAACCCTTTCGGGCGGCGCTGTTAGAAGCAAATGAGGTGAATTCGAAGGTCTTTTGCCTACCCATCGAAGTCACCCAAATTGATGTTCAGGCGCCCGAGGCGGTACAGCAGTGTGCGGCGCGGCAGGCCTAGTTCGCGGGCGGCGAGGGTCTGGTTGCCGTCGTTCTTGCGCAGGCAGTCGAGCAGCAAACTGCGTTCGACCTGCTCCAGGCGTTCGCGCAGGTTCAGGCTGCTGTCTTCCGGCATGGCTTCCATGCGCAGGGAGAAATGCTCGGTCAGCAACTCGCCGCCCTCGCACAGCAATACCGCGCGTTCGACCAAACCTTTGAGTTCGCGAACGTTGCCGGGGAAGGTATATCCGGACAGGTGATCCAGCGCCGCGTCGGACCAACGCACCGCATCCCGTTGCAAAAACGTGCAGGCCTTGTCGGCGAAGTGCCGCGCCAGGTCGAGGATGTCGCCTTCGCGCTGACGCAACGCCGGCAGCTCGATCGGGAATTGCGCGAGGCGGTAGTACAAGTCCTCGCGGAATTTGCCTTCGTTGACCAGCACCGACAAATCCCGGTGCGTCGCGGCGATGATGCGCACGTCGATCTTGTGGGTGTCGTTGGAACCCAGCGGACGGATCTCGCCTTCCTGCAACACGCGCAGCAATTTGGCTTGCAGGGACAACGGCATGTCGCCGATTTCGTCGAGCAACAAGGTGCCGCCATTGGCCGCGTCGAACAGCCCGGCACGGTCGCGATCGGCACCGGTGAAGGCGCCTTTGCGGTAGCCGAACAGCTCGCTTTCCAGCAGGTTCTCGGGGAACGCCGCGCAGTTTTGCACGATGAACGCCTGAGAACGGCGCGGGCCGCAGTCGTGAATCGCCCGCGCGACCACTTCCTTGCCGGTGCCGGTCTCGCCACGCAGCAGTACGGTGTAAGGGCTGTGCAGGACTTTGCTGATCAGCGAATAGGTCTGGCGCATGGCCACGCTCTTGCCGATCAGGCCATAACCGCTGGCGCTCGGGACGTTGAGCGGCGCCGGGCGTGTATCACCGGTCGGCTGACGCAAACGTTGCAACAAGTGCAGTTGGCCGAGCACGAACGAACCCAGTTGACCGAGGGAATCGGCAAAGCCTTGCAGGTCGATCTGCCGGTGACTGGCGCACAGCAGCAAACCTTCGACAGCCTTTTGCTGATTGACCAGCGGCACGCACAGCAGCGACTGCCAGGGCGTGGCCTGGGGCGGCAGGAAACTGGTTTCGTGCAGGCTGCCGCTCAGCTCGCTGAGGCACACCACGCGGTTCTGGCACAGGGCGAACTGCAGCAGTTGTTCACCGTTGTAATCCGCCGGCAGGCTCGCCCCTTCCCGGGGTTGCAGAATGCCGTTCAGGCACTCGGCGTTCATTCCCAGGCAGGTGTGGGTCGCGTCCAGCAGGTACAGCTGCGTCAGCTCGCAACCGCTGAGCTCGGCCAAGCCGCGCACGAAGTCACCCAGCAGCGCAGTGCCGTCCGCCGCCCGCGACAGGCTGGCGAACTGCGCCAGCAAGGCTTCGGCATAGACCAGCGGTTGCGGCACTTGAGTGAACATCACACCCACCTCAGGCGAACTCGCACGTCACGCTGGCGTCGCCGTCGAGCGTCGCATGCACGCGCTTGAGGCTTTCACCGGTGGCCATCGCATCGAGCAAACGGTCGGCCACCAGTGGCAGCACGTGCAGGTCGAGCAAGTGGTCGATCAGGCGCGCGCCGCTGTCGCTTTGGGTGCAGCGTTCGGCCAGGTGATCGACGAGGTCCTGGGAGTAAGTGAAATCCAGCTGACGACGGTTCAGGCGCTCGCCCAAGCGACCCAGTTTGATTTCGATCAGCTCGCGCAGCACCGGGCCACCCACCGGGTAGTAAGGCACCACGCGCATACGCGCCAGCAACGCCGGTTTGAAGTGTTTGCTGAGCACCGGGCGAATGGTTTCTTCAAGCACTTCGGCGGTCGGCCGCGCGCCGTTTTCGCAAAGATCGCTGATGCGGTCGCTGCCCAGGTTCGAGGTCATCAGAATCAGCGTGTTGCGGAAATCGATCTCGCGCCCTTCCCCGTCGTTGGCCACGCCTTTGTCGAAGATTTGGTAGAACAGGTTGAGCACGTCCGGGTCGGCTTTTTCGACTTCATCGAGCAGCACCACCGAGTACGGTTTCTGGCGCACGGCTTCGGTGAGCATGCCGCCCTCGCCGTAACCGACGTAGCCCGGCGGCGCACCGATCAGACGGGAGACGGTGTGCTTCTCCTGGAACTCGGACATGTTGATGGTGGTGATGAAACGGTCGCCGCCGTACAGCAAATCAGCGAGGGCCAGGGCGGTTTCGGTCTTGCCGACGCCGCTCGGGCCGACCAGCAGGAACACGCCGACCGGAGCATCAGGCTTGTTCAGGCCGGCAGCGGTGGCGCGCATCGAGCGATCCAGTGCGTGAACGGCTTGCTCCTGACCACGAATGCGCGTGCGCAGGTCGGTGGCGAAACTGGCGACCTTGGCGTTGTGTTCGCGGGCCAGTTGCGCCAATGGCACACCGGTCCAGGCGCTGATCACTTCGGCCACCAGACGCGGGCAGACTTCGAAGCTCACCAGACGTTCTTTGACCTGGGCCTCGGTCAGGGCGCGGTGGGTTTCGTTCAGCGCAGCTTCCAGCGACTCGACGCTTTGCCCTTCGTCCACGGTTGCTTCAACGGTTTCGATCACGGTGCCTTCGGCGTCTTCCTCGACCGTGACGGTCGGTTCGACGGCAGCGGCCTCGCGGGCCTTGGCCAGTTGCTGACGCAGCTCCAGCAGGCGCTCGGCCAGCTCTTTCTGCTCGGCCCACAGCGTTTCCTGGGCGACCCTTTCGTCTTCGGCGTCGGCCAGACGATCTTCCAGAGCGTCCAGCGCTTCGTGATCGATCAGCAAACCTGCTTCGGCGTCGCGACGCAGGGCCTGACGCTGACGGCCACCTTCAGCCAGTTCGCCACGCAAGCGCTCCAGGCTTTCCGGGGCGGCGGCGAGGCTGATGCGCACGCGGGCGCAGGCGGTGTCGAGCACGTCGACGGCCTTGTCCGGCAGCTGACGACCGGCCAGGTAACGGGCGGACAACTCGGCTGCGGCAACCACCGCGTCATCGCGCAGGTAGATACCATGGCTCTTCTCGTAGACCTGGGCCAGGCCACGCAGGATGGTCACCGCTTCGCTGACGGTCGGTTCGTGCAATTGCACGGGTTGGAAACGACGGGCCAGGGCCGGGTCTTTCTCGAAGTATTTCTTGTACTCCGCCCACGTGGTGGCGGCGATGGTGCGCAACTCGCCACGGGCCAAGGCTGGCTTGAGCAGGTTGGCCGCGTCGGAACCACCGGCATTGCCACCCGCGCCGATCAACGTGTGGGCTTCGTCGATGAACAGGATGATCGGTTTCGGCGAGGCTTTGACTTCGTCGATCACGCCTTTGAGGCGACGTTCGAACTCGCCTTTGACGCTGGCGCCGGCCTGCAACAGGCCCATGTCCAGCGACAGCAGCTCTACGCCTTTCAAGACTTGCGGCACTTCACCGGCCGCGATGCGCGAGGCCAGGCCTTCGACAATCGCGGTTTTACCGACGCCGGCTTCACCGACCACAATCGGGTTGTTCTTGCGGCGACGGGCGAGGATGTCGACCATCTGGCGGATCGCGCCATCGCGGCACAGCACCGGGTCGAGTTTGCCGTCGCGGGCCTGTTGGGTCAGGTTGTGGGTGAAGCGCTCCAGCAGCGACTCACCGGGCACCGCCGGTTTGCCGGTGGCCGGTTGTTCTTTCTGCGACAGGGCGAATTCTTTCAGGCGCTCGATGTTCAGCTTGGCCAGCAACGACTGATAACGGCTGCCGGCATAGCGCATCGGGTTGCGCAGCAGCGCGAGGATCAACGCGGCTTGCTCGACCTGGCTCTGGCCCAGTTCGAGGTTGGCCACCAGCAACGCGTCTTGCAGCCACTGCACCAGTTCCGGGGCGAACACCGGGTTGCGCGAGGCGCTGTGCTCGACCCGCGATTGCAGCGCGGCGCTCAGTTCTCCGGCATCCACTTCGGCATCTTGCAACGCGCGGGCGAGCAGGCCTTGCGGGCGCTCCAGCAGGCCCAGCAGCAAGTCTTCGACGAGGATCTTGCTGCCGCCACGGGCGACGCAGCGTTCGGCAGAACTTTCCAGATCACGACGGGTTTCGGCGTCCAGCGCCTGGATAAGTTGTTGCAGGTCTACGTTGATCATGTGTCATCCATCCTTAATGAATTTTGCTGCCCAAGGTCACCACGCCGTCCGCTTTTTCGCGGCCGAGCCAACTGGTCCACCCCAGACGACAGGCGTTCTGCTCACCGATGCGCAGCTCGCGGATTTCTTCCTGGCGCAGCACCAGGCGAATGTCGTAATCGAGCGGGTCACGCAGGGTGAACCGCACCAGCGCGCACAGCGGCTGGTAGCCGAAGCCAATCGGCAGGAATTCGTGGAAGCGTTGCCAATCGAGCTCGCGGATGTGAATGCGGAATTTGCCGCTGCGGTCGCGCACGTGTTCGCCCAGCACCAGGTCTTCGCCGAGCAGGCTGTTGTCGCGGCCCAGGCGATTGCGCTGCTCGTCGAGGATTTCGACGCGACGCTCGATGCATTGCTCGATGGTCAGCTCGGCGTGCTTGAAGTAGTAGCGCAGCACCGCTTCGATCAACGCCGCCGAGTGCGCGCGCAAGCTGAGCAGGCCGAGGTACGGCAGCAGGCGTTTCCAGTTCAGTTCCTGGGCCTTGCGGATCTCTTCGCCACCGAGGCCGATCAGGGCAAACAGCTGCGCCGAGAACGGGTCGAGCGCCCCGCTCTGGAAGCTGGCGCGATAGCGGTATTTGCGCCAGATCGGCAGCATCAGCCGTTGCAGGCGATGGTGGAACAGGTCGAGGAAGTTGCGGGTCGGGTTGCCGTCCTCGCTGTCGCCCAGGGCCTGTTCGCCATAGAACGCCGGCAGCGGCGAACCGGAACCGACCAGGCCGATCAGGTTGAAACGCAGGCGCGCACGCATCTGCCCGTGCTCTTTGAAAAACTCCACGCGATCGACGTCGCTGCCAGGGAAACCCAGGCTCGGGTTGGCCTGGAATTCCAGCTGGTCGTACAGGTCGTCTTCGCTCAGGTACGGGTGCGCATCGCGCAGCCGGTCAATCACCAGCAGCACGGCCTGAAACAGCGAGTACTCGCGTATTACCCGGGTCAGCCCGCTTAAAGCAGGGGCTGCAGGCCCATACGTGGTGTCCATTGGTACACCTCTCCCTGTGTGCTTTTTACCCGCAGCTCGTGGTACGAATTGAGACTGGCGTAAAGCGCGAAAAACTCGTTAAGAACCGAAGCGAAAACGAACAAGTCGCCCTCGCCGATGTACCCTTCCGGGTCGATGGTCAACTCGGTGCGCAACCCGCGCACCGGCAACCCTCGGTGCAATCTGTCGACATGCTGGTGCTTGATCGACTTGAGCCCGCCCAGCAGGCGCTTGCTGACTTTTTCTGCGTGTTGGTCGTAGTAGCGCGGCAGGTCGTAGGTTTCGAGAATCACCTTCAACGCGTTGACGTCGGCCAGCGACAGATAGTTGAGCGACATGTTGCTGATCAGCTTCCAGAGGAAGTCGCGGTTCAGCGGCGGCGCGAAACTCGACGTGGCCGGAGTGATGTTGCGGAAGCTCAAAAACTCCGGCGTCTCTTCACAGGCCACGCAGATGTCGCCGAGCTTGAGCTTGCGCGGCAGGTTCTGGTTGGTGCACATCAGCTCGATCGACAGGGTTTCATGGGCTTCGGTGTGGCGGATACCGAAGCTCAGGTAGGTGTCGAGGCCGTCGTGCAACAAGGACGAGCGCTGGCGGATGCTGTAATGCGGACGGCTGGTGGGCACGTCGAAACTCGGGTCGTGCTCGAAGGATTCGAACGGCACGTACTCCTGATAACCGAGGCCGCCAGGCTTCCAGCCGGTCACGGTTTCCACCGAAAACACGCCGCAGTTTTCCAGGTCGTATTCGGCCGGCAGCAGCAGGTATTCGTCCTGTTTGCCGTCGAGGCGAATCGGCAGCGCATCGTGCTCGAACAGGTTAACGATCGGCGTGCAGTAGAGCTTCACGTTGTCCAGGGTCGGACGCATGCGCATGATGCCGCTCTTGCGAATGTCGAAGCGCAATTCCAGGCCGCGCATCTGCTTGAGCGTGTCTTCCGGCAGCGCCTTGAGCAGGTCGAGACCGTTGATGTCGACGAAGAGGAATTTGTCCTGGAAGGCGAAATATTCCTGCAAATAGCGATAGCCGCGGAAGGTGTTCAGCGGATACGGAATCAACGCTTCTTCTTCGGCAAACCCCACCGGCTGCACGCGGTCGCCAGGCATCTTGAACGCCATCGGCTGGCCGCTCACCCCGTTGATGGGCTTGCCGGCGCCGTCCAGCGGGATCAACTCGATGCCTTCAAGGTTGCGCAACAGGCTCAGGTAAAGCATCTGGCTGATGTAGCGCTCACCGGCGAAGTGCAGACGCAGGCGACTCAGCTCCAACTCGCCCAAGTGACCATCAGCGCTCATCTCCAGACGCAGGCTCAACAGCGAACCGTCACCCTTCACCGAGTAATTCAGCGCGGCCAGATCCAGCGGCAACACCTCGGTCGGGTAGCACGTGCGGAAACGGCAGCGCACGTCATCGACCGGCACACTCTCCACCGGCGTATCACGCTCGACCCTCAACGCAGGTCCGGAACGCTTCAACGGGTCGAACTGCAAAATGCTGAACGCCGGCAGCGGCCGCATGTAGTTCGGCCACAGCAGCTGCATCAGCGAATGGCTGAGCTCCGGCAACTCGTCGTCGAGCTTCTGGCGCAGGCGACCGGTCAGGAACGCAAAGCCTTCCAGCAACCGTTCCACATCCGGATCCCGCCCGGCCTGACCGAGGAAAGGCGCCAACGCCGGGCTACGCTCGGCGAAACGACGACCTAACTGGCGAAGTGCGGTGAGTTCGCTTTGGTAGTAGTGGTTAAAGGACACGGGTTACCTGCCTGGTAGTGGAACTCATGAAAAAATTGTCCTGTAGAGCGCGACCGTCAGGCCGGCACACACGTAACCGCCGATCAGGAGATAAGGCACAAGCATGATCAAGCCGAACGCCATGTAAGCGTCCTGAGACTGCCCGGCGATCAAACAACACACGCCATAAATCACCCATGGCACGATGTAAAAAGGGATGAACTTCACCGGCGCCCACCAGACCATTCGCAGCGCTTGTTGCTCGTTTCGGCTCTTCGCGGATCGGGACATCCACAGCGAAAACCCCAAAAGCCCAGGAATGCCCCACCACAACAGGTACTCCCAATGGGTGTGGGATGAATCAAACGTCGTGTACTCGCCAATCCACAGCTGATAGGAAGAGATCGTCAGTACAGCAAGCAATGGCCACCACAAGGCGACCATGAAGAAACTCAGTTGCGCGCGGCTAAGCATGCGCATCTCGTCCGCTACATCGTTCATTGGCGAGCCTCCACCGTCAAAGACTTGGCCCGACCGACCGGTAACACCGTTGTCAGGAAAGAGCGAAACTTCACTGGGTTCTCCGCAGGCGAAAATTTCTGGCGATCAGGCGCATTCAGGCACCCACCAGTCTTCGTAGCCTTGAGTGCCGGGATACAGCAGTGTCGGGCCAAGGAACTTGGGGGCAATACCAGCAATTTCGGTCACCCGAAAATTCCATTCGGACGATTCGAGCAGCGCGCCGTCTTTGGTGTACACACGAAAAAAGTACTCGCTACTGAAAAACCCGAACACTCGCCCGATCAGGCCCAGCTTGTGATAGCCGGGCGCGTATTGGACGACATAGCACTCGCCCGACTCACTCGATTGTTGGGTCAAGGGCTGCGCCGTTACACCACCGAAAATCTTCAACCCAAGCAAAACGATGCATACGGACACGCCAGTCAGAGCCGTGATCAGTAACAACCACGGTGTTGCTCGACGGTTGTGAATGACCAACGATTCCAATCCCGCGCCCTTGCGCCAGCGGGTGTAGCCAGTGTCGATGGCGCTAGTCAGCAAGATGGCGCAAACCGTCAAGCCACCCGTAAGTGCGCAATACCCCAAACCACGGATGGGATACTGCGGCAGCATGTAAAACAGGATCGCCAGCATCATGAAAATCACCAGTCCAAACTGGATCGCCTGGCGCTGGATGAAGACCAGAATCAAATTGAGGGACACGAAAAAGTAGAAAATCAGGTACATCGCCATGCCAATGGCGACACCGCGCGAGGTCAGCCCACCGACCAGTTGTTTATAGGCAGGAACGGCATAGCCATTCATGACGATATAAACCACGCAAGCCAGCGCGTGCACGGCCAGACCGATGACACGACGGCTATTCATACACAACCCCGGCCATGGCTTTATCGGCACTCAAAATCTGGCGTTGCTGAAGATAGATAACGCCCTCGCCGGCGAAGAACATCACACTGTCGGCAGTCAACGGCTGGCTGTTTTCATCTCCTGACTTCAGCCAACCCTGATCCCATAATGACCCGTCATCATTGCGGATCTGAACGAAATAATAGGGTGGTTCTGATTTGCTGATTTCTACGAACTGGCCACCATCGGCACCACCACGCCACTTCGCATTCGGGTACTCACTCAGCACGCGAGTCTGAGCTTTAGAGAAATCCATGTAGCAAACAATCACCACGAGCGACATGCAGGCGAGCGCACCCATCGCCATGAGGAAGCGCTGTAGCCAAATCATTTCGAGGCGACCCGAGCTGGTCATGCGACCACCTCCTGCGAAGGACTCGCAGGCAACGTCTGCCGCATCAGCACGTGTTTTTCCCAACGCAGCTCAATGACCTGCGTGACCAGAATCGCCAACAACGTGACGCCGCCTTGGGCCACGGTGTAGAAAAGCGCACGCAACGGGTTGTCGGGCACCATCATGAACAAAATCCAGGCAACCATCAGCGCGAGCAAACCGAGTTTGGCCCATAGGTTCGGGAAAACTGCGACCAGTGCGTTCACCCCGAAAAAAATATAAATGAACATGTAATGAGCAATGCCGATTCCCACGCCACGCGTGGTGAACCCGCCGTTGAACGCTTTATAGGCAACGACGACTGCATCGTTCAGGAACGCGTAAGCAACGCATCCAGCAGCGTGGAAAGCGAGGCACATGGCAAAGCGGACGTAGATGTTCATGCTGGACTCAAATTCGCATAGTAGGAACCGGTGAGCTCCATCACGACGACGGTCATTAACACTACGAACGTCAGTGCACGATGGAGCAGCGACTCTCGGAATCCACGACGAAGCCCGGTCAGAATCAGCACAAGACACAGCAATGCCAGAGCGCCAAACAAATTGCTGTCGGCTACAACGGCCAGGTAGCCTTCTATTTCACCGCTCACTAGCATGTCTGTCATTTTTCCATGTGCATGTAAGGTGTATTACTGATAAATGCATTCAGCCACTGCCATTCCCGCTAGGGTATGACCATATAAAAATCAGACACTGGAATGCGTCAAATAATAGACACCTATCGCAAACATGACTGGAACAGCCATAACACAAATAAAATTCAATACCTTGTGAAGCCTTTTTTCCCTAACACTTGGTATAAGCCCGGCAACACCAACAAAAAAACAAAAAAACGCCAGCACGCCGAAATAGTCATTATCTACCATACCGGCAAAGTAACCTTCCATAGTCATCCCTTATTAAACCCCATAAAATTCCAGCGGTATAATTCAAAGTACTTAAGATAATCTTCACTAACAGAGCCTTTCGTCAGATTACGGTAAGTCCAGCCCGCCCCTGACTTAATGAAGTATCCTTTTTGCACCGGAAGCCCTACATATCCTCCACTTTGGGGATCAGCCATATCTTTCCCCTTAAGCTTCTCAAACCATGTAAAAGGCCAGATAATTGCTGCGTCTGTATTTCCCTGGCGTATATCAATTCGTGAGTCAGCCACAGCCACAGCCATCTGTATGTGATGGGCAGTATTATTCGTTATCGGACGATCAAGTGCCTGCGCAAGGATGTCGCCCGGCATCAAATCCTCCAAGGAGGCTACTGCTACAGTATTGACCCCCGTTTTTTGCATCTCACGGGCGCCGTAAGTCAGCATCACCATTTCAGCGAAACCGTACTTATTCGACCCATATCGATCATGAGCGGACGGACTATAATTTTCCATGTTTCTATAAGCCCTTACGCCAGTCACCAGTTTAACTGGAAGCCCGCGCTTACTAGAAAACTCTACTAAAACCATGATTGCAAAATCTTCGCAGGTAAATCTATAGTTACTTACCGCGCCATTTTTATCCCAATACTGCTCATTGATCAATTTTTCCGCAATCAATGGTGCTTCGTCGTGATAAGCAGTAATATCTGCATCAGTCCAAAAAGCCGTCGTTTTCCAGAACACTTTATAGGTGACTTTTTTTCCGGCCGGATCTGCCTTTGGAGTTAGTGCAACTGACCGCGCCATCAAGGTAGACAGAATTTCGGCACTCATACCGGCGCTCCGTCAATTGCGGCGTGGAAGTCAAAAGTTTCACCTTCTTTTCCTCCTACCAACTGGGTTCTACCCATTGCATCACTTTGCCCAGAGATAACTTCGCCTTTGGCAGTGGTGATTTGATAAGGAATATCCTGAAGTGGATTTCCATCCTGATCTTCCATCACAACATGCTGACAATGGGAAAACAGCATCAACGGAACCGGCGGAATAAACGGCACCGGCGAATGCGAGTTCCCGATAATCACCGTCGAAGACCCAGCCGTAACCTTATTGCCATGAGTACCAACAGAACCCACCGTTGCCGCCGACTTACCATTGATCAAAACAGTGGTCGCAAGGTCGCCAACCAACGCGCCACCGCACGCCGAGGCATCGCCTTGGCTGGCAGCTGCGAGGCCATCGAAGAACACGTCGCCTGACCCGGCGACGATCGGGTTGGTGCCGTGGCCGGGGAGCGGGCAAGCGGTGGGGTCGGTGACGCGTGCTGCGGGTTTTCCTGACATGGGGCTCTCCTTAATCGACCTTGGCTTGACGACTGTTCATTGCTCAACCACACACTGGAATTTTCCAGCCCTCGTAACCCGTCGCTGTCGGATAGATCGCATGAGCGTTTACCCATTGCGCCCGTTCATCCGTCGTGAATTCGTTCTGCCAGATCAACCATTCAGACGACTTCAACAACGTGCCGTCTTTTGCGTACACCCTGAAAAAGGCTTCACTGGTGAAAAGACGGAAGATCTTTCCGGGGATGCCCAGATCCGAATACTGCGGAATGTAGGAATTGATGTAACAAGTCCCAGGCTCGTTCCAGACTGTGGAGTACACGTGAGCGAGCCTTGAAGCCGTCACTTTCATGTAGCAGGCAGCCAACATCAGGGCAGCGGCAGTCAGGGCGATCAGCAGCAAAGTGCGGCGCACGATCATTGCCAACGTACTTGGAACCCTCAATCGCATATCCCTAGTTCACCTTCACTTGACCGCTGCCATCCAGGCGCGCAGCGAAACTGACCTGACGCTTGAAACCATCAACTTCCAGCAAGCCTTCAATGCTGAAGGACAGGCGAAGCTGATCGTGCTCACGCGGCAGGGAGATGACACGCACGTTGCTCAGGCGCGGTTCGTAGGCTTCGATGAAGCTTTCGATGGCCAGGCGGGCCTGACTCAGGGAGTCGTGCAGGCTCAGGCGCATGTCATTGAGATCGGGTAGCCCGTAATCGGACAGCGTTTGCACGCTGCCCGCACGGGTGCTGAGCATCTTGGCCAGATGGGCAGCCACGGACGCCATGGCGGAAACCTCGCGGCTCCAGCCGACGCGTTTGTCCGCGTCGCCACCCAGGCGTTCGAAAAGGCTGCCGTATCCAGTCATGAGTCGCTCCGCTTACTCTTTGTCCAGCTTGCCAACCAGCGACAGGGTGAAATCGGCACCCATGTACTTGAAGTGCGGGCGCACGTTCAGGCTGACGCGGTACCAGCCCGGCTCGCCTTCAACATCGCTGACGATGATTTGGGCTGCGCGCAGTGGACGACGGCCACGGACTTCGGCGCTCGGGTTTTCCTGGTCGGCCACGTACTGGCGGATCCACTTGTTGAGTTCCAGCTCGAGGTCGGTACGTTCTTTCCACGAACCAAGTTGCTCGCGCTGCAGCACTTTCAAGTAGTGAGCCAGGCGGTTGACGATCATCATGTACGGCAGTTGGGTGCCGAGCTTGTAGTTCAGCTCTGCGGCCTTGCCTTCAGCGCTGATGCCGAAGAACTTCGGCTTCTGCACCGAGCTTGCGGAGAAGAACGCCGCGTTGTCGGAGCCTTTGCGCATGGTCAGGGAGATGAAACCTTCCTCGGCCAGCTCGTATTCACGACGGTCGCTGACCAGTACTTCGGTCGGGATCTTGGTTTCGATTTCGCCCATGCTTTCGAAGTGGTGCAACGGCAGGTCTTCAACCGCGCCACCGCTTTGCGGGCCGATGATGTTCGGGCACCAGCGGAATTTGGCGAAGCTGTCGGTCAGCTTGGTGCCGAACGCGTAGGCGGTGTTGCCCCACAGGTAGTGTTCGTGGCTGTTGGCGACGGTTTCTTTGTACACGAACGACTTGACCGGGTTTTCTTCCGGGTCGTACGGGTTACGCAGCAGGAAACGCGGCACGGTCAGGCCAACGTAACGGGAGTCTTCCGACTGACGGAAGCTCTGCCATTTGGCGAATTGCGGGCCTTCGAAGTGATCTTTCAGATCTTTCAGGTCCGGCAGACCGGTGAAGCTTTCCAGGCCGAAGAATTTCGGGCCAGCCGCAGCAATGAACGGCGCGTGAGACATGCAGGCTACGCTGGACACGTACTGCATCAGTTTCACGTCCGGCGAGCTTGGGGACATGTAGTAGTTGGCGATGATCGCGCCAACCGGCTGACCACCGAACTGACCGTATTCAGCGGTGTAGATGTGCTTGTACAGGCCCGACTGCATCACTTCCGGCGAATCTTCGAAGTCGTCCAGCAGGTCGTCCTTGGAGACGTTGAGGATTTCAATCTTGATGTTTTCGCGGAAGTTGGTGCGGTCGACCAGCAACTGCAGGCCACGCCACGACGATTCCAGGGACTGGAAGTCCGGGTGGTGCAGGATTTCGTCCATCTGACGGCTGAGCTTGGCATCGATCTCGGCGATCATGCGGTCGACCATGGCCTTTTTGACCGGCTCGCCGTTGTTCTGCGGCTTGAGCAGCTCTTCGATGAACGCCGACACACCGCGTTTGGCGATGTCGTAGGCTTCGTCGTCCGGGGTCAGGCGGGTTTCGGCGATGATGCTGTCGAGAATGCTGTATTCGCCGTTCTCGTTGCTCTTTTGCTGTGCTGCGCTAGTGCTCATTGTGGCTTCCTTGGCTGATAGGGGCTCAGGCGTCCTGGGCTGCGGCGTTCAAGCCCAGCTCACCCAGTACGCGACCGCGGGATTCGTCGTCGGCGAGCACGCCTTCGATGGCTTTGCGGAACGCAGGCGCGTTACCCAGCGGGCCTTTGAGGGCCACCAGCGCGTCGCGCAGTTCCATCAGTTTTTTCAGCTCAGGCACTTGCTCGACCAGCGAGGCCGGGTTGAAGTCCTTCATCGAGTTGACGCGCAGTTGCACGGCCAGCTCTTCAGTGTCGCCTTCTTCCTGAAGACGGTTCGGCACGCTCAGCGTCAGGCTCAGCTCTTGCTTGGCCAGCACTTCGTCGAAGGTCATTTTGTCAATGCTGATCGGCTTGCGATCTTCGACTTTGCGTTCGTCCTTGCGGTGGGTGTAGTCACCGATTGCCAGTAGCTTCAGCGGCAGTTCAATCTCTTCCTGAGCACCGCCGGTGGCGGGTTTGAAGGTGACGTTGATGCGTTCCTTGGGGGCTACCGAGCCTTCTTTGGCCATGGCTTTTCTCCTTGCGGTTGTGGCCCTGGGGCCTATTCGAGTACCACTTCGAGATCGAGGTGGCACAGCCTGCGATAAATCTCTTCCTTGCGTTCACGCACTGCATGGTTCTGCGGTAACAACTCGCAGCAGCTATGCAGCAAATGCAGCACTTCCAGCGCAAGATCGGGCTCCCAGGCGTGCAGGCCTGAGTCCTGTAATGTTTGGTCGAGGGTCTCGAGTTGGGTCTTGGCCAGTTCGTATTTCTTGGCCATGAAGCACAGCCGCGCGAGGGCGAACTGCCAGAAGAATCGAACCCGCCCGCCGTGGGCGCTTTGCAGGCCCTGCTTGAGGATTTGCACGGCAGCCTTGAGGCCGTCCTTGCGCAGAATCGGCATGACTTCTTCCAGGGCCACTTCCCAGGCCGGCTGGGTATCGGCGACTTCGACCTTGCGCGGCGCACTGGCGCTTTGCAGGTGCGGCATGACGTGGGCGCCGATCCAGGCGCGTGTGGCCGGATCGGCGAACGGCGCGCCGTCGTGGAAACGCAATTCGATGATGCCGGGCAGGCGCTGAACCAAAAGCGCGAAGTGGATTTCCACTTCGCGCATTGCCATCTCGGCGTTCAGCCCCTGGAGGCATTCCCAGACCATTCGCTGGCCATCGAACCAGAACGGCGCCTTCGCCAGGCTCGCCTCCAGCTCTACCAGCAGATCAGCGTATTTCCCCTGGTCGTAGCGGTCCTGATAGGCCTTGAGTTTGTCCGCCGGCACGCCACGCAGAGCGGTGATCTGTTCGGCGTTGCGCTCGGGCACCGCGTCGATGGGCAACCACAGCAACGTGCGATTGAGGCGCAGGGCGCGCAGGTCGGTGGCTTTCTGTTTGAGCCACCAGGCACACAACGGACGGGCGTTTTCCTGCTGGGCGCGCAGGGCCTTGTGGGCTTCTTTCTCGTTGTCGATCGGCGCGCCGGGGGTGAGCAGCTGGGTCGCGGCCTGCTTGACCTGGGCCACCGCGGCGCCCACCACACCGGGCTCCGGCTGGTTGTCGGCGGCGCGTTGAACCATGTTTTTCAAGCGACGGGAAATCGGCAGCAGCAACGGCGCGTCGTCGCCCAAATGCTCGGTGCACGCGGCGTCGAGGCCTTCCAGATGCTCGACCAGACGGCGGAACATCGGCAGTTGCTCTTTGATCGCGACGTTTTCGTTCAGCACCTGTTCAAGACGCGGCACCAACCAGCTGATGGCAGCGGAGCGAGTGCGGGCCTTGTTCGGGTGAACCTCGGCCCAGTGGTTTTCACAGAGGTGGTGCAACAAACCGAGGCCGGCCAGCAGCCCCTGGAAGGATTCGCGCTGGTACAGCGCCCAGGTCAGCCACGCTCCGACACGTAAATCCTTGGACTGGGTACGCAGCAGGTTTTCACTGTTTTCGCGGATTTTCAGCCAGTCGATCTGACCGCTTTCGTGCATGGATTGAGCTTTGGCCAGCTCGCTTTCCAACGCCTCGTATTCGCTCGAAAAGCGAACATCCTCGCCCGCGAAATTCTCTTTGGAAACAGAGGCTTTTGCGAGTTCAAGGTAATGGGCGGAAAGTTTGCTTGAGTAGGACATCCATGGCCTTTAATTAGGATTACGGTCATACGGCTCATTGGAGTTGAAATGGAGCCGGACAGTATCAAAGAGCTGCGATGAATCTCATCCAATTGAGTTCATGCTCTTTCAAGGCGCGCATCCTAATCACAATGATGGCCATTAGCAAGCAACCAATAAAACAATAGAACTACGTCTTCGTTATTGCTGTAGGAGATCACCCTATATGCCACAGGGGATCCCCTGACGCCGGCTTTGACCTCCCCAGCTTCGACGCATCGCCCCCGAAACCATTGAGCCAGAGCGGTTCATCAACCCCACCAATCATCACAGGACATTCACGCCCTGAAGCGGAACCCAGCATGACAAAAATAAAACATGAAAAATGTAGGAGCTTTCCGAAAAGTTACAGTCATCCATGGACAAGGCGATGACTGAAAATAAGCATAAAAAGTGCCATCAAAATGATGGCACTTTTATATTTCAGCAAACTCTACATACATGGAGTTACATAGACCAGCCCATTACCGAGGGCTATTAAGAATCGTCTGCCATCCGTTGAGTCACAAAATGCCGGCTCTAGATTAAGTAGTACGAATTAAATCAAAAACACGCAGGCCATCCAGTTTCCGCGCATCCGCTTGCTCCGATCAAAGTCAGCCAGTACAGATCGTTCCCATGCTCTGCGTTCCGACTACGCAGAGCGTGGGAATGATCAAGACCTACAGAAACTCAATCAAGCATTCGGGCAAGGCACCGGTGCCCAGTCGCCCAGGTCCGGGTTCTTGCACATGCTGTTGACCTGAGTGGTGCCTGCGCTGGCGACTTGCTTGCTTTCCGCCTGTTTGGCTTGTGCGGTCTGCAAGGTTTTCTCGGTGGTGACCGCTTCTTTCGGCACGGTTGGCAGCACCGGTTTCTTCGCCGGTTTCACCGCTTTTTTGCTCTTGGTCGGCGTCACGACCGGGGTGGTTTCTGCGGACGCCACGGTGACCACGTCGGTGCGCTGCACGCCTACTTGCTGCAGGTCTTTTTCGTAGGCCTGGGTGTAGTTGTTCAGGTCTTCGCTGGCTTTACCGTTAACCGCGACGATCAGGTCGTTGGACTCTTTGAGGCCCGCGACGATCTCTGCCAGACGCTTGCGGCCCTCGGTGTCGTTGACGGTCTTGGCCTTGCGGTCGGTGACCAGTTTGGTAAACGCGTTCTGGTAGCACTGCTGCGAAGCCTTGGCGTACGCGGTGCTGCGGTCGATGTCGGCGGAACTTTTGTTGACGTCGGAGGCGTAGGACGCGATGCGCTGGTTGTCATCGGCGATCTGCTTCTGACGCTCGTTGTAATAACCGACCGCGCCGCCTGCCAGGGCACCGCCCGCTGCACCGATGGCGGCGTTGCGGCCACGGTTCTCGGAATCGGTCAGGGCGCCCAGCAGTGCACCGCCGACAGCGCCGACGGCCGCGCCGGTGACGACCGACTTGGTCATGTTCGAATCGGTGGCACGCAGGTGCTGTACCGGCTCGTAGCAGTTGGGGTAGTACTCGACCTTGGTGCTCGAGGCGACCTTGGAGGTCGGCGACGTGGCGCAACCGGTCAGTACGGTGCTGAAGCCGACGGCCATCAGCAACAAGTGACGCTTGGAAAGCGAAGCAAAAGATTTACGGGAGGAAAGCATAGTTGTGTTCTCTTTTAAGTTTGACCAGCTCAGCACGGCCCACCGCCGCCTGAGTCCCTTCCAAGCTCGCTATACAACGAACGATCAAGACCGCTGGGCGTTCGATGCGAGCAATTCCTTCAATATCGCCGCCGGATCGGCTCGTCGTTGCTGACGATAGTCACCGACATGGCGAACGAACAACGTTGCGCGCGTGACCAGGCTCTTGCCCAGTACCGGCTTGCGCTCCAACTCTTCCTTGATGCGTTGAAACTGCGCCTGGATCACGGCATCGGTGTAGCGCGTGCCGGTCGCCAGGTTGTCGATGTAGATCGCCACCGCGCCGTCCAGCGCGCTGCGGCCATTGTCGATGGCGGTAGCGAACAGCTTGGCGCTGACCTCGTCCTTGGCGTCCACGGCCTGCTGGCGACTCTTCTGCAAATTGGTCAGGCGAATGTTGTAGTTATTGACGGTCTCGGCCACCAGGGCCGCCGACTGGATCAGGTTGCCGGCGGCTTCCTCGCGCTGCTGGGCGATGAGCGAGACGTTGCGCTTGAGCTCTTCGTTGACCAGCCCCAGCTCGGCTTGCAAGCGCGGATCGACGCTGGCAGCAATGATGCTGTCCAGGCGTTTGGTCGGGTCCTGGGCGTCGTCGATCGCATCGGTCAGCGAAGCCAGCCGACCTTCTTTCTGCCATTGGGCAAACAGTTCCTTGTAGCGCGAACGTGGCGCCGACAACGCGCCAATCGCGACCCGGAACCCGGTGGTTTCGTTGTTTTGCTCGGTGCCGTCGGCGGCGAACAGCGGGTACTCGCGGCGCATCCCGGTGAACAAGGTGCCCTCGCCTTCCAGGTAATTGCCGCCCTTGACCACAAAGCCCCCGTAGGTGCCCTGGCGGCGTCCGGCGTGCACGAGCTGGAAGGACTCCTGGACCATCTCGGCGGCATTGCCGATCACGTCGAACAGGCCGATGGGGTTTGCCAGCTTGGTACCGATCGGCATCAGCCGCGCGGCCTGGCCGGTGCCGCCGGCGACCTGATTGAAGACTGCCCAGTCCGCCAGTGGCCCATCGCTTTCGCTGCCCTCCAGACGCCGGGGAAACAGGCGCCCTTCCAGGTCCTGACGGCTGACGGCCTGCCCGCCACGGGCAGCAAATTCCCATTCGACCTCGGTCGGCAAACGCACAAAACCCAGCCCGCCCTCTTCCGCCGAGGTGCCGCGACCGCTCACCGGTAGCAGGTCCTTGTGGTATTTCATCAGCCAGGCGCTGTACACCGCCGAGAAGCGTTCGGCCTCGAATCGCGACAACTTCACCTTGGGCAAACGCCCGGCCATGCCTTGCGGCGCCTCGGCTTGCAAGGCCTCGCAGGCCGGCGCCGGCTCGCCGCTGGCCAACGATTGAGCCTGGGCCATGACCTGGGCGTATTGGCGGGCGGTAACTTCGTATTTGCCGATGAAATAGAGCATCGGTTTGAGTGGTGTCTTGGTGTCTGTCTTGGGCATCAACGGCGTGATGGTCTTGCCCCAATCCTTGGGCAGATCCTTGAGGGTGAACTGGCCATTGATGAAGTCCCGGCGATAACCTGAAATGAACGACTGTTGATAACCGGCCTCGCCTTCGCTGAACGGGTAACCGAGGCTGATCTCGCGGTCGTCCAGAGCGCCCTGGGCCAGGATGTAGACGTAACGGAACACCATCTGCCCTTCGCACGGCAGCGGCAGGCTGACGTCGTCGGGCAACGGCTTGGGGTTGTCCAGTTTGTCGGTGCTTTCATCAGCCCAGACCATGCCGGCCAGGCTCAGCGCCACGGCGGCGCCCAGTAACTTATACATCTCGGATTCCTTCAAACGCCTGGATACGCGCCACTCGCCAGCCACCACAGACCGCCGCCACGGCGCTGACGCCGAGCACGGCCACCAGGGCCAACGCGTAGTGACGCGCCAGCAGATGACTGGCGTACTCGCCCGGCATCTGCGCAAATAAATGGTTCAGACCTGATTGCGCCAGACCATACAGCCCGGCACTCAACAGGGCGGCAAGGCAGGCGCTGTACAGCGCCTGCACCACCACAAACAAAAGCAACGCCGCCGTGGAAAACCCCAGCAGGCGCAACACCGACAACGCTCGACGCTTGCGCTCGACCGCCGCCAGCGCGCCGGCAAAAATCGCCGCGAACGCTCCCGCCACGGCCAATCCGGCAATGATCCAGAACACGATGGACAGGTTGCGGCTCAGTGATTGCACCTGGGCGATGGTCTGGGCCTGGGTCGAGACCAGCAGATTCTGCGCAGCGAAGTACTGACGCAGTGGCTCGACATCCTTGAGGCTGCGGGCGTAAAGACGAAACGCCGGATACACCCGTTGCTCCGTCACGCCCACCGCATCACCTGGCCAACCGAATGCCGGCACGGCGCGGCCGTCCCGGTAATCTTCAGCCGCTTCCAATAACGTCAATGAGGCGAACAATCCGTCCCGGGCGAAGGCCTCCAGCGGCAGAACGTGCAGCACCTGGACGCGAGTGCGCTGCGCCTCGCCGCGACCGGCCACCTGCCGGCCGAAACTGGCCTGCAGCCAATCACCGGCCTTGGCCCCGAGTTTTTCGGCGGCGGTCTGGCTGAGCAGCACCTGATCCAGCCCTGGGGGCACCGGCAGATTGCCGAGCAAGGGGTCGTTGGCGGCGGTGGGGATCATTTCGACGGTCACCGTCGAAGCGCCAGCGGTCAGATCCGTCGTCGCGGCAATCTGCCGGGTGCGCGGCAAAGCGAAAGCCACGTCGCTGCGCCGGCTCAATTGTTCGATAAACGCGGCACTGAATCGGCCGCCGCCCAAGGGAATGATTTCCCGGGTGGCAGGGTCGTTTTCCAGGCGCTCGGTCAAACTGCTGACCAGGCCGAATTTCAAGCCGAACAGCACCAGCAGCGGTGCGACCACCGCCACCAGCGCCAGTACCGAACAGGCCGACAGCCATGCATCGTTGCGGTAATCCTGCCAGGCCAGGGAAACCACCAGCGCATTACGCATCAGCAGCCTCCCCGAGGGTGGCGGTGACACCGCCATCGACGTCGCGATGACAACTGATGCGCCGCACCTGCAAACCGCTGGCGCGGGCCAGTGACTCGTCGTGAGTGGCGACGACGCAGCACACGCCGTGTTCGCGGGCCTGGGTCACCAGTAACTGCATCACGCGCTCCGCGTTCAGCGGATCGAGGGCGGCGGTCGGTTCATCGGCCAACAGCAGACGCGGCCCATGGGCCAGGGCCCGGGCGCAACTCACCCGTTGTCGTTGGCCGACAGACAAGTCGCCCGGCCTTTTGCCCAGTTGATCAGCGATATCCAGTGCCCCGGCCAGGCGATCCACGCTACCGTCGTCTTTCAAGCCAAGCAGTTTTCGCGACAGGTCAATGTTGCCGCGCACGTCCAGAAAATCCAGCAGGCCACCGGTTTGCAGCACGTAGCCCAAGTGCCGGCTGCGCAAGTCCGCCAAGGCACTTTGCGCATCTGCGCGCCACAGCCCGGTAATGTCTGTCCTGGTTTGGCCGGGCGCAAAATCAAACTGTCCGGCCTGATCCGGAGCCAGCACCAGCGCCAGCAAATCCAGCAACGTGCTTTTGCCACAGCCACTGGGACCGACCACCGCCAATTGTTCACCGGCACGCAGTTGCAGCCGTGGAATCACCAGGCTGTAGCGCTGGCTGCCGGCGCCTCGGCTTTTGTGCACTGCGCTCATGTTCAGCATCACGGCAGCGTCGACAATGGAACGCGGTACAAGGCATCACCCGGTTCGGCGTCGCCGAAACGCACCCAGTTAGCCAGGTCGTTGTGGAAGGTTTCGTAGAGGCGGATCTTCGAGTCCAGCTCGTCGATAAAGTCTTCCTGCTCGGCCACGCTCAGGGAAAGCCACAAGTCCTGAGTCATGTTCAGCGACTTGCTGCGATAGGGCAGCCCTTCCAGGTACTCACCCAGAACCCCGCCATCGGCCAGATTGCCGCCCTTGCGCAAGGCCGAAGGGTCGCGGCTCATGTAGGCACTGGCGCTGGCGATTTCCTGGAAGAAATTCTTCGGCGAGGTCTGGGTCTTGCGGGCGGCATCGACGATCAGTTTCAGCGATTGCTGCAAGTCGTTGAGCTGCAACTTGGTCAACATCACGCACACCTGGAACGCCGGCAGTGTCGGGTTGGTCAGGTCGCGGTCGGCGGTCCAGGCGCTGACCAGTTGCGGCGCCTGGCTGGCGGCTTTACGCCCCAGGAAGTCCATGTGCATCGCGTAGCCGACAGCCGCCGACTTGTCGGTCAGGCTCGGCGCGGCGCTCAGCAGCGGCACGGTTTGCGGCTTGTCGCTGCGCACCTGATGCACCAGGTCGGCAAACACCGAACCGATCTCATCCACCCGCTCACCGAACTTGCGCACATCGGCGCCCGGCACCGGAATGTACAGGTCGCCGATCTGCGGGTTGGCGTCGGCGGTCAGGGTGCGGTACTGGCTTTGCGCACCGTCATGGGTTTTCTTGCCGGCATCGCTAAGCAAGTGCAAGGCGTAGATCTTGATCTGCTTGCCCAGCGCGGCCTGGCGCACTTCGGCCTCGTTCATTTGCGTGGCGGCATAGGGGTCGTTCTTGCGCAAGGCACCGGCATCGGTGACCAACAGAATCAGGCGCCCGCCATAGCCGGACCAGTCCATGCCCTCGACCGCTTCCATCACGCCGGCAAACGCATCTTCGTTGAACGAATGGCTCGAGACCGTGGACGCCTTGACCTGCCGCGCCAGGTCCATGAAGCGCTGCGGGTCGCGGCCCTGTTCCAGGGTGATCAAGGTTTTGGCGACGTATTCCAGGCCCGGGGTTTTCTGGATGCTGCTGCGAAACCCCACCAGGCCAAAGCTGACACTGTCCAGCTCGCCCCGCTCGGCGATGCGGGTTTGCAGTTGGTGTACGACGTCGCGGACCTGATCGATGTAGGGCTGCATGGACACGGTGGTGTCAACGACCAACACCACGGCGGTGCGGAACGCGTCGGCGTTAGCAGTAGTGATTGGTGTGTTGTTGGCAGCGGCCTTCGGAGCATTACCGGGGTCGATGGACGCCACATTCAGCAACTGCACCGGCTGGCCGTTTTCGTCGAAACTCTCGCGCGAATCGAAGATCGGCAACAGGTAAAACTGATTCTGCGGCACCGCACTGGCGGCCGGTTCCAGGGCCAGCACCCGCTGGTTGTCTTCGCGATTCTGCTGGGCCTTGAGCAACAGGTTTTTGGCGGCCGACGGATCGGCCAGCAGCTTCTCCACTTCGCCGGGCTGACGCAGGAACATCACCGGCGCACGGCCGGAGCGTTCGGTGAACTTGAGCACCAGGCTTTGCTTCCAGTCGCTGACTTGTGCGGCCGGCAACCAGCCGTCACTGCGCCCGTCGGTGGCGACGCCAACACGCAGCCACGGGTTGCCATCAACCTCTTTGCGCTCATAGACGTAAAGCACGGAAAACGCCGGCAAGGCCTTGCCA
The DNA here is from genome assembly GCF_034008235.1 of Pseudomonas sp. P9_31. Classification (NCBI taxonomy): domain Bacteria; kingdom Pseudomonadati; phylum Pseudomonadota; class Gammaproteobacteria; order Pseudomonadales; family Pseudomonadaceae; genus Pseudomonas; species Pseudomonas sp. P9_31. The sequence continues at coordinate 6,149,078 of NZ_CP125375.1, forward strand.
GGTGTGGCCCCCGGGTCGCTGGCGAATTTCGCCCCCGGCTTGCTGAGTACCCGCTGGAACAAGGTTTTTTTGCCGGCCATCAACAGCGGACGCTGACCGCCATCGACCTCCGTCGCCACCGGGGGATTGACGGGTGGCGCCACGGCCGGCGGCGGACTGACCGGCGGCGCTGAAACCACCGGCACCTTGGCGTCGGTTTCGACGTCACCGGACAGCCACCAATAACCCGCGCCGCCCAAGGCCAGAACCACGGCCACCGCGACGGCGGCGAGTGCGAACACCGGCCCCTTGCGCTGCTCCGATACCGTGGACGGCGGCGTCGGCTGCACAGTCGGCGGAACAAGCTTGGGTCGAGGTTGTGGCTGCGCGGGGCCGGTCGGTATATCGATGGACACCGGCGTCAGCCCCGCCAGGTCATTGCTCACCGCAATCGGCAATACCGGTATTGGCAATGGCCGAATCGTGGTCGCTTCAACCGATTCCCGAGGCAGATTATCCAGCGCCTGCAACAGCGCCGCTGCATTCGGGAAACGGTCGGCCGGATCCTTGGCCAGCAGCTTGCGCAGCACCTCTTGATAGCGGCCGTGGTGCACCGGCAGCTCCGGCAACGGTTCGGTCAAATGCGCCAGGGCCGTGGAGAGCGCGTCGTTGCCGGTATACGGCAGTTTGCCGACGAGGATTTCGTAGAGCACCACGCCCAAGGCATAAAGATCGGCCCGGCCGTCAATATCCTGGCCACGCGCCTGTTCCGGGCTCATGTAGCTGGGGGTACCGACGGCGAAACCGGCCTGGGTGAACTGGGTGCGGTCGTCCATGGACTTGGCGATACCGAAGTCCGAGAGCACCGCCGTGCCATCGGCACGGAACAGAATGTTCGCCGGTTTGACGTCGCGATGAACCAGCCCCAGCCCATGGGCATAGCCCAGGGCCGAAGCGATCTGGCGGATGTAGATCAGGCCCTGTTCTGGCGTCAGGCCGGCGGCGATGCGCTCCTTGAGCGTGCCGTTGGGCAGGTATTCCATGGCCATGTAATACAGCTCACCGACATGGCCGATGTCATGGATGGTGACCGTATGCGGGTGCGACAGGCGCGCCAGGGTTTTGCCTTCGCGCAGGAAGCGCTCGCAGAAACTCGGGTCGGCCGCCAGCGCGGCGGCCATGACCTTCAGCGCCACCTTGCGCTCCAGCGAGCGCTGGGTCGCCAGGTAAACGCTGGCCATGGCGCCTTCGCCGATCTCGCCGTCGATGTCGTAGCCGGGGATCAGAATGTTCAGGGTGGAATTCATGACGGCACCTTCACGACGATGACGGTGATGTTGTCCGGAGCGCCGCGCATCAGGCCCAGAGACACCAGGCTGCTGGCGATTTCCCCGGGCTCGTCGTGGCTCAGCACCTCGCGGATCTCATGATCTTCAACCGTTTTGTTCAGCCCGTCGCTGCACAACAGGTAACTGTCGCCGGGCCTCAATAGCAGCTCGACCATCGCCAGCTCCAGTTGTGCCTCGACCCCGATGGCGCGGGTGACAATATTGGCCCGTGGATGCACCCGGGCTTCAGCTTCGCTGAGCAGGCCGCTGTCCTGCAGATCCTGAACGTAACTGTGGTCCCGCGAGATGCGTTTGAGCCGGCCGTCACGCAGGCGATACAAGCGACTGTCACCCGCCCACAGGCATACCCCGCGCAAGTCACGCGCCGCCATCACCACCACAGTGCTGCCCATCATGGTCACGCCGCGGTTGGCGGTCTCTTCACGCACGGCGGCGTTGACCCGCAGCAGGTCGGTTTTCAGCGCGGCGGCGTATTCATCCAGCGAGCGGCCCACGGCAATGCTACGCAGACTGTCGACGATCAGACTGCTGACGTAATCGCCCGCCGCGTGCCCGCCCATGCCATCGGCGACCACCCACAGGCCGTTTTCCGGCCGGTCCAGGCAAGCATCTTCGTTAACCTGGCGGACCATACCGACATGGCTCTTGCTTGCAGATTTGAACGTCTTTCCAACGCTTGAACACATCTACACAACACCTTCTTGGCCGAGCAAAAATTGCGCAAAATCAGCGGCGGCCGGCAGGCCCTGGCACCGCAATAAAGCGGGAGCGATACGCTCCGAACCCTGGCCCCACCACAGGCTTGCGCCTTCGCAGGCCAGTTCGGCTAGCGCGGTCATTCGCGCCTTCGGGTTAGTGGCATCAAAGCAATGCAGGCCGGCAAAACGGCTGCTTGGCGCGCGACGCAGATACGCCGGGCTGCCCAGCGCTTCCAGTCCTGCACCGAAAGCTTCGAAGCTCGCCTCCACGCTCAACGTGCTCAACATCAATTGCTCAACCTGCTCAAACCAGGCATCCGAGCCGCCCACCACCGATGCCGGATCAGCGTCGTGATCCAGCAGCACCGCGACGGTCAGCGGAAAATACCGGCCAACCCGATCGATGCTCGGCATCACCACCCCAACGGCGGCCTGCGGCCCACATACACCGGGCCCGACCATAAAGCGCCACAGCGGACTGACCAGATAGGCATCCAGCCAACGGTCCCCGAGGCTCTGGCTGGCAAGCAGGCCCGCCGCCAGCCACGAATCCCAGGGGCCGATGAAACTCTGCGGCAAGCCACGGCTGACAAAGTCCCCGCGACTGGCCAGTTTTCCATAGAAGCCCGGCGTGCTCATAAACGCTCCGGCAGGCTGAAACCGCTGAGCACACGGCTCTTGAACGGGTTGAAGGCGCTGTTGGCCCGCAACTCATAAGAGACGCTGGCGCCGTCGACCCGCAGCCGCAGGTTGAAGCGATCCGGCGAGTTGCCGGCGGTCAGGTCCGATTGCTCCAGCAGGCGGAACCAGGCCCAGGGCCCGTCCAGGGTGATGCCCGAACGACCGCTGGCTGAAGGCGGCATGATCGAGATCCGCACCACGCCGATGCTGCCGGGGTTGGGCCATTGCATGGAGGTGGGGCGGCTCGGGCCGTGGTCGTAGCTCAATTGCTGGCCATCGAGGTCGAGCAAAAACTGGGTGATGGTGGCGTCCATCGCCACTGGCTTGAGTTCGAAGCGCACCATCGGCTGGGTGCCGCCGGAACGGAAAAACGCATCCCGGATGGTCGCTGCCCGCTGGAAGGTTTGCAGTACGCCAGGGGCAATGCCGAGCTTCTGTGCGGCGCCCGGTTGCCAGCGCCAGGCCTGAGTGGAGGTATCCACGTACGGCTGCAGGTATTTGCGGAAGTAGTTGTCCATCACCCCGCCCACGCCGAAGAACTGGCCGAAGTCGTCCAGGGTTGCGTCTCGCGCACTGCCCGGCGACATCGGATAACGCCCGGCCAGGGACTGGCGATAGATGTTCACCACTTCGCTGGTCCAGGCCGCGTTCAGTTGATTGCGTACCCCGCCCATCATGCTGTTAGTCGTGGAGTTGACCACCGACTTGACCAGCCCCTGCACCAGCGGCGGCTGACGTTCGGCGTTGAGGCTGACCCGTGTCGCGGCCGCTGCGGCCTGGTTCTTGGCTTCGCCGAGCAAGGCCTCGCCGCTGGCGCCGACCATGGCGCTGACCTGCACATACAGGGCATTCATGTCGGCCAGCAGGCCGTCGATGACCGCCGGCTCGCCTTCGTTTTTGCTGACGATGCTGTTGAGTTCGGCAAAATGCGCGGTGACTGGATCGTCACTGGCATCCGGTGTGTTTTGCGTCGCCTGCTCCTGGCCGAGCAAGGTGCCCAAGCGCTCCTTGAGCTTGTCGACCCCACCCTCGACCGGCGCGCCCTTGGCGGCCAGCAGGCGCTCTTCCTGTTGCAGATCGGTTTCCTTCGCCACGGCCACCAGCAGTTTTTTCAACGGCGAGGTCGGGCCGGAAATCACCCGCAGCACATCGGCGGCCTGGGCCACGCTGGTGATCGGCACGAAGTCGATATCAGCCAGCAAGGCGTCCCACTGGCGCTGGTAATCCTGGAAATACAGGCGGCGCACGTCGGCGGCCAGGCTGACGACGTTCTGTTGTTCTGCCTGGTCGCGACCGAGCACCCACTGCTCCTCGGCCAGGGTGCCGGTCTGGTTCAGGCTGGTCAGCAAAAACCCTTGGCGGTAACCCTTGGCCGTGAAGAAGCCGCTCAAGGGTTCGCCCAGGGGCTTGCCGCTCTTGCGGCTGAACACCAGCGCGGCATCACGCCCGGCCGCTTCGTTGATACGAAAGTCCGGGATGCCGTCCGGCAGTTTCTGCCGCTTGACCCGGTCATAGACACGCTGGGCCACCGGCAGTTGCTGCAACTGCCGACGCAGGTCGTCGATCAGGCGCGGGTCCAGACGTGCGGTGGGCGGATGGCGTTCGAACAGTGCCAGCAAGTGCTCCTCCAGGGCCAGACGCTGCTCGGCCGGCAAGTCGCGCGGCAGGCTGCGATCCCAGTCCAGGGCGATCCACGCCTTGATGAAGTCGGCATCGTAATGCTCGCTGTCGGCGAGCATCAGGTAGGCCTTCAAGCCTTCGTAAAGGAAGTCCGAATTGCCGCCGCCGTGCAGTTGCTCTTCGATGCGCGTGAGCAAGCGTGGCGCGAAGACCGCGATCAACAGCTTGCGATAGACGCTGCCAGACTCGGCTTCAAGCATGTTGCCCTGATACAGGCCCAGGCCTTCGGCCCAGCTCGGCGCGTCGTTGGCCAAGTGCTTGACCGCGTTGAGCAAGGGCAACACCGCGAGCACGTCCCGTTGTGCCGGGCTGAGGTTCTGCACGGCCTGGCCCAGGGGCGCGACTTTCTGATCGACTTGCGCGATATACGCCTGGTTGGCGCGGTAGCTGACCCACCACAAGGTCCCGACCACCAGCACCAGGGCCACGGTCGAGGCCAGCACGCCCCGGGCGATCCACTTGCGCCGACGTTCGACTTTCGGGTTGACCCCCACCAGCCCACGCTCGGCAAAGGCCACGGCGCTGAAGAGTTTTTCGATGAAGTAACTGCGCCCGGTGCCGTTCTGGCGCGCCAGGTGCTGGCGGTCCAGGTTCATGCTCTGGGCCATGGAGCCAATCAGCCGGTCAATCGGGCTGCCTTCCTGGGTGCCGCTGGTGAAATACACCCCGCGCAACAGCACCCGCTCTTCAAAGGCGTTGGGTTTGAATACGCCCTCAAGGAAGCTTTGCAGGCAATCTTTCAACGCGCCGAACTGTTGAGGGAAGCCGTAGATCAGATCGCGCCGCGCCGGGTCGCGTTCCTGTTGCAAACGCTCCACCAAACGATCGTTGAGGCGCTGTTCCAGGCCGGCGAATTCGCTTTGCAGATGGGCCAGCGGGCTGTCATTGTTTTTACCGTCGTCCAGGGCAAAGGTCATACCCCAGACCTGAGCCCGCTCTTCCTTGCTCAGGGTATCGAAATACTCCATGAACCCTGGCACCAGATCGAGTTTGGTCAACATCAGGTAGATCGGAAAGCGCACGCCGAGTTGCGTGTACAGCTCCTGGATACGCAGGCGGATCGCGGCGGCATGGGCAGCGCGCTCGGCGTCACTGCTCAGAAGCAGGTCGGAGAGGCTGATGGCGATGAACGCGCCGTCGATCGGACGCCGGGCCCGCTGTTTTTTCAACAGGCCGAGAAAACCCAGCCACGCGGCTTTATCGACTGTCGCATGGCTGTCCTGGGTGGTGTAGCGCCCGGCGGTGTCGAGCAGCACGGCCTGATCGGTAAACCACCAATCGCAATTGCGCGTGCCACCGACACCGCGTACCGCCCCGGCGCCCAATTGCGCCGCCAATGGAAAGTGCAGCCCGGAATTGACCAGCGCCGTGGTCTTGCCCGAACCCGGTGGGCCGATGATCACGTACCACGGGAGTTCGTAGAGATTGCGGCGCTCGTCCCCGCCCAGCTTGGCTTTCTTCAACAGTGCCAAGGCTTCGTCCATGCGCTGGCGCAGGGTTTCGAGTTCCTCAAAGGTGGCGACGCTGGTCGGGTCCGGCGGGGTTTGCGCCGCCAGGCTGCGCATCACTTCGGCGGCCTGACGGCGCGCCTGGATGATGCGAAACAGCCGATAGGCGATCCACACCGCGAACACCAGAATGATCAGCGTCCAGCGCCGGCCTTCGGGCACCAGGAATTCGAGCAGCGGCCCGACAAACCAGATGATCAGGCTCAGGGCGATCAGCCCCAGCAACGGAATGACCCAGCGGATGATAAAACTGAAAAACGCCTTCACTCGACCCCCTCCGCCAACACTGTGATTTCGACCCGACGATTACGCGCGCGGCCCTCTGTTGTAGCGTTCGAGGCCAACGGTTCGGTGTCGCTGCGGCCTTCGGCGCTGAAGCGCTCGGGCTGGCCGGTTTTGGCCGAGAGGATTTGCAGCACCGAAGTGGCACGCGCCTCGGACAAGGCCCAGTTCGATGGAAACCGCAGGGTGGCAATCGGGCGATTGTCGCTGTGGCCGGTCACCCGGACCTGACCCTTGACCTTGCGAATGGCATCGGCGATGCGCAGCATCAACGGCTGGAAATTGTCGACGATGCTGGCGCTGCCCGAAGCGAACAGCTCATCGCCACGGATGGTCACCACTGAACGGTCAACGGCATCTTCCACGGCCACCCGGCCGGCCTTGATTTCATCGGCGAGGAAGCCCGCCAGGCGGGGACGTTCGATCAGTTTCGGTTGCACCACCGGACGGTCGATGGCCTGCACCGGGATCTCACCCAGCGCATGGATATTTTTAAACACCGGCTCGGCATCGGCGGCCAGTTTCAAGCGCAGGCCGAACAGCAGTGCCAACAGCAACGCCACGCCGATGGCCACGGCGATCCATGGCGGCATGAATTGCGCCAGCCGGTCGCGGGCCACGGTGACGCCGCGCCAATGGGGCGACAGTTCACGCTCATATTCGCCACGGGCGCTGCGGATGACCGCACTGGTGCGTTCACGCAAGGCTTCCAGTTGGCTGCGACCGTCGTTGATGACCCGATAACGCCCTTCGAAACCCAGGCACATGCATAGGTACAACAGCTCCAGCAGATACAAACGTTCGCGGGGGCTTTGCAGGCAATGTTCCAAGAGCAGGAACACCTTCTCGCCGCCCCAGGATTCGTTGTGCACGGTGATCAGCAGGCTCTGTTTGCCCCAGTCGCTGGCGCCACCCCACGGCGTACTCAACACCGCTTCATCCAGGGCGGTGCACAAGGCGTAACGGGCCAGCAACACATCGTTGCGCACCACACCGGCAGCCTCGGCGCGCTCCTCGAACTGGCGCAGGTAGGCCAGTAATTGCGCCCGCAGGCTCGCCGGCGCCGGGTGGGCAATGGTGTTGCGCAAGCGGGTCAGCAAAGCCAGCAACGGGCCAGCGGCGCTCTCCAGAGGGTTGAGACCTTCGGCTTTGCCGATCAAAAGCGGCGCGGCCGGCATCGAAAGCGGCGCGGCCTGGGCGCGACCGGCATCCGGGCGGGCCGGGTCGGCGCCACGACCACCGGGTGTCGGCATGAATTGGGTACGATCGTCGTTGCTCATTGCGGTTTATCCTCGGATCGCCCAGAAAGCCAGGTTCAGCCCCGGGAATTGCCCCGCGATGTAGAACGCAAAACCGCCGGAGTTGGCCAGTTGCTGCCAATGCTCGCTGCCCCGGTCCAGTTCGTAATAGGTGGAGCCGGCGTGATACGGGATTTGCCGTGGCGCCACCGGCAGCGGCAGCAGGCCGATGCCCGGTAATTGCAGGTTGACCAGGTTGCGGATGTGCTCCACCGAGCCGACCTTGCTCTGTTGGCCAAAGTGGCTGCGCAGGGTTTCGGCGGGCACGTCGGCGCGCACCACCAGGATGAAGCTGGCGCTGTCGAGCAGGGCCTTGTCGGCCAGCATCGCCACATGGACGCCGTAGGCTTTTTCGACGATCGGAATCGGCGTGGCCTTGCTGTCGATCAGCATCGACAGCGCCTCTCGCAGGGCTTGCATCACCGGCGCGAAACTCAGCGCCAAGTCATCGTGCTGGTACTGCGGGTATTCCTGGGGGCGCCGACCGGACGCGGTAAAGGTCGAGAACTCCCCGGCCAGGCTCACCAGCTCGCTGTAGAACCGCTCGGGGTGCAACGGGCTCAACTGGCTCAAGTGCTGGATCAGCGGCTGGGCACGGTTGACCAGTTGCAACAGCATGAAATCGGCAATTTCCGAGGCACCGCCAGCACCGGACGCCACCACCCGCCCGGCGAGGGCTTCGCCGCGTTGATGAAGCAGGCCCAGCAATTCGCTGCGAAACGCGGCCAGGGGGTTGGAGGCGACCACATCCAGCAACGGCGGGATATAGGTGTCGTCGAGTACCAAGGCGCGGTCGGCGCGTTTCTCCTTGATTCGTACCAGGCCGATGGCGGCGTAGTCGCTGATGCCATCCTGGGCTACCAACAATCGCAGCGCCCTCGACCCCACGGCCACCGGGGCCTGGTTTTCGAACGGTGCGTTGTCGTCCCGTACTTCGCGCACCTGGCTCACGTAGCGCGCAGCGCCCAGGGCTTCGCCTTCGTCGACCGTATCACGCGCACCGGCGCGTTTGAGCGGCAAGGCCAGGTACACCAAGCCATCGCGCAGGTTGTCATCGACATTCAGCGGGCTCGGTGCCAGGTCATCCTGGGGAATGTTGAATGGCGTGCCGTCCGGCAACAGGCCCCGCGCCGAGATGATCGCCAGTTTGCCCTGGGCCAGCAGGCCCTGGTCGATCAGCAATTCGGAGAAACCCCAGGCGCCGGCCGACAACGGGCGGCTCCGGGCGTCGATGAGGTTCTCCAGGTAACGGTCATGCTGCTGGAAGTGCTGCGTTCCAATGAACATGCCTTCCGACCAGACCACACGATTGTTCCAGGACATGGGGAGCTCCGATTGCTTATTGGGCAGGGCTGGATGGGGAAACCACGACGGCGCTGCGCACGGCGCGCACGTCGAGGCTGATCTGGTATTCGGTGTATTGGCGCGGCGGGACATTCATTACCGTGCGCCACAACGACTGATCCAGCTCGCGATACCCCACTAGCACGCCGATATGGCGGGTGGCCGGGTCGAGGTCGCGCTGCAGGCTCAACTGCTGGCCGGGCTGGATCAGCACTTCGTCCTGGTCGATCAGATCTGCGCCGAGCGTCGCCTGGGCCCGTTCGGCCAATGCGAAATAATCGGAACGGCCGAAGGTGGCAGCATTTTTCAATTCGAAAATGCGCACTCGAACCGGAGCTGGCTGGCCAGTGGCGCCGGGGTTGAGCCCGGCAATGGCGTGAAAGTGCAACTCGACCGCGGCAGTGTCGGCCTCGGCCTCGGCCTCAACGGCCTCGGGTTTGGCCGTGTCCTTGGCACATGCGCTCAGCAGAAGCGCGGTGGCTACTGCGAGTAAAAACCTGGGAATCATCCTGCGTCCTCAATGACGTTTCAGCTATCCGTTGTTCCGTTCTTTGCTATGCATGACGTTATGCGACGGCGACGCTCAGTGGCGGCGCTGCCTTGTGCTGTGCTCTTCGTAGGCGCGGCTGAATTCCCGACCGAACAGGTCCTGGAAATCCTCTTGGGCCTCGCGGGAAATATTGCTGTAGAGCTCGGTGAACTGGTGCCAGTACTGGGCCTGTCGCGAGCCAGTGAAAATGCCCGACAGACCACCGGGCTTGCCCATGCGCTCTTCCAGTTGCGCCGGCTCGAAGCGCGTCAGCAGGTGTTTGATCGCAGCTTCTACACCGGCCATCACCGCCAATTGGTGGGCACGCAAGTCGTCGAAGCTGTCGCGCACAGCCTGGTCCGGCGCCATGAACGCCTGATTGCTGTGGCGCAACAACAACAGCAATGCTTCATCGACGTTGGGAGCGAATTTCAGCGGGTTGTTTTCCACCGGTTGAATCATTGTCTGTTGTATGCGGAACTCGCCCTTGAGGCTGCTGCGGGCGCGCAAGACATCGATCAAGCCTTCGACCATCAGCCGATAACTGCGCCCGATGCTTTCCATTTGCGCCTCGGCCTGAGCCTTGTCCAGGCGCACTTGATCCAGCCCCGCGCCGCGCAGGAAGGCTTGCAACAGGTCGGGTTGAGCATTGTCGGCCGGGCCGACCGGGCGTTCGACGATGGCCACGGGTGGTTCGCGCAGTGGCACTGGCTCGATCGGTACGCTGATTTGCGGTACGGGCGGCGGCGTAACCTCTGCAACAGGCAAGGGGACGATAGCCACCGGCGCAGGCTTGTCGCTGAACAGGTCCCAATCTTCCGGAATCACCGGGGCCGACACCAGCGGTGCAGGTCCGGCCACGGGTGTTGGGTGGGGGATAGGGGTCGGCGGGCGGAAGTCGTGCTGCTCGGCCGGGACATGGTCGGGCTGGGTAGCCGGCGGGACGCTGGTCGGTGTCAGAAAGTCGAACAGGTCCGGCATCGTGTCCATGGCCGATACGCCCTGAAAATGTGCAGGTGGTGTCACGGGCAACGATGGCGGCGTATTCACGACGGCGCCCTGACGCCCCATCAGGGCCTCGAAGCTGCTGGACGAATCGGCGAAAGGGTTGTTGTCGGTCGCCGGCAGACTGAAACTGATTCGTGCCTGGATTTCATAATCACCAATACGGATTACTTCGCCATCTTGCAACGGCTCGCTGTTTCCTTTGCGCAGACGAATGCCGGCCTTGACCAATTCCACACCGTTAGTGCTGTTATCGGTTAAGTAATACCGGCCATCTTTATATTGAATAACGCAATGTTTGCCGGAAACCAGACGCTCAGGGTCGGGCAATACCCAGTCATTATCAGAGTTGCGGCCTATCGCCATCACACCCTGATCCATGGATTTTTCAGGGCATTGGCCAGGGGTAATTTTGTGATAACTAGTGATAGTCAAACACAGCGACATCTTGCCTCCTTGCTGAACACTTTGCGCGCGGGCGAATCGGGATTCACTCCCGCCAGACTCGGTCCGACAACCTTGCAAACAACCTCGAAAACCGCTTTTTGCCAGCATGATTGCTGATCTTAACCGGCTAGCGTGACAAAGAACCTGCATCAGTGCCCGCCTCGACCAAGCGGTCGCGCGGGTTGTTAAGCACCTCACATCTGTCACACAAGGGAAATAGCTTACCTTGACAAGCCATAAGTACTACACCAAAAATGCATAACTTCTTGAATATAAATGATGGCACTTTAAGATCATCGCGCATCAAAAGAGCCATTACGCGCAAGGAAACATGTGAAGTTCCACCTGGAACTAACGTGTGAAATGCCCGACTTTGTCAGCGGGCGATAGGGAGATCAAATTCAGTGGAAGTGCCTTTGCTGCTCGCCGCCGTTTCCGCGACTTCGCCTTGCGGTGAAGATCTGGAATATGACGCGGATTTTTTGCGCCTGGAACGCGATTCCCTGGGCCAGCCCGAGCGCAGCATGGGCGATTCGATATTGCCTGCCTCCCCCCCTGAATGGCGCAGCATCCAGCAGCAAAGCCTGGATTTGTTGCAACGCAGCAAAGACCTGCGCATCACCCATTTCCTTTTGCAAAGTTCCCTTGCCCTCGAAGGCGTCACCGGCCTGGCCCGTGTCCTGACGCTGATCAGCGAACTGCTCAAGCAATACTGGGCCGACCTGCATCCGCGCCTGGATGCCGAAGACGACAACGACCCCACCGTGCGCATCAATGCCCTCGCCGGCCTGACGTCCGATGCCACCATTCGCCTGCTGCGTGAAAGCATCCTGGCCCGTTCGCGAACCTTTGGCTCTGTCAGCCTGCGCGCCGCCGCCAATGCCAGCGGCCTGCAAAGCTTCCCTGACGAAAGCCTCGGCGCCGAGCAGCTCGCCGGGGCGTTCCTCGACAGCGATCCCGAACAATTGGAAGTCACCCGCGCAGCTTTGCACGAGGCCCGCAGCGTCGCCGAGGCCATCGAGCAACAGATCAGCGAGCAAGTCGGTTCCGCCCAGGGCGTTGACCTTGGCCCGTTGAAGCAACCGCTAAAAATGGCCTTGCAGATTCTCGGCCAGTTCGCCCCGCAGAGCGGCGACAACCCCCTTCCCGACTCCGTCAGCGACGACAGTGCCGCGCCAGTTGAATACCAGCCCACCGCACCGAGCGCACCGCGCAGCACTGGCGAAATCAACAACCGTGACGACGTACTGCGCAGCCTGGACCGGATTCTTGCGTATTACACCCGACATGAGCCCTCCAGCCCACTGCCGGTGCTGTTGAACCGGGCGAAGAATCTGGTGCATGCCGACTTTGCGGCCATCGTGCGCAACCTGATTCCCGACGGCATGAGCCAATTTGAAAACCTGCGCGGACCAGACAGCGAATAAAAGCGAACGGATCACGCAGTCACGTCATCGGCACCGCCGATGACGCCAACACCGTCGCTTGAGCGACCAGGAGCAGCAACGTGGCGAAGCAAAGTTCTCAGAAATTCATCGCGCGCAACCGCGCGCCTCGAGTGCAGATCGAGTACGACGTCGAGCTCTACGGCGCCGAGAAGAAGGTCCAGTTGCCCTTCGTCATGGGCGTCATGGCGGACCTCGCCGGCAAGCCCGCCGAGCCTCTGGCGCCTGTGGCCGATCGCAAGTTCCTCGAAGTGGATGTCGACAACTTCGACTCGCGCCTCAAGGCCATGCAGCCACGCGTGGCGTTCCATGTGCCCAACGAGTTGACCGGCGAAGGCAACCTGAGCCTGGACATCACCTTTGAAAGCATGGACGACTTCAGCCCGGCCGCCGTGGCGCGCAAGGTCGATTCGCTGAACAAGCTGCTCGAAGCGCGGACCCAACTGGCCAACCTGCTGACCTACATGGACGGCAAGACCGGTGCCGAAGAAATCATCATGAAGGCCATCAAGGATCCGGCGCTGCTCCAGGCACTTGCCAGTGCGCCGAAGCCAGCCGAGCCTCAGGCTTAATCAGGACGAATGATCATGACCGATTCAGTACGTGCAGACGCTCAAACACTGGGCACCACCGAAGAAGCCAGCGAGTTCGCCTCCCTGCTGCTGCAAGAATTCAAACCCAAGACCGACCGCGCCCGCGAAGCCGTCGAGACCGCCGTGCGCACCCTGGCCGAACAGGCCCTGGCGCAGACCGACCTGGTGTCCAACGACGCCATCAAGTCGATTGAGTCAATCATCGCCGCCATCGACGCCAAGCTCACTGCCCAGGTCAATCAGGTCATCCACCACCCCGATTTCCAGCAACTGGAAAGCGCCTGGCGTGGCCTGCATTACCTGGTCAACAACACCGAGAGCGATGAGCAGCTGAAGATTCGCGTGCTCAACATCTCCAAGACCGACCTGCACAAGACCCTGAAGAAATTCAAGGGCACCGCGTGGGACCAAAGCCCGATCTTCAAGAAGATGTACGAAGAAGAATACGGCCAGTTCGGCGGCGAACCTTACGGTTGCCTGGTGGGCGATTACTACTTCGACCAGTCGCCGCCGGATGTCGAGTTGCTGGGCGAGTTGTCGAAAGTCTGCGCCGCCATGCACTCGCCGTTCATCGCAGCCGCATCGCCGACCGTGATGGGCATGGGCTCTTGGCAGGAACTGTCGAACCCGCGCGATCTGACCAAGATCTTCACCACCCCGGAATACGCCGGCTGGCGCTCGCTGCGCGAATCGGAAGACTCGCGCTACATCGGCTTGACCATGCCGCGCTTCCTCGCGCGTCTGCCGTATGGCGCCAAGACCGATCCGGTGGAAGCCTTCGCCTTCGAAGAAAACACCGATGGCGCCGACAGTTCCAAGTACACGTGGGCCAACGCCGCTTACGCGATGGCGGTGAACATCAACCGCTCGTTCAAGCACTTCGGCTGGTGCTCGCGCATTCGTGGCGTGGAGTCTGGCGGTGAAGTGGAAAACCTGCCGGCGCACACCTTCCCGACTGACGATGGCGGCGTGGACATGAAGTGCCCGACCGAAATCGCCATTTCGGATCGCCGTGAAGCGGAACTGGCGAAGAACGGTTTCATGCCGTTGCTGCACAAGAAAAACACCGACTTCGCCGCGTTCATCGGCGCCCAGTCGTTGCAGAAACCGGCCGAATACGACGACCCGGACGCCACCGCCAACGCCAACCTGGCCGCGCGCCTGCCGTACCTGTTCGCCACCTGCCGTTTCGCCCATTACTTGAAGTGCATCGTGCGCGACAAGATCGGCTCCTTCAAAGAGAAGGACGAAATGCAGCGTTGGTTGCAGGACTGGATCCTCAACTACGTCGACGGTGACCCGGCGCACTCCACCGAAACCACCAAGGCCCAGCACCCATTGGCGGCGGCCGAGGTGATCGTCGAGGACGTGGAAGGCAACCCGGGGTACTACAACTCCAGGTTCTACCTGCGCCCGCACTATCAGCTCGAAGGTCTGACCGTGTCGTTGCGCCTGGTATCCAAGCTGCCTTCGGCCAAAGGCGCGTAAAAACCTGCTGAAACGGTACGCGGTAAAAATGTGGGAGCGAGCCTGCTCGCGATAGCGGTGGATCAGTCACTACCAGTGTTGCCTGACACTCCGCCATCGCGAGCAGGCTCGCTCCCACAGGGGTCTTCATTAGGTTGGAGATCACCTTGAACCCGTTCAGCAGAACAGATTTCGCAAGGTCGGCGTTAACCAAACAATGTGGTAGAGACCACACAGGGAGAAAACATGGCTGTTGATATTTTCATCAAGATCGGCGACATCAAGGGCGAGTCCATGGACAAGGCCCACAAGGACGAAATCGACGTCTTGAACTGGAGCTGGGGCATGTCTCAGTCCGGCAACATGCACGTGGGCAGCGGTGGTGGTGCAGGCAAGGTGAACATCCAGGACCTGTCGCTGACCAAGTACGTCGACAAGGCCACACCGAACCTGATGATGCACTGCGCCAGCGGCAAGCACATCGATAAGGTCAAGCTGACCGTGCGCAAGGCCGGCGGCGAAAGCCAGGTCGAGTACATGATCATCAACCTGGAAGAAGTGCTGGTCACTTCCCTGAGCACCGGCGGCTCGGGTAGCGATGATCGCCTGACCGAAAGCCTCACCCTGAACTTCGCCAAGGCGCTGGTGGACTACCAGCCGCAAAAAGCCGATGGCACCAAGGAAGGCGGGCCGGTCAAGTTCGGCTGGAACATCCGCCAGAACGTCAAGGTGTAATCGAAGATGCCCCCGGCGTTATACGCCGGGGGTGTTTTGGTGCTTGCTCGAATCCAATCCTTTCCCACCCGGTGTCTGAGTCATGGCCAAGCCTTCGTTTATCAATTTGTGGAAAGCCTATTCCGATCTCCTGATTAAGTACCCTGACGCAAAGCCCTGTGAGGGCCCTTGGGCAAACCAGTGTGCTATTCGCATGAGCATGACGCTCAATGCAGAGCTGACCATCAAGGTCAACAAATCCACCTATACCGAACCCAAATGTGCACATGAGCATGCCAGGGGTGCCGAGTCGCTGGCGAACTGGTTGTGGAAGCATCATCTGGGGCGGCCACTGATTCTCGGTGGAAGTGCCGAAGAACGCCGCAAGTTGCAAGACAAGACCGGGCTCATCTTTTTCAAGGATTGTTTCCAGCAGTCAGGGGAGTCTGCTGACAATCGCACCGGCGATCATATCGACCTATGGAATCGTGGCTTGACCATTGGCCGCTACAACGACCCTGCCTACCGATCAAAAGCCATCTGGTTCTGGGAGCTGACATGATCAGATCCAGCCGAAACCTGGCGGCCCTGTGCTGCGTGCTGTCGAGCCTGTGGGCGTGCGCCGGCCAACAGGCTGCCCCTGCTTCCGAGGATCAGGTTGTCACCCTGGGCGAGCAACGACTGACGCTGGGGAACGATCAGCAGCAATGCGTGTTGCGTAAACCGGATCAGAGCGTGCTGCCACTCGAGATGCCATGGCCGTGCCAGTTTGCGGTCGACCGGCAGGGCAAACCTCACGTCGAATCCTTCAACAACGTACCGATCGTGATCGTGCTGCATATGAGCGTTGATCCTGCGAACAGTCGCGAATGCCGGTCCGAGTACCGCGCCGTACGCCAGGTCAAAGGCCAGCTCGAACCTTCGGTGGTCGCGCGCAGTGCCAGTTGCCTGCGAGGCGCAGGCGATCAGAAAGATTACACAGCTCTTTTCCTTTGGTAACCGACCTCACATGCGATCGTCCACGACTCTGCGCATCGCTCAAGACAGATTGGGCTTTGAAGGTTGAAATGATTAAACGAATCCTGTTGATACTGCTGTCGGGCGGCCTGCCGAACCTCAATGCCTGGGCCGAACAGCAACCATCTGCTGCACCCGGCAAGCAGGTAGTTGTCGCCGGACAAACACTGACCCTGGAAAGCCACGATCAGCAATGCGCCTTGCGCAAACAGGACCAAAGCCTCTTGAAACTGGACATGCCGTGGCCTTGTTTTCTGAGTGTCGACCGAAAAGGTCAACCACGGGTCGAAACCTTCAACAACGCCCAAATCATTATCGTGGAGTACTCCACGCCCGAGCCCCCTCCGAGCCGTGATTGTGACGCTCGGTATCAGGCTATCCGCCAAATCAAAGGCCAGCCCATGGAAGTGTCGAAGGTTGCCCATAGTGCTGGCTGCATGACCGGCGTCATGGACCAGAAAAATTTCGTGGCGCATTTCTCGTGGTAACCGAAATCGCCACCCGCGATCGCCTGCAACCGTCCCTGCTGGACCGGTTGACCGACGACGACCCGAGCAACGTCAAGGAAAGCGCCGACAAGCGCGTGCTATCCCTGAGCCAGCTCAAAGCCTCCGTACTGCGTGACCTGGCGTGGTTGCTCAACACCACTTCATTGCTCAGCGCCGATGCGACGTTGCACACCCCGGCCGGCACGTCGGTGGTTAACTTCGGGCTGCCAGCCCTGGCCGGCAACAGTGCGTCGAACGTCGATATCGCAGCGCTTGAAGCGCTGATCCACCAGGCCATCGCCACGTTCGAACCGCGGATTCTGCGTAACACCCTGCGCGTGCGGGCCCGGGCGTCCGCCGAGATGAACCACAACGCCCTGAGCTTCGAGATCGAAGGCGATCTCTGGGCCCAGCCGGTGCCACTGCGCCTGATGCTGCAAACCGACCTGGACCTGGAATCCGGCCATGTGCGAGTGGTCAACGCCGACCAGCGGAGGCGCTCATGAACCCGCGCCTGCTGGAACTGTACAACCAGGAATTGCACCACGTGCGCGAAAGCGCGGCGGAGTTCGCCCAGGAATATCCGAAAATCGCCAGTCGGCTGACGTTGTCCGGCATGGACTGCGCCGACCCGTACGTCGAGCGCTTGCTGGAAGGGTTCGCCTACCTGACGGCGCGGGTACAGCTCAAGCTCGACGCCGAATACCCGACTTTCACCCACAACCTGCTGGAAATCGCTTACCCCCATTACCTGGCGCCGACACCGTCAATGACCGTGGTGCAATTGCAGGCCGACCCCGATGAAGGCTCGCTGAGCAGCGGCTTCCCGCTGCCGCGGGACACGGTCCTGCGCGCCGCCCTGGGCCGCGAAACCCAAACCTGCTGCGAGTACCGCACCGCCCACGCGGTGATGTTATGGCCATTGCAAGTCAGCCAGGCCGAGTACTTCGGCAACCCGTCCGCCATGCTCGGGCGCTTGGCCGCCAGTGAACCCAAGGCCAAGGCCGGCCTGCGCCTGACCCTGCGCACGGGCGCCGAACTGCCATTCAGCAGTCTGGCTCTGGACAACCTGCCGTTGTACCTCAGTGGCGCAGACGAGCAGCCCTTCCGCCTCTATGAACAGCTGCTGGGCAATGTCTGCGCCGTGTTCGCCCGTCAGCCCGGCGGCGCTTGGGTGGAACGCCTGCCGCAGGACGCACTGCGTTCCCAGGGATTCGACGATACCGACGCCGCGCTGCCCGTGGTCCCGCGGGCCTTCCAGGGCTATCGCCTGTTGCAGGAATACTTCGCCCTGCCCCACCGTTTTCTGTTTGTCGACTTCACCCAGTTGAGCCGGGCGGTCAAACGCTGCGACGGCCAGGAACTGGAATTGATCGTGCTGTTCGACCGTCACGATCCGAGCCTGGAAGGCATCGGAGCCGCGCAGTTCCTGCCGTTCTGCACCCCGGCCATCAACTTGTTTCCCAAGCGCCTGGACCGCATCCACTTGTCGGAACGGGTCAATGAACACCATGTGATCGCCGACCGCACCCGGCCGATGGATTTCGAGATTCATTCCCTGACCGCCCTCACCGGCCACGGCACCGGGTCGGAGCAGCCTTTTTTGCCGTTCTATGCGGTACGCGATCCGTCTCGTTACGGCCGCGATCAGGCCTGGTACACGGTGCGGCGCGAACCCCGCATGCTGTCCAGCGGCCAGCGGCGTAACGGCCCGCGCTCGACTTACATCGGCAGCGAAACCTTCGTCAGCCTGGTGGACAGCCAGCAGGCGCCTTATCGCCACGACCTGCGCCAACTGGGCGTAACGGCGTTGTGCACCAACCGCGACCTGCCGCTGTTCATGAGCGTGGGCAATAGCAAGACCGACTTCACCCTGGCCGACAGCGCACCTGTAGCGGCGGTGCGCTGCGTGGCAGGCCCGAGCCGCCCACGCGCCAGCCATGCCCACGACGCCAAAGCCTGGCGGTTGATCAGCCAGCTTTCGCTGAATTACTTGTCCCTCAGCGAGCAAGGCCAGGGCGCCGCCGCCCTGCGCGAATTGCTGCGTCTGTACGGCGACAGCAACGATGCGGCGTTGCAATTGCAGATCGAAGGCCTGCGCGAAGTCAGCAGCAAGGCCTGCACCCGACGCTTGCCGATGCCGGGCCCGATCGTGTTTGGTCGTGGCCTGGAGATCACCCTGGAATTCGATGAAAACGCGTTTCGCGGCACTGGAGTCTTCTTGCTCGGTGCAGTGTTCGAGCGCTTCCTGGCACGCTACGTGTCGATCAACAGTTTTACCGAGACGGTGATCCGTACCACCGAACGCGGCGAGATCATGCGATGGAAAGCCAAGCCCGGACGCCGTCCGACCCTGTGAGTACCCTGGACGCGATGCACCAGGAGCCCTGGGAATATGACTTCTTCCAGGCGTTGCGCCGCATCGAGTGCGAATCGCCTGAACTGCCGCGCCTGGGCCATTCGTTGCGCCTGGCCGATGATCCGTTGCGCCTTGGGCAACAGGCCGATTGCACCTTCGCCCCGGCGACCCTGGCTTCGGTACAGCCGGGCGTCGACGGTTCGCCGGCGCGCCTGGAGCAGTTCTTTTTCGGCCTCGGCGGCCCCAACGGTCCATTGCCGCTGCACATCACCGAATATGTGCGCGAACGCCAGCGCAACAACGCCGACAGCACCAGTAAACGCTTCCTGGATGTGTTCCATCACCGCCTGCTGAGCCTGTTTTACCGGGCCTGGGCCGAAGCGCGGCCGACGGTCAGCCATGATCGCCCGGACGATGACTACTGGTCGGCACGCCTGGCTGCACTGAGCGGTCGGGGCATGCCGAGCCTGCTCAAACAAGGGCTGATCCCCGACACGGCGAAGCTGCATTACAGCGGTCATCTGTCGGCACAAACCCGCTACCCGGACGGCTTGAAGGCCATTCTCAGCGAGTACTTCGGCCTGCCGGTGGAGATCGAAGAGTACGTCGGCCAATGGCTGGAGCTGCCGGAGCGCAGCCGCGTGGGCGCCAGCGCCCATCAATTGGGCGTGGATTTTTGCCTGGGCCGTTACGTCTGGGATCGCCAGCACAAATTCCGCATTCGCCTGGGGCCACTCAAGCTGGATGACTACATGGGCATGCTGCCCGGTAGCCAACCCTTCAATGAACTGGTGGCCTGGGTGGCCGAATACCTGGGCCATGAACTGGACTGGGATCTGAACCTGGTTCTGAAACAGCCCGAAGTACCGGCACTGCAACTCAATCGCCGCTTCCGTCTGGGGTTCAATACCTGGCTGGGCCGGCCCGAAAAAGATGCCAAGGATTTAATCCTGGCCCGGCACTACGCCGAGCAGGCCAACACCTCACAGATCTCAAGGAGCCATGAGCATGGGTGAAATCAGTCGCGCCGCGTTGTTCGGCAAACTCAACAGCGTCGCCTACAAAGCCATCGAAGCCGCCACCGTGTTCTGCAAGTTGCGCGGTAACCCTTACGTGGAACTGGTCCACTGGTTTCATCAGTTGCTGCAACTGCAGGACTCGGACCTGCACCGCATCATCCGTCAGTTCAATATCGAGCCGGCGCGCCTGGCCCGGGACCTGACCGAAGCCCTGGACCGTTTGCCACGGGGCTCGACTTCAATCACTGACTTGTCTTCCCATGTGGAAGAAGCCGTGGAACGTGGCTGGGTCTATGGCAGCCTGATGTTCGGCGAAAGCCAGGTGCGTACCGGTTACCTGGTGTTGGGCATCCTCAAGACACCGAGCCTGCGCCATGGGCTACTGGGGCTATCGGCAGAGTTTGACAAGATCAAGGTCGAGGCCCTGAGCGAGCGTTTTGACGAATACGTCGGTGACTCGCCGGAAAATGCGCTCAGCGCCAGCGATGGTTTCAATGCAGGCAGCGTGCCCGGTGAAGCCAGCGGTGCCATGGCCCCAAGCGCCATGGGCAAGCAGGAAGCGCTCAAGCGTTTTACCGTCGACCTCACCGAGCAGGCCCGCAGCGGCAAGCTAGATCCGATTGTCGGGCGTGACGAAGAAATCCGCCAACTGGTGGACATCCTCATGCGCCGTCGGCAGAACAACCCGATTCTGACCGGTGAAGCCGGCGTCGGTAAAACCGCCGTGGTCGAAGGTTTTGCCCTGCGCATCGTCGCCGGTGACGTGCCGCCGGCGCTCAAGGACGTGGAACTGCGCAGCCTCGACGTCGGCCTGTTGCAGGCCGGCGCGAGCATGAAAGGTGAATTCGAACAGCGCCTGCGCCAGGTCATCGAAGACGTCCAGGCCTCGCCAAAACCGATCATCCTGTTTATCGACGAAGCCCACACGCTGGTAGGTGCCGGTGGCGCCGCCGGCACCGGGGACGCGGCCAACCTGCTCAAACCGGCCCTGGCCCGGGGCACCCTGCGCACCGTGGCCGCCACGACCTGGGCCGAGTACAAGAAGCATATCGAGAAAGACCCGGCCCTGACCCGCCGCTTCCAGGTGGTGCAAGTCGCCGAACCGTCCGAAGACAAGGCGCTGCTGATGATGCGCGGCGTGGCCTCGACCATGGAGAAACACCACCAGGTGCAGATCCTCGACGAAGCCCTGGAAGCCTCGGTCAAGCTGTCCCATCGCTACATCCCGGCGCGCCAGTTGCCGGACAAATCCGTGAGCCTGCTGGATACCGCCTGCGCCCGCGTCGCCATCAGCCTGCACGCCGTGCCGGCGGAAGTGGACGACAGCCGTCGTCGCATCGAGGCGCTGGAAACCGAACTGCAAATCATCGCCCGCGAGCATGCCATCGGCATCGTCATCGGCGCCCGCCAGAGCAACAGCGAAAACCTGCTGGCCGCCGAGCGCGAACGCCTGGCCGAACTCGAAAGCCGCTGGGCTGAAGAGAAAACCCTGGTGGACGAACTGCTCGCCACCCGCGCCACCCTGCGCGAAAGCGTCGGTGTGGTAGACAGCGACGTTGGCAGTGAAGACAGCCACGCCCTGCGCGAGAAACTGGTGGACCTGCAACAGCGTCTCAGTGCGCTACAAGGGGAAACCCCGCTGATTCTGCCGACGGTCGATTACCAGGCCGTGGCCTCGGTGGTCGCCGACTGGACCGGCATTCCGGTAGGCCGCATGGCCCGTAACGAACTGGAAACCGTGCTCAACCTCGACCAGCACCTGAAGAAACGCATCATCGGCCAGGACCATGCCTTGCAGATGATCGCCAAACGCATCCAGACCTCCCGCGCGGGCCTCGACAACCCGAGCAAGCCGATTGGCGTGTTCATGCTCGCGGGCACCTCCGGCGTGGGCAAGACCGAAACGGCCCTGGCCCTGGCCGAAGCCATGTACGGCGGTGAGCAGAACGTCATCACCATCAACATGAGCGAATTCCAGGAAGCTCACACCGTGTCCACCCTCAAGGGCGCGCCACCGGGCTACATCGGCTATGGCGAAGGCGGCGTGCTGACCGAAGCCGTGCGGCGCAAACCCTACAGCGTCGTACTGCTGGACGAGGTGGAAAAAGCCCACCCGGACGTGCACGAGATCTTCTTCCAGGTCTTCGACAAAGGCGTGATGGAGGACGGCGAAGGCCGGGTGATCGACTTCAAGAACACCTTGATCCTGCTGACCACCAACGCTGGCACCGAGTTGATTGCCCGTGTCTGCAAAGACCCGCAAAACGTGCCCGAGCCCGAAGAGATCGCCAAGGCCCTGCGCCAGCCGCTGCTGGAGATTTTCCCGCCGGCATTGCTGGGCCGCTTGGTGACCATTCCGTACTACCCGCTCAGCGACGAGATGCTCAAGGCCATTACCCGTCTGCAACTCAACCGCATCAAGAAGCGCGTGCAGAACACCCATAAAGTGGCGTTCGATTACGACGACGCGGTGATCGACCTGATCGTCTCCCGCTGCACCGAAACCGAAAGCGGTGGGCGGATGATCGACACCATCCTGACCAACAGCCTGCTACCGGACATGAGCCGCGAGTTCCTCACCCGCATGCTCGAAGGCAAAGCGCTGGCAGGCGTGCGGATCAGCGCCCGGGATAACGAATTGCACTACGACTTCAGCGACGCAGCATGACCTGACCAGAACACGGTCAATGTGGGGCTTGCTCGCGAAGGCGTTGTGTCAGCCAACATCAATGTCGCTGACAGATTGCATTCGCGAGCAAGCCCGCTCCCACACTTGATCCGGTTCCGGCAGGTGAAAAATGGCGCGTGCCCATCATCAGATGGCGGTGCCGCGGTTGGTACCCGGCTGGACAATCAACAGTTCGTCCAGTTCACGCTTCCTGCAACGCATAACAAACGGCAGTGCAGCATCCGGGTCACGCTTAAAAAGATCAAAGGTCGCGCGATCAACTCCATAGTATTCCTCGTAGTCGACCATGCCGTTGCTGACCGGTATAGATACGTAAAATCGGCCCGAGTCTTGCTCGAAGCCCACGGAGAACATGTGTTCACGACTTACCAAAACATCTTGAAATTTCACGGTCATCTCTAAAACGCTAATACCGTTCAACTGAGGTCGTTTAGTGAACTGCTTCCGACATCGATTACATCCAGCGATCCATAACTCATCAGATATTGGCAGGCACGTAGTCCGGCCCTCCAAGCTTGTCCCTGATGTCCAGGGCGGTACGCATCAACGGCTCCCATAAACCGTTCTCGCTGTTCCAACTGCCACCAGCCCAACGTGTATCCAGGATAAGCGCTGCCTTATTGATCTCAAGCTGCCTTCGAAGGGCTAAGGCCACGGACTCCATTTCGATTTCGAACAGCTCGGCATAGAGCCCCTCGGGCTCCTCGCGCTTTTGGTTCAGGCAATATCGGTAATACCAAACCCAGCTCGCTGCGGCATAGATCGCCCGATTACGATCGGGGTAGGTCGCGAGAAGCTTGAGAAAAGCCGCCACGAAGCGTGCAGGGAAGTTGGCGTCGCGGGTCTGCAGCCAGTAACGCAACACCAGCAAATCGAAGGCCGCGACGATATTCTGCGGTTCATCGTAGTCGTTTTTGGCTTCTTGAAAGTAGAACGGCTCGCCTACGAGGAATTTATCCAATTCGTCATAGGCCAGGGCAAGCAGCAATACATTGTCTAGATTGGTACTCATTGAAAACTCTCCCCTTGTTGCCATGGCTCAAGCGTCCGCAAGAAGGTATTGGCCGGGCTGCGTCCACGAGACTCTCAAATACTTACCGCTCAGCAAACCCATGTCCCGAAAGTATTCAAAGACTTCAGACGGACACCATTCCTTACCCGCCGAAAAGGCCACTCCCAGTAAACGTAGAGCATCCAATACCTTGGCCTTCTGCGTGCCGTCCGGGACATCCAAAAAATAAACATCATTCTCTGCTGTCTTCGAAAACCCGATTGCACGCAAAGCGGAGTCCAGCGTGCGATCAATAATTCGAACGCGAATTGAGTCAGCGTCTGCTTTTTCCACGTACGCCCTTAGCGCTTCACCAGGCTCAAAAATATTGATGCTCTGGTCCTGCCAGGTATCGGGGATTTCAAGATCAGCTTCTTGAATGCGGTAAGAGGTCACAGTAATCGCCTTCCATGGACGTGAGGTGACGCGCGGAGGAGCAGATATTCAGGTAATGCCTGGCAACAATCAAGAACCTGGTTCCTCTCCCCCAAGTAACGAACTACATTATGCCTTCAGCGTAACCGCCCCAGGCGATCACGCTCCTCTGTACGAGCTGCCGAAGGTTGCGATCTCTTGATCTTTAAAGTCAAAAGGCTGCAATCTTGCGCAGCGTCAAAAGGATTGCGGCAGCGATAAGGACAACCATGTTATTCAACCAAGCCTCACGCCTGGCAAAGATCACCAGCCCTCTGGGACCTGAGGTGCTGTTGCTCAAGGATATGGGCGGCGGCGAAGAGTTGGGGCGGCTGTTCAACTATGAGCTGCAGCTGCACTCGCTGGACAATGCCATCGACCTCAACCAGTTGCTCGGCAAACCCATGTGCCTGAGCCTGCAACTGGACGACGGTGGCGAGCGCCATTTCCATGGCATCGTTGCCCGTTGCAGCCAGAACGTCGACCAGGGCCAGTTCGCCAGCTACCAGGCTACGCTGCGGCCGTGGCTATGGCTGCTGAGCCGCACCTCCGATTGCCGGATTTTCCAGAACCTGACCATCCCGCAGATCATCAAGCAGGTGTTCCGCGACCTGGGCTTTTCCGATTTCGAAGATGCCCTGAGCCGGCCCTATCGCGAGTGGGAATACTGCGTGCAGTATCGCGAAACCAGTTTCGATTTCGTCAGCCGCCTGATGGAGCAGGAAGGGATCTACTACTTCTTCCGCCATGAACAGGGTCGTCATGTGCTGGTGCTGGCCGATGCCTACGGCGCCCACACCAGCGCGCCCGGCTACGCTTCGGTGCCGTATTACCCCAAGAATGAACAGCAGCGCGAACGCGATCACATCCACGATTGGCACCTGGCCCAGGAAGTCCAGCCGGGCTCGCTGGAACTCAACGACTATGACTTCCAGCGCCCCAGCGCGCGAATTGACGTGCGCTCGGCCATGCCCCGTCCGCACACCGCCGGCGATTATCCGCTGTACGACTATCCCGGCACTTATGTGCAAAGCGCAGACGGCGAACATTACGCCCGCACCCGTATCGAAGCCTTGCAGACCCTGCACGAACAGGTCGAGCTCTCAGGCAACGCCCGGGGCTTGGGCTCGGGTCATTTGTTCAGCCTCACCGGCTTCAGCCGCCAGGACCAGAACCGCGAGTATCTGATCGTCGGCACCCGCTACTCCATTTCCCAGGAAAGCGGGGAAACCGGCATTGGCGCCGCCTCGGCGCAGTTCGAAAGCAGCCTGACCTGCATCGACGCACAACAAAGCTATCGCCCACTGCCCAATACCCTCCGCCCCATCGTCAAAGGCCCGCAGACGGCATTGGTGGTTGGCCCCAAGGGCGAGGAAATCTGGACCGACCAGTTCGGCCGGGTGAAGGTGCATTTCTATTGGGACCGCCACGACCAGTCCAACGAAAACAGTTCGTGCTGGATTCGCGTGTCGCAATCCTGGGCCGGTAAAAACTGGGGCTCGATGCAGATCCCACGCATTGGCCAGGAAGTGATTGTCAGCTTCCTCGAAGGCGACCCGGACCGACCGATCATCACCGGTCGCGTCTACAACGCCGAACAGACCGTGCCCTACGACTTGCCGGAAAACGCCACCCAGAGTGGCATGAAAAGCCGTTCGAGCAAGGGCGGCTCACCGGCGAACTTCAACGAAATCCGTATGGAAGACAAAAAAGGCGCCGAGCAGCTGTACATCCATGCCGAGCGCAATCAGGACATCGTGGTGGAAGTGGATGAAAGCCACTCCGTGGGCCACGACCGTAACAAGAGCATCGGGCATAACGAGACGGTGACCATCGGCAACAACCGCCTGCGTATCGTCAAACAGGAAGACATTCTGTCGGTGGGCCAGCGCAAGACCGACAGCATCAGCCAGAGCTACGTCATTGAAGTGGGTGAGAACCTGCGGCTGGTCTGTGGTGAAAGCATCCTGGAGCTCAATGCCAGCGGCCAGATCAACCTGACCGGCGTGCAAATCAGCTTCTATGCCAGCGGCGATGCCGAGATCAACACCGGCGGCGTGCTGCACCTGAACAACGGCGGCGGCCCTGGCGCCACGCCTGACGGCCAGGGCGTCAAGGCCAGCATCGACGCCAATATCAATGCCGCATTCCCCAAGCCCAAGGGCTAACCACGAGATTCAAGTGCCATGACTTACCGCATCAATGAGTTCCAGTTCCAGCTGCCGGCAGGCGAGCTGCAAGACGCGACGATCAACATCCTCAAGTTCCCTGAACTGGGCACTTCGCTGATTGTCAGCCGCAGCTTGCTGGCCGAGGGCGAAACTCTGCAAAGCAACTTCGACGACCAGCTCAAGCGCCTGGAAAAACAAGTGCAAGACTTGCGTTTTCAACCGGGCGTCGCCGTGCGCCTGGGCGCCAGCCAGGAAGTCGAAGGCATCGAATTGCGCAGCCAGTTCAACAAGGGCAACGACAAAGTCTTCCAGTATCAGTTGGCGCTGGTATTGCCCGGCACCCGCAAAATGCTCGCCCTGAGCTACGTGAAGGCCGAAAAACTCGGCGATGCCGAAGCCGCGCATTGGGCGACCATCAAGAATTCACTGTTGTTCGACGTTCCGGCCTGATGAGCACCTTGCATGTCTGACGCGCTCTGGGCCGCCCGGCTGGGCGATGCACTCAACCACACCTCGATGATGGCCGACATTCTTGGCGGCGTGCTGGAGGTGGCAGCGAATATCGCGATTACTGCGCTGGCGACGGCTGCCGTGGTGGCGGCCACGGGCATCACCGTCGCCACCGGCGGGCTCGGGTGTTTCCTGCTTGGCGCGGTGGTGGGCACGATCGTCGGCCTTGCCATGAGCAAGACCGGCGCCGACAAGGGTTTAAGCAACCTGTGCGAGAGTTTCAGCAACGCGCTGTTTCCACCCACGGTGCAGGCGAACATTCTCACCGGTTCCACCAACACCCTGATCAACAGCATTCCCGCCGCCCGCGCCGCCGGGGCGATTCCGTCCCATGTCGCGCCGGCCGGCACTGAGCTGGAGGCACCCGAGCCCGAAGCCGAGCCCAGCTATCTGGACATGGCCGAGAGCTTCTTCTCCCAGATGTGGCGCCCCACCGTCGCCACCCCGGCACCCGGCGCCGTACCCAAGCCGCTGGACCTGCTCGTCTGCATGAAGCATCCGCCGATGCCGCCGCAGTTCATGGCCGAGGGCTCGGACAAAGTCACCATCAACGGCCAGCCCGCCGTGCGCAGCGGCGACCGCAGCACCTGCGATGCCAAGGTAGTGGGTTCCGGGCTGATCTCATCAAACGTGACCATCGGTGGCGGTTCGGTGGTGGTGCGCGAGATCCGCAGCGGCAAAACCCCGGGCGTGGGGCTGGCGGTCACCGCGCTGCTGATGCTCAAGGGCGGCAAGGGCAAATTCTTCAGCAAATTGCCGTGCATGCTGATCGGTGGCGCGACGTCGATGGCCGTCAGCAGCGCGATGGGCGCCATGGCCAACGCCGCCATGGGCTCCTCGAACCCGGTGCATGCCGCCACCGGGGCCAAGGTGCTGGGGGGCGATGAAGAGCTGGATTTCGTGTTGCCCGGGGTCTTGCCGATCGATTGGCAACGCGTCTACAACAGCCGCGACGAGCGTCGTGATGGGTTGTTCGGGGCGGGTTGGAGTGTGTCCTACGAGGTGCAGGTTGAAATCCTGCCTCACCCGGAGGGCGGCGAAACGTTGGTCTACACCGATGAACAGGGCCGGCGCATCGACATGGGTTCGATCCCCCTGGGCGGCGCGGTGTTCAGCGCGGGTGAAGGGCTGAGCGTTCGACGGCACGTTAATGGGCAGTTACTGATTGAAAGCGATGACGGCATCTACCGTTTGTTCAATCCAACGCCGGGCAATGCAGCGTTGCTGCGTCTTGATCAATTGGGTGATCGCAACGACAACCGCATTTATCTCGACTATGACGACGCCGGACGCCTTGTAAAACTGCGCGACACCTTTGACTTGGTTCAGGTGGAATTGACCTACCTTCAGACACGGGTCAGTCAGGTGGAACGGGTCTACCCGGACCAGCATCGCGAAGTGCTCGTCAGCTATGGCTATGACACGGTGGGCAATCTAACCGAAGTGCGCGACGCCACCGGCCAGGTGCAACGGCGCTTCACCTACGATGCCGGGCGGCGAATGGTCGAGCATCAGCTGCCCACGGGGCTGCGGTGTTTCTATGAATGGGCGTTGATCGAAGACCGTGAATGGCGCGTGGTCCGACACTGGACCGACGAAGGCGACGCCTACCAGTTCGACTATGACCTCGTCGCCGGTGTCACGCGCATCACCGATGGCTTGCAGCGCGTCAGTACGCGGCGCTGGAACAGCCAGCACCAGATCACCGGGTACACCGACAACCTCGGCCAGACCTGGCAGTTCGAGTGGAACGACGAGCGCCAATTGCTCAGCGCCACCGATCCGCAGGGCGGGCGCTACGAATACAGCTACGACGACGCCGGTAACCTGATTGGCGAAACCGACCCGCTGGGCCGCAGTGACTCGACCTTGTGGCTGCAGCTCTGGGCCCTGCCGCTGGTGGACACCGACGCAGCGGGCAACAGTTGGCAATATCGCTACGATCAGCGCGGCAACTGCATCGCCGAAACCGATCCGCTGGGCCACGTCACCCGCTACCGCTACGACACCCACGGCCAGGTCGTCGAGATCATCGACGCCACCGACAAAAGCAAAAGACTGCGCTGGAACCCGTTCGGCCAACTGGCTGAGCACATCGATTGCTCGGGTTATCCGACGCGGTTCAGCTACGACAACCGCGGCTATCTGCAAACCATCACCGATGCCCTCGGTGAGCGTACCCAGTTCAGCTACGACGCCCAAGGGCGGTTGCTCAGCAGCCAATTGCCGGACGGGCGCACTGAGCAATATCAGCGCGACGTCAGCGGCCAGTTGACCGGTTATACCGACCCGGCCGGGCACACCACGCTCTATCAACACAACCGGCGCGGCCAGGTGCGTCAGCGCACCGACGCCCAGGGCCGGCAGGTGCAGTTCGGGTATGACAGCTACGGGCGGCTGCAAGCGCTGACCAACGAGAACGGCGAAAGCTACCGGTTTGCCTGGGATGCTGGCGATCGGTTGACCGAGCAACAAGACCTGGATGGCAGCGCCAAGCGCTACGACTACGACCGCCTCGACAACGTCGCGGCGGTGACGGCGATGCCTGCGCCGTACGGCACGGGCCTGGCGCTCATTCCCGAAACACCGCCGGCACCCATCGTCCATCGCCTGGAACGCGACGCCGTGGGCCGGCTGATCGCCAAAGTCACCGACGATGGCCGCACCGAATACAGCTACGACCCGCTGGACCAACTCACCGCCGTCACCTTCACCGACCTGCAAGGCAACGCCCAGACCCTGAGCTTCGCCTACGATGCCACCGGCCAGTTGCTCGCCGAAAACAGCGCCGCCGGCAACCTGCAACACCACTACGACGAACTCGGCAACCTGATCCAGACCCAACTGCCCGATGGCCGCTGGGTCAACCGCCTGTACTACGGCAGCGGCCACCTGCACCAGATCAACCTCGACGGCCAGGTCATCAGCGACTTCGAACGCGACCGCCTGCACCGCGAAGTGCTGCGCACCCAAGGCCAGATCAGCACCCGCAGCGAATACGACCGCAGCGGGCGCCTGCGCTCACGCCAACGCCGACACACCAGCCAGCCCTCGCTGATGCCGGCCGCCGTGCAGAAACACTTCGAGTACGACCCCGCCGACAACCTGATCGGCAAACTCGACCAGCAACCCGCCGCGCAACACCGCCAACTGCTGCACTACGACGCCACCGGCCGCATCATCGCCAGCCAGGACAGCCTGCACGGCCAGCGCGAAACCTTCGCCTACGACGCCGCCGCCAACCTGTTGGACGGCCCGGCCCCCGGCGCCGGATTGGTGGTGCACAACAAGCTGCTGACCTACCAGGACAAGCGCTACCGCTACGACGCCTTCGGCCGGATGATCGAAAAACGCAGCGCCAAGCGCGGCGTGCAACACTTCGCCTACGACGCCGAAAGCCGCTTGATCGAGGTGCGCAACGACAACGGCAGCGTGGTCAACATGGCCTACGACCCACTGGGCCGACGCATCGAAAAAACCGAGCACGACGGCAATGGTTACCCGCTGGGGGAAACCCGCTTCACTTGGGATGGCCTGCGCCTGTTGCAGGAACACCGCCACCAGCAAACCAGCCTGTACCTCTATGAAGACGACGGCTACGAACCCCTGGCCCGCGTCGACGGCAGCGGCCCACTGCAAAAGATCCGCTACTACCACAACGACCTCAACGGCCTGCCGGAACAGCTCACCGAAGCGGACGGCCACAACGTCTGGCAAGCAACGTATCGGGTGTGGGGCAACACGCTAGAGGAGGTGCGCGAGCCGTACTACATTGAAGAGCAGAACCTGAGGTTTCAGGGGCAGTACCTGGACCGGGAGACGGGGCTGCACTTCAATACGTTCAGGTTTTATGATCCGGATGTGGGGCGGTTTACTACGCCGGATCCGATTGGTCTTGCTGGCGGCTTCAATACCTATCAATACGCTCCGAATCCCATCTCCTGGATTGACCCATGGGGGCTCGCGCCTGAACTGTATTATCTGCTGGCGACACAGGACGGTTTCTATGACGAAATGGAGTGGGGCAAGCGTAATCCTGTTGGGAAGGTCTTTCTGAAAGAAGGGGAAGTCTGGAAAGTAGGTGAGACGATTCATCCTAAAAGGCGTTATACCTTCAAATGGCTGAAATCGAAAAACCTTGAGTACAAGAAGGTCATGGCCGCGCCTACCAAGGTCAATATGCAGCTTTGGGAAAAGCTGAAGATAGGCAAATACCTTAAACGTCGAGGTAAGTTACCCCCGGGTAACAAATGTAGACACTAGGAGAAAAAAACATGTTGATCGGTATCACAACAGATTCGCCAGGCTGGAGCAAGGTCAGTGAAATCAGCAAAGAGCTACGGGACCTTGGCACCTTGTTAAAAGAAAAATATCCTTCTCTTGATTGGGAGTTGGTGGTCTGCCTGCGATGCCTGCCGAAGGACTTGCAGAGAAAAACATTTTGCCGTTATTACGCCAAAGACAAAATGTTCGGTCTGGACATTGCCATGGACGAGGAAGATTTCGTTCCATTAAAAAAAGACAAGGCCGCTCAACGCAAATTAATCGGTGCCGCCTTTATCACTTTTTTTGTAGAGAGCATTAAAAAATACGAAAAAAAACTTCCCAATCTTGAACCCGTTTCCGCAGAGCTTATTGCGGATGTGCAGCAATGGTGCGCCGAAAAAGAATGGACCGCCTGAAACTCCACGTTGCTATTACGACCACCTGGGATTTTATAACTCATGAAAACAGGCAATCGACCGAGTCGGCGCGCCTGTTTTTTCCGTCTATTTATATCGCTTGAACCGGCAGTTTATTCAGCATCTTCCGTATCGGCTTCTACGTTCTTTATCAGTCTCTT
Organism: Pseudomonas sp. P9_31; assembly: GCF_034008235.1. Classification (NCBI taxonomy): domain Bacteria; kingdom Pseudomonadati; phylum Pseudomonadota; class Gammaproteobacteria; order Pseudomonadales; family Pseudomonadaceae; genus Pseudomonas; species Pseudomonas sp. P9_31. The sequence continues at coordinate 6,180,658 of NZ_CP125375.1, forward strand.
GAGCATTCAGTTCATATGCAAGTAGCGCTGCTCAATGACCTCCATGCGAGACTTGTCAGTCGGCGCTTCGGAGGACGCCGGCTTGATATACGCGTCGTGTTCAAGACCGTAAGGTTTAGCGTTAACCTTCATCTGGGCTTCTACAGCGTCCAGGGCCAGAACGAGACCTTCGCCTACGACGGCGCCAACCTGCTCTACAGCCCGCCACCCGGCGCCGGGCTGGTGGTGCGCAACAAACTGCTGACCTATCAGGACAAGCGTTACCGCTATGACACGTTTGGTCGGATGATCGAAAAGCGCAGCGCTAAACGGGGCCTGCAACGCTTCGGTTACGACGCCGAAAGTCGGTTAGTTGAAGTGCGCAGTGAAAACGGCAGCGTGCTCAAGATGACCTACGACCCATTGGGCCGACGCATCGCCAAGACCGAACACGACAGCAAGGGTTATCCACTGGGAGAAACCCGTTTCACCTGGGACGGCCTGCGCCTGGCAGGCGACTTATCGGGTGTGGGGCAACACGCTGGAAGAGGTGCGCGAACCGTATTACATTGAAGAGCAGAACCTGAGGTTTCAGGGGCAGTACCTGGACCGGGAAACCGGGCTGCATTTCAATACGTTCAGGTTTTATGATCCGGACGTGGGGCGGTTTACTACACCGGATCCGATTGGGTTGGTGGGGGGATTTAATCTCTATGTTTACGCACCTAACCCCTTTACTTGGATAGACCCGTTGGGGCTAGCCTGTGGTCCAGCTACCAGGCAGAACTCAAAAGGGAGATGGATCGATGCCAAGGGCAAATTTGCGAATAAACCTAATGTCTCCAAACTTCCGTCGCTGAAAGGAAAATCCGTGCCGCAGGTGGAGAAAATCCTCCGACAAAACGGCTACACCAGAACAAATCCTGCAAACACAAGGAACCAGCGCTGGGTACACTCTGATGGTTCAGAAGTCCAGATTCATGCCTATGGGAATACGAACCCCACACCATTCAAAGGATCGAACAATGCTCACAGTCACAAATCATTGGGTAAACATGGGAACCCAGGCACCGCTGAATTAGCTAATGACGGAAAAACAGCCGTCAGTACTCATTCCGCGGAAGCGCACATCGGAATGAAAAACCCGCCAGATTACCCAACGGTATCGGGCAGACCTCACGGAAGCTAGGAGCTAACAATAATGTCAGCGGAATTCATATTGTCTTTTAAGGATTCGAACTGGTACCCGATTAATCTCAAAGAGATAGTGCGAAAAATCACAAGCCTTAGAACTTTTTCTAAGGGCTTTCAGGAAAAGGAATTCCGATTGATAGGCACCGAGCCCAGGAGCCCAGGAGATTGGGACTATGACGTACGTCTTTTTCTAGAAAATGAACGTATTTTTTTGGAGATTAGTGCTCACCCATCCAGCATAGAAAATGATCTGTCTGCTTTTTTCGAGTGGATCAGATCCCATACTGAAATTACTATTGATGATGAGGATGGAGTGCCATCAAACTGGTAGTAGATCAGGAGAAATAGTAGGTAAAAACCAACATGGACATATTCAAACTCTTTTCATACAAGCTGGAAAATCTCCTGAACATCCGTCCATGCCCGAAAGAGCTGGGCGCTGTTTTTTACCAAGAAGACGAGCCTTCACTGCTGTCTGTCGCTGCCAGAAAACACAACGGTTCGACCTTCTACATAAGCCGCTGGCATGATTTGTTTTCCATAAGCGCCTTCGAAAAAGCCATGTCAAAAAACGGTTTCACGGAGTCGGACTGCTATGCCCTTCTCTTGGTCCTGTCCCGCTTTGGCTATCTGCTTGAAATCGACAACCGTCAACGAACAAACAAAGATTATTTTATTTTCTTCTACCTGATTCAACTAATCAGCTTGAAGAACAGTCCTCTCGACGCGGATGCACAGCTCAGGAACTACATGCTCAGGTTCCTGCTTTTCGAATTGAGTATCGACGACGAAGCGTATCGACGGTTCAGCATCAAGGATAATCAGCTGATAATGGCTACCGACTCTCTGGGGCCTATAGTTTTTTTGGATGTTATCGACTTTGTTTACAAAGCGATCAAGTTTGATAGTAGAAAAGAACATGAATTGTTAAGCACGTTGAAAAACTATCAAACAAGCATCGTCACATTATTGACCGAACCCGACGACACAAATTACCGTTTCAGGCTTAATGACCGTCACAGCGAACTCATGTATCCCGATGTATTTTTGCACGCATACGCTAAAAACAAGAAACCGATATTTAATGCTTTGATCGATACGGTCAACCCCCTTCAATCAACGGAAAACCTGTTTGTCTCCAATATTATTTTAATGAATTACTCCTTTCACATTCTGAAAAGCAAGCCTCGCGAAATTCTAAAACTGAAAAAATACGTCAATGATGAGATGCTGTTCAGAAAACTGCTGGAGGCAATAATCACTCGTCGAATGGCAATCAGTAAATCAATATTCGAAAAGATATCCATCGACCAGGATCTATCCTTGATAAAAGACAATCCAACCTCGTTCTACAATATTTTGTATAGTCTATAGGCGTCCTCACAGACAGCCCCCCAAACCGTGCAGTGAAGCTCATTTGCAGCGAATGAATGCGAGCGATAAGAACTGAAGATGGAACAACTGGAAGACGAATACCCCGGCGATGCCGATTGGCAGGTCGTGGATCTGTATAACCAAGTCTATTTCGATGACGACGCCCGCACGCTGGCGAAAGCCTTGGATGGCAACCTCGATATGGCGGTCGCCCTCAACGGTAAAAGAGGTCTTGAGGAAGGGTTGTGGTGGATCGAACAGCAAGTGCCCGCCCTGGATAACATACGGCCAGCCGATTGCCTCAAGGATCCGAAGCTGATCAAACGCCTGAGGACTGCGCTAATGCGCATGCCGTAACGACAAGGATAGAAGTGCAATGGAAGGCATCGAATTGCGCCACAAGCGCAACGATTACGCAGCCGTCAGACGCTTACGTCGGATGAGCATCCCGCATGTCTGACGCGCTCTGGGCCGCCCGACTGGGCGACGCACTCAACCATACCTCGATGATGGCCGACATTCTTGGCGGCGTGCTGGAGGTGGCGGCCAACAAGATTCCCAACACCAAAGTCAAACCTGGGCGCCGCTCATGATTGGAGATTTCGATGCTTGAAAACAAATTCTCAGATTACGAAAAGGCCATTACCCCAGCGAATCTGGACCAGCTGGAGTCCGTCATCGGCAAGAAGCTACCGGCTCCCTTTCGAAACCATTACCTCAAGTACAACGGCGGCATGCCGGAACGAGCTTATTGGGTCAGCGAAGACTTTTTCGACCCCATCGAAGTCGCCTCTTTCAGGCCGATTACCTATGGTGAACCCACGCTGCTGTCCACCTATCAGTTGATGCTGAAGAAACAAGTTCTTCCTGCACATCTCCTTCCTTTCGCAGACGACCTGGGCGGCAATTTCTTTTGCTTGAACCTTGATTCGGGAGCCATCAGTTATTTCACGACTGACACGTTTGATAGTGACCTTAGCCCGGAAGAGAACCAGGCTGAATCCGAGAAGCCTATTTGCTCGAACTTCCTCCGTTTCGTTCAAGGACTGATCGATGAGGATGATGTGGACGAGGAATAAATGAGCGAACGCCACAGGGCTTGCTTCGAAACGCAAATCCTGTGGCGAGGGAGCTTGCTCCCGCTGGGCGGCGAAGCCGCCCCAAAACAGGCTGACGCATTCTCCAGATAAACCGCATCAGCCGGCTTACGACGGCTGCGCCCCCGAGTGGGAGCAAGCTCCCTCCCACGAATCGCCTACACCTCAAAAGCAGGCATGTAACCCGCCTTCACCGACCTGCAAGGCAACGCCCAGACCCTGAGCTTCGCCTACGACGCCCTCGGCCAGTTGCTCGAAGAACACAGCACGGCCGGCAACCTGCATCACCACTACGACGAACTCGGCAACCTGATCCAGACCCAACTGCCCGACGGGCGCTGGCTCAATCGCCTGTACTACGGCAGCGGCCACCTGCACCAGATCAACCTCGACGGCCAGGTCATCAGCGATTTCGAACGTGACCGCCTGCACCGCGAAGTGCTGCGCACCCAGGGCCAGATCAGCACTCGCAGCGAATACGACCGCAGCGGGCGTTTACGCTCACGCCAACGCCGACACACCAGCCAGCCCTCGCTAATGCCGGCCGCCGTGCAGAAACATTTCGAGTACGACCCCGCCGACAACCTGATCGGCAAACTCGACCAGCAACCGGCCGCACAACACCGCCAACTGCTGCACTACGACGCCACCGGCCGCATCATCGCCAGCCAGGACAGCCTGCACGGCCAGCGCGAAACCTTCGCCTATGACGCCGCTGCCAACCTGCTGGACAGCCCCCAACCCGGCGCCGGGCTGGTGGTGCACAACAAACTGCTGACCTACCAGGACAAGCGTTACCGCTACGACGCCTTTGGCCGGCTGATCGAAAAACGCAGCGCTAAACGGGGCTTGCAACGCTTTGCCTACGACGCCGAAAGCCGGTTGATTGAAGTGCGCAACGAAAACGGCAGCGTGGTCAGGATGACCTACGACCCGCTGGGCCGACGCATTGAAAAAACCGAGCACGACACCCGCGGCTACCCGCTGGGCGAAACCCGCTTCACCTGGGACGGCCTGCGCCTGTTGCAGGAACATCGCCATCAGCAGACCAGCCTCTACCTCTACGAAGACGAAGGCTACGAACCCCTGGCCCGCGTCGACGGCACCGGCCCGCTGCAAAAAATCCGTTACTACCACAACGACCTCAACGGTCTGCCGGAACAGCTCACCGAAGCGGACGGCCACAACGTCTGGCAGGCGACTTATCGGGTGTGGGGCAACACGCTAGAAGAGGTGCGCGAGCCGTACTACATTGAAGAGCAGAACCTGCGGTTTCAGGGGCAGTACCTGGATCGGGAAACGGGGCTGCATTTCAATACGTTCAGGTTTTATGATCCGGATGTGGGGCGGTTTACGACGCCGGATCCGATTGGGTTGGCGGGAGGTTTTAACCTTTATCAATATGCACCAAACCCGGTTGGTTGGGTTGATCCATGGGGATGGGCTGGGGACCCCGCAAAAGCGACTCACATCACCTATGTTGGGGTTAAGGAGGGCAAACCCTATGTGGGTTATGCCAGCAAACCTGGGCTAGGGCATTCCGCGAGGGATGTTCTGGATTACCGTTACCCCAATAAAGGTATTTTCGACGTAGCCCCGACAGCTGTATTTAAAGGGGATGGCCAAGCGGGGAAAGATATCGCTCGTGGCCTGGAGCAGCGGATCTATGAAGACAAATTCAAAGAGGGGCCGGTCGCGAACAAACAAAGGCCCGTCGGCCCAAAAAACAAACGACGGGATGTTTACCTGGCGGCCGCCGACAAACACAGGGGTGCACAACCTCAAAAACCAAATAGAAAAGTAAAAGGTCCTGGAAAATGTTAAAAAAAATCACCTGGCAAGATGGAACAATTCTTAGCTTAAAATTAAGAGACGATCTTTATACACTCGTCCAGATGCGTGAGGACTACTATCTTGAGTTTTTTGATATTAAAAACTCCCGTGACGAGTGGAGTGATATCGATCTCGGAAAAACTGACATCTTATTTTTTAATTTTACAGCGACAAAAGCTTTAAAAACCTTAGCCATCAGCGCCCCCCCTTTGGAAAAGGTTGCCGCAGACAACCGCCGCCCACAAAGGATCTTGCTGAGAGCCATTATCGGTGGCAACTACGGTGCAGACCTGATCGAATTAACAGACTCACTTGAGGATTTTGATGCGACTGTTCTAAAAAGTAATCTCACCCTAGAAAACGATTTAGAAACGATATACAGATATGAACTCTCCGGAATTATTGGCGACCCGGAAAAACTGCGAAACAGGTTAATTAATTATTTTGACAATGGCGTCAACTGGGATGAGGCTAAAGCATTCCTTTTCAAGGGTATCTCTCCCCCGCCCGCGAAAAAGAGCAAGCCATGAAGAAACCAGCACTGATGAAATATAAACAAAATAACCTGACACTTGAAGGCGACGAACTCACCCTTGCCCAAATAAAGCCAGCGCTGAATAACCTCATCCAAAATTTGATAGCCCTGCCTGATACGTCAGATCAAAACAGCATCCTTGAAGTATTTAAAAACTCCATTCTTTCAATCAACGATTCCGAGCTAGAGATTGAAACTGTTGAGCGTGAGTCCTTACTAGATGCTATCTATTCCATAGGCGAAATCGTAGGTCTTGACCCTCAGACAGAATTCGCTGAAGAGTGGAGAGGTGATTGGTAGCTCGTTGCTGCCAAATCGGGCGCTTGACAACGTCGAGCCACGAAACCACTAAACTGTGGCGGTTTACGATAAAGGGGGACACCCCATTAGACGCTGTTCAGCAAACTGCTGGAAGCAATAGTCACCTGTCGAAAACGATAATTCAGTTGCCGGAAAAGGCAAAAAAATGGGCACCCGATTCAATCGGCGTGCCCATTCTTTTCAATACCGCTTTCCCCTCAGTGTTCAAGGTACTTGCAGCAATTATGGATTAACGCTGTCCTTCAACGACTTGCCCAGCTTGAAGGCCACGGTGTTGCTGGCCTTGATTTTGAGTGGCTCACCAGTTTGCGGTTTTTTGCCGGTACGGGCACCGCGATGGCGTTGCAGGAAGGTACCGAAGCCCACCAGCGTGACGCTGTCTTTGCGGTGCAGAGCGCCGGTGATTTCTTCGAGAACGGCGTTGAGAACGCGGTTGGCCTGCTGATCGAAAAACGCACGACACCAACGGCTACCCTCTCGGTGAAACCCGCTTCACCTGGGACGGCCTGCGCCTGTTGCAGGAACATCGCCATCAGCAGACCAGCCTCTACCTCTACGAAGACGAAGGTTACGAACCCCTGGGCCGCTGCAAAAAATCCGCTATTACCACAACGACCTCAACGGCCTGCCCGAGCAACTCACCGAGGCCGACGGCCACAACGTCTGGCAGGCGACTTATCGGGTGTGGGGCAACACGTTAGAAGAGGTGCGCGAGCCGTACTACATTGAAGAGCAGAACCTGAGGTTTCAGGGGCAGTACCTGGACCGGGAGACGGGGCTGCACTGTTTTATGATCCGGATGTGGGGCGGTTTACGACGCCGGATCCGATTGGGTTAGTGGGGGGATTCAACCTCTATCAATACGCACCGAATCCTGTCGGCTGGCTCGATCCGCTCGGCTGGGCAACTCGCCCGAACAACGGGCGATACAAGATCTTTTCCGACCACAGCATCAGCCCCAACAATCGCTATGCCAGTGACGCGGTGCAATTCAGGCAGGCCAATAAGCAGTTCATCAAGCAACTCAAATCCGATCCGTCCTACAGCAAAACCATGCACGCGCGATATCCAGGGTTGGCCGACTGGATTAAAAACGGCGAGATGGGGAGCAGTCCATCAAAAATGCTGACCTGGCACCACCATGAAAAAGTCAATCGGCTGGTGTTGGTGGACTACAAGGATCACCGAAAAAACCACAGCCTTTATCATCCGACCGGCAAGGGTGGCCGAGATATATGGGGCGGTGGCCCTGCGGGCAGAAACGGGCAACTCAACGGCAAGACAGGAGCAAAACGATGCTGATCAACGAACTGAACACCGAACAGAGCATGACAGTCGAACAACTGGTCGAAAGTCTGCTCAACAAGATCAAGGCCGAGCACGGCAGCGATCAATGCGACGAGCGTTTTTGCGTGTATGCGCGCAAGTTTGTGTCGCAGCTTCGCCCCGAGCTGGAAGTCTTCATCGACCGTTATCCTTCTGAAGGCAGCAATGGTGAAGATCTCTACCCCGATTTCGTGCTGAAAAATAAATTACAGCTGATCTACTACGGCGAACACTTTGTGAGCGTTCTGGAACTGGCTGCGGAACAGCGCCCGCAGATAGATGTGAAGGATGCGATCAAGGGCTTGAACTACTACAACGAGAACGATGACTTCCTCGACTTCTAAGAGCCTGGCAGAGGGCGAAGCACTGTCTGGCGCTCAAGCATTGAGGCTCAGCAAGCCTCAATGCCGGATACGTAGGCCCTTGCAAACTTGCCGTCGGACTCCGGCGCCTATGGCTCCTTGGGGTCGATGATGCCGCCGTCAAATTGCTTGATGGCCTACCGCAATCTGCCGGACTGGTGGTACACAACAAACTGCTGACCTATCAGGACAAGCGCTACCGCTATGACGCGTTTGGCCGGATGATCGAAAAACGCAGCGCCAAGCGCGGCGTGCAACACTTCGCCTACGACGCCGAAAGCCGCTTGATTGAAGTGCGCAATGACAACGGCAGCGTGGTCAAAATGGCCTACGACCCGCTGGGCCGGCGCATCGAAAAAACCGTACACGACACCAACGGCTACCCCCTCGGCGAAACCCGCTTCACGTGGGACGGCCTGCGCCTGTTGCAGGAGCATCGCCATCAACAGACCAGCCTCTACCTCTACGAAGACGAAGGTTACGAACCCCTTGCCCGCGTCGACGGCACCGGCCCGCTGCAAAAAATCCGCTACTACCACAACGACCTCAACGGCCTGCCGGAACAACTCACCGAAGTGGACGGCCACAACGTCTGGCAGGCGAGTTATCGGGTGTGGGGCAACACGTTAGAAGAGGTGCGCGAGCCGTACTACATCGAAGAGCAGAACCTGAGGTTTCAGGGGCAGTACTTGGACCGGGAGACGGGGCTGCATTTCAATACGTTCAGGTTTTATGATCCGGATGTGGGGCGGTTTACTACGCCGGATCCGATTGGGTTGGTGGGGGGATTCAACCTCTATCAATACGCACCGAATCCGACTGTATGGGTTGATCCATGGGGATTGTTTAACTGGAACTATAAGAATATGCCCGGAATCGCCGGATTCCAGAAACATCATATTATCCCGCAATCGTTAGTTGAGCACCCAGCCCTGAAAAAGGCGGGATTTGACATACACAAAACTTCAAATATTATTTATCTGCCTAGTGAAGAAGGTAAACATAAATACCGTACAATTCATAAAGGATCACATCCCGGTTACAATAGATCAGTGCGCGCACAGCTGAATGAAATATCGATTGCGGGCAAGGCTGGAAAATGGTCGAAAACCCAATATGCTAAGGCGGTAAAAGAAGTAATCCGCTCTCAGAGAGCGGGGTTACGTAATGGACGAACCAAGCTAAACAAAAACTCAACTCAAGCAGGCCGTTGCGGGAGATAGTATGTACCTACTCGACATCACTGAAAATTACTCAGAGGCATATTGGTTCAAATATGAGCAGACTATTTCGCCAGATCACTTACTATTTATCAGCGGAGAAAAACAACCCACCCCCACCACCACCCCTACTTTCAAGAACAATAAAAAAATAAGCAAGACGCGCCTGCTATCATTTGATCTTTTTCAAAGCGATACTCTGGAATTCGTCAGTAGTAAAATGGCGCATGTTCTGCGGAGTTATGAGAACGATGTTCAGATATTTCCGGCTGACGTTTATCTTAAAGAAGAAAAGCTTAACGACTTCTTCGTATTCAACGTCGTACAGACGCTATCATGCATCGACATGAACTACTCCGAATACAAGCCTATGTTCAGCTTCATGCCAGATGGCCCTATTGCATTTTCTACTATAAAAAGTCTTCCTTCCACCGCACTCTCCGGCCATGACATAGTTAGAGCTAAAGAAAGCCCCCAAAGACTGTTTGTCTCGGAACGTTTCAAACAGCATTGTGAGGCTGCACAACTTAAAGGCCTGCGATTCACAGACTGTTCCAAGCCCATTCAGGTCTGAGGGCAGTGACCGAAAAAAATGAGAGCCCAACTCGAACTATCGTGCACACCATATAGTAATCTCTCACCTCGAAATATGTAGATGTGCGCTGGTTGAGAAGATGTATGGACAGACTTGGCATTGACATAAATCAGAAAAAAAATGGTATATGACTGCCTCTAAACCAGTCCCGCTTACCAAATACAACAGCAACAGCTCATGCCGGGGAGGCGTACATGGCAATGCGTATAAACAACACGTATGGGAAACCCTGAAAGGGGCGAACACAAAATCTGGAATCGAGTCGGATTTAAATAAACTCAACTTTGAGCTCAACGGTGGAAAGGTTTTCCCATTAGCAAACAACGACCTCAACGGCCTGCCGAAACAGCACACCAAAGCCGACGGCCACAACGTCTGGCAGGCGACTTATCGGGTGTGGGGCAACACGTTAGAAGAGGTGCGCGAGCCGTACTACATTGAGCAGCAGAATCTGAGGTTTCAGGGGCAGTACTTGGACCGGGAGACGGGGCTGCATTTCAATACGTTCAGGTTTTATGATCCGGATGTGGGGCGGTTTACTACGCCGGATCCGATTGGGTTGGCCGGGGGAATAAATTTTTATCAGTAATCGCCAAACCCCATCGGATGGACCGATCCGTTGGGCTGGGAAACATGCAGACTGTCTAAAGCAGATAAAAAAGCAATGGGGACAAACCCACTGCTGACGTCATGACGAGCCCGCATCGCCATCATACTGTGCGCAAAAAAGGAACCCAAGAATTGGACAGACAGCAATCGTCGATATGTGGCCCATGTACAGGGTGTCCTGAAGAGATTTGGTATCGGCTTGAATGACAGCCCTCATAACTTCGTATGGGCACCCAATGGCAGTGGGAATCACACAATCGCTAGCGCCCGCAAAGTGTCACGAACACTTGCAGAGGCCCGAAAAGGCGGAAAAAGCAAAGTGATTGAGGCACTGAATGCGATGGGCGAGAAAATGAGAAATGGTGAGTTTTTAGATGACTAGCCTGGAAAAAACATACAGAACAAATGCCCCTCTTGTCCGAGAACTTTATGCTCATATAGAGACGGGGAATGTTGAGTTTTTACGTGCCCAGCTAGACGCTCATCCAGAGCTGCTGGTCCCCCCTCGTTATGATCTTTTGAGCTATCCAGGACTTCTGCATCATGCCGCAGAGAGAAACCAGGTTGCAGTGTGTACATTGCTAGTTGATTTGGGCATTGACCTCGACCAACCCACTGCTGGCTCAGGCAATACTACGGCGCTTGCACTGGCAGCAAAAAATGGACATTTAGAAACAGTGCGCTGGCTTCTGGAGGCAGGAGCTGATGTTAATGGCTCTCCTCTCTCGGTTGCATCTCCGCTGATAACCGCCGTCACTTTCGGGCAAAAAGAAACAGTCGAGTTTCTGCTCAAGTACCATCCGGACGTCAATAGGTTACATGCCAAGCTCAATCGAACGGCCCTCGATTTAGCTCAGAGCTGGAGCTTCCCTGAAATTTTCAACTGCTTGAAAGCACAAGGCGCTATCTCGGCCGTTGAAAAGGCGCCTGATGAAGCAACTCTGCCTGGAGCAGGGATTATCGATTTTGTGTGTAGGACCGCTGGCTGGGTATTACCTAAAGAACTAATCCCTCAATCCGGATCATTGGAAGTAAATCTCAGAGTCAGCTGCATCGCGAACAAAAACGACTTTAAACTCTTGTTTACAGTCGGTCTTTTTGTTGAAAAACCACGCACAGAACTTTTTATCTGTCTTCCCGGAAGCTGGCGCCTACCCAAAAAAGGCTTTGCCATCGATAGCCCCTGGATGTTCCCTCAGGCGGTACTGACTGTGTTGTCTGAAAACACCCTCAAAGACTCGCCGTTAACCGAGGGTCAGGTGATTTTACGAACGGATAAAGCCTTTAGTCAGTTGGGCTGGCCAGCAGATATTGAGGCGCTCATTGTCGTAGATAAAATTTGGAACACTACCGGCGATGCAGAAATTGAAGATCATGAGGATTCGGTAAAACTCTACGTTCTGACTCCTCTAAAACTGACAAAAAAGGGCCCCCCTGAAGGCGATGCCTTAGCCTCGCTCTTGGAGAAAAAATGTAAGGCAAGCTGGAAGAGCGTCGCTCTGACTTCACCTCTGCAAAATTGACGACACTCTCAACAGGATCTGAAGACAGCGCCAAGCGCTACGCCTATGACCTGTTGGATAACGTCTCGGCGGTCACGGCTGTTCCGGCGCCTTATGGCAGCGGCCTGGCCGTCGTCCCCGAGACGCCCCTGGCACCGGGAAGTTGCCCCCCAACCAAACCGACTCCAAAGTCTTCGACATGACTAAGCCGGCCAACACCTCACAACATCTGGGAGGGGGTACGATAAAACCTTCAGCCGGCACGCAGGGTACATTCAAGGTTGATACCAAAGGAAAGCCGGGGGTGCCGCTGGGTGGGAAAGGCGCACAGCACAATGCAACCTTCAATCTTTTAATCTACAAGTGAATATAATGAGCATAGAAATTCGTAAAAGTTTGGAAGCGGAATTACTGGCGGCGCTAAAGAAGACAACGTCATCCCACTTGGACCTGAAAGCAAGCAAAAACAAACTTGGCCTACTTATCTCCAAGGAAAAGCTTGGGGAAATTTATATACAACACTTGACCAAGGCCGATGGCTACTATGCGGGCCTGGAGGTTTATACATGCGAGGCATTTAGCTTCTGCATAAACCAATCACCGCCCTATCAGAGCCGACTGTTGAACTCATCTTTTTTGTCGAAAAGTTCATTATCGGAAGAAACAAAACAGTTTAGTGACGAGCTGGGCGGTATTATTAGAACCCCATCACCTGATGAAATAAGCGCAACAGGCAAAAAAATAAACGAACGACTGATAAAATTTTACTTGTCTAAGGCAGAGGACTGCATCCTTGGCACGCCCTCATTAATTGAAGACGTATTGACCGAACCTGACAACTATGCGTACCCCTTTCTAACCGCATTATTTGCAGCACAAAAAAATGACCTGAGCCTGGACTCAGACGTCTTCAAAAAAGTCCTCGCAACCAAATCAATATTCGGAAACAAACAATTTGATTTGGCTTTGGCAAATAAAATTCTGGGGGTAAGGTAATAAGTAGGCCCCCAAAGGACTGTTCACCGAGATCGACGGTACCTGTCGGACGGTCCTTGGCAGGGTGAAAAAGCTGCTGGGCTGCGCCGCCGAGCGGGAGCAAACTCCCTCGCCACGAACTGCAGGGCAGCCCGAAGCATGGCGCCGGGCTGGTGGTGCACAACAAACTGCTGACCTACCAGAACAAGCGTTACCGCTACGGCGCGTTTGGCCGGATGATCGAAAAACGCAGCGCTAAACGGGGCTTGCAACGCTTTGCCTACGACGCCGAAAGCCGACTGATTGAAGTGCGCAACGAAAACGGTGCACGGGAAACGGCTGTGCGCATAACCTACGATCCGTTGGGGCGGCGTATCGGCAAGACCTGGCACGACACCAACGGCTACCCGCTGTGCGAAACCCGCTTCACCTGGGATGGCCTGCGCCTGTTGCAGGAACATCGCCATCAGCAAACCAGCCCCTACCTCTACGAAGACCAAGGTTATGACCCCCTCGCCCGCGTCGACGGCACCGGCCCGCTACAAAAAACCCGCTATTACCACAACGACCTCAACGGCCTGCCGGAACAGCTCACAGAGGACGACGGACATAGCGTCTGGCAGGCGACTTATCGGGTGTGGGGCAACACGTTAGAAGAGGTGCGCGAGCCGTATTACATCGAAGAGCAGAACCTGCGGTTTCAGGGGCAGTATCTGGATCGGGAGACGGGGCTGCACTTCAATACGTTCAGGTTTTATGATCCGGATGTGGGGCGGTTTACGACGCCGGATCCGATTGGGTTGGCGGGTGGATTAAACCTTTACGCCTACGCTAAAAACCCGCTCACATGGATAGATCCACTAGGGCTTGCGGGTTGCCCGACCTCTAAAATCATCAGCAATGCAAAAAATGGAAAAGTCCGAAGAGGAAAGGACTATCACGGGCGGTTGGGCAACGACATGGAACAGTGGATACTCAGTAGCCCTCAGGGGGGTTATCAGGCAAAAAATGGCAACTTAATATTCCATAAAGAGGGCAATATAGTGGTCACTCATGGCAAAGGTGGAGCACAAGGCAATGTCATCACAAGTTACGGACATAGCGGCCCTCGGGGTGAAAGCGGCGCTGCTATTTATGGTGGAAAGCTGAGCAACCCTGGATTACCCATTACGCCCGACATGATCTCTAACGGAAGCATCCCTAGACCCAATGGAGGCTTTATACCTCCCGCAACAAGACTAGAGGGATTCTAAGATGTTTATTCTTCACAATGTCGAATTGATAGAAACAGCAGAAATGCAGTATCAGGACGCTTCTATCACTTGGTCTTTTGGTGGTAACTCATCGCTTATTTCATTGACCATCAACAACAAAAGAAACACAAACTCTGAACCTTGGATCACAGAGCCCTCGGACTTTTTTTCGTTCAACGATGAAGGGAAGCTCACTTATTTAGGTCTGTCAGTTCCAGGCAGAAACAACGAGCTAGCCATTGAAGCCCCAGTTACAATGTTTGGCAAACTCAAGCTTCACAACAAATTGCACTCAGTAGAACCTACAATCACTAGAGCATTCGACCCCCGCAATAGAACACTTACCTGTATCAATAAGCAATTCACGAACGAGCATAAATATTCATTCATAAAACTCAAGGATGATATCAACATAATTCTGGCAGACAGCCATTATGTTGGTTATGTATTGAGCAACCCTCTAAACTACCTGACTGACAATACAAATGATTCGATCGACTCATCCTGCCCAGCTGATGACGACGAGTACAGTTTGATGAGGCTTTTTTTTGAAATAATGTCGGACAATAGGGTTGAAAAGCTGAATGACGACATGGCGCTGGTCACCATTGAACTAAGTAATGCGATACTGCCAAACATTCATTTTATTAGAAGCTCCCTCAGGAAAAAAATCATAAAATCTTCTGTCGAAGAGTTACTGGATTTTTACTCGTGATGCCCCGGGCCTTGTCCAAGTCGCCAGACAGATAGCGTAACGACTTGTGGTACTTCGCCACTCGCACCAGGTCTTTTTCCTGAAGCGTGCCAGCCGGGTTAGATCAAGGTTGCCCTTGATGTTCTCTATCTTGACCTTTCTCGCCAACTCATCCGGATGGATTCGGGCGATGAAATCCTCATATGCCTCGCCGGGACATTTCGAGAGGCAGTCGATCGCCTTTATCGCACGCTCGGAGATGCCCAACGCCCTCAGATCGTCGAGGGTGACGTCACTGTCTTCGACCACATCGTGAAGCACGCTGACGACCTGCTCGTCCAGATCATCGAACTTCAGACGACGCCGCCAATCTCCTTAACGGTCCGCAACAAGGCGCCGGACTGGTGGTGCACAACATGCTGCTGACCTACCAGGACAAGCGTTACCGCTACGGCTCACCGAGGCGGACGGCCACAACGTCTGGCAGGCAACTTACCGGGTGTGGGGTAACACGTTAGAAGAGGTGCGCGAGCCGTACTACATTGAGCAGCAGAATCTGAGGTTTCAGGGCCAGTACCTGGACCGGGAGACGGGGCTGCATCTCAATACGTTCAGGTTTTATGATCTGGATGTGGGGCGGTTTATGACGCCGAATCCGATTGGGTTGGCGGGGGGAATCAATCTATATCTGTATGCGGCCAACCCACTCGAGTGGGTGGACCCGTTGGGATGGAGTTGCTCGTCATCCATTAACAAACGAATCATCAAGCTGAAGAAGCAGGGCTATCAGGACCATCACATACTGAGCGACAAACACATCAGCACGAAAAATCACCCGCTGCTCAAATTGGCAGGGTTCGACCTGCAAAACCGGCAGAACAAAATATTCCCGCTCAATAAAACCAAAGCTTTGACTGATGGGCGTCGATCGATCCACCAAGGACGCCATGCGGCTAGAGTCAACCGAAACCTCGGAAGAAAAATGGACCAGGTGGAAATAATCGGCAAACGAGACAACTGGAATCAGGCCCAATACCGCAAAGCGTTGGATAAAATAGTGTCCAACGAGCGCAAATTACTCCGTTCAGGCGAAAGGCAATTGAATAAAAATGCACACCCTGGCGCTCATTACAATTAGGAGATCCAGAAATGATCTTAAGCTGGCAGGCCCCTATCTATTACAACGATAAATTGACCGGTTCATACGATGCGGAGGGCGGCTCCTATGAAACGGCAGGATCGAACTTTGACTATCTGTCACTCCTGACAGGTGAGCCTTACCCTGCCGACATGGATAAACCCAAAATATTTTTCCCATGCAAAAAGAAAAAACTGCTGACTTACGACTGCTTATGGTTATTAGGCGACATTCCTTTGGTGAGCCAGCGGTTAGCGGATTTCCTCGTACAGAACGCCGGTCACTCTATTGAGCTCTTGCCACCCACGAGTATTGCTGCGGACGGGGAGCAAGTGAGCGAAGTCTATTACATTGTCAATGCTGCCCAGGCGATAAGCGCGGTTGATCACAGCAGGTCGGTAGCAGAGCTCTCTGACAATGGCTCAATAATCTACTTCAATGAAATTTGGTTTCATGATAACGCCGCGGAAATGGGCGCAATTGCACGCGAGCGTGATTCGGGAGACCTTTTGATTTCCCAAGAGTTGGCTGACGCCATGATCGAACAGAAATTCAAAGGCGACAAAGGGCTAGGCTTCTACACCGCTGAGCGCTCATTCACCCCCTATAAAAACCAAGCGTGATCTACTAGTGGAAGGCATTCGTTAAAAGCGTCAATCAACGCCCACAAAAAATGGGCACCCGACCCAGTCGGTGTGCCCATTTCTCACGTTCAACATGTGCGCAGCACGTACGACGTAACTTAGAAGACGTTTCTTCAAAGTACACCGCCTCCGCCGGTCTACGAAGGCTGTACCGCCGAGCGAGAGCAAGCTCCCTCACCATGGATTGCAGTGCAACAATTGCCGTCTGGGCACTCCCGTTACACCATCCGATAACCTCACCACTAGGACGAAACGCCACCCAGAGCATTGCGTAACGGGGTCGCGTCGATGCTGCGCCCGGCACCGGACCAGAGGCCAGCGCCGTTCGCAGCGCTGGTCAGCAACGTCTGGGCAGATTGCGCAGCGCGACCCCCATCATTTACCGGAGCGCGATGCCGTTGGCCGGCTGATCGCCAAAGTCACCGACGATGGCCGCACCGACTACACCTACGACCCGCGGGGCCGACGCATCGCCAAGACCGAACACGACAGCAAAGGTTATCCACTGGGAGAAACCCGCTTTACCTGGGACGGCCTGCGCCTGTTGCAGGAACATCGCCATCAACAGACCAGCCTCTACCTCTACGAAGACGAAGGTTACGAACCCCTGGTCCGCGTCGACGGCACCGGCCCGCTGCAGAAAATCCGCTACTACCACAACGACCTCAACGGCCTGCCCGAGCAACTCACCGAAGCCGACGGCCACAACGTCTGGCAGGCGACTTATCAGGTGTGGGGCAACACGTTAGAAGAGGTCCGCGAGCCGTACTACATCGAAGAGCAGAACCTGAGGTTTCAGGGCCAATACCTGGACCGGGAGACGGGGCTGCAGTTCAATACATTCAGGTTTTATGATCCGGATGTGGGGCGGTTTACTACTCCTGATCCCATTGGTCTGGCCGGGGGGCTCAACTTCTATCAGTATGGGCCGAACCCGGTTTCTTGGATCGACCCCTTGGGATGGGCGAGCTCCAATCCAGGCGTTTATGACGTATCGTTCGAAGCACATATCAACAAAGAAATTTGGCGCTCAAAAGATTCTGTCCATTTCGCCGAATCCAACAGTCAACTTCATTATGCGATGAAGAATGACCCCGCGTTGAAGGCAGCTGTTGAAGCAAAACACCCGGGTATCTCAAATTGGGTAGCTCCGAAGAAAAATGGCAAATTCAGAATAACAGCAATGAAAGGCTCGACGTGGCATCACCATCCTGTGGTGGCCGGCAATCTCCAGCTGGTGAGCCACGAAGATCACAAAAACCGTCATGGTGACTGCCACCCGAAAGGCCGCAATGAAAAACGAGTCGGCAGCAGGAAGACATGGGGCGGCGGGTCATCTTGTAGAAAATAAGGAATCAATGATGAAAAAGATGAAAGGCATCACCGACCTATTCAGCACGATCAATTCCGTTACCGATAATGACTGGATCTATACAAATTTGGACGAATGGGAGCAGCAACCAGAAAATGCGGTTTTCTATCTCATTACCGAAGATGAAATTGATGATCTAGAAGAGGATGACAAGACCGTAGAAAACAGCGCCGGAGAAACCATTCCTAAGTCGCTGGAAAAAGAAAATGTAGAGACCTGGGTTGACGTGCAAACCCTTCAAGCCATATCGCAGATAATTCATAAAAAAATAAAGACCCCTGATATCGCCATTTTGATCCAGGCAATCAATCACTATCGAGAATACGACGACTTCATGGAGGCTTGATTTTTCCAACAAAAGCGGGCATTTGAACCAGTTGGAGCGTCTGCTTTTAAGGAAATACAGGGGCTGACCTCGTTTTAACCCCGGAAGCAAACCCGGCTGCGGTAAATCTGCGTTAAATAATTTCCCGTGGGAGAAGAACATGAGCGCCCTCGACAAAGCATTTAAAGAACTACGCCGCGGCTACAAAAACTTGATATCGAAGGCAGCTTCGAAAAGAACAGCCAAGCCAATGCAAAGTGCCCGCAGACGTTGGCGCGGTCAGGTCGGCTATAAATGGACTGGGGAATCGAACAAGACCCAGCTGAACGGAAATTGGCCGGCCCATTTTCTAGTGTCCATGGATGATATCTGTGGTGGTAAACCTGTTATCGCAGTCACCGATACCCTTGGCACGCGCAGCACCTGGCATGGGGCCAGAGCCTCAAGGAGTTATGCGAGTCCTACTTCATCGAAAAACAAAACTTAAGGTTTCAGGGCCAGTATCTGGATCGGGAAACCGGTCTGCATTACAACACCTTTCGCTTCTACGGCCCGGATATCGGGCGCTATACCCCCCTGACCCAATCGGTCTGGCGGGAGGGCTGAACCTTTACAGCTATGAGCCAAATCCTGTCGGGTGGCTCGATCCGTCCAACTATCCTGCCTTTAACAAGGAGTGCAACCATGCCTTTTTTATATAAACCCGGCCTGTCAGATGCGGACATACAGGGATTTGAGCAGCGTTTGCAAAAAAAACTGCCTTCGGATTACAAGGATTTCCTGAAAAAAAGAAACGGCTTTTATGCAACAGCTCCCGATTATGTAAGTCTGGCACTCGATAAGGTCGATGAAGGCAGCATCGCCTTCGACCGCCTTTTCGGCCTTATACCCGACGAAGAAAGCAATGATCTGCTGGCGTTCAACGAAGAGTTTATCGACGAGCTTTCCTTCCTGGACAACAGCATCGCTATCGGTGAAGACGGTGGCGGAAATCCATTTGTATGGGTCGTAGAAGCTGGCAAGGAAGGCCTATACTACTGGGACAGGACTCACTTGCACGAAAGTGACGACAAAAATGATTTTGATATCGCTGAGCGCGACGGCTGTGGAAATCTGTTTTTCCTGGCGCCTGATTTCACGTCGTTCCTTGACCTGATCCTCTCTACGCTTATCAGCCCGCCCGACTTCGTCGAGGAGTGATTCAGGCTCGCGCTACCAGAAAAGAGAAAAATGGATTTTTTAAATGAACAACCCAGAAGAAATTTATGAAAAGAACATCAAAACTTTATTAGCCATTCACGCAGACATCGCGTCGGGAAATGCAGCCTCACTAAAAAAGCGCCTAGAGAAAAATTCCGTTCTATTGCACCTGCCCATGTATGGCCTTATTGGTCATGAGACCCTGCTGCACATGGCTGCCGAACGGGGTCAAACCGAAATTTGCCGCTTATTGGTGTCTTTAGGTATTGCGCTGGACCAGCCTGCCGTCAGCTCCGGCAATAGCACGCCACTTGCCGCAGCCGCTGGAAATGGACATCTACAAACATGCCAATGGTTTCTTGAGGCCGGTGCTTTGGTGGATGGATGGCCTAACAGCATAACCACCCCGCTGATTGACGCGATTACCTTTGGGCATCAGGACGTCGTCAATCTTCTTATAGAACACCATGCCAACATCAATCGACTGCACACCAGGCTGAATACCGCGCCATTGGACATCGCCAATACCTGGGGATTTACAGGGATTGCGTCCACCTTAAGAAAATCGGGGGCGGTCAGTATCATGGACATCGTTGAAAGCCCGCTCGAGGAATTTGGTAGTTCTATAGTCACTTTCGTGCACAACACCGCTGGCTGGGTTTTACCCGCACAACTGAGTCCCTTCACTAATGAAGAGGGTCTGGAGCTGCGTATCAGCTGTATTGATGGCAAAAACAAGTTCAAGTTACTCTTCACCATCGGACTTTTTGCCAAAAGTCCTCATACCGAATTATTCGTATGCTTGCCTGGCGACTGGCCTCTCACGCAGCAAGGTTTTACCCCCCACAGTCCTTGGTTTTTTCCGGTTGAGTTGCTGTCTCTGCTCGCTCGCCACACGGTCGATGATGGCCCCTTGTCGGAAGGCTTCTTGATTCGTCGTTCCGAGGCCATGTATGCCAACCTGGCTTGGCCAGACGAAGTGGATGCTTTCGTGGCCGTGGATAAAGCCTGGGATACGAGAACTGAAAAAGAGATGATCCCCGACGATGAAAAGGTAACGCTTTATGTTTTGGTACCTGTCAAATTCACGAAAAAGGGCGAGCCTGACGCAGCAGCATTGCGTGCTCTGACACAACGCAAACGTACAGCCAGTTGGGCGAGTGTGGTCATTCCCGCTCCGGATCCAGGGATAACACAGTAGAAAAGTGGAGCGGGTTCTGTGCCGCCTTCCTCGCCCTAGGCAACATCGAGGAACAGGACCAAGGGTCATAACATCCAGCATCCCAATAAAATAGTTGAGGCCGTCATGAAATACAAAGCATGCGAGAATTGCTATGCACATTACGACGCTAAACTTAATAGATGCCCTGATTGCAACACCTCACAAGGACGGCTCGACGACGGAATAATTGTTTTTACCGAAGCCACCCGAGAAGAAATATCAAACCTCGGCGGGATAATCTGGAACATAATATCTATCGACTCTAAACAGCATATCTTGCCCTGCGAGTGGGGGGTAATTTATTTTCACAGTGAAACTGGCAGACACTGGAGCTACCTATGCGGCATTGTTGATAAAGTTACTGTCAACCAATATATAGAAGTAGCTCATGGGGGCATTAAAGATTTTCTGGAAATCACTAGCGGAAAACTTATAAAAAGAGAGTCAGGTTCATAAACATGACGCCCCCACGAATCCGATGATGCTAATGGCCGAATCATCACTAGCCAGGACAACCTGCACGGCCAGAGCGAAACCCTCACCTACGACGCCGCCGCCAACCTGCTGGACGGCCCACCACCCGCTGGCGCCGGCCGACTGATCGAACGCAGCGCTAAACGGGACTTGCAGCGCTTCGGTTACGACGCTGAGAGCCGGTTGATTGAGGTGCGCAGTGGAAACGGCAGCGTGCTCAGGATGACCTACGACCCACTGGGCCGGCGCATTGAAAAACCGAGCACGCCCCCCACGGCTACCCACTCGGCGAAACCCGTTTGATCTAGGACGGCCTACCCGAGCAACTCACCGAAGCCGACGGCCACAACGTCTGGCAAGCAACGTATCGGGTGTGGGGCAACACGTTAGAAGAGGTGCGCGAGCCGTACTACATTGAAGAGCAGAACCTGAGGTTTCAGGGGCAGTACCTGGACCGGGAGACGGGACGGCACTTCAATACGTTCAGGTTTTATGATCCGGATGTGGGGCGGTTTAAGACGCCGGATCCGATTGGGTTGGCGGGGGACTAAATGCTTACGGTTATGCCTCCGATCCGCACAGTTATATCGACCCCCTGGGTTCAAAATGCTCTCATTTTGCTAAAAGCCCTAAGCAAGCCCATGCTGCGGTCAAAAGCAAATGAGGGCACAGCATGTCAAAACAGGAAATGAGAGAGCTGCAAAGCACCATTAACCGAACTAAATTAAGGTAGCCTCGCTACTCCAACGAGGGCACGCCTTTCAGTAACACCCACACAATCGGCATCCCCAACAGCCAAAGACTGAACACAGGAAGCGGGCCCTATCACGAATGGACGGTTAAAACGCCTAATGTAGGAACCAATGGCGCTCGGCGCATCGTCGTCGACAAAAAAACAGGCCAAGCTTATTACTCTCACGATCACTATGATTCATTCATAGAAATAAACCTTGGAGGATGGAAATAATGAACATAAAAGCAACGATTGAGCTGGATTTTTCTGAAATAAAAGATACCGAGCAACTGTATGAAGCCCTCGCAGAAAAATTCGGCTTCCCTGATAGTTATGGCAAGAATGTCGATGCCGTAATTGACTGTTTATTTGGCTTGCGGTATCCAGAAGAAGGAATGACCAAAGTAAGAATAGATCCTTCTGAAAAAATAATTATCCTAACGAAAAATATTACCTCCGCCCAACAAAACTTACGAGAGACGCTTATCTTCATTGTTGAATTCGTTAACTACAAGTGCAAATTTAAAGAAACACCCTCCTCAATCCTTTTGCTCCTTGAGCGCTAGCCCTGAAAATAAACAGAATCATTACACCAGAAAATATCCATATTCGTCGGTCTCATGACGCAACGGTGCGACTTCAAATTCAATCGCTCCCTTGGGATTAGTGATGCTTGAAACACATTCTCAGATGACGGGCACCAGGTTATTAGGCAAACTGAATAGCACCATCACATCGTTTCGTGTCGAGAAAAAATGTGCGAAAGGCAAGTGGAAAACCTTAAAAAATGGACATATTCAATCTACTTTCATACAAGCTTGAAAATTTCCTGAACATCCGGCCGTACCCAACGAAGCTGGGCGCTGTTTTTTACGAAGAAGACGAGCTCGCCTTCTCGTCCTAAAAATTAGGTACCCCTATGCCACTCGATTTTATGGCTTCAGAAAGTCAAAAAAACATCAATGAA
Source organism: Pseudomonas sp. P9_31 (assembly GCF_034008235.1). Taxonomy (NCBI): domain Bacteria; kingdom Pseudomonadati; phylum Pseudomonadota; class Gammaproteobacteria; order Pseudomonadales; family Pseudomonadaceae; genus Pseudomonas; species Pseudomonas sp. P9_31. The sequence continues at coordinate 6,203,602 of NZ_CP125375.1, forward strand.
AAAACCTCCGTATTTTCTCTGAGTGAAAACGCACACGATATTCTGCTGAGCATCGCAAAACCCAAAAAAGACTTCCCGAAAATACATAAATTTTCCGATTACTACTCCGACACCAGCATTCTTTTTGGCGAAATAAAACCTCTAATAGTTGAAATTGAAAAAATAATGAAAACCGGCAAACCAAATTCAATCGAGCTGAATGACTTTATAAAATTCCTAAATAATACCTACGATGAAAATTTGAATTTGTACATTTATTGCGATTAAACCCATTTTTCTATACGAGGACGAAGGCTACGAACCCCGGCCCCGTGTCGACGGCACCCGCATCAGCGGCCTCCCGGAACAACTCACCGAAGCGGAGGGCCACAACGTCTGGCAGGCGAGTTATCGGGTGTGGGGCAACATGCTAGAAGAGGTGCGCGAGCCGTATTACATTGAAGAGCAAAACCTGAGGTTTCAGGGGCAGTACCTGGACCGGGAGATGGGGCTGCATTTCAATATGTTCAGGTTTTATGATCCGGATGTGGGGCGGTTTATCACGCCGGATCCGATTGGGTTGGCGGGAGGGCTGAATTTTTACAGTTATGCCCCACTCACCCTGACCTGGATAGATCCGCTTGGGCTATACAATGGTGAAGGATCTCGCGACCTAGGGAAATATCATGTGTTCCATGAGCACTCACTGAACGCGTCCGAATACAAAATGACTGACGCAGAGCACTTTAGCCGCGCAAATGAATCTGTTTACAAACGAATGCAAACAGATCCGGACTTTAAACGTCAAATGCAGACTAAATACCCTGGCGCTGTAGAGCTTGTGCAGCCACGGCCGAATGGGAGGTTCAGAGGAACATCCCCAGCCAATATGACTTGGCATCATGGAAACAAACCAGGCTCATTACAGCTAGCCGACTTCAATGATCATAAAACGTATCATAAAATCTACCACCCTGATGGTAAAGGCGGTCGAAATAAATGGGGCGGCGGTACGAAATGTCGAAAACAAGGAGTACTTATGATAACCATTAATGGCTTTGACGAACTTCTGCAAAAACGTAATGACCTACCCAATGTCGGCTGGTTATATGTGGATACTGATTTTGATTTGGAGTCAGAAAACGACATCCTAAATAGAAAATATTACCTTGCAGAAAATGACGAAGAAGAAATGGAGTTCGATGACGAACACGGAACATTCCTTGAGTCTCCGATACTCAAAGCGATCATTGAAAATAAAATAGAACATCATCCGAACTCCAGCAAAGAAGAACTACTGAAAGCAGTTACTTATTATTTGGAAAACGATGACTTTCTAGACTAGATTAGAAAAAGAGCCGGAAGAGCTAAACAACGTCCGGCTCTACTTTTTAGCGAAAACCATAACATGCATGTTTGGATAAAAAACGGGAATAAGTTTTTCTACCGAGAGACCGGGCTGCACTACAACACGTTCCGGCTTTATGATCCGGGGGCGAACACAAAATCTGGATTCGAGTCGGGTTTAAATAAATTCAACTTGGAGCTCAACGGCGGAAAGGTTTTCCCATTAGCAAAGTAGGAGATGCCCCATGAAGGACTTTTTACACGCACGACTCAACGAATATAAGGATAAATATTCAGAGCTTATATCGTCTGTGGAGAAAAACTACAAAACGACAATCTGGGGCATGGGGATCATGCCTTCCTATTCGCCGGCCCCCTATATGTCGGAACTCCAGGGATGTAAGCCTGGGCATTTTTTTAAAAAAAAATCTGAGCCAGCCAAAAACAGACAACGTTATTTCTTAAATGAGGATAACAAAATAATAGGCGAGTTAAAATTTGCGAAATACGTAACAATTAAAAAACAATGGATTGTTTATAGACGGTTTTTTTTGCATGAGGCCGATCAAACCCTTGAACTTACATTCGGCAGTGAGCTAAACGGCAACCTAGAGGCCAACCTTGACTCGGTTTCCCTTATTAAGTTTCTGAATGACAAACCTATAGGGCATTACTGTTTGAACAATACAGGAGAATACTTCGAAACTCTTTATAAATACAATGCCAATAAAATCACTTCGATTACTGAAAAAATATGGCGAAGCACCTTCACGGAAAGATCTTATGAGATCAATCACGCAGATGATTCCCTAACCATTTTTGAAATACTTACGGACAATAGCAAACTGAAAATTTATCCTGAGGAATGTTTGACGAAATCAAACTCTTGACGAGCAAGCACTTACCCACACTTGAATACTCAGAGCATTCGAGAGGCGGTGGTACTCTACGAGTATTTATTACCGTCCAAGATTACGGTTCCATCCAGCCCAACATTCACGAAAACGATTATTGGACAGTGTACAAAGCCAATAAATCTGGAGAAAATATTGTATTTGGCAGAATTGGACATGGCGACTTCAAAAATTACGACCTAATAAAAGACTCTCCAGTCTATGTTAATGGCACGTCAATGAATGGTGGAACTTAAATATGATTGACTTTGCAGCAGACATCAAATCCAAGCACTCAGCAGCAAACGTACTATTAGGGGAAAACATTTCCAGCCATATCGATGAGTTATATAGAAAACATAACGTAAAAATAAAAAATTATAATCTACCAGACGGGAAAACAAGGATGGCCTATGTGGTAAACGACACCATCACCATAGCAACCCTTTCTGACGGAGAAATATACTCAATCGGCTGTAATGTACATTACCAAGGACTTTACAGAGGTGTGCTTTCTACAGGGATGTCTTTTGGCCAAGTAAAAAAACTTACAAAGCGTCAACGCATTTTTAATGGCTCAATAATTATCGATGATGACTTCGGATTTTCCTATGTATTACCCACCCCTTATGACGAGATAGCCGATAGCATTGAGGATATACCTCTAGAACTGATTTTAAATGAAATCTATATTTCTGACTTCTCCTCCTGGCTTAGTAGCTCGTGTTAATCGAACCAGCATGAAAAACAACTATCGACTGGAAAAGCTCAAAGTGCTTGAATTGGCTCCGAATGAAAGCAGAGAAGCTATCTATTCAATGATGTTACAGCCAACGCTTTCAGGGGATTACATTCAAGCACTCGACTCACTTAGAGATCTAAGGCCTCACATGACTTCAGATTACTATTATGTGGCACACAAGCTGATTGCTTACAAAGGTAAAAAAATAATTTTCAAGGGAGAATTATATAAGGCAGAAAAAAACGATCTCTTGAATTTTCTTGATGATGCCGTGACTTCAGGCGATCTGCGCGAGTTATTAATCTCTCCAGTTCAGGCACATCCAAACAGAAAAATAATATACATTTCAGAAGATGCAGTTTATTTGTATGCGGCAGGATAACACTAAGTACCAGATAATTTTTTAAAGCGAACACAGCAATGAATCTGAATATGTTCACCCTACAAGAAAGCGACTCGGCCATTTTGCCAGAGAATGTCCGTATTCGTTGGTTAAGCCACCCCATTACGCAGATATTTATGGCGTTGCTGCCAAAGATAGACATCAACGGAAGCAGTAAAATAGTCGTGAAATTGGGTCCGAGGGGCGAGGAGGATTTATTTGATAATGTGCTAGACGTGACTAATGTTTTTATTGAAGATTTCGATTTCAAAGGTTTTTTGTCACCAGACCGTTTCACTCAGAATACCAAGCTGTTAGACGAGTTAGGCAACGCGCTTATTACCATCGCCACAAAAAAAGTCGAAAATAAAGAAGTCATCAGTGTAATAAATTCCACTCGCAACGCGGTGAAAAAGACTCAATTTCAATTAACAACTCAAATTAAAAACTCTCGAAAATCAGTAAAGACAAAAAACAAAAAATCAATGTTTTTAGACTTTTAAGCCCTGAAGTTGGCGAGAGCTGGTATTGCGAAACAACTAACTCACAGAATTCGACGGAGAAGAAAATCTGGATGAACGACATCCCAAGCTTTATTGACGGGAGTGATTATTTTAAAAGCGCAGAAATAAAAGACAATATTTATTTTGTTAAGAGCCGTTTAGGCAAGATTGTTTTCGAAATGCCGTTGTCGTGATCAAATGGACAGAAGGGTAAACTCTTCTGAAAATACGAATAAACCATTCAGGCAGGGTCAATTCGCGCACGAAAGCTGCGTATTCAGTGAATAATGCGCAGCGCGAACGTCGTTACTGAAGTTGAAGATTCGATCTCCGACTGGAGGGTTCGCAACGTCATTCGACCTAGGCAGAGATCCTGATGAGCAAATATTTATCGACACTCGAAGTCGACTCCCCTACGGAGCGCCTCCAGGCTCACAGCGTTCGGGAGGCAGCCGTACTCTACGTTTATCTCCTTGCTACTAAGTGCAAGCTACCTGCTGGCGGCATTTCCAAAGTAGTTCTTCAGCCAGCTCCAGTCGAAGCAGAGAAAACGCTTCTGGATGTTTGCACCTACTCTCATCCGTTCAAGCACCTCGATAAGCTACCTGCGGACGCTACGGACAGCGCCATTCGCCAGTCGCTAATCGAGGACATTAACGAAGCGCTTTTGTCGCTGGCGGCGCTCAAAGGGTGGGATAACGACCCGATACATAGGCTCCAAGCTGAGATCATCAAACGTGACTATCGGTTCTCAGGCACCTCGGGACGCTCACTAAAAAACCCGTCCAAAACGCTTACTGCAACGGTTGCTTGGCGCACGGATCAATACATCAAAATCGGCGTCCTGGTGCAGGGTTCAAAAAACACGCCTGAAGCATTTTTCACAGCCACGCGAATCAGCGTCGCGCTGGGTCTTTTTGAGTCGTTGCTAGGTCCTGTTGAATGGGTGAACGATCAAGCCGTTCGGCTATTCCAGGTAAACAAACGCGATTATTGGGAGATTGATACCACATCCAAAACGGTGGAATTTCACTTTGCCCGAGCCGAATCCGGTGATGCCCACGGTCAATATGACATGGCGAAAATGTACCTTGATGGATGGATAGTCGAGCAGGACTTTGAACGAGCCAGACAGTGGCTGGAACGTTCAGCCGCTCAAGGTTTTTCCCGCGCAGTAAAGCTTTTGCAGCGAATGAATGATGGCGATGAAAACCTTGCCGATCCGGTGATGAGCAGCAAGAAATAAACCAGCGGGCGCTGCTTCACTTCAAGCCCCCGCTGCTGCTGATCGGATTGAAGCGCGCAACGAAAACGGCAGCGTGCTCAGCATGACCTACGACCGCTAGGCCGGCGCATCGAAAAAACTGAGCACGACGGCAAGGGTTATCCACTGGGGGAAACTCACTTCACCAGGGACGGCCTGCACCTGTTGCAGGAGCATCGTCATCAACAGACCAGCCTCTACCTCTACGAAGACGAAGGTTACGAACCCCTGGCCCGCGTCGATGGCACCGGTCCGCTGCAAAAAATTCGCTATTATCACAACGATCTCAATGGCCTGCCGGCAGCTCACCGAAGCGGACGGCCACAACGTCTGGCAGGCGACTTATCGGGTGTGGGGCAACACGTTGGAAGAGGTGTGCGAGCCGTACTACATTGAACAGCAGAACCTGAGGTTTCAGGGGCAGTACCTGGATCGGGAGACGGGGCTGCATTTCAATACGTTCAGGCTTTATGATCCGTATGGGGCGGTTTACGACGCCGGATCCGATTGGGTTGATAGGCAGCATCAACTTTTATGCCTATGCGAAAAACCCAATCGGGTGGGTAGATCCACTCTAAAGCCTTCAACAAAAGACATAATATTTCGAAGAAATGGGTGAATCAGCTTTCGGGAAAAACGCCTCAACAGGTAGAAGCCATGCTATTGAAAAAAGGCTATACCAAAAGCATTACAAACTTGAACACCAACAAAACCCAGCACACCCAGTTCACAAGGGCTACAAAGTCGAGAAACAAAGACGTGCTGGACTACCACCCAGGCGGTGGCGGCCACCAATCCGATTACTGGAAGGTATACAGGAATGGCAAGATTCAGGGTCGTATAGGAGCCAAGCGTTTTGAAAAGTACGAGAAAATTGTGAACAGCCCTGTTTTCGTAGACAGCGTCTTAATGAATGCACCAAAGTAGAGTTAGCAATGGATATCACCAAGATAATAGTGCCAAAAAAGTCCATCGGCGGAATATGCATAGGAGAAAATATAGAGAAGATTGAAGCACGTATCTCAGGTCGATATAAGAGTCACAAGGAAGTTAACTCACTCACAATAGACGATGGGCTTATCGGAGCCTATCACGGTACTGACGGAATTATTTCTTCCATTTCCTGCAATCGATCTTTTACCGGAAACTACCAGAATAAGCTTTGGGCTGGAATGACGGTAGCCGACGTTCTTAGGCACTCCAAAGAGCAAGTAGCATGGTCCGGCTTCGTGCAAATAGATAAAATCAGCGGCATTGGCCTTTCATTGCCCGAAGCGCATGATGATTTCGAGTCCTTAGCTGATTATCTTGGACTTGACTTCGTATTCGATGAACTCTGGGTATATAATTTCTAGTGTTTACTCAGAGCAACTCAACTTAGTTAGAAATTTTAGACTGTTGATAAACGCCACCTAATATCAGGCTCACACTAACTACACTATTCTTGAGTAGTTTGGAAATTATTTATAATGAATATAAAATCCAAAATGTGACCATTCAACGTAAGACCGCCAAGGGACTGGGAGGCCTATGGCGTGAACTCGCGCAAGACCGCACTAGGAGAGGTCAATCACTGGGGGGGGTGATCTGTCCAAACGGGTACTGGTCAGCAAAAAATTGCAGCTCAACAACGTCCTGGATTTGACCCGAGCCGATGTGCGCAAACAATTAGGCGCCTCCCTTAAAAGCATTACCGGCGATAAATGCACCCAAACCCATCAGATTGGCGTCTGGTCGAAAGCCAATGGTTATGATGGAATTCGGGCGCCGTCGACGCGAAACCCGACCGGTAGTAACTTAATATCATTTGCAGGTTTTTAGAATGGGACTGGAAGACGAATACACCGGCGATGCCGATTGGCAGGATTTCGTGGATTTGTATAACAAAGTCTATCTCGACGACGACGCCTGCATGCTGGCGAAAGCCTTGGATGGCAACCTCGATATGGCGGTCGTCCTTAACGGTAAAAGAGGGCTTGAGGAAGGGTTGTGGTGGATCGAACAGAAAGTGCCCGCCCTCGGTAACAAACGACCGGCCGATTGCCTCAAGAATCCGAAGCTGATCAAACGCCTGAGAATGGCGCTGATGAGTATGCCGTAACCGACAAGGAGAAAGGTGCAATGGAAGGCATACAATTGCGCAACGATTGCGCGGCGGTCAGACGCTTGCGTCGGATAAACATCCCGCATGTCTGACGCGCTCTGGGCCGCCCGACTGGGTGATGCACTCAACCATACCTCGATGATGGCCGACATTCTTGGCGGCGTGCTGGAGGTGGCGGCCAACATCGCGATCACCGTCGTCACCGGGGGGTTGGGTTGCTTCGTGCTCGGCTTGGTGGTGGGCACGATCGTGGGCCTCGCCATGAGCAAGAGCGGGGTCGACAAGGGCTTGAGTAACCTGTGCGAGAGTTTCAGCAACGCGCTGTTTCCGCCCACGGTGCAGGCGAACATTCTCACCGGCTCCACCAACACCCTCACCAACAACATCCCTGCTGCCCGCGCCGCCGGGGCGATCCCGTCCCATGTCGCGCCGGCCGGTACCGAACTGGAAATACCCGAGCCGGAAGCCGAGCCCACTTACCTGGACATGGCCGAAAGCTTCTTCTCCCAGATGTGGCGCCCTACTGTCGCCACCCCGGCGCCCGGCGCCGTGCCCAAGCCGCTGGACCTGCTCGTCTGCATGAAGCATCCGCCGATGCCGCCGCAGTTCATGGCCGAGGGCTCGGACAAGGTCACCATCAACGGTCAGCCCGCCGTGCGCAGCGGCGAGCGCAGCACCTGCGACGCCAAGGTGGTGGGCTCCGGGCTGATCTCCTCCAACGTGACCATTGGCGGCGGTTCGGTGGTGGTGCGCGAGATCCGCACCGGCAAGACCCCGGGCGTGGAGCTGGCGGTCCCGGCGTTGCTGGCACAGCAACAGGTTTCATCACTACAAAGCAGCCCTCGCAAGAAGACTGTTTCAGGAAGAATACGAACCAAATCCAGTACCGGTCGACTTTGCTGACAAGAGGCTTTCATGTTCTATACCCTTGCATTCAAGAAAGACAAAGACTGCCCCACCTTCATTGATGGCGTTATTCATGAGTCGTACAGCCCTGGCGCCTATGACGATGCGATGGATGCCGACTGGCACGACGCGGGCCCCGACGAAGCTCTCGCTCCCCTCCCGAAAAAGCTGGTGCTGATTACCAAGGACAAGCGCTATGACTTTGACTTTTGCACAGCCTTTGAGGGGCATATTGTCAGTGAGCGCTTCCTGGAAGCCTTCCAGCCCCTCAAGACTTCCCGATGGGAGATCGCAGAACTGGAGATCGTCAACCCGAAGGGCGTTTCGGTCGCACAGCGCCAATATTTTTTCATGCGCCAGCTACGAATAGACAAGGAGCCTGTGGACGTGATCGATCAGACACTGTCGAAGATTAATTTTCGAGCGAGCGGCGAAATCAAAAATATCATCAGCCTGACAATCAAAGAAAATATCAGTACAGATTTTTTTAGTATCGATGAAATTACTTTACTTGGATTCGTATTTCTTTCGCCTCACGCCGCCACTGCACTTAAAGAACTAAATCTGGTAGGTGCAGAAGTGGTCGATACGGAGAAGGTCGGCTCAATCGATAGAGCCTAGGTCCCACTCAGCATGCAGGTGATTACCCTTTTCAAGATCCAGCTAACCGAAACCGAACCAATCGATTTACTCACGGGCAACTGAATTGATCCCCTATGAAAAAGTGGATCAGAACGGTGACGGCTCTATTAAAGCTGAGATTAATGATGATCGAGAACACATTTTCGAATAACGAGGCGGCCACAATGGTCCGTATCGACATCACAGGTTAGAACATGAATAAACTCATAGATGCACTCAACACCGGTAAACGGCGAGGCTACGAGGAAAGTCGCTTGATCGAGAGGGGGGCTTTTCTATTCCAGTACGCCATAAAAAAACAAGACAATATTTATTACACATATTATTTTTCAATCGACGAATCTCGCATGGACTTACTTGAAGATGATGAAAATGAAGAAATCGAAGAATTTTCAACTTTAGACGCCGCCTTGGACTATTTGAGAGATAAAGGTGCTGCGTTAGAAAAATTCGCAGCAATAAAAAACTCCTTGCCCTTCTAAAAAACAAGCAAAGGCTAGCCTGACCAAAGCGAGGGCTCTAGAGCCGATGCATCGTAGAAACCGAGCAGGATGCCGATCGAGGTTTATAGATGAAAAAGATAGCTCAAACTGTGGACCTATTAATCTCCCACAGCCAGATTCAATTCCGCTCACGGGACTTCGACGAAATCTCATGCCAGTGGGGCAGGGTTAACCTGGAGCAGGGTGCGATCATTCATAGCGACTATGTTGTGTTTGACCCTCTACCCGAAGACGCTTTCGGGGCAAACGTGCACCTGAAACTGGAAGACCGCTTCAACCTCGACCCCACCGCCCAGCGCTGCATCGTCGTGCCGTTTCATGTCTCGGACCCCGGTCATGTGGAAATTGCATCCGCTGCTGAAAAACTCAAGGTCGAGCTTGATCTAGAGAAACGCGACTATGCGTTGTACTTCGAGGTTTGTGAGGGTGAAGAAATATTTTATAAAATCACTCTGGTCCCATCAGACAGCAAAGTTCCAGCCAAGTACCTGCTGGACGATCCTTGGGGCGGCGAGAAAGACAAGGTACTGGTAGGGGGACTTCGTTAGAAGTTCATCTCTGCGTCCAACAAAAATGGGCACCTGATCCAGTCGGTGTGCCCATTTTTCCAGCTCGCGCTCATGCTCCCTCGCCATCCGATCAGTCGAATCCATCGCGTCTTTACCTATGACACCCGCGGTCAGTTGCTCGCCGAACAAAGCGCGACCGGCACCCTGCCCTCCCACTACGACGAACTCGTCAACCTGATCCAGACCCAACTGCCCGACGACTGCTGGCTCAATCGCCTGTACTACGAAAGCTATGATCAGGCTGGCGCGGACAGAATGAAGAAAGGCCTGGTTACTAATGGCTTTGATATACATCATAAAAAGCCGATTTTCAGAGGAGGCAACAATCGTCAAAGTCATCTTGTTCCCATGGACAAGGCCTACCATAAAACCAATAGCAAGACCCTACATTGGTATCCTGAAGGGGAAAATCCATATGGACTCAATTAAAAGTACACAGTGCCAAGTCTGCAAGGAAATCTTTGAACTGAATGCGCAGCAGCAAAGTTTCGTCTTGCCCCTGGTCGAAAAAGGTCAACGTTTCATAATGATAGAGTGCCCCTGCTGCGGCTCCTCTACGCAATGCGTCAAGACTGCGGATAGTGCTCAGAATCAGAATCAAGACATACATTATCGATGCCCTATTACTCAATGCGCAGGATGGGCAGATTTGATTGACACCCATTCGCCGCCATTCTGGGGATGCGGTGAATGCGGCAGCGTTTGGTATGAAGAGAGTAATTTCCAAAAAGAAATTACCGAAATTATCGCCCGTCATCCTTACAGAGGAGGTAGCTATGAGAAAATCAATGGCAAATGGCTGCCTGCCACCTTAAGCTCAGAGCCTGTAAATTACGAAGAACTCGTCAAGAAAGAACCGCCTGATGAAAACGATGAGTTGGTACGAGACTGATTGACTAGTCGATGGTCGTAAAAGAGTAGAACCTGAAGTTTCAGAGGCAGTACCTGGACCGGGAGACTGGGCTGCCTTTCAATACGTGATTCGGATGTGGGATGGTTTACAAAGTCGGATCCTATTGGGTTGATGGGAGGATTAAACCTCTATCAATATGGACATAACCGATGGGTGGCCCCATGGGGTTGGGGTTGGGGTTGGGGTTGTGTCCAGTTCAAAACGCTGGAAAAAGGCGACGCTAACGGTGCAAAGCTCCTGCATGAGACGTAGTGAGATCAAGGTATTGGAAGAGTCGACACGAAGCCTCGAAAACTTCAGGCGGCGTGAACGACCCCCGAAACTTACGGGAAGTCACACGAGAACAACATGCCGAACTTGATAATTTCAGACATCTAGGAGCTAAGTAATGACTGCTATAGAAATTGTGAAGCAATTTGTCGAAGCATCCATTTCGCCAAAAGAATTCGAAGCGGAAATTTATGCCAACTCATCAATTGAAGAGTTACTAAGAATCGAGAAAAATTTACCAGCTTACGTGGCAGAGTCAGACCTATACACATACGCCATCAGTCAAAACTATGAAAACCTTGAATCCATATATAACACCCAAACTCTTCTATCTGACTTTCTAAACAAGAAAAACATACCCCACAAGATCAAAAAGAAATATAAAGAGCTATTTAACCTAACGCTGAAAGTTCAGCCAAAATGGTTGTCCCTACCATCAGATTATCTATCCAGCCTCATTGAAGACAAAAAATCACTTAGCACCAAAGAGCTGCAGCTATGGTTAAAGGGAAAAATAAAAAGTGATTTTCGTTCTCTGAAGACACCACCTAAATGGCTCCAAAACCCCGAATGGCCTATACAAGATGGAAAACCAATGATTTTTTTGGGGCAACTCGATATTAGTGGTTTAAGCCATGATAACTCGCAAGCTTATTTGTTTTTTGATGAAAACAAGAAAACTTTTCATACGGTCACGCAATCTTGCTGATCAGCATTGACATTGAAAAATGTCGAGCTAGACCATCCTTGGCGCCGTGCTGGCGGCGTAATTTCACATTAAGTTCCCTTGGGATTAGTGATGATTGAAAACACATTCTCAGATGACGAAGCGGCCATTACCTCAGTGGATCTGGACCATCTGGAGTCCGCTATCGGAAAGAAGCCTACTTTTCGCGAACGACTGGGGCGGCAACTTCTTTTGCCCGAATCTTGATTCGGGGTCCATCAGTGATTTCACGACTGATAGCTTTGATAGCGATCTTAGCCCTGAAGAGAATCAGGCCCAATCTGAAAAACATGTCTGCTCTAATTTCATCCGGCTTGTTCAAGGACTGACTAATGAACAATATATATATGAAGAGTAAGCGTCTGAATGGCATTTGGATCGATCTCGTGCTGGACGACAGCAAAGTTCTGCTCGGGGGTTTTGCGGGGGGCGAAAAATGAACATGAGCACGTTACAAAAGGCATTGATAGAGCTGCACCGTATCCATAAGAAATTCCTGTTGGACGGCAAATTCGAAAAGAATGGCCAAGTCAACGCCACATGGCCGCAAACGCTTGAGCGCTCTGTCGAAACTGATTTTTTCTATGACAACTACGAGCCTGTGGGTGTAGAGATGGAGACAGGTTTGACTCCGATACGTTTTTTTGACCTGAACACCATTGAAGATGACCAAGCGGGCTACAAATGGGATGGCAATTCAAACAAGTCGCAGCTCAACCCACGCTGGCCAGCCAGTTTTGTAGTATTTATGGATGATATCGGAGGCGGTAAACCTGTCATCGCCGTTACCGACACTGAGGGTACGCCTGTATTTGCCAGCTATGACGTGGCTTTGCCTTTCAAAATTGCCGACTCATTGGCTGATTTCTTTTTTGCTTTTGCCAAATTGATTGAGGTTGTCCACGGCGAATTCGAATTTTTTGAGATCTATAACGATGATGACGAACTTTCCAGCAAGTTCGTAGAATTACTCACAAGGGAAGTCAGCCCCCTACTTGGGGAAGAAAACTTCGAACGGTTTTTTGATTATTTTTATGGTTAATCTTCAGGTCATGGATCTGACCCGGCCAGTGAGCGCAGAAGATGGAACAACTGGAAGACGAATACCTCGGCGATGCCGACTGGCAAGTGCTTGTGCGGTTATTCGAAGAGGACTATCTCGACGACAACGCCCGCACCCTGGCGAAACAACTGGATGGCAACCTCGACATGGCGGTCATCCTCTACGGTAAAAGAGGGCTCAAGGAAGGATTGTGGTGGATCGAACAACAAGTGCCCGCCCTGGATAGCATACGGCCGGCCGATTGCCTCAAGGATCCGAAGCTGATCAAACGCCTTAGAGCCGCGCTGATGCGCATGCCGTAACCAACAAGGAGAACAGTGCAATGGAAGGCATCGAATTGCGCAACAAACGCAACGATTGCGCGGTGGCCAGACGCTTGCGGCGGATGAACACCCTGCATGTCTGACACGCTCTGGGCCGCCCGGCTGGGCGACGCACTCAACCACACCTCGATGATGGCCGACATTCTTGGCGGCGTGCTGGAGGCGGCGGCCAATATTGCGATCACCGTGGTGGCGACAACTGCAGCGGTCGCGGCCATGGGCATCACCGGCGGGCTCGGTTGCTTCCTGCTCGGCGTGGTGGTCGGTACCATCGTCGGCCTCGCCATGAGCAAGACCGGGGCCGGCAAGGGCTTGAGTAACCGGTGCGAGAATTTCAGCAACGCCCTCTTCCCGCCCACGGTGCAGGGCGCACATTCTCACCTCACCAATAACATTCCCGCCGCACGAGCCGCCGGAGCGATCCCGTCCCATGTCGCGCATTCAAAATTAAAGGTTGTTCATGATGCACAGAGATAATTTTGTCGATGGGATGGTTTTCCAAGATGATGATGACCTGGTTGAAACGGTTATTTTCAACATGCGTAGTTGGGTCGAAGTCATCCGAGGAATTATTGTTCACTATGCCAACAGGACCGAAGCGGAAGCCGATTCGCTTATGGCTGCTGCGCCTGTAATAAACAAGCCTGTCAGTAACTACATGGCTGTCATTTCAAGGAGCCACGAACTGGAGTACCACTGGGCAATGTTGATAGCCTATGGAAAACAATATTGGTCCACCCAGGGAATCAGCCAAGAGCCTCCCGAAGACTACCTTGAATGGGAAACCAATTACCGGACCGAACATAATCTGGCACAAGAAAGCTTTGTATTCAGTGAGTAGTGAGCGCACGGGGCCCTTACCGCAGTGGTCGCTTACCTACGCGACAATGCCAAACACACTAGCCGGCCCTCGATAACGCCGGCCGCCTTGCAAAGGCATTTCGAGTACGACCCCACCGCCAACCTGCTGGACGGCCGGTGCCTATTACGACTAGGAAATTCAAACATGATCTTAGGTTGGAAAGCCCCTACTTACTACAGCGAACAGCTGATCGGCTCGGCCGATCTGAAAAACATGTTTGCTCAAATTTTATCCGATTTGTTCAAGGACTGATTAATGAGGAGGATATAGACGAGGAGTAAGCGAACCAGTGTGGATAACATACGTCCAGTCGATGCCTCAAGTATCCGAAGCAGATCAAACGCCTGAAGGTTGCGCTGATGCGCGTACCGTAATCAACAGGGAGAAAGGGGGCAATGGAAGGCGTCGAAATACGCAACCGGCGCAACGATTGCGTCGCATCCAGCCCCTTGCGGCGGATGAACCCCGCGCACGTCTGACGCGCTCTGGGCCGCCCGGCTGGACGATGCACTCAACCACTCCTCAATGATGGTCGACATCCTCGGCGGCGTGCTGGAGGTGGCAGCCAATATCGCGAAGGGCGGCAACTTCTATATCTGAGTCTTGATTCGGGTCCATCAATCGCCATACGGGCGGGACTTAGTGAAAGTTATAAAAACTACCGGGCAATGGTAAAGCAGGCTTCACAGGAGAAAACATGAGCGGGTTGACGGATTTTCACGTTTTCTGGGGTGCTGCGATGGAGATTGCAGAAAAGCAATCCGCGTCGATGGAGGCCGAAGGTGCAGAAGATTTTGCACGGGGCCTTTACGACGAATACGTTAAGCAAGGCGCCCCCAAAAATAAAAAGAAATGGCTATCAGAACGTCTGGAAAATGAGTTCCTGTATTTGAAGGAAAAACCTGTATGGGTGGGAGAACCAACCTGGTTGTATCATCAGGGCCGACCCATGGTTTTCTTACATCAATTTTTAATTTCACCTTCGGCACAGCACATAAAAGAAAAAATTTCACTTGGCGACACCATCTACGTGTTTGGTTCAAAACATATTCTTAAAAGGTCGCCAGAGGATAGTTGGACGGTCATTTATCGAACGGCCGTTCAAGCCTTAGAAGGGGAAACTGCAGTAGAATTCCTAGAGTAGGCTGTTAGTAATCTGACGCCACTTATAGCGATCAAGTGTCAAGAGGACGCCCACCATAAATGCAGAGTTATCATATGAAAGACTTAGCCGATGAAAATCCCGAACTGGCAGACGAGATAATGGCCATAATGGTGTCGGGCAATGAATGCGATGAGCAAAACAAAAAAGATGAAGCCCAAGCCTTGTACCAAAAAGCATGGGACTTGCTTCCTGAGCCAAAACTTGAATGGACACCTCTGTCGTCATGGGTCACAGGTTCTTTTTTCAACCTGCACTTCGACAACGGTGGCTTCGAGGCCGCTAAAGACTGGGCACAAAAGACCCTGGATGGCCGAGAGTCAGATATCGATACAGGTCCGTTGATCAACTTGGGAATGGTCTACTTTGAACTGGAAGATTATTCACAGGCTTATAAATACTTTGACGATGCTTATAGCTTCGGTAAGGCGCGAGCCTTTCAAGAAAGACCAAAAAAATATCTGAAGTTCTATTTAGAGAAAAAAGCCTGAGCAAGGCCGGGGACTCTAGGACCAACGTGCCGGAGAAACCAAGCAGGATACCGATCGAGGTTTATGGATGAAAAAGACAGCTCAAGTTATGGACCTATTAATCTCCCACAGCCAGATTCAATTCCGCTCACGGCCCTTCGACGAAGCCTCAAGCCAATGGGGCGAGGTTAATTTGGAGCAGGGTGCGATCATTCATAGCGATTACGTTGTGTTTGACCCCCTACCCGAAGACGCTTTCGGTGCAAACATGCACCTGAAACTGGAAGACAGCTTCCACCTCGACCCCTGCACCCAGCACCCAGCACCCAGCACCCAGCACCCAGCGCTGCATCGTCGTGCCGTTTCATGTCACAGATCCCAGTCATGTGGAAATTGCATCCGTTGCTGAAAACTTCAAGGTCGAGCTTGATCTAGAGAAACGCGACTATGCGTTGTACTTCGAGGTTTGCGAGGGTGAAGAAATCTCTTACAAAACCACTCTGGTCCCATCAGACAGCAGAGTTCTAGCCAAGTACCTGCTGGACGATCCTTGGGGTGGCGAGAAAGACAAGGTACTGGTAGAGGGACTTTGTTAGACGTTCATCTCTGCGTCCAACAAAAATGGGCACCTGATCCAGTCGGTGTGCTCATTTTTCCAGCTCGCGCTCATCATGTTCCCTCGCCATCCGGTCAGTCGAATCCATCGTTTCTTTATCTACGACGCCCTCGGTCAGTTGCTGCCGAACACAGTGCGGCCAGCAGCCTGCACCACCATTACGACGAACTCGGCAACCTGATTCAGCCCCCCCAATCCTGATCAGAAATGGTTTTCCTGTCGGTCCCACACCAATGCCTGACAGCGCTTGTTTAAAAGCCTTGTAGGTAACATCGTGAAAGCTACAACACCTTGCGTCGTTGCCTACGGCTACGCCAGAATCCGCCGGCTTGTGCGCTTTGGGGTCGGTCGGTAACTTGACTCGTGTCACTGATCGTCAGTGGTCGGGTTTAGTCGCCCGCTGGTAATTGAAGTTGTACAAGCGTCCGTCAGACAGGTACTTGCTACCTGCATTTTGATGGTGGCTGTGCGTAGGGCACCTTTGGGTGCGCCGGCTTCTTCAATTCCCCGGTCCGACTAACCTGCGTACAGCTGCCACCCCTTCGTTTAGTCGGCGAAGTGGTGTCAGCATCACTCAAGGAATTGAAGATCATGTTCAAGGTCACACCTAACCCACCGGACACCGATCCGGTCTCCCCATACGAAAGCCCCGATTCAAAAAAACTCAACGACGCCGCCGAACGCGCCCTCGACCATCACTTCCCGCCAGCCGAACCAAAGCCACCGAAACGCAAAGGCCAACTCTTCAGCGTCTGCCCGGGCATCAACACTGAAGCCCTCCTCGCCAATGCCTCGGAAGATATCTTGTCCATCAGCGCCATCGCCGACGACCTCGCCGACGACGTGGACGGTTCACGCCGCTCCGTAGCCCTGTCGCTCAGCCGCCTGGCCGACGGGGTGCATTTGTTGGTGGAGCGAGCGCTGGATCACCTGAATGAGCCGGAAATAGCAGCGATTCTCGCCAGGAAACAAAGCCGAGTCAGTTGATCCACCAGGAAAGAAAGTACTCCGCCCCCCATAAAAAATGGTTCTTCTCGGAAAACCGTGAAGAACCTTTTTATTGGTGCGCCAGGCATGGCGAATAGCGCCGTAACTGGCGCTGTTTGGCTCACTGTGGTGGTGAGTTGGATGACTTGGAGGTAGAAGCCCTTTACACATCCGGCAAGAGGAGGTGTTAGCCAGAGGCAAGGGTGTCGCGGGTGACTGCGAATCTGAAGGAAACGCGAGACAGAATGCTGGCCTGACGAACAGGAGGCGGTAGCGGAGGGAAGATACCCGTTACTGGCTGCATCCTTGCAGCCAGTAACGAAGGGCTGTTACTACACATTATTCAATGGGGCTTGCGATCAACGTCGCAGTGAATCAGGCGGGATATCTCGATCATATCCACAACGGTTTTTTCATCGACCTCAAACCCGCTGCCTGAAAGCCCTGTATCGATATTATTTGAGCGTGACGTCTAACATCGGCGGGATATAGCCGTAGTCGTACTCGGCCACCACGAACGTCTGCTGCCCTTTTATCTTCATGCCCACCGTCGGTGCCTCAGTGCCGCCGATACGAATCTGCGTGCCGGTTGCGTCGGTCGGTACGCTGTCGATAAAGGAGGTCACCAGGCCGTTGGGCATCACATAGTGCGAGTAGGTCTGGAACGGCTGAGAGGACGGGTTGCCCAGCACCAGGCCGGAACCGTTCAACGGCACGTAAGGGCCGAACAGCGAATCCGCGACAAAACCGTACACCCCATCCGGCCCGGTCACACCGTCGGCATAGGTGAACGTATGGCTGATGGTGAACAGGTAGTACTTGCCGTCCTGGAACACGAAGTGCGGGCGTTCCGTCTGGTCGTTGACCCCCACGGCGGTCAGCAGCGGCGGTAGCATTTCCCAGTCGTCGCCGTCCGCGTCACGGGCCACGGCGATGCCGACACAGGCAGTCTGAAAACGCGAGTTGCCGACGTTCTCATAACCCGGCGGCACATCGCCAATTTCCGCTTCGCCCACCTTGTGCGAGCCGCGCTCGCCGGCCACGTTGCCCTCGAACAGCATATACAGCTTGCCGTCCTTCGGGTCGCGGAATGGCCATGGATCACGGAAGCCCCAAAAGGAGTTCTGTGCTTCGGTCTGGTACATCTTGCCGTCGGCCTCGAACAGCGGCTTGACCTTCTCGAAGCCGACCATGCTGACGCCATGTTCGGTGGTCACCACCCGGCCCCGCACCTTGACGATGCTCGCGCCCGGGGTGACAGCGGTGTAATACAGGTCCACCTCACCCTGGTCGTTCAACAGGATCGGCGTACCGGCCCATTCGCGAGCGGTCGGCGAAACCCCTTCAGCCATCACACGGCCACCGAGTTTCCAGTCCTTGCCGGTACGAGAAAACCAGTAGTACATCTTTGCCCGACCGTGGCGGTCGTTCCAGTCGCGGATGACGTTGTAGTTGCCGTTCTCGTCGATGTACTCCGGGTCGTTTGGATGACGATCGGCAGTCAGGGTGAAGATCACCGACCAGCCATCGACGGACGTCACGTTACCGTCCAAGTCGCGCAGCGGCATGGTGTCCCAGATGAACACTTCGTTGCTCAATACCGGGAAATCCGCGCTGACCAGCGGCTGAGTGGTGGTGGGATCGTCCGCACGGACTTTCAACGCATCAGCGCGGGTCCAGAGGCTGGATTGATGGGGTGTTTTGCCGAATTTTTCAGTGTTGCTTTTCATAGGGTGATACCTCGTCCATGAATGAATTCGAATAAATATTCGATCAAAAAAATACTGTATATACATACAGCGAATTAACCTTAAGGGACTCGATCTTGCGGGTCAAGAAAAAAATGCATTTGTGCATAATTTGATATTTTTCTGAAGCTGATACGTTTCAGCTTGCGAGGTTTCTAGAAGTTTATTCTCGACCAGTTCGGCGACGTTACTTGCAAAAGAAGTGCTTTGAACCGCTGGTCGGTCGAGGGTGCGCGTCATTGATGCAACGGGCGGAAGCAGGCCTGGGTGGATCAGTCAACTGAGTCGGCGCATCCTGCGCAAAGCCCAGCACAAGGCCGTGAAGAACCAAAAAAAATGGGCACCCAACCTCGTTGGCGTGCCCATTTTTTATCTCGCTCACCCGCCAGGCGGGTAGTCGGTGCGTGTTACGGATTAACGCTGTCTTTCAACGACTTGCCTGGCTTGAAGGCGACGGTGTTGCTGGCCTTGATTTTGACTGGCTCACCGGTTTGCGGGTTCTTGCCGGTACGGGCACCGCGATGGCGTTGCAGGAAGGTGCCGAAGCCCACCAGCGTGACGCTATCCTTGCGATGCAGAGCGCCGGTGATTTCTTCGAGAACGGCGTTGAGAACGCGGTTGGCCTGTTCTTTGGTGAGATCTGCTTTTTCCGCGATTGCAGCGGCGAGTTCTGGTTTACGCATTAGTGAAGCCCCTTTGACGGTTTTTTGTTGTTATGTCCGTGCCGTTCTCGTTGGAACAGCGCCCAAGGCGCCGCAGGTGCTCTACTCTGCGGCAGACGGGAGTGAGAATGGCACGCGCTTTAGAGCGGCGCCAGTCTCCCCACGACCTTTGTAGGGGCAAAAACGGGGTGATTCCGACAGAACGACCGCTATTTACGCCAACAGAGCCGGAAGCTCTTTGTTCAGGGCGAGTTTTTCCATCACCGCCGCGCCTGTCAGGGCGTAGCCCAGCAATTTGCCGGCACTGTCACGGCACAGCACCTTGATGTCCGTGCCCTGCCCTTCGACCGTCCACACGCCTTCCGCACCCCGTGGTGGTGGCGAAACCACCAATGGGCAAACCGGGGTTTTCACGGTGATCGGCATCGGGCCATAGCTCACCGTCGTAGGGTTTCCGACGAGGGTCTGAGCCAGCGCTCTCGCACAACTCATGAGGGGCATGACGTACAACAGATTCAGCCCATCGACCTCGGCGCAGTCGCCCAGGGCGTAGATGTTGGCGTGAGAGGTTTTCAGCTGACGGTCGACCACCACGCCGCGATTGACCTGCACACCGGCAGCAGCGGCCAGGTCGATGCGCGGACGCAGACCGATGGCCGACACCACTACGTCGCACGGGATGACTTGGCCGTCGGACAGATGCGCTTCCAGGCCGTCAGCCACTCGCTGCAAGCGATTGAGCACCGGCCCGAGGTGGAAGCGCGCTCCCAGGCTTTCCAGGCCGGCCTGGACCGCAGCGGCCGCCGCCGGGTGCAGCAAGGTCGGCATGACCTGTTCGCAGGGGGCAACCAGTTGCACTTCGTAGCCACCGAGAATCAGGTCGTTGGCGAATTCGCAGCCGATCAAACCGGCGCCCAGCAGCAACACCCGACGCTTGCCGGCCGCGGCCGCGCGAAAGCGTGCGTAGTCTTCAAGGTCGTTGATCGGGAAAACGGCGTCCGCCGCATCACCTTCGATCGGCACTCGCACGGTTTCCGCGCCCCAAGCCAGGATCAGGTCACGGTAGATCACCGATTCTTCGCCGATCCACAGGCGCTTGTGGCCCGGATCGATACCGCTGATGCGCGTGTGGGTGCGCACTTCAGCCTTCAATTGCTCGGCCATGGCACCCGGTTCGGCCATGCTCAGGCCATCGGCGTCTTTATTCTTGCCGAAGCCGGCGGAGAGCATCGGCTTGGAGTAGGAGCGTCCGTCATCTGCGGTAATCAACAGCAGCGGGGTTTCGCCATCGAGTTTGCGAAACTCCCGGGCCAGGTTGTAGCCAGCCAGCCCAGTGCCGACGATCACGACAGGTGCGTTCATTCCTTGTTGCTCCTTTGATTCTTAGTTGATTTCAATCATTTCGAAATCCATTTTGCCCACGCCGCAGTCCGGGCACAGCCAGTCTTCCGGCACGTCCTGCCACAGCGTACCCGGCGCAATGCCTTCATCGGGCCAGCCGTCGGCTTCGTTATAGATCAGGCCGCAGACCACACATTGCCACTTTTTCATTCAGGTACTTCCTCAGATTCAGGCTTTTGCTGGCGCGAACGGTCGATGAGTGAAGCGCTGCCGTCCGGCTCAGGGCGTTTTGTACTGATCGGGGCCGGCAGATGCAAGCCTGTTCGGCGCAACGGCGGGCCGGATCAATCAAAATCGCCGTCTGACATGGTAAGCTCGCCGCCTCATTTGCTGCCAATAATGACTCACTGTGCCGCACTCAAAAGCCCCCTCCCCGACGCCGCTCTGGCTTCCACAAAGCCAACTGACGCCCCTCCCCGACACGTCTACGCTCGATTGGCTGTTCGATGAAGGGTCGCTGACCCGGCGCTTGATCCGCCTGTCGAATGACGGTTTCAGCGTCACGCCGCTGTTCGAAGGCTGGCAACCGCTGCGCGCCGACGAATGTGCCGCACTGGAGCTGGCCGAGGGCAGCGAAGGCTGGGTGCGCGAGGTGTATTTGCGCGGTAACGGCGACGCCTGGGTATTCGCCCGCAGCGTGGCGGCGCGTAGCGCGTTGCAAGGCGACGGCTTGCATATGGACGAGCTGGGCAGCCGCTCCCTGGGCGAATTGCTGTTTTGCGATCAGGCGTTTCAGCGCCGGGCCATCGAGGTTTGTCACTACCCTCAAGCATGGTTGCCGGTGGAGGCTCAGGCGCCTGAACTGTGGGGCCGGCGCTCGCGTTTCGACCGTGGCGCGTTAAGCGTGCTGGTGGCCGAGATCTTCCTGCCGACCTTGTGGCACGCCACCCGCGCCCATCCGGAGAACTGCTGATGTACCAGAGCCTGCTCAAGTCCCTGAACCGCTTGAATCCACGGGCCTGGGATTTCATTCAACTGACCCGCATGGACAAGCCGATCGGCATTTATCTGCTGCTATGGCCGACGTTGTGGGCATTGTGGATTGCCGGTGAAGGTTCGCCGTCATTGGCCAATATTGCGATTTTCGTGCTCGGCGTGGCGCTGACCCGTGCTGGCGGTTGCGTGATCAACGATTGGGCGGACCGCAAGGTCGATGGCCATGTAAAACGCACCGAGCAACGGCCACTGGTGAGCGGCAAGATCAGTTCAAAAGAAGCCCTGGTGTTCTTCGCGGTGCTGATGGGCGTGAGTTTCCTGTTGGTGTTGTGCACCAACGCGACGACTGTCTGGCTGTCGCTGGGTGGTTTGGCCTTGGCTTTCACTTACCCGTTCATGAAGCGCTACACCTATTACCCGCAAGTGGTGTTGGGCGCGGCGTTCTCCTGGGGTATGCCAATGGCGTTCACTGCCCAGACCGGTGAGCTTCCAGCCTCAGCGTGGTTGCTGTGGATCGCCAATTTGTTGTGGACGGTTGGCTACGACACCTATTACGCGATGACTGATCGCGACGACGACTTGAAAATCGGGGTGAAATCCACCGCGATTCTGTTTGGCGACGCCGACAGGGCGATCATCGTGACCCTGCAAGGCCTGGCGTTGGGTTGCCTGCTGCTGGCGGGTTCGAAATTCCATCTCGGCGGCTGGTTCCACCTTGGGTTGCTGGTGGCGGCGGGCTGTTTTGCGTGGGAGTTCTGGTACACCCGCAGCAAGGACCGGATGCGCTGCTTCCAGGCGTTTTTGCATAACCATTGGGCGGGGTTGGCGATTTTCGTGGGGATTGTGCTGGACTACGCGTTGCGCTGACTGCGATTGAACTATAGCAGCTGCCGCAGGCTGCGTTCGGCTGCGCAGCCGAACGCAGGCTTCGCCAGCTGCTACAGGCTCCCCGTGACCAAGTCCGAGGAGCGGATTACACGGGTCAGTGCTTCGGCATGTGCCACATATCTTTGTAACCTTCGCCGTTCTTATCGCCAGGCTTCATGTCCATTTTGTAGGTGTACATCGGCTTGCCGTCATAAGCCCACTGCATCATGCCGTCATCACGCTTGATGATCGTCCATCCACCTTCGGCCTTGGCACCCGCTGGAGCCATCATCGGTGGCCACATCTTGGCGCAATCGGCATTACACATCGACTTACCGCCAGTGTCCTTGTCGAACGTGTAAACGGTCATACCCTTGTGGTCGACCATCACGCCGTCTTTCATCATGGCCGGTTCGGCGGCAAAGGCCACGGACGGCAACGTTAGCGCAGCCGTGACCAGCAGGGCCTTCCAGGATTGAGCAATGTGATTCATGGAAACCTTCCTCTTGTGGTTGTCAGGATTTGGACTTAGAGCTTAGTTCAGGATCGCGACAATCGCAGGGCGGCTAAAATACTGTCACACGACTGCAATAATTCCGTTATCTAATGCGGCGCAAGACAGTTAAATGACAAGAGGATTAAGGCATGGTTGGCAGGAGCATTCTGATCGTCGACGACGAAGCGCCCATTCGCGAAATGATCGCTGTTGCGTTGGAGATGGCCGGCTACGACTGCCTGGAGGCGGAGAACTCGCAGCAGGCCCATGCCATTATCGTCGACCGTAAACCGGACCTGATTTTGCTCGACTGGATGCTGCCCGGCACCTCCGGCATCGAGCTGGCCCGCCGCCTCAAGCGCGATGAACTGACCGGTGATATCCCGATCATCATGCTTACCGCCAAGGGCGAAGAGGACAACAAGATCCAGGGCCTGGAAGTCGGCGCTGACGACTACATCACCAAACCGTTTTCCCCCCGTGAGCTGGTTGCGCGCCTCAAAGCCGTGCTGCGACGCGCTGGCCCGACCGATGGCGAAGCGCCGATCGAAGTCGGCGGCCTGTTGCTGGACCCGATCAGCCACCGCGTGACCATTGACGGCAAACCCGCCGAGATGGGCCCGACCGAGTACCGTCTGTTGCAGTTTTTCATGACCCACCAGGAACGCGCGTACACCCGTGGCCAATTGCTGGATCAGGTCTGGGGCGGCAATGTCTACGTTGAAGAGCGCACCGTCGACGTGCACATCCGTCGCCTGCGCAAAGCCCTCGGCGATGCTTACGAAAACCTGGTACAAACCGTGCGCGGCACCGGCTACCGGTTCTCCACCAAGGCCTGAGCCGACCGCCAGACTTGCTGACAAGGATGCATATTTTTCGTGAACCAAAACTGGCATGGCACCCTGATTCGCCACATGCTGTTGCTGGTCACCGCCTGCCTGGTGATCGGCCTGATTTCCGGCTACTACGGCTGGAGCCTCGCCGTGGGCCTGGGCCTTTACCTGGCCTGGACCCTCAAGCAACTGCTGCGTCTGCACGAATGGCTGCGCCTGCACCAACCCGATGAAGCACCGCCAGACGGCTACGGCCTGTGGGGTGAAGTATTCGACAGCATTTACCACCTGCAACGCCGTGACCAACGGGTACGCGGGCGCTTGCAAGCGGTGATCGACCGGGTCCAGGAATCCACCGCCGCGCTGAAAGACGCGGTGATCATGCTCGACAGCGACGGCAACCTGGAATGGTGGAATCGCGCTGCCGAAACCCTGCTGGGCCTCAAGACCCCTCAAGACAGCGGCCAGCCCGTGACCAACCTGGTGCGTCATCCGCGCTTCAAGGAATACTTCGAGCAGAACAGCTACGCCGAGCCGTTGGAAATTCCTTCGCCGATCAATGATCGCCTGCGCATTCAGCTGTACATCACCCGCTATGGCAACAACGAACATTTGATGCTGGTGCGCGACGTGACGCGTATTCATCAGCTGGAACAGATGCGCAAAGACTTCATCGCCAACGTGTCCCACGAGCTGCGCACGCCGCTGACGGTGATCTGCGGCTACCTGGAAACCCTGCTCGACAATGTCGAGGAAGTGAACCCGCGCTGGAGCCGTGCCCTGCAGCAGATGCAGCAGCAAGGCGGGCGCATGCAGACCTTGCTTAACGATTTGCTGCTGCTGGCCAAACTGGAAGCCACCGATTACCCGTCGGACAACCAACCGGTGTCCATCGACAGCCTGCTGCAATCGATCAAGAGCGACGCTCAGCAGCTGTCCGGTCAACGCAATCAGCGCATCACCCTGGAAGCCGACCCGACAATTCTGCTCAAGGGCAGTGAAGCCGAACTACGCAGCGCGTTTTCCAACCTGGTGTTCAACGCAGTGAAATACACCCCCGCCGAAGGCAATATCCGCATTCGCTGGTGGGGCGACGATCAAGGCGCACACCTGAGCGTGCAGGATTCGGGGATCGGCATCGACAGCAAACACTTGCCGCGCCTGACGGAACGCTTCTACCGCGTCGACTCCAGCCGCAACTCCAACACCGGCGGCACCGGGCTGGGGCTGGCCATCGTCAAACATGTGTTGCTGCGCCACCGGGCACGCATGGAAATCAGCAGTGTGCCGGGGCACGGCAGCACGTTTACCTGTCATTTTGCGCCGGCCCAGGTCACCAAATCCCGCGTCATCAGCGCCGCCGACTGATACCGGCCAGCACTCGCCACTAGTCAATCACCCGGTCAGCCGCTACATTGGCTGACTTGTGCCTGCCCTTCAGGCGCACTTTTTTCTTTCCTTTCGAATACACGGAACCTGCAAAACTCCATCATGGACCCTTCCCCTGGCTTGACCCTCGCAACAATATTCGCCGACTTCGGCATGATTCTTTTTGCTCTGATCCTGGTTTTGCTCAACGGCTTTTTCGTTGCGGCAGAGTTTGCCATGGTCAAACTGCGCTCGACCCGGGTCGAAGCCATCGCTGAACAGCACGGCTGGCGCGGACACATCCTGCGCACCGTGCACAGTCAGCTCGATGCTTACCTCTCGGCCTGCCAATTGGGTATCACCCTCGCCTCCCTCGGCCTGGGCTGGGTCGGCGAACCGGCGTTCGCACACCTCCTGGAACCCGTGCTGAGTGCCGTGGGCGTAGATTCCGCTGAAGTGGTCAAGGCGGTTTCGTTCTTCACGGCGTTCTTCATCATTTCGTACCTGCACATCGTGGTCGGCGAACTGGCCCCGAAATCCTGGGCCATCCGCAAACCCGAGCTGCTGTCGCTCTGGACCGCCGTGCCGCTGTACCTGTTCTACTGGGCCATGTACCCGGCCATTTACCTGCTCAACGCCAGCGCCAACCAGATCCTGCGCATCGCAGGGCAAGGTGAACCCGGCCCGCACCACGAGCACCATTACAGCCGTGAAGAACTGAAACTGATCCTGCACTCCAGCCGCGGCCAGGACCCAAGCGATCAAGGCATGCGCGTACTGGCCTCGGCGGTGGAAATGGGCGAGCTGGAAGTGGTCGACTGGGCCAACTCCCGGGAAGATCTGGTCACCCTTGAGTTCAACGCACCGCTCAAGGAAATCCTGGCGTTGTTCCGTCGCCACAAGTTCAGCCGTTATCCGGTGTACGACAGCGAGCGTCAGGAGTTCGTCGGCCTGCTGCACATCAAGGATCTGCTGCTGGAACTGGCCGCCCTGGACCACATTCCCGAGTCGTTCAACCTCGCCGAACTGACCCGGCCGCTGGAGCGCGTGTCGCGGCACATGCCGCTGTCGCAACTGCTGGAACAATTTCGCAAGGGCGGCTCGCATTTCGCCGTGGTCGAGGAAGCCGACGGCAACATCATTGGCTACCTGACCATGGAAGACGTGCTGGAAGTGCTGGTGGGCGACATTCAGGACGAACACCGCAAGGCCGAACGCGGGATCCTCGCGTATCAGCCAGGCAAGCTGCTGGTGCGGGGCGATACGCCGCTGTTCAAGGTGGAGCGTCTGCTGGGTATCGACCTGGACCACATCGAAGCCGAAACCCTCGCCGGGCTGGTCTACGAAACCCTGAAACGGGTGCCGGAAGAGGAAGAAGTGCTGGAAGTCGAAGGTTTGCGGATCATCATCAAGAAGATGAAAGGGCCGAAGATTGTTTTGGCCAAGGTGTTGATGCTCGATTAAGTCGTCACTGGCTTAAACCGCGTCGATCCCTTCGCGAGCAGGCTCGCTCCCACATTGGAATGCAGTTCAACTGTGGGAGCGAGCCTGCTCGCGAATGCGTCAGACCAGACAACCCATCACTGCTTGCCCAACGCAAAGTTGGGCAACGCGCCTACCGGTTGATTGAACTGGTACGGAATCGACACCAGCCCCAACCCGGTATTGCGCTGCACCACGAAGTGCAGGTGGGGGCCGCTGCTGTTGCCAGTGTTGCCTGACAGCGCCAGCGCACTGCCTACCGTCACCCGCTGACCTTCCCGCACGCTGACCGAACCCTTCTTGAGGTGCAGGTACACGCCCATGGTCCCGTCATCGTGCAGCACCCGCACGAAATTGCCCGACGGGTCGTTGCCGCGTCCGGTCTGGCCATTCTCGGTTTTCACCACCACCCCGCCGCGCGCCGCGATGATCGGCGTGCCTTCGGGCATGGCGATGTCCATCGCATAACGGTTCTTCGGCCCGTAGTGGCTGTATTGGCCATTAGGGCCCTGGCTCAGCCGAAACGGCCCGCCACGCCAAGGCAGTGGATATCGATAGGCCATGGTGGCCCCTGAGGGGTCGCCCAGGGAATACTCGAACCTTGGGGTGTAGACCAGCGGCCTTCCGGCGTTCGTCGCCTTGAGCAGTGCCAGACGTAGGTTACTGCGCGCCGGCATAACCCGACGGATTGGCCGGCTCGGCGCACCGCTGACGTTCTTCAGCCCGTCGAAACTCAGTTCGATCTCGACCGGCGCATACAGGTCGTTACGCACGAACACACTCTCCATGCCCCCCTGCTTCTTGATGTCGAGGTACACCTGCCGCTCAAGGCGCTCGACCATCCGGTCCCGAAAAACGAACACCTTCGCGCCTTTGGTGGGGCGGTCGCTGTAAGAGACCACGCCACTGGCGTCGGTGGACCTGTAGATCGTCATGGCCACAGCCGAGGTGGAGGCCATGAAAAGACCACAGAAAAACAGCAGGCGCGCGAGCATGGGCAAGATTCTGTCGAGTAAGGCCTGGGAAGGAGCCTAGCAGCAGAAGTGGACCTGCGTAGTCGACAGATGTTTCAAAATGGGCGGAAAGCAAAAACAAAAGATCGCAGCCTTCGGCAGCTCCTACACAGGCATTGTGTTTCACCTGTAGGAGCTGCCGAAGGCTGCGATCTTTTAGGAGCGAAGATTACGCGCCAGGAACGAAATGCTTCTGCGCAGTACCACGGGCGATCAGGCGGGAGATGTAGTCAAGCTTCTGCGCATCCTGGTCGACAAAACGGAAGGTCAGTTGCAGCCACTCACTGTCCGGCCTCGGCTCGTGGGCGACGATGGCGTGCAGGTAGCCGTTAAGACGGGCAGTTTCGGCGTTGTCGCCCTGCTCCAGGTCGAGTACGGCGTTGTCGAGGACTTGCGGCAAGGTGTCGGTACGTTTCACCACCAACAGCGCTTCCTTGATGCTCAAGGCCTTGATCACGCATTGCTGAGTACCGCTCGACAGGCGCAGTTGGCCTTGGCCACGACCGCCAGCTGATGCGGAGGCAGCGGCAGGCGCCTTGACCGGCGGGTTGTTGAGCAGGCCGCGAGACGGCGCGGCAGCCTGGGCTGGCGCGGCGGCGGCAGGTTTAGCGAACGGGTTGACCACTGCTGCCGAGGGTGCAACCACCGCCGCTTTGCCGCCGGTCAATGCGCTCAGGGAATCGTTACCGAACGCCGAGTTCATTTTGGTTGGCGCGCTGTTCATCAAGGTGTCGAGCTTGCCAACCTTGTTCAGCGCCTGCTTGACCTTGGTCAGTAGCTGCTCGTTGGTGAACGGCTTGCTGACATAGCCGGAAACCCCGGCCTGGATCGCCTGGACCACGTTCTCTTTGTCGCCACGGCTGGTCACCATCACGAACGGCATGGTCTTGAGGTTGTCCTGCTCGCGGCACCAGGTCAGCAGCTCCAGACCGGACATTTCCGGCATTTCCCAGTCGCACAGAACCAGGTCGAACGCTTCCTTGGCCAGCATGGCCTGGGCCTTTTTGCCGTTGACTGCATCTTCGGTCCGGATCCCCGGGAAGTAGTTACGCAGGCACTTCTTTACCAGGTCACGAATGAACGACGCATCGTCCACGACCAACACACTGATCTTGCTCATCCAACACCCCTTTAAAAATCCCGGCAAGCATAACGCTGGCTGATGGCACTTTGCCAAAACTCTTCAGTCACGCCGGGACTTTTCGTTCGCGGGTGCTGCTTTTCTATTCGGTTTTTCAATTCGGCTTTTCAATTCGAGAGCCTCACGCAAACAAAAACGCCCGGCCAAAGGGCCGGGCGCTTTTCTTGGGCAATCTTACTTATCGTCAGCTTTGCCCGGAACATTAGCGGTTTCGGCACTTGTGCCTTCAACTTCTTCTTTCATGCGCTTGAGGCCCAGATGACGCACGTCGGTGCCGCGCACCAGGTAAATCACCAGCTCCGAGATATTGCGCGCGTGGTCGCCGATCCTTTCCAGGGAACGCAGCACCCAGATAATGCTCAAGACCCGCGAGATAGAGCGCGGGTCTTCCATCATGTAGGTGGCCAGCTCGCGCAGCGCGGTTTTGTATTCGCGGTCGATGATCTTGTCGTATTGCGCCACCGACAACGCCAGGTCGGCGTCGAAGCGGGCAAACGCGTCCAGGGCATCGCGAACCATGTTGCGCACCTGGTCGCCGATGTGGCGAACCTCGACGTAACCGCGCGGCGCTTCACCTTCTTCGCACAACTGGATGGCACGACGGGCGATCTTGGTGGCTTCGTCGCCGATGCGCTCCAGATCGATCACCGACTTGGAGATGCTGATGATCAGACGCAAGTCCGACGCCGCCGGCTGACGACGGGCCAGAATGCGCAGGCATTCTTCGTCGATGTTGCGTTCCATCTGGTTGATCTGGTCGTCGATCTCACGCACTTGCTGGGCCAGGCCGGAGTCGGCCTCGATCAGCGCGGTGACGGCGTCGTTGACCTGCTTCTCGACCAGCCCGCCCATGGCCAGGAGGTGGCTGCGCACTTCCTCGAGCTCAGCGTTGAACTGCTGGGAGATGTGATGGGTAAGGCCTTCTTTACTAATCATGTTGGCGTCCTTGGAGCGTCCGGTAAGGTGCGGTGGACCGCAGCGTCAGTTCAGTGAGCAACAACGGCTTCCTAGCCGTAACGACCGGTGATGTAGTCTTCGGTCTGCTTCTTCGCCGGATTGGTGAACAGGGTATCGGTATCGCCGAATTCCACCAGTTTGCCCATGTACATGAACGCCGTGTAGTCGGAAACCCGCGCGGCCTGTTGCATGTTGTGGGTCACGATAACAATGGTGAACTTGGATTTCAGTTCGTAGATCAGCTCTTCGACTTTCAGCGTGGAGATCGGGTCGAGTGCCGAGCACGGTTCGTCGAGCAGCAGCACTTCCGGCTCCACGGCGATGGTGCGGGCAATCACCAGACGTTGCTGCTGACCACCGGACAGGCCGAGTGCCGACTCGTGCAGACGATCCTTGACCTCATCCCACAGCGCCGCGCCTTTCAACGCCCACTCGACAGCTTCGTCGAGGATGCGTTTCTTGTTGATGCCCTGGATGCGCAAACCGTAAACCACGTTTTCGTAGATGGTTTTCGGGAAAGGGTTCGGCTTCTGGAACACCATGCCGACCCGACGACGCAACTCGGCCACGTCCTCGCCCTTGCGGTAGATGTTGTTGCCGTAGAGGTTGATCGCGCCTTCGACGCGACAGCCGTCCACCAGGTCGTTCATGCGGTTGAAGGTGCGCAGCAGCGTGGACTTGCCGCAGCCAGACGGGCCGATGAAGGCGGTCACGCGCTGTTTCGGGATGTTCATGCTGACGTCGTACAGCGCTTGTTTCTCGCCGTAGAACAGGCTCAGGCCCGGCACTTCGATGGCCACGGTTTCCTGCTCAAGGCTCAGGCTCTGTTTGTCGCGGCCCAGGGCCGACATGTTGATGCCGTGAGTGTGTGCTTCGTGCTGCATGGGAGGCTCCCTGTGCTAACAAATTCGGTTCATTTTTTGTGGGAGCGAGCCTGCTCGCGATTCAGGCAATGCGGTTTAACTCTGAAACCGCGGTGATGCCATCGCGAGCAGGCTCGCTCCCACATAGAAATCAGTGCTGCTTCAAATCAGCTATCCAGCGCTTTGTATTTTTCGCGCAGGTGGTTTCGAATGTATACGGCCGACAGGTTCAACGTGGCGATCACCAGCACCAGCAACAGCGCCGTGGCGTACACCAGCGGCCGCGCGGCTTCGACGTTCGGGCTCTGGAAGCCGACGTCATAAATGTGGAAGCCCAGGTGCATAATCTTCTGGTCCAGGTGCAAGTACGGGTAGTTGCCATCCACCGGCAGCGACGGCGCCAGTTTCACCACACCCACCAGCATCAGCGGCGCCACCTCACCGGCGGCACGGGCCACGGCGAGGATCATGCCGGTCATCATCGCCGGGCTGGCCATTGGCAGCACGATCTTCCACAAGGTCTCGGCCTTGGTCGCGCCGAGGGCCAACGAGCCTTCGCGCACGGTGCGAGGAATCCGCGCCAGACCTTCTTCAGTAGCCACGATCACCACCGGCACCGCCAGCAGCGCCAGGGTCAGCGAGGCCCAGAGCAGGCCCGGTGTACCGAAGGTCGGTGCCGGCAATGCTTCAGGGAAGAACAACCGGTCAACCGAACCGCCGAGTACATAGACGAAGAAGCCCAGACCGAACACGCCGTAAACGATCGCCGGAACGCCCGCGAGGTTGTTCACGGCGATGCGGATCAGGCGAGTCATCGGCCCCTGACGTGCGTATTCGCGCAGGTAGACCGCCGCCAACACGCCGAACGGGGTGACGATCATCGCCATGATCAGGGTCATCATCACGGTGCCGAAAATCGCCGGGAAAATCCCGCCTTCGGTGTTGGCTTCACGCGGGTCATCACTGAGGAATTCCCAGACCTTGCTGAAGTAGAAACCGATCTTGGTGAAGGTGCCCATCGCGTTCGGCTGGTAGGCGTGAACCACTTTGCCGATGCCGATTTCGATCTCTTTACCGTTCGCGTCGCGAGCGGTCAGGCTGTCACGGTTGAACTGCGTGTGCAGATCGTTCAGACGCGCTTCGATTTCCTGATAACGGGCATTCAACTCGGCGCGCTCGGACTCCAGGTCCGCTTGTGCGGCAGCGTCGAGATGGCCGGCCAGTTCCAGTTTGCGACCGTGCAGACGCACACGTTCGAGACCGGCGTTGATCGCGCCGATGTCGGTTTTTTCCAGGCTCTTGAGCTGCACAGCGAGCTGGTTGACGCGCTCGACACGGGCCTGCAACTCAGGCCATGCGGCCTCGCCTTCAGCGATGACCTTGCCATCCTGTTTGACGTTGACCAGGTAGCCGTAGAAGTTGCCCCACTCGCGACGCTCGATGGCCATCAGCTCTGGCGGAGTCTTCTGGTTGGTCAGCCACTCGCCGACAATCCAGGTGAAGTCAGTGCCGTTCAGATCACGGTTGCCGACCTTGATCAACTCGCGGGTCATGAACTCCGGACCCTGATCGGGCACCGGCAGGCCAGCGGTTTTCAGGCGCGCGCGTGGCACTTCTTCCTTCTGCACCACTTCACCGATGACCAGGTGGTTGGCCTGGCCCGGCACGTCGTAACTGGCGTGGATCAGGTCCGCCGGCCAGAAGTGACCCAGACCGCGCACGGCAATCACCGCCAGCAGGCCAATGGTCATGATGACCGCAATGGACACCGCGCCACCGCTGATCCAGACGCCGGGGGCGCCGCTCTTGAACCATCCATTCAGGGAGTTCTGTTTCACAGACTTCTACCTTTCTTAAAGCGACGAGTATTTCTTGCGCAGACGCTGACGAATCAGTTCCGCGAGGGTGTTCATGACGAAGGTGAACAACAGCAACACCAGCGCCGAGAGGAACAGCACGCGGTAGTGGCTGCCGCCGACTTCCGATTCGGGCATTTCCACCGCGACGTTGGCTGCCAATGTGCGCAGGCCTTCGAACAGGTTCATTTCCATGACCGGGGTGTTACCGGTGGCCATCAGCACGATCATGGTTTCACCGACCGCACGGCCCATGCCGATCATCAGTGCCGAGAAGATGCCCGGGCTGGCGGTGAGGATCACCACGCGGGTCATGGTCTGCCACGGTGTGGCACCGAGGGCCAGGGAGCCCAGGGTCAGGCCGCGAGGCACGCTGAACACGGCGTCTTCGGCGATGGAGTAGATGTTCGGAATGACCGCGAAGCCCATGGCCAGACCGACGACCAAGGCGTTGCGCTGGTCGTAGGTAATCCCCAGGTCGTGGGAGATCCACATGCGCATGTCGCCGCCGAAGAACCAGGTTTCCATGTACGGGCTCATGTACAGCGACAACCAGCCCACAAACAGAATCACCGGAATCAGGATCGCGCTTTCCCAGCCGTCCGGCACTTTCAGGCGGATGGACTCAGGCAGGCGACTGAAGACGAAACCCGCCACCAGAATGCCGATCGGCAGAAGCATCAGCAGGCTGAAGATGCCGGGCAAATGCCCTTCCACATACGGCGCCAGGAACAGGCCGGCGAAGAAGCCGAGGATCACCGTCGGCATCGCTTCCATCAACTCGATCACCGGTTTGACCTTGCGACGCATGCCCGGAGCCATGAAGTACGCGGTGTAGATCGCCGCAGCGACGGCCAGTGGCGCGGCCAGCAGCATCGCGTAGAACGCGGCTTTCAGAGTACCGAAGGTCAGCGGCGAGAGGCTCAGCTTGGGTTCGAAGTCGGTGTTGGCGGCGGTCGATTGCCAGACGTATTTAGGCTCGTCGTAGTTCTCGTACCAGACCTTGCTCCACAACGCGCTCCACGAGACTTCCGGGTGCGGGTTGTCGAGCAGCAACGGCTGCAGCTTGCCGCCCTGCTCCACGATTACGCGGTTGGCCCGTGGCGACAGGCCAAACAGGCCTTGGCCGTCGACCACCTGGTCCACCAGCAAGGTGCGGTGAGCGGTGCTGTGGAACACGCCGAGCTTGCCGGACGCGTCGAGGGCAACGAAACCTTTACGACGTTCTTCGGCGGTGATTTCAACGATCGGCGCAGTGCCCATCTGGAAGGTACGAATCTGCTTCAGGCGCAGCTCGCCATCCGGGTCGCGGGCCATGAACCACTGGGCGAGGCCACCCTTGGAGTTGCCGATGATCAGCGAAATGCCGCCCAGCAATTGGGTGCTGGCGGTCACTTCGGCATTACCGTCTTCAAGCAACTTGTAGCGCCCGTTGAGGCTCTTGTCGCGCAGGCTGAAAACATCGGCCTGAGCGCGACCGTTGACCACGTATAGCCACTGCTGACGCGGGTCGACGAAAATGTTCTTCACCGGCTCGGTCATTTGCGGCAGTTCGATGCGCTTCTGCTCGTTGGTGACTTCGCCGGTCATCATGTTTTCTTCGCTGGTCAGCGACATGACATGCAGCTGCGCACCGGTGGAGCCGGCCAGCATCAGTGTCGAATCGGTAGCGTTGAGGCTGACGTGCTCCAGAGCACCGCCCGCCTCGTTCAGCGCGATGGGTGTTTCGCCGTACGGGTATTCAACAGCCGGCGAGATGGTTTTCTTGCCATCCGGGTAGCTGACCTTATACGTGTGACGGAACACCAGGACCTGGCCGTTGGACAAACCCACCGCCACCAATGGATGACCGGGTTGATCTTCAGCGATAGAGGTCACGCTGGTGCCGGCCGGAATCGGCAGGTCGACGCGGCGCAGCTCGGCGCCACTGTCGATATCAAAGAACAACGCCTGGCCCTTGTCGGAAACCCGCATGGCGACCTGGTTCTGTTCTTCGAGGGAAATCATCAGCGGCTTGCCGGCGTCTTGCATCCAGGCGGGCGTGATGACGTCTTTGGCGGTCAGGTCGGCACCCTGGAACAGGGGCGCGACGACGTAAGCGAGGAAGAAGAAGATCAGGGTGATCGCGCCCAGCACGGCGAGGCCGCCGACGAGGACGTACCAGCGGGTCAGGCGATCTTTTAGCGCACGAATGCGGCGCTTGCGGTGCAGCTCAGGCGTATTGAAGTCAATTCGCTTGGGGGGATTTGTAGTCATGGTGGAGTTGGCCAGATCATTCATGCGCACACCCTAGCGATCCTGTATGACAGAAAGATGACAATGCAGTGACGCAACAAATCCGCCGCCCGTGGGAACTGGCAGTGGATCGGAAATTTGGGGGTTGCAGGAGCTGTCGAGGGAACCGAGGCTGCGATCTTTTGATCTTGCAGCTGGAAGCCAGATCAAAAGATCGCAGCCTCGTTTCACTCGACAGCTCCTGCACAGGTCCGGGTTACCCCGGACCTAGGGTTTTACTTTTTTACGACTTCAGCGCCGCCTTCCGCCAGACCCAGGTCAGCCAGTGCTTTTGCAGCAACCTTGGCTGGCAGTGGGATGTAACCGTCTTTCACTACAACTTCCTGGCCCTGTTTGGACAGAACCAGTTTCACGAACTCGGCTTCCAGCGGGGCCAGAGGCTTGTTCGGGGCTTTGTTGACGTAAACGTAGAGGAAGCGCGACAGCGGGTATTTGCCATTCAGGGCGTTTTCTTCGCTGTCTTCGATGAAGTCAGTGCTGCCTTTCTTGGCCAGGGCCACGGTCTTCACGCTGGCGGTCTTGTAGCCGATGCCCGAGTAACCGATGCCGTTCAGCGAGGAGCTGATCGACTGCACGACCGAAGCCGAGCCTGGTTGTTCGTTGACGTTTGGCTTGTAGTCGCCTTTGCACAGGGCTTCTTCTTTGAAGTAGCCATAAGTGCCGGATACCGAGTTACGACCGAACAGCTGCACCGGCTTGTTGGCCAGGTCGCCGGTCACGCCCAGGTCACCCCAGGTTTTCACGTCAGCTTTGGCGCCGCACAGACGAGTCGAGGAGAAGATCGCGTCGACTTGTTCCATGGTCAGGTGCTGGATCGGGTTGTCTTTGTGTACGAACACGGCCAAGGCATCCACGGCAACCGGGATAGCGGTTGGCTTGTAGCCGTACTTCTGCTCGAAGGCCGCCAGCTCGGTGTCCTTCATCTTGCGGCTCATCGGGCCCAGGTTGGAGGTGCCTTCAGTCAGCGCAGGTGGCGCAGTGGCGGAGCCAGCGGCCTGAATCTGGATGTTTACGTTCGGGTATTCTTTTTTGTAGTTCTCAGCCCACAGGGTCATGAGGTTGGCCAGGGTATCGGAGCCGACGCTGGACAGGTTGCCCGACACACCAGTGGTCTTGGTGTAGCTCGGGATAGCAGGGTCAACAGCGGCAACCGCGTTGGCAGTCGCAACGCCAGCAGCGACAAAAGTCATTGCCGCCATCAAACGCTTCAGTTTCATGCCTTACTCCTAGCAGATAGGTGTGTTAAGTCGGGGCCAAGTATCAGCAGGCCGTGTGAACACTCTATGGCTGAAATATGACAATTGGATGAAAGGCCAGTATTTGGATTTACAAGATGATTCGCGTCACCTTCATCGCGAGCAGGCTCGCTCCCACAGGGGATCTGCGGTGAACACAGAATAAATGTGGGAGCGAGCCTGCTCGCGATGGGGCCAGTGCAGTCGATGAAAGCGTCGGCTTAACGCCCTTTCTTCCAGAGATACCCGCCCACCAGAACCCCGACCCCACAGATAATCGCCACGTAATAGGCCGGCCCCATCGGGCTTTCCTTGAGCAGCAGGGTGACGACCATCGGGGTCAGGCCACCGAAGATGGCGTAGGCCAGATTGTAAGAGAACGACAGGCCGCTGAAGCGCACCACCGCCGGGAAGGCTTTGACCATCACGTACGGCACCGCACCGATGGTGCCGACCAGCAAACCGGTCAGGGCATACATCGGGAACAACCAGTCGGGGTGGTTGAACAGGCTGTGATAGAAAGTCCACGACGTCAGCAGCAGCAAACCGCTGCCGAACACGAACACCCGACCGGCACCGAATCGGTCAGCCAGTGCACCGGAGGCGACACAACCCAGGCTCAGGAACACGATGGCCAGGCTGTTGGCCTGCAACGCGGTGGTTGGCGAGAAGTGGTAAACGGTTTGCAGCACGGTCGGGGTCATGAGGATGATCACGATGATGCCGGCGGACAGCAGCCAGGTCAGCAGCATGGAAATCAGAATCGCACCGCGATGGTCGCGCAACACAGCACGCAGCGGCACTTCCTCGGCCAGGGCCTTGCGCAATTGCAGTTCGGCGAACACCGGGGTTTCGTGGAGCCAGCGGCGCAGGTAGACCGAGAACAGGCCAAACACGCCACCCAGCAGGAACGGGATCCGCCAGGCGTAATCCGAGACTTCCACCGGCGTGTAAATACTGTTGATCGCGGTGGCGACCAACGAGCCCAAAAGGATGCCGGAGGTCAGACCGCTGGTCAGCGTGCCGCAGGCATAGCCGATGTGCCGCTGTGGCACGTGTTCGGAAACGAATACCCACGCCCCCGGCACTTCACCGCCAATCGCCGCGCCCTGAATCACCCGCATCAGCAGCAACAGGATCGGCGCCCACATACCAATCTGCGCATAAGTCGGCAGCAAGCCCATGATCAGGGTCGGCACTGCCATCATGAAAATGCTCAAGGTGAACATCTTCTTGCGCCCCAGCAGGTCACCGAAGTGCGCCATGACGATGCCGCCCAGCGGCCGCGCCAGGTAGCCGGCGGCGAAGATGCCGAACGTCTGCATCAGGCGCAGCCACTCGGGCATGTCGGCGGGGAAGAACAGTTTGCCGACCACCGTGGCGAAGAACACAAAAATGATGAAGTCGTAAAACTCCAGCGCGCCGCCCAAGGCAGACAGCGACAATGTCTTGTAGTCGTTACGGGTCAGCGGACGTGCGGGTTGGGCTGGCTGCGCGAGGCTCGAGGGCGCTGTGGTCATGGCAAGGGCTTCTCTTATAGTCGGATCTGCAACCTCAACAACGCTGGCGGAGGCTTGGGCAGGTTCGGCACGATAGCAAATTGTTCGAAAAAGCACATAGAGGTGCGTATTTGACGGTCAAAATGAGAACCGGACGGTCGTCTAGGAGTCTACCGATCGATATACTCGCAACATTGCAACGGCTTGTAAGGGGTTGCTGTGCGAAACCGTCGTTGGCGCCCGTCAGCCGATTTCGCAGAGTTTCCCTTTAGGCGCCTTACGAAAAACGTGACGAACGTAGTATGTTCGGGGCTGAATCGTTTTTCTTAGAGACGGCTATTCAACCTGAAGTACCAATGAAGAGTCACGGGTCAGAGGCACCCCCGGCATGATAGAGCTCGAACAAGAAGATCCAATCCCGCAAGGCGATCTGGCCCTGCAAATCACCGCACTTCCGCGCGAAACCAATGGCTTTGGCGATATTTTCGGCGGCTGGCTGGTGGCGCAGATGGACTTGGCCGGCACAGCAATGGCCAGCAAAGTGGCTGGCGGGCGCGTGGCCACCGTTGCGATCGACCGCATGGCGTTCCTGGTACCGGTGGCAGTGGGCGCTCAGCTCTCCTTCTATACCCAGGCCCTGGAAATCGGCCGCAGCTCGATTCAGATGATGGTCGAAGTCTGGAGCGACGACCCACTGTCCAGCGAATGGCGCAAAGTGACCGAAGCGGTATTCGTGTTTGTCGCCATCGACGGCAGTGGCCGTACGCGTTCGGTTCCGCCTAGAGCTCGTTAAACCCGGCGACCATTTTGCGGTCCATTGCAGCCCTGTTCCTGATTGAGAGTCACCCCATGAGCACGCCCGACGTTGAAGCCGTGAAACTGGATGAACTGAACTGCTGGCGCATCCGCCACGGTCAGGCCGAATTGCTGGTGGCTCAGCAAGGCGCGCACATCCTCAGTTATCAACTGGCCGGCCAGCCGCCGCTGATCTGGCTCAACGACGAAGCGGTGTTCAAGACCGGCAAAGCTATTCGTGCCGGCGTACCGGTGTGCTGGCCGTGGTTCGGCAATCTGTCGCGTAACCCGCAAAGCGTTCAGGCCATGCGCGTCAGCCAGGAACCGCCGACCGCTCATGGGCTGGTGCGGGCGATGGATTGGGAACTGGGCGGCATCGAGGCCGAGGGCGAAAGCCTGAAGGTGGAATTCGTCCTGCCCTACCCCGAAGGCGGCTTGCCGGGATGGCCGCATCAGGTGGACTTGAAGCTGAGCATTCGTCTGGATGAACAGCTGCACATCAGCCTGACGAGCGAAAACAAGGGTGCCGAACCCGTCACGATCAGCCAGGCACTGCACAGCTATTTCGCCGTCAGCGACGTACGCAACGTGCATGTCGAAGGGCTGGGTGGCTTGAGTTACATCGAGACGCTGGACGACTGGAAAACTGTCGCTCAGACCGGTGATCTGCGCTTTACCGGTGAGACCGACCGCATCTATCTGAATACCCCGCCGAAGCTGAGCATCGTTGACCCGCACTGGGAACGACGCATTGAACTGACCAGCAGCGGCTCGCGCTCGGCGGTGATCTGGAACCCCTGGATCGACCGCGCCGCAGCGTTCAGCGACATGGCCGACGATGGCTGGCAGCGCATGCTGTGCATTGAAACGGCGAATGTGATGGGTGATGTGGTGACGCTGGCACCAGGAGCGAGTCATACCCTGGGCGTGAGCATCGCCAGCAAACCTTTATAGCAACACCGTAAACCAATGTGGGAGCGAGCCTGCTCGCGATGAGGCCATAACATCCAACATCAATGTTGACTGTTAAACCGCCATCGCGAGCAGGCTCGCTCCCACAGTTGGTTTGTGCCGACCTGACTGACGCGATTACAAATCCGACTCTTTAACCACCCGCACCTGCGCTGCATCCAGCGCATACGCCGCATCAGCCAGATCGTTGTTGACCGTCTCGATCTTCAGCGTGCCGGTCACCCACAGCGGCGTGTAGATGTCATTCAGCTTCAGGCCCTTGGGATAACGCACCAACACCAATTGGTTAGGCGGTGGTGGGGGCACGTGGATGCAAGCGCCCGGATACGGCACGAGGAAGAACAACGTGCTGCGGCCCTTGGCATCGGATTCCAGCGGTACCGGATAACCGCCGATGCGGATGTGCTTGTCGTTCATCGACGGCACGGTTTTGGTCGAATACATCACCGCCGGCAAGCCTTTGCTCTGCTTCATGCCACCCTTTTGGGTAAAGGTGCCATTGGCTTCCGGGGAGTTGTGATCGATTTCGGGCATGGCCTCGAGGGCTTTCTGGTCCGACTTGGGCATCAGTTCGAGCCAGTCGGTTTCCGGCAGTTCGCCGGCATGGGCCAAACCACTGCCCAGGAAGAGAAGAGTCAACAGAAGACGGCGCATGAAAGTGCTCGGCAAAGGAAAGGACAGTGTGACGCCGAGCATTCTAGCCCTCTCCGACGATGGCGCAGAGAGGGCTTTGTCGCTTGAATCAGTTCTTTTTGATCAGGCCGTAGATCACCAGCAACACCACCGCCCCCACCAGCGCACCGATGAAGCCCGCGCCTTGACCGGCATGGTAAATGCCCAGGGCCTGGCCGCCGTAAGTGGCCGCCAACGAACCGCCGATACCGAGCAGGATGGTCATGATCCAGCCCATGCCGTCATCGCCCGGTTTCAGGAACCGGGCCAGCAGGCCAACGATCAAGCCGATAAAGATGGTTCCGATAATTCCCATGGCATTTCCCTCTGAATGATTTGGTGAGACAGGACACCCGGCCCAAGCCTAGACAGACTTTGGCATCCTGCCATCAGAGAGCGGCGGCCACTGAAGGTTCCGCCGCAGCCACATGAAACTATTCGGCGATGAGCGCTTCGACCTTGAGGATCTGCGCAGCCAACGTCTCACGGTCCGCACAGCGCAGATTGGCGTGACCGACCTTGCGGCCGACCTTGAAGGCCTTACCGTAGTGGTGCAGGTGGCAGTCAGCAATCGCGATCACTTTCTCTACTGGCGGCACGACACCGATGAAGTTGAGCATCGCGCTCTCACCGACCTTGGCGATCGAACCCAGCGGCAGACCGGCAACGGCTCGCAGATGGTTTTCGAACTGGCTGCACTCGGCGCCTTCAGTGGTCCAGTGCCCGGAGTTGTGCACGCGCGGGGCAATTTCGTTGGCCTTGAGGCCACCGTCGACTTCGAAGAACTCGAACGCCATCACGCCGACGTAGTCCAGCTGCTTGAGTACCCGGCTGGAGTAGTCCTCAGCCAAGGCTTGCAGCGGATGGTCGGTGCTGGCCACGGACAGTTTGAGAATGCCGCTGTCGTGGGTGTTGTGAACCAGCGGATAGAACCTGGTTTCGCCATCGCGGGCACGCACGGCGATCAACGAAACTTCGCCGGTGAACGGCACGAAGCCTTCCAGCAGGCAGGCGACGCTGCCCAGCTCGGCGAAAGTGCCGACCACGTCTTCAGGCTTGCGCAGGACTTTCTGGCCCTTGCCGTCGTAACCCAGGGTGCGGGTTTTCAGCACGGCAGGCAGACCGATGGACGCCACGGCGGCGTCCAGATCGGCCTGGGACTGGATGTCCGCGAACGCGGGAGTCGGGATGCCCAGATCCTTGAACATGCTCTTCTCGAACCAGCGATCGCGGGCGATGCGCAGCGCTTCGGCGCTCGGGTACACCGGAACGAATTGCGACAGGAAGGCCACGGTTTCAGCCGGGACGCTTTCGAACTCGAAGGTCACCAGATCGACTTCATCAGCCAGTTGACGCAGGTGATCCTGATCGCCGTAATCGGCCCGCAGGTGT
Organism: Pseudomonas sp. P9_31; assembly: GCF_034008235.1. Lineage (NCBI taxonomy): Bacteria > Pseudomonadati > Pseudomonadota > Gammaproteobacteria > Pseudomonadales > Pseudomonadaceae > Pseudomonas > Pseudomonas sp. P9_31. The sequence goes on from NZ_CP125375.1 coordinate 6,245,312, forward strand.
TCGCCCAACGCGGCTGCGCAAGCATCCGGCGCCGGGTCCAGGAAAGCGAAGTTCATGCCCAGCGGAGTGCCCGCCAGCGCCAACATGCGACCCAACTGGCCGCCACCGATTACACCGATCTTCATCGTCAACAACCTCAGGCGATGCGTGGGTCTGGATTGTCCAGGACGCTGTCTGTCTGCTCTGCGCGGAATTTTTTCAACACGGTATGAAACTGCGGGTGCTTGGCGCCCAGGATGCTCGCCGAGAGCAACGCTGCGTTGATCGCGCCAGCCTTGCCGATGGCCAGGGTGGCGACCGGAATGCCCGCGGGCATCTGCACAATAGAGAGCAGCGAATCGACACCCGAGAGCATCGACGACTGCACCGGCACGCCCAGCACCGGCAGGTGGGTCTTGGCCGCACACATACCCGGCAGGTGGGCCGCGCCACCAGCACCGGCGATGATCACCTCGATGCCACGCGCCTCAGCCTCTTCGGCGTACTGGAACAGCAGGTCCGGGGTACGGTGGGCAGAAACCACTTTCACCTCGTAAGGGATGCCGAGCTTTTCCAGCATATCGGCGGTGTGGCTAAGGGTGGACCAATCGGACTTGGAGCCCATGATCACGCCAACCAGTGCGCTCATCGTCGTGCCTCTTCTCTCTGGGCGCCCGCAGGCGCGTCAAAAAACAACAAGCCACGCAAAATGCGTGGCTTGATTGTACGAATTATGGCCAGTCAAACCGGCCGAAGGCCGCGCAGTATACCTCAATGAAGCAGATAAACAGCCCCCTATACGACCATCTGTCATGCGGTGCAAAGCAGCGGCTTTATTGACCTCAAGGTCAATCAAATACACCACAAGTCCCTGTGGGAGCTGGCTTGCCTGCGAAGAGGTCGGCATAGCAAACATTGATGTTGCCTGCCCCTCCGCAATCGCGGGCAAGCCCGCTCCCACAGGGCTCTTCTTTGTATTCAAGAGCCGGTGGTGGTTTGGGCTACGCCGCCCTCAAGTTTGCGCCAGAGCAACCGCACGTTCGCCTTGCGCACCAGCGCGCAGCGATACAGGCGAATCTCCAGCGGCACATGCCATTGCGGGCCACCGCAAACGACCAGCTCGCCGCGAGCCAGTTCGGCGCGCACGCTCAGATGCGGCACCCAGGCAATTCCCAAACCTTCCAGCGCCATGCTTTTCAGACTGTCGGCCATGGCGGTTTCATAAATTGTGGTGAATCGCAGGGCTCGCTGGCGCAACAACATGTTGACCGAACGCCCGAGAAACGCACCAGCGCTGTAGGCCAACAGCGGCACACTGGTTTCGCCCTCCAGATCGAACAATGGCTTGCCCTCAGCGTCCGCGGCGCAGACCGGGAGCATTTCGGTGTCCCCCAGATGCAGTGACGGGAAAATTTCCGGGTCCATTTGCATCGCCGCGTCCGGATCGTAAAAAGCCAGCATCAGATCACAGCCGCCTTCACGCAGAGCATGCACTGCATCGCCTACGTTGGTGGCCACCAGTCGCGTGGCTATGTTCAACCCTTCGTTGCGCAATTGCGCAATCCAGCGCGGAAAAAAACCCAGCGCCAGGGAGTGCGCGGCGGCGACTTGCATCACCTCGCCCTGCCCGCCTTCCAGATGATGAAGGTGACGCAGCACTTCACCCAACTGCTCGACCACGGTTCGCGCGGTGACGAGAAACAGCTGCCCCGCCGCCGTCAACTCGACCGGGGTGCGGGAACGATTGACCAGGGTCAGCCCCAGCGCGGCTTCAAGGCTGCGGATCCGCCGGCTGAATGCCGGCTGAGTTACGAAGCGTCTTTCAGCCGCCTGGGAGAAGCTGCGGGTAGCGGCCAGAGCACTGAAGTCCTCGAGCCATTTGCTTTCCAGATTCATCACGCCCCTCCCGAAAATGCACCGATTTAGGTCACACGTTCGCCGCACACGCGGCGTCACACGGGCATTATGCCGAATGTGCATAGGCTAGTGTTTAACAGCATTGGCTCAAAATTCTCCACACGCCTAGCATTTGCCGTGTTCCGGCACAGACCGGGTCCATATCGAGATGATTTCTATCATGTCCTCCGCTGCATCTTTCCGCACAGAAAAAGACCTGCTTGGCGTACTCGAAGTACCTGCTCAAGCGTATTACGGCATCCAGACCCTGCGAGCGGTGAACAACTTCCGTCTCTCCGGTGTTCCGATTTCGCATTACCCGAAACTGGTTGTTGGTCTGGCGATGGTCAAGCAGGCCGCCGCTGACGCCAACCGCGAGCTGGGTCACCTGAGCGAAGCCAAGCACGCTGCCATCAGCGAAGCCTGTGCCCGATTGATCCGCGGCGATTTCCACGAAGAATTCGTGGTGGACATGATTCAAGGCGGCGCTGGCACTTCGACCAACATGAATGCCAACGAAGTCATCGCCAACATCGCGCTGGAGGCCATGGGCCACAGCAAGGGCGAATACAAGTACCTGCACCCGAACAACGACGTGAACATGGCGCAGTCGACCAACGACGCCTACCCGACCGCGATCCGTCTGGGTCTGCTACTGGGTCACGACGCTCTGCTGGCCAGCCTCGACAGCCTGATCCAGTCGTTTGCCGCCAAAGGTGAAGAATTCAGCCACGTTCTGAAGATGGGTCGTACCCAGCTGCAAGACGCCGTGCCGATGACCCTGGGCCAGGAATTCCGCGCCTTCGCCACCACCCTGAGCGAAGACCTGGCGCGCCTGAAGACACTGGCGCCTGAGCTGCTGACCGAAGTGAACCTGGGCGGCACCGCGATCGGTACCGGCATCAACGCCGACCCGCGTTACCAGGCCCTGGCCGTTCAGCGTCTGGCCCTGATCAGCGGTCAACCGCTGGTGCCGGCTGCCGACCTGATCGAAGCCACCTCCGACATGGGCGCTTTCGTGCTGTTCTCCGGCATGCTCAAGCGCACCGCGGTCAAGCTGTCGAAGATCTGCAACGACCTGCGCCTGCTGTCCAGCGGCCCACGCACCGGCATCAACGAAATCAACCTGCCAGCGCGTCAGCCAGGCAGCTCGATCATGCCAGGCAAGGTCAACCCGGTAATTCCGGAAGCCGTTAACCAGGTAGCGTTCCAGATCATCGGCAACGACCTGGCCCTGACCATCGCGGCCGAAGGCGGCCAGCTGCAACTGAACGTGATGGAACCGCTGATCGCGTTCAAGATCTTCGACTCGATCCGCCTGCTGCAACGCGCCATGGACATGCTGCGCGAACACTGCATCGTCGGCATCACCGCCAACGAAGAGCGCTGCCGTGAACTGGTCGAGCACTCGATCGGCCTGGTCACCGCGCTGAACCCGTACATCGGCTATGAAAACGCCACCCGCATTGCCCGTGTCGCCCTCGAAAGCGGCCGCGGTGTGCTGGAACTGGTGCGCGAAGAACGCTTGCTCGACGAAGAAATGCTCGCCGACATCCTGCGCCCGGAAAACATGATTGCTCCGCGTCTGGTGCCTTTGAAGGCTTAACCGAACGCAGGCTCTTTTGAAGAGCACGCTCACCAGGTCGAGGGACTAGACACCTCTCACCTTTTGAGGGCTTGGGGATTTGTTCCCTCAAGCCCTTTTTTTTCAACACTTTTGCGGATTTTACGAACATGTTGAATGTTTCCGGTTCCGCCAAGATCGCAGCCTTCGACAGCTCCTACAGGGTCTGATATACCCCCGTAGAGGCTGTCGAAGGCTGCGATTTTTTGATCTTGCAGCCCTCTCGTTTCGTCGCTCGCACCACAACCGTGCAGACGGAAGGCACACTCCTATGTATAGTGCCGGCCCTCTTCGCTTGAGCGGTCGTCGGTAACGAGACCCAAACACATGCGAAACCCGAACTAATAAAACCCGCGATATGGAACGGGGACGAACCTTCGACCCACCTGGTGTGCCACGCACAATCGGGTGTAAAGCGATGTGTCGGACCATCCAGCATTCGCACACACAAAAAATAGCGAGGAATAATCCATGCTCGAAGTCATCAACGACTTCCTCTCAGGGAAAGTACTGATCGTGCTCATTGTCGGGCTCGGTAGCTACTTCACGATCCGCTCGCGTTTCGTTCAGTTCCGTCATTTCTTTCATATGTTCGCGGTGTTCCGTGACAGCCTGCGCAGCAGCGCCGGTCAGCTCAGCTCGTTCCAGGCCCTGATGCTCAGCCTTGCCGGCCGCGTCGGTGCGGGCAACATTGCTGGCGTCGGCATCGCTGTGACCCTCGGTGGCCCTGGTGCGGTGTTCTGGATGTGGGTGACCGCGCTGGTCGGCATGTCCAGCAGCTTCTTCGAATGCTCCCTCGGCCAGCTCTACAAGCGCTGCGACTCCGAAGGCCAGTTCCGTGGCGGCCCGTCCTTTTACATTCAGCACGGCCTGCAGAAACGCTGGCTGGGCATGATCATGGCCTTCCTGCTGCTGATCACCTTCGGCTTCGCCTTCAACGGCCTGCAAGCCCATGCCGTGACCCACTCGCTGAACAATGCCTTCGGCCTCGACACCACGTACACCGGGCTGGGCCTGGCGGTATTGCTGGGTCTGGTGTTCATCGGCGGTATCAAGCGGATTGCCAAGGTCGCTGACCTGCTGGTGCCGGTGAAAACCCTGGTGTACATCGGCGTGACCATCTACGTGATCGTGCTGCAGTTCGACCACGTTCCGGGCATGTTGATGACCATCGTCAAAAGCGCTTTCGGTCTGGACCAGGCGTTCGGTGGTCTGATCGGCAGCGCCATCGTCATGGGCGTGAAGCGCGGCGTGTTCGCCAACGAAGCGGGCCTGGGCAGTGCGCCGAACGTGGCCGCTGTGGCCTCGGTCGAGCACCCGGTCTCGCAAGGCGTGGTTCAGGCGTTCAGCGTGTTCCTCGACACCTTCGTGATCTGCACCTGCACCGCGTTGCTGATCCTGCTGTCGGGCTTCTACACCCCAGGCTTCGAAGGCGACGGCATTGCCCTGACTCAGAACTCCCTGGCCGCCGTGGTCGGTGACTGGGGCCGGATGTTCATCTCCGTGGCCTTGGCATTGTTCGTGTTCACCTCGATCCTCTACAACTACTACCTGGGCGAGAGCAACCTGCGTTTCATGATCGGCGAAAACCGCAAGGTGCTGATCGGCTACCGCGCACTGGTACTGGTATTGATCTTCTGGGGTGCCATCGAGAACCTGAGCACGGTGTTCGCGTTCGCCGACATCACCATGACCCTGCTGGCGTTCGTGAACCTGATCGCGCTGTTCCTGCTGTTCAAGGTTGGCATGCGCATCCTGCGTGACTACGACGACCAGCGTGCCGCCGGTATCAAGACCCCGGTGTTCGATTCGAGCAAATTCCCGGATCTGGACCTGGACCTGAAAGCCTGGCCAGCCAATCCGCCAGCTGCTGCGCCTCAGGCACAGCCTCAGCCGGAAGGCGTGACCGCAGCGCAACGCTGATCGGTAAAAACCGGGCGTATCCCCTGCGCCCGGCGTGACACAGCGTTCGGTCGGCGTCATGCTCGACCCTACGCTGTGGCAGCTAGATGAGGCTGCCGTTCAGGGTTCAAGCCTGCAAGACCGCATCGCGGCCATTCGCGAGCAAGCCCGCTCCCACAGTTTTCGGAGACCCCCATGAATTCCTCGACTTTTCCTGCTGCCCAGCACGTCATGGTGCTCTACACCGGTGGCACCATCGGTATGCAAGCCAGTGCCCACGGCCTGGCTCCGGCGTCCGGTTTCGAAGCGCGGATGCGCGACTACCTGCACGGCCAGCCTGAGCTGGTGGTGCCGCAGTGGCGCTTTCGCGAGATGTCGCCGCTGATCGACAGCGCCAACATGACACCGGCGTACTGGCAGCAACTGCGTGAAGCGGTGGTCGACGCCGTCGATGTCCAGGGCTGCGACAGCGTGTTGATCCTGCATGGCACCGACACCCTGGCCTACAGCGCCGCGGCCATGAGCTTTCAATTGCTCGGCCTGCATGCCCGCGTGGTGTTCACCGGCTCGATGTTACCGGCCGGTGTGACCGACAGCGATGCCTGGGAAAACCTCAGCGGTGCGTTGGTTGCCCTTGGTCAAGGCCTGGCGCCGGGGGTTCATCTGTACTTCCACGGCGAGCTGCTCGACCCGACTCGTTGCGCGAAGGTTCGCAGTTTCGGTCGTCATCCGTTCAAGCGGCTGGAGCGCCAGGGCGGCGGTGTGAAGGCGACTTCCGTGCCGGCGCAGCTGAACTACAACCAACCCAATCAACTGGCGAAAGTCGCGGTACTGCCACTGTTCCCCGGCATCGGCGCCGAGCAGCTCGATGGCCTGCTCAACAGCGGTATTCAGGGTCTGGTGCTGGAATGTTATGGCAGCGGTACCGGGCCAAGCGACAACCCCGAGTTTCTCGCCAGCCTGGAACGGGCGCGAGACAAAGGTGTGGTGGTGGTCGCGGTCACGCAATGCCATGAAGGTGGAGTGCATCTCGACGTGTACGAGGCCGGTAGCCGCTTGCGTGATGCCGGTGTGTTGTCCGGTGGCGGCATGACCCGCGAGGCGGCGCTCGGCAAGTTGCGTGCGCTGCTGGGTGCGGGGCTTGAAACTGCTGAAGTTCGGCGGCTGGCTGAACTCGACCTGTGCGGCGAACTGAGCTGACACAAAGCGGCCCTGTGGGAGCGAGCCTGCTCGCGATAGCGATTGATTATTCAACATTGATATCGACTAGCTTGCCGCCATCGCGAGCAGGCTCGCTCCCACAAGGTGATTGCGCTCGGCACATAACTTGCTCCCGTTCCAGCATCTCGACGCTGGAACACTCCATGCTCCACTCCCATCTCACCACCCTCAACGCCGTTTCCCTGGTGCTTAACACCTTCAAGGCCGAAGGCCTATCCAGCGAGGCGTTATTGGCCGGCAGCGGCATCAGCGCGGCGGATCTGAGCCGGGCGGACACGCGAATCACCACCAATCAAGAGATGCTGGTTTGCGCCAACGCCGTCGCGTCGCCGCTCAGGCACTCCTCGATCAAGGCCACAAAAAGGTCGCGATCCTCGATGTCGATTACCACCACGGCAACGGCACCCAATCGATTTTCTACGAGCGCAGCGATGTGCTGTTCACCTCGATCCATGGCCATCCGGAAGCCGAGTTTCCGTTCTTCCTCGGCTACGAAGACGAACACGGTGAAGGCGCAGGCGAAGGGTTCAACTTCAACTACCCTTTGCCCGCCGGTTCAGGCTGGGACCGTTGGAGCGGCCCGAACCTGTACCCGACGGAAACGGCGATGAGCACGCTTTACACCCTGCAACCGCTGCCTCGCGATGCCGAACGGGCGCGGACCCGGGCCTGGACCAAGATCAAGTCCGGGACCTGATGCGCACGCCGTCGCTCACGCCGGGCTCCAGACCTCTTTGAGCCTCGCCAGTGCCGATTCGATCGCCGCCTCCGGCACTGCGGCGAACCCCAGGACCAGCCCCGCTCGCTGGTCCTCGGGAAGCGTCGTGTCTGGCAGCCAATAACTGCTCAGTCCATTGACCTCCACCCCGACGCTGGTGGCTTGTTCGATCAATTCGCGCTCACGGGCCACGCTGTCGACACGTACCGTCAGGTGCAAACCGGCCGCCACACTGGGCAGCTTACCGACGCCCGGGATATCCACAGGCCAACCATTGAGCAAGACGTTACGCCGACTCAACGCAGCACGGCGCATACGCCGGATGTGTCGCTGGAAATGCCCGGCCGCCATGAACTCAGCCATTACCGCTTGAGTGCTGACTTCCGAATGCCGCACGTCCACCGCACGACGCTGGGAGAAAGCCTCAACCAACCCGGGCGGCAACACCAGATAACCCAGTCTTAACGCCGGGAATGCGACCTTTCCGAAGGTTCCGACATACAGCACTCGCCCCTGCCGATCCAGTGCAGCCAACGGCGCCAGCGGTGCGCCGCTGTAACGGTATTCGCCATCGTAGTCATCCTCGACGATCCAGCCTTGGGTGCGTTCGGCCCAGGCCAATAATTCAAGGCGTCGCGCCAGACTCATGACCACTCCGGTCGGGTACTGATGCGACGGCGTGACGTAAGCCAATCGACAATCGCTGAGTCCCGCCAATTCGGTGCAGTCAATGCCCTCACTGTCCACCGCTACCCCGTGCAATCGCGCGCCAGCTACAGCGAACGCATGACCCGCCGCTCGATACCCCGGATTTTCAATGCCCACCCCGTCGCCAGGCTCCACCAGCAACTGTGCACAAAGGCTAATCCCCTGTTGTGCGCCACTGGTGATCACTATTTGCTCAGCCGAGCACTGCATGCCGCGCGAACTGCGCAAATAAGCAGCAATCAGCCCGCGCAAGCGCTCATCGCCTGCCGGATCGCCATAACACAGTTGCTGTAAATCCGGCTTACGCCAGAAAGCCGCGCTCAGCTTGGCCCAGACCTCGAAAGGAAACAGATCGAACGCCGGCACACCGACCCTGAATGCGCGCGGTGGACCACCCGGCGGCACGGCCAAATGATTCTTTTCAACGCGCCCCAAAGCGCCGCTGTGGATAACTTTACTGGATGAAACCACAGGCAAATCCAGCCAATTTGTGGATAAGGCTGTGGGTAAGCCTGTTGAAAACCCTGTGGATACTTTTGTGGATAATTTTTTCACCGGCCACGCGGCTTGAGGCAATTGCGCGACGTAAGTCCCGTCGCCCACACGCCCTTCGATGAAGCCTTCAGCGTAAAGCTGATCGTAGGCCCGGACCACGCTGTTGCGGGAGATCGATAACGCCGCCGCCAGATCGCGACTGGCTGGCAGACGTGTGCCGCTGGCCAATCGTCCGTCGAGCACGCGTACCCGCAGCGCTTGATAGAGCTGACGGCTCAGGCCCTGACGGCGATCGAGTTCGATACCGGCCGGGTTGAACGACGAGGGAAGCGGCGTATTCGACATGAAAATGGACCTATGAAATTGGTCATTAATGGCTCTTACAACAGACCATTAGCCTGCCTAGGATGAAGGCATTCGCCAAGGAAATTTTTCCTGTACCTGCCACTTTGACGCGTTAAGGAATGAACATGAGTCAGATCGACATCCGCCAGGTCACCGCCGACGATCACGCTGCCTGGCTGCCGTTGTGGCAAGCCTACTTGCGGTTCTACAACACCGAATTGCCCGACGCAGTCACCCAGAGCACCTGGCAGCGCCTGCTCGACTCGAGCGAACCGACCCACGGGGCGCTGGCCTGGGCCGATGGCAAAGCGGTGGGCATGGTGCATTTCATCTACCACCGCTCGAACTGGAGCATCGAAAACTCCTGCTACCTGCAAGACTTGCTGGTGACGCCCGAAACCCGCGGCACCGGTGTCGGTCGGCAACTGATTGAATTCGTCTACACCATGGCCAAGGCCGACGGGTGCTGCGAGGTCCATTGGCTGACCCATGAAACCAACGCCACCGCGATCCAGCTCTATGAGCGCATCGCCGAACGGCCTGGCTTCATCCAGTTTTGCAAAGCCCTTTAAGGTTCAAGGAGAGCAGCATGTCGACTTCACTCGCGGACTGGAAAGGTGTTCCGCCACCCTCGGTTCAACTGATCGAAGGGCGTTTCATCCGCCTGGAAAAACTTGACCCGGCGCGTCACGCCGACGGTTTGTGGAAAGCCCTCGAAGGCCCGGGCTCAGATCCGAAACTCTGGGACTATTTGCCCTATGGTCCTTTCCCGGAGCGTAGCGCGTTCAACGATTGGCTGAACAACCACGCGGCCAACAGTGACCCGTATTTCTTCACGGTGATCGACCGCGCCAGCGGCGACGTGCAAGGCATCCTCAGCCTGATGTCGATTGTCCCTTCCCAGGGCCGCATCGAAATCGGCCATGTGACCTTCGGCGCGCCGATGCAACGTTCACCAAAAAGTACCGAGGCGGTTTACCTACTGGCCAGGGAATCCTTTGCCTTGGGTTATCGGCGCCTGGAATGGAAGTGCAACAACGGCAACGCTCGCTCCAAGTATGCGGCGGAGCGGTTGGGGTTCAGTTTTGAAGGGGTGTTCCGTCAGCACATGGTGGTCAAGGGGCAGAACCGTGATACGGCGTGGTATTCGATTCTGGATTCGGAATGGCCAGCGATTGGCGCGGGGTTCGAGCGGTGGCTGTCCGATGAGAACCAGACGGAATCGGGGCAGGTGAAAACTCTGGTTGAGTGCCGCCAGTAATCTTCGGCGCCCGGACGGACGCTATCGCGAGCAGGCTCGCTCCCACATCGGATCGTTGTCGAGCACAATATACGTGTTCACTGAAGATCTATTGTGGGAGCGAGCCTGCTCGCGATTGGTGTCACGCCAATTTCTGGGCGAGCACCGCAATATGCTCCGGCCCGATCCCGCAGCACCCGCCCAAATGGCTGGCCCCGCGCTTGCGCCAGTCGGCTGCCCACTGCAGATAACCCGGCGGGTCGAGATCCTCGCGCAACGGGTCCAGGCCGTCATTGGCCGTGGCCTCTTTTGGCTGCGGCGGGAAGGCATTGGCGTACGCGCCGATGTGAATCTTCACCCCCAAGCGTTCGAAGGTTTCCCGCGCCGCATCAATCGCCGCGCCGATCACCTCTGGCTGGCTGCAGTTGAACAGCAAGGTCTCGACACCCAACTCAGCCGCCACCACGGCGGCCTCAGCCACGGGTTCACCGGAACGCAATCGCGGCACTTCGTCGGTGTCTTCATCCTTCAAGGTAAACGACAACCAGAACGGCTTGCCGTCCTTCGGCAGACCCGCATGGATCGCCCGCGCCTCGATGATCGAACTCTGGGTTTCGGCCAGCCACAGGTCGACATGAGGCGCCAGTCCATTGACCAGGGGCGCCAGCAATTCAGTTACGCGAGCAGCGTCGAACAGGTCCGGACGATAGGAGCCGAACAAGGGTGGCAATGAACCGGCCACACGCACCGGTTTACCCGCCGCATCGACCGCACGACGGGCCAGTTCACCGGCCAACGCCGCAAGCGCCTGCCCCTCAGCGGCAAAACGCTCTTCGCCAATATGGAACGGCACCACTGCGTAACTGTTGCTGGTGATCACGTTGGCACCGCTTTCAATATAAGCCGCGTGCACCGCCTCTACGGCTTGCGGCGCCTCGCTCAGGGCCAGTGCCGACCACTCGGGCTGCTTGAACGGCGCCCCTCGGCGTTGCAGCTCCCGACCCATGCCGCCATCCAGAATTACCGTGCTGCCTGCGCCCATATGCTTTTCACTCATAAGCTTATGAAAATAACTCACTATCGGAGTCGTTCTTATAACTATTTAATACGCACCATCAGGTTAATAACAACCTCTTTTTTCAGGGATCAACTGTGAAATTTCAACCGCTGCTGGCCCTGGGCCTGACGATTCTAGCTGCCTCCACCCAAGCCTTGGCGGGTGTCACCCTGGATCGCATCGAGCAAAAGAAAGAATTGGTGGGTGTGTTGATGGAAAGCTATCCGCCCTTCTCGTTTCTCAACGACAAAAACCAGCTCGACGGTTTCGACGTCGACGTGGCCAAGGCCGTGGCGGACAAGCTGGGGGTCAAGCTGCGCCTTGAAACGCCGTCCTGGGATGTGATCGCCGCCGGTCGCTGGAGCGGGCGTTATGACATCTGCATCTGCTCCATGACCCCGAGCAAGGCTCGCGCCGAAGTCTTCGATTTTCCGGTCGAGTACTACGCTTCCCCTGCCGTGATCGTGGTCAATGCCAAAGACGACAGCATCCACAGCGCCAAGGACCTGAGCGGCAAAAAAGTCGGCCTCACCAGCGCCTCCAGCTATGAAAGCTACCTGAACAAAAACCTGGTGATCGAAGGCGCTGAAGATACCCAATTGCAGTACCCCTTCGAGAACGTGCAAATCGCCCCGTATGACACCGACAACGTGGCATTCCAGGATTTGGGCCTGGGCGCCGGCGTGCGTCTGGACGCTATTCTCACCAATCTGGTGACCGCGCAACCGCGCCTGAACGAAGACAAACGCTTCAAGCTCGCCGGTGAGCCGTTATACTCGGAGCCAAACTCGGTGGCCATCGAAAAGGGCGACGCCCAGTGGGACGCCAAAGTACGTGATGTGTTTGCCCAGTTGAAACAGGACGGCACCTTGAGCAAGCTATCGCAAAAATGGATCGGCGCCGACATCAGTAAATGACTTCTTTCCCCAAACCACCTCAGCCACCGCAACCGGTGGCTGAGTCGTTGTTGCAACGGATTTTCGGTTTCCGCACGCGGTTGTACCTGACCTGGGCGGCGATGTTCGGCTTGTTCGCGAGTTTCTTCCTGAGCTTCGACCTGAAGTTCTCGATCATTCTCGACAAACTGCCAAACCTGATCGGCTTGCACCTGGCGCCCAACGGCTTTCTGCAAGGCGCGGCGCTGACGTTGTTCTTGTGCCTGTGCTCGATTGTGGCGTCGTCGCTGCTGGGCTTCATCACCGCCCTGGCCCGACTGTCGAAAAGTGCCGTAGCGTTCGGCATCGCAAGCTTCTATGCCTCGTTCTTTCGCGGCACACCGCTGCTGATCCAGATTCTGCTGATCTACCTCGGCCTGCCGCAACTCGGCGTCGTGCCGGGCGCCATCGCCGCCGGCATCATCGCTCTGTCGCTGAACTACGGCGCCTACCTGAGCGAAATCTTCCGCGCCGGCATCCTCGGCGTCCCCCACGGCCAACGCGAAGCGTCGCTGGCCCTGGGCATGCGCGAAACCGTGATCTTCTGGCGCGTCACCCTGCCCCAGGCCATGCGCACCATCATCCCGCCCACCACCAACCAGTTCATCTCCATGCTCAAGGACTCGTCACTGATCTCGGTGATGGGGGTTTGGGAAGTGATGTTCCTGGCGCAGTCGTATGGGCGCTCGAGCTATCGCTATATCGAAATGCTGACAACGGCGGCGATTATTTATTGGCTGATGTCGATTGGCTTGGAGCTGATTCAGGCGCGGATGGAGCGGCATTACGGGAAGGCGTATTTGAGCCGTAGCCAGGTTTAAAGCAAAAAGATCGCAGCCTTCGGCAGCTCCTACTTCGGGTCGACGTACACCCAAGGAGCTGCCGAGGGCTGCGATCTTTTGTTCTTTCACGTGCGGTAGATGCGCTTTGTTACGGCACGATAGCCCCCATGTCTTGATTCGCTGTAAGAAAAAGCGTCCAGCACGAATGGCTAAAAACAGCCGCCCTCCAGCGGCCGGCAATTTTCGACACATCCTTCTGACACCCCCCGCAAGCCCGCCGGAAGCGACTGACATCGGCACCTATAGCCTCCCTTTTAGAGTTTGGCCTCCTGTCAAAAGAGGCTGTACTCGATGCCCGTTCAACAAAAATACCGACCACAACACCTTGTCCTGGCCATTGCACTTGCCGTTGGTTGTGCAGAGTTCTCCCTGGCCCAGCAACTGGAGCCTCAAGTCGATGCCGACGCAAAGCCCACCAAAACCCGAAAAAAAACCGCCAAGCCTGTAGCCCCCACTGGCAGTGTGCTTGAAGAGGCCACCAGCGATCTGGCATTCATGACGCCGCAGGCTTCCTATAGTGACACTCAAGTGGCGCTGACCCGCAACGACGTGCCGCTCGAGACGGTTGCCACCTCTGACAGCGGGCAGGCCCTGGCCCGCAGTGTGGACACCCCCAAAACCGTGATCGCCAACCCCGCCGTCAGCGCGCTGGTGGTCAGCGACAAGGCCAATGCCTCCGTCGCCATTGAACAATTGGCCGCCGGTAGCAACGCCAACCTCGCAAAAGCCACTTTAAGCAGTGTCAGCCCCGTCAGTGCCAGCATGCTCTCAGCCATGCGCCAGCTGACTAACGGCACGGGCACTTTCTCCGACAAAACTCCACGCCTTGCCGCTGACAGTGAGAGCCGCAGCCGCGTCTGGCTTCAGGCATTGGGCAATGGCGGCAAAGTCGAGAGTGATTTCGCCAGCACTCTGAAACATTCCACCCAAGGCCTCGTTCTGGGCGCCGACTGGCGGCTCGACGAGCAATGGCAAGTCGGGGTGATAGGCGGAAAATCACAGACGAAACTCGATGCCCGGCAATTCGACGGCGATCTCGACAGTTGGCACCTGGGGGCTTATGCGATGCGCCAGGACGGCCCATTGGCGCTGCGTCTCGGTGCTACCTACGCCAGCCATGAAGGCAGCAGCAAACGTCGGGTCGCATTCAACGGATTCAACGACCGCCTCAAAGGCAGCTATGACGCCAACACCCAGCAGGCCTTCGCCGAAGCGGGCTTCAATCTGGGCCGCAACAAGGTGATGGTCGAGCCATTCGCCAGCGTCGGTTATCAACGCTACCAGCGTAACAACCACACCGAAAAAGGTGGGGATGCTGCGCTGAAAGTCTATGGGCAGACCCAGGACAACTTCAGCAGCACCTTCGGCCTGCGCGCGGCAAAGCTGAACACATTGGACAACGGCATGCGACTGACACCGCGATTCAGCGCCGGCTGGAAACACATCTACGGCGAGCTCGACAGCGAAACGCGCCAACAGCTGGCCAAGGGCGGGAAACGTTTCGACATCGCCGGGGCAGCGTTTGATCGCGACAGCCTGTCGCTTGATGCCGGGCTCGACCTGGGGCTCTCGGCCAACCACACGCTGGGTGTGGGCGTCACTGGGGAGATTGGCACTGACAGCCGCAGTCATGGCGTGATGGGACAATGGCGGATAGCGTTCTGATGAACTCGCCTCCCCCTCACTGATTCAGCACAGCACCTTGTGGGAGCGGGCTTGCTCGCGAATGCGGAGTGTCAGTCAATATGGATGCTGAACGTCACACCGTTTTCGCGAGCAAGCCCGCTCCCACATTGGATCTGCGGAGCCTCACCAAAGTGGCCGGGCGAAAAAAAAGGGGAGCACATGCCCCCCCGAGGTTTAAAGCGGTATATCGAGGCTGTTAACTCAGCCTTCGATCTCGATCAGGATCTCGCCCGGGTTCACCCGGTCGCCCTTGACCACGTGAATAGCGGTGACTTTGCCGGCGATGGCCGATTGGACTTCGGTTTCCATCTTCATCGCTTCGGTGATCAGCACGGCTTGGCCGGCTTTCACGGTGTCGCCTTCCTTGACCAGCACATCGACGATGTTGCCTGGCATGGTGGTGCTGACGTGGCCCGGTGCAGTGGCTTGCTTGCGCTTGCTGCTGCCGCCGCTGACGAATTCGTTGAGCGGTTCGAACACCACTTCTTCCGGCATGCCGTCGATGGACAGGTAGAAGTGGCGCTTGCCTTCCGCTTTGACGCCCACACCGGTGATGTCGACGCGGTAGGTTTCACCGTGAACGTCGATGACGAACTCGGTCGGCACGCCTTCGCCACCCGCCGAAGTCACGCCGCCGGCTTCCGGAATCGGTAGCAGCACTTCTGGGGCCAGGGTGCCGGCAGCACGTTCTTCGAGGAACTTGCGGCCGATGTCCGGGAACATGGCGTAGGTCAGCACGTCTTCTTCAGACTTGGCCACGGCGCCGATTTCGGCACGCAGCTTGGTCATTTCCGGTTTGAGCAGATCGGCTGGACGGACGTCGATCACCTCTTCGCTGCCAATGGCTTGGCGACGCAGCTTTTCATTCACCGTACCCGGCGCCTTGCCGTAGCCGCCTTGCAGGTAGAGCTTCACCTCGTTGGTGATGGTCTTGTAGCGCTCGCCAGCCAGCACATTGAAGAACGCCTGGGTGCCGACGATTTGCGAGGTCGGGGTCACCAGCGGCGGGAAGCCGAGGTCTTCACGAACGCGAGGGATCTCCGCCAGCACTTCGCTCATGCGGTTCAGGGCGCCCTGCTCTTTCAACTGGTTGGCCAGGTTGGAAATCATCCCGCCCGGAACCTGGTTGACTTGAACGCGAGTGTCGACGGCAGTGAATTCGCTTTCGAACTGGTGGTACTTCTTGCGCACGGCGTAGAAGTACAGGCCGATCTCTTGCAGCAGCTCCAGGTTCAAACCCGTGTCGAACTCGCTGCCTTTAAGGGCGGCGACCATCGATTCGGTGCCCGGGTGGCTGGTGCCCCAGGCGAAGCTGGAGATCGCGGTGTCGATATGGTCGGCGCCGTTTTCGATGGCCTTGAGTTGGCACATTGCAGCCAGGCCAGCGGTGTCATGGGAATGGATGAACACCGGCAGCGATTGCTCGGCTTTCAGCGCCTTGACCAGCTCGCCAGTGGCGTATGGGGTCAGCAGGCCAGCCATGTCCTTGATCGCCACCGAGTCGCAACCCATGGCTTCCATTTGCTTGGCTTGCGCCACGAAAGCCTCGATGGTGTGTACCGGGCTGGTGGTGTAAGCGATGGTGCCTTGGGCGTGTTTACCGGCAGCTTTCACCGCTTCGATGGCCACCCGCAGGTTACGCACGTCGTTCATCGCATCGAAAATGCGGAACACGTCGATGCCGTTGACCGCAGCCTTGGCGACGAAGGCTTTGACCACGTCGTCGCTGTAGTGGCGGTAGCCCAGCAGGTTCTGGCCACGCAGGAGCATTTGCAGACGCGTGTTAGGCAAAGCCGCGCGCAGTTGGCGCAGACGCTCCCACGGGTCTTCTTTCAGGAAGCGTACGCAGGCGTCGAAGGTCGCGCCGCCCCAGCATTCCAGCGACCAGTAGCCGACTTTGTCGAGCTTGTCGCAGATCGGCAGCATGTCTTCGGTGCGCATGCGGGTGGCGAGCAGCGATTGGTGGGCGTCGCGCAGGATTGTGTCGGTAACGTGGATTTGCTTGCTCATTGTTCTTTTCCTCACAGGCCTGCGTGGGCGGCGATGGCGGCGGCGATGGCCAGGGCCAGCTCTTCGGGTTTGCGCTTGATCGAGTAGTTGGTCAGTTCAGGGTGGCTTTCAACGAAGCTGGTGTTGAACTGGCCGCTACGAAATTCCGGATTACGCAGGATTTCCTGGTAGTACGCGGCGGTGGTCTTGACCCCTTGCAGACGCATGTCGTCCAGAGCTCGCAAGCCACGGTCCATCGCCTCTTCCCAGGTCAGCGCCCAGACCACCAGTTTCAGGCACATGGAATCGTAGAACGGTGGAATGGTGTAACCGGTATAGATCGCCGTATCGGTGCGCACACCAGGACCACCGGGTGCGTAGTAACGGGTGATCTTGCCGAAGCTCGGCAGGAAGTTGTTTTTCGGGTCTTCGGCGTTGATCCGGAATTGCAACGCGAAACCGCGGTGCTGGATGTCTTCCTGTTTCACCGAGAGCGGCAGGCCGGAGGCGATGCGGATCTGCTCGCGCACGATGTCGATGCCGGTGATTTCTTCGGTGATGGTGTGTTCCACCTGCACCCGGGTGTTCATCTCCATGAAGTACACCTCGCCCTCGGCGAGCAGGAACTCCACGGTGCCGGCGTTCTCGTAACCCACGGCCTTGGCCGCACGCACCGACAGGTCGCCGATGTAGGCACGCTGCTCCGGGGTCAGTTGCGGGCTCGGAGCAATCTCGATCAGCTTCTGGTTGCGACGCTGGATCGAGCAGTCACGCTCGAACAGGTGCACGACGTTACCGAAGCTGTCACCGAGGATCTGCGCTTCGATGTGTTTCGGATTGACGATGCATTTTTCCAGGAACACTTCCGCCGAACCGAACGCCTTGGTGGCTTCGGAAATCACTCGCGGAAAGGCTTGTTCGAGTTCTTCGCGGCTGTTGCAACGACGAATACCGCGGCCGCCGCCACCGGACGTGGCCTTGAGCATCACCGGGTAACCGATGCGGTCGCCTTCGCTCAGGGCTTCTTCGATGCCCGACACGTTGCCTTCGGTACCTGGGGTGACCGGTACGCCAGCCTTGATCATGCTGCGGCGCGCTTCGGTCTTGTCGCCCATGCGGCGAATCACTTCAGCCGATGGACCAATGAATTTGATCCCGCGTTCAGCACAGATGTCCGCCAGCTCGGCATTTTCCGAAAGGAAGCCGTAGCCGGGGTGCAACGCATCGCAACCGGTTTCCACGGCCAGGTTCACCAGCTTGCGCGGGTTCAGGTAACCGGCCAGTGGCTCGGCACCGATGCTGTGGGCCTCGTCCGCACGCTTCACATGCAAGGCATGACGGTCGGCGTCGGAATAGATCGCGACCGAGCGGATGCCCATCTCGGCGCAAGCGCGCACGATTCGTACGGCAATCTCACCACGGTTGGCGATCAGGATTTTTTTTATCACTTGGAGGTTCCCTTGAGCCGGTGGTACCCACGACCTGTCAAACCAGGTCGACGCGTGACCAAATGTTTCAATTCAGTCGCAGCTCCACACTAGCCTTCGCAAGGGATTAACAAAAATGAATAATTATTGGGTCATGCATAAGCAAAGACTTATAGTTGAGGCATCAGCCTTCGCTCAGGATTTATAGAAAATGCGTAAGTCATTGATGCGTATGACATTGCGTCAATTGCAAATCTTCAATGAGGTGTGCGACCTAAGGTCCTACAGCCGCGCAGCTGATGAAATGTCTCTCACACAACCTGCCGTGAGCCTACAGATTCGTCAGCTCGAAGAGCTGATCGGCCAACCCTTGTTCGATTACGTCGGCAAAAAACTCTACATGACCGAGGCGGCCGAAGCACTCCAGCGCGCCAGCCGGGACATTTTCGGGCGCCTGGAAAACCTCGATATGCAGCTGTCGGACATGCAAGGCTCATTGCAGGGCCAACTGAAACTGGCGGTGGAATCCAGCGCCAAGTATTTCGTACCGCACCTGTTTGCGGCCTTCAAGCGCCAGCACCCGGAGGTGAATCTGCAACTGACGGTGGTCAACCGTGGGCAAGTGATCCGGCGCCTCTCCGACAACCGCGACGACCTGGTGATCATGTCCATGGTGCCGCAGGACATGGGGCTGGAGTTCTTGCCATTTCTCAACAACCCGATTGTCGCCGTAGCACCGCCGGATCATCCGCTGTGCCACATGGGCCCACTGCGCTTGCAGGATCTGGAGCCCTACACGCTGCTATTACGCGAATCCGGCTCCGGTACGCGACTGGCCTGCGAAGAGTATTTCAAAGAAAAGCGCGTGCACTTCAACCAGACCCAGGAGGTCTCATCGGCCGAAGCCCAGCGTGAATGTGTGCTCGCGGGTCTGGGCTTGGCGCTGTTGACGCGCCATGCCCTGAACCTTGAGTTGGCAACGGGCGGACTGATCGAGTTGCCGGTAGAAGAACTGCCGCTGTTCCGTAGCTGGTGCCTGGTGCAAGCCAAAGCCAAACGGCTGTCACCCGTGGCGCACGCATTCCTTGCGTTTATCCGCAGCGAGCGTATGCAAATCAGCGCCCTGGTTGAGCGTTTCGACGGGAAGTTGCGGGAGCTGCCTGCCAGTAATTGAGTTCCAGACCGTCAGGAAATTCGCCGATTTCGGCCAGAAGCTGGCGGCGTTCGCAGCGATCTTCGATCGCGCGACGAAATTCCATGCGGCGCTGGTCTTCTTGCTGACGACGGGTTTTGACAGCGCTGTTGCGTTCTTCGTAGGGCTGGGCCATTTCGAGTCTCCCAAGGCGAGTACGGGAGTTTCAAGATAGGCGCGAGGGATGACGGTTTGGCGGCGGGAGGGTTACAGAGGTGTGAACATTGGCAGATGACAGGGGTGTTTTTGAGGGCGCCTTCCGGGTAAGCCCTCTCCCACAGGGGCCGGAGGTGTTCGCTCATTCTGTGCAACACAGCCGATCCTTGTGGGAGCGGGCTTGCCCGCGAAAAGGTCGGAACGACCTTCCGACTATTTCACGCCAAACGACGAATCAATCGTCGAGGGCTTTTACTGACTTGGGCGACAGTCGCAAGCTGCGAAGGCTGCGCTTGACGCTTTTCAGGTGATTGACCAGGCTCGGACCGCGGGCCATGGCGACGCCCATCGCCAGCACATCGATCACCACCAGATGGGCGATACGCGACGTCAGCGGCGTGTAGATTTCGGTGTCTTCGTGCACATCGATCGCCAGGTTGACGGTCGACAACTCGGCCAACGGTGTCTGGCTCGGGCACAGGGTGATCAGCGAGGCACCGCTTTCGCGCACCAGGTTGGCCGTGAT
This sequence comes from Pseudomonas sp. P9_31, assembly GCF_034008235.1. NCBI lineage: Bacteria > Pseudomonadati > Pseudomonadota > Gammaproteobacteria > Pseudomonadales > Pseudomonadaceae > Pseudomonas > Pseudomonas sp. P9_31. Next base: position 6,265,250 of record NZ_CP125375.1, read on the forward strand.
CAACAGATCTTTGGAACGCCCCGACTGAGAAATACAGATCGCCACGTCGGTTGGCTTCAGGGTGACCGCCGACATCGCCTGCATGTGCGGGTCGGAATACGCCGCGGCGGTCAGCAGCAAACGGAAGAACTTGTGCTGGGCATCCGCCGCTACCGCACCGGAGGCACCGAAGCCGTAGAACTCGACACGCTGGGCCTGGGACATCGCCGTCACGGCTTTCTGCAACGCCACCGGATCGAGTTTCTCGCGAACCTCCATCAGCGTATGCAGGGTGGTGTCGAAGATTTTCAGGCTGTAATCGGCAACCGAATCGTCTTCATGGATCGCGAACTGCCCGAAACTCGCGCCGGCCGCCAGGCTCTGCGCCAGTTTCAGTTTCAAATCCTGAAACCCGGAGCAACCGATGGCGCGGCAAAACCGCACGATGGTCGGCTCGCTGATGCCCACACTGTGGGCCAGGTCGGCCATGGAACTGTGCATCACCGCCGCAGGGTCAAGCAGCACGTGGTCGGCGACCTTGAGCTCCGACTTGCGTAACAGGTGGCGTGACTGGGCGATGTGTTGCAGCAGATTCAAAGGGGCGGACTCTTTGTTATTGGCAGGTGCCGGGGATGTAGCACGCTTGTAGTTATACTACATGAATTGGCTTTTTGCCTGCTCAATGCGTAACAAGATCCCGCCAATTCAGACACGCGCGCTGCATGTAGCCCTACGGCCGAGGTCTGCGCGAACCCGTGTCGTGGAAGCTGCTGACAAGCCCGCACCTCTCCCCCTCCCTCTCTCCCTCTCTCCCGAGCCCCCGAGCCCAATGCTGGCCAGGCACGCGACGCACAATTTTACAAATGCAATATATATGTACCGTATTTAACGCCACTTTAGGCACGAGAATCCAAGAGATTAAACATAACAAACACTCCATAAGGATTTTCAATGCCATCAAAGTTTCTAGCATCATATACGTCGCTGCTCCTCTTTACTTTATCTCTCGAAACTTTAGCAGAGGAATACTATTGGCATATTCAACCCGAGGCCTATGATTGGGCAGAACCTCAGAAGAAGCATTCCTCCCCAGAACTGGCATGCCGGTCGCTTCATAAAGATACTGAATATGGAGAGTATGAGTATAACACTGCGACACCAACCTCCCTTGAAAACCAATGGACATGTAATTTTCTTTATGGCCCTGATCCAGATGAAGACATAATCCCACTTTCCATTCATAGATACGGAAACTCATGCGCACAAAATAAAATATTCAATCCTCTGAATGGACAATGCGAAACACAAGGCACTGACAAAAACATCTGCGTCTCACAAACAGTTGGAAATCCGATCAACTTTACGACCGGGTATAAAATCCAATCAGAACAAGACCTCCCCCCTTCGACAACAGCAGCCAAAAACAAATTAAATTTTATAAAACACTATAACAGCGCCAGTGGACTTTGGACCCATTCCTATTCCGACAGAATATTTATTGATGACAACAAAATAACATTAGCCCATGCAAACGGCGAAAGATCTTTTTTTGACAAAAAAGAAGCTACTTATGTAGCTAGATATCCTGCAACAGGGACAATATCGAAAAACTCAAGTATTTGGATTTTCTTATCAGGCGATAACAGCACGGCTAAATTTGACTCAACGGGAAGATTGCTTGAGTTCGAAAATCGCGACATAAAGTACTCAATCATCTACACCGACAACCACATCAAAATTACCGATAGAAATGGAAATATCCTGGAACTTACCGAGGACATAAAAAAACAACCACTAAAGGTTATAACGAAAAACACAGAGATCATTTACTACTACAACAAATACAAACAATTAATCTCAATGACTAGCGTATTCCAAGGAAGCTCTCAAACCAAAAAATATCTATATGAGGACAATAATGACAGCAGACTTCTGACAGGAATTATCGATGAGCGAGGAATACGCTACGCCACCTGGAAATATGACCCTCATGGCCGCGCCATCTCAAGCGAGCACGCACAAGGTGCTGAGAAAACGACTATCCAATACCATTCTGACGATACAACCACTGTATCCAATGCGTTGGGCAAAAGCACAACCTATAAGTTTGGCTACTTTCAAGGCATCAAACACATCACTTCGATTATCGGCGAGCCGACCGCTAATTGTCCAAAAAGTAATTCGACACTTACTTACGACGAGCGCGGTTTTCTGGCCTCGCAAACTGATAACAAAGGAATTACCACGCTTTACACCCATAATGATCGTGGCCTAGAAACTTCACGCATTGACGCAAGTGGAACGGCTGAATCAAGAACCATTACTACAGAGTGGCACACCACACTGCCACTTCCCTTGCGTATCACACAACCAAACCGGTCAATTCAATACACCTATGACGCTGAAGGACGAAAACTCAGCCAGACAATTAAAACACATTGATTCAGAAGGATCTGAGCATGAATACACTGTTATTAAGAGTAGGCCTTCTGGCGTTTGCAATCGGCGGCACTCTCATTACCGTCCCACTCTGGCAAGCCCCAGAGCGCGGATGGTCATTCACTTACAATGCCACTGGTTTTCTCGAATCTTCGGATGGGCCAAGAACCGATGTAAGCGATATCACCCGCTACGAATATGATTCAAATAGCAACCTGATGCGTATTATTAACGCACTTGGGCATACCATCGAGATGTCAAACTACGATTACATAGGGAATCCTCAGACGATTGTTGATCCCAATGGCGTTGTAACCTCACTGACTTATATGCCTCAAGGATGGTTATCGTCTGTCAGCGTAGGAGACAGCACAACACAATTCGATTACAACGCTACCGGGGACATAACCAGACTGACCCAAGGCGATGGTAGCTGGCTTGCTTACACTTGGGACGACGCAAGACGATTAGTTCGAATTACGAACAACCTAACGGAGCAAGCGGAACTTGAACTCGATCCAATGGGTAACCAAACAGTAGTACGCTTGAAGGATAATGCGGGAGAGCTAACGAAACAGCATCGATGGGTGTATGACGAACTGGGGCGGTTACTTGATTCGGTAGGAGCTAGTGGCCAAGCGAGTCATCTGCAATACGACCTTAATGGCAATCCCATAACTACCGTCACCCCTCGCGACTCTAGCTATAGCAGCGCCTACGACCCGCTCAATCGTTTGATAAAGAGCACCGATCCATTAAACGGCACCTCTCAGTTTGAGTACGACGCTCAGGACAACCTCACCCACGTCCGCGACGCACGCGGAGTGAGTACCCAATACCACTTCGATGGCTTGGGTAACCTGACTCAGCTAGACAGTCCCGATAGCGGCACCAGCAAATACAAATACGACGCAGCCGGCAACATCACAGAAAAAACGGATGCTCGAGGGGTAGTCACCTCCTTTGCGTACGATGCTCTCAATCGATTGATTAGTCGTCGCTATCCGGCAAACCCAACGCTTGATGTTCGTTTCTACTACGACTCGATTACCAAGGGCAACAAAGGTATCGGCCGACTGACAGCAGTGGAAGACATAAATGGCGTCCTGAGTTACACCTACGACGCGCAAGGCAACCGCACAGACCAACTGCATACACCGAGAACGGATGGAGCAACCCAGCTGGAAAAACTGGGTTTTGGATACGATGGAGCAAATCGACTCAGTCGGATCGACTACCCGACCGGGTTCAGCATTCACTACCTCCGCAACTCCGCTGGGCAGGTCAGCCAAGTGCAAATCCGGCGTGACGCAGGTGAACCGACTACTTTCGTCCGCGACATTGCCTATCTACCTTTCGGTCCACTCAAAAGCCTGGCCTGGAACAATGGGACTACGCTTCAACGTACCTACGATCTGGACTATCGGCTAACTGCACAAACCGTCGCTGGCTGGAGTAATACCTATGCCTACGATGCCATCGGAAACATCACCAAAGTACAAAGCAACTCGGTCGGTGAATTGAATTACAGCTATGACCCGCTCGATCGCCTGACAGAAGAAGCAAATGCCACCCGACACCAAACCTTCACTTATGACGCGGTGGGTAACCGCACCAACAAAACTCTCACTCCTCAGGTCGACGGCAAGGTGCAAGACAGTGCAGTCACGACCTACCAGTATGGCGCCAGTAACAATCGCTTGATCCAGATTGACGACCATTTGGTGAGCACCGATGCGGCAGGCAATCTAATCAAAGACCGCGTCAATCGCCAATTCTCATACGACCAACAGAATCGCCTGAGCAGCGTGAAGATTGATGGGATGATCCGGGCTCAGTTTCGCTACAACGCTCTAGGTCAACGCACCCAGAAAATTACCCCACAAGGCGTTACAAAATTTCTCTATGGACCTGATGGTCAACTGCTAGGCGAAACGATGTTCAATAGCGAAGGCAAGAAGCTCGAAAGTCAATACTATTTCTGGCTTGATGGCCTGCCATTGGGCGGTGTGAGTATTAATTATGATTCGGCAGGTGCATTGACTAATAGCAATCCATTCTACATTCATAGCGACCACCTCAACACACCCCGCATCGTAACGAACGCCGTTCAGGAAATTGTATGGGAATGGAAATCTGACGCTTTTGGTTTGGAGAAAACCAGTGGTTATTTGACTCTAAACCTCCGTTTCCCCGGTCAGTACTACGATGCTGAAACTGGGTTGCACTACAATTACTTCAGAAATTATGACCCGGAGATAGGACGCTATTTGGAGAGCGACCCAACTGGGCTAAAGGGCGGAATGAATACATATGGGTATGTGAACGGTAATCCGTTGAAATTTGTTGATCCGTTTGGATTGGAATCTGTGTTTGAATGGTCTTCAAAAGCCGAGAACATCGCGAAAAGAAGCGAGCTACCGGGAGAATATAACGGACCTCAGGACGCTTACAGACACTGTGTCGCATCGTGCATGATTGCAGCATCAAACTGGGGAGAATCAACAAGCAGACTTGCCGGGTGGGCACATGAAGTATCGAATTTCGGACAAAACAAATACGAAAGGGCTATGGATGACTGGAACAACCAAGCTGGATTATGTGCAGCCAAAGATAGCAAAAGTCCTGATGACTGCCCAAAAAGCTGTATGACTCTTCTTGAGAACAATGCCCTGATTATGGAGGCAACGTCGCATGGCGCATATTATTAAACATATAAATTCAAAACTAACAACCACCTCAACAATCTTATTTTTGGTCTGTTTCTTCGCTGTCATAGCAGCAAAATATTACTATCCCGCAGACGTGGACCAAATTTGCCAAAAAGAATCGCCATTGCTAGTAAACAATATTCACAGTTGCAGCCTCACTCAACAGATAGTGAGCAACCTTGAGATTGAAGGTTACACTCCCGTTCTCTTAGAGAACTCCAAGCAAAGCAGAGGCCCATTTAAAGCAAGATTTGACTATCAAATATTTGAAATAAATAACTATAAAATCAGTGGAGATCCTAGCGGTGGGATCGCTCAGTTTCGATTCATTAACGGCCGTTTATCTTCAATAGTTTACACACCTAAAAAGCCAGAATCCGTATTCGAGCTATATCCGGAAAATAGAACGAACGCAATAAGCATCCAGCACTCACCTAATTACCAAGGACTGAAGTACATATCATGGTCAAACAACCAGCTTGAATCATACATTTCATGGTGGATTAGACGATTTGCTTAGCAAATCCTCTCCTGCTGAGTCAGCACTCTATCTGCTGACTCAGCAAAGCTCTCATTCAGCATCTTGCTCACGTAATAACCAGCCTAAGCCGTCTGCATCAACCGGCCGACTGATCAGATAGCCCTGCACCTCATCGCAACCTTCGGCGCGCAGAAACTCCAGTTGCTCCTGACGTTCGACGCCTTCGGCCACCACTTTCAACGACAAGCCATGCGCCATGGCGATGATTGCGCGGGTGATCGCCGCGTCTTCACTGCTCTCCCCCAGACCACGGATAAACGCCTGATCGATCTTCACGTAGTCCACGGGAATGCGTTTGAGGTAGCTCAGAGACGAATAACCGGTACCAAAGTCGTCGATCGCCAGTTTTACCCCTAGGTCACGCAACTGCTGGAAGGTCGCAATGATGTGCTCGACACTATCCAGCAACTGGCTTTCAGTGAGTTCCAGCTCGAGGTAGTGCGGCGCCAGACCTGTTTCCTCCAGCACCTGGCGCACCAGACTGACCAGTTTTCCCTGACGCAGCTGATGCACCGACAGGTTGACCGACACCCGAATCGGCTCCAGCCCCTGACGCTGCCACTCGCACGCTTGCCAACAGGCTTGACGCAAAACGAACTCACCGATGGCGCCGATCAGCCCGGTTTCCTCGGCCAGACCGATGAAATCCCCCGGTGGCACCTGGCCCAGGGTCGGGTGATTCCAGCGTACCAACGCCTCGGCGGCATTCAGCCGGCCGGTGGCGAGGCAGAGTTTGGGTTGATAAAACACCTTAAGCTGCTTTTCTTCGATGGCTTTGCGCAGCTGGTTCTCGAGCTGCAAACGCTCGAGCGTGCTGGCTTGCAAGCTATCGGTATAGAACTGGAAATTATTGCCGCCCAAGTGTTTGGCATGCTGCATGGCCATGTTCGACTGACTGACCAGCGCGGAAATCTCCCGTGCGGTGTCCGGCAACAGGCTGATGCCCATCGACACGCTCACCACCAATTCATGACCCTCGACGGTGATTGGCAATCGCAGCTTGGTCGACAAGCGGGTCGCCACCCGTGCCAGGCTCGACAGGCTGCCGTAGGCATCGAACAGCACTGCAAATTCATCGCCGGACAATCGGGCAATGGTGTCTGCTTCTGGCAGCGCATTGACCAACCGTCGGGCCATTTTCTGTAACAACTCATCGGCAATTTCATGGCCGAGGCTATCGTTGAGCAGCTTGAAACGGTCCAGATTGATGTGCAGTAACGCCAGACTGCGACGACCGCCCTGGCGCCCCCGTTGATGAGCCTCGTGCAGCCGTTCGCGGAATAACGAACGGTTGGCCAGCCCCGTGAGTTCATCGTAATGGGCGAGGTAGCGCATACGTTCTTCTGACTCACGCCGAGCGGACAGATCGGCGAAGAAACCGACGATATGACTCACATTTCCCCGCGTATCGCGCACGGCATTCAGTTGCAGCCATTGCGGATACAATTCGCCATTCTTGCGGGTTTCGACCAGCTCGCCCTGCCAGCTGCCCTGCTGTTCCAGCGCCTGACGAATTGCCGCGTAATGCCTCCGAGCGTCGCGACTGCACGGCAACTCGACCACGTTGCGCCCGAGCATGTCTTCGATGTCGTAACCCGTCACCCGACTGAAGGCCTGATTGACGGCAATCAACGCGTAATTCGGGTCCAAAATCACAATGCCTTCGCTGGCGGCCTCGAACACCGTCGCCGCCAGTTGGCGCTGTTCTTCCAGGCCCTTGCTGGCGCTGATATCGCGGCGGGTGCCGACCATGCGGATCACTCGGCCGTTTTCGCTTCGCTCGACCGCTCGACCCCGGTCCTCGATCCAGACCCAATGGCCATCGCCATGTCGCACCCGGTACTCGATCTGATAATCCTCGGTGCGGCCCTTCAAATGCTCGACCAGCGCCCGCCTCAGCGATGGCAAGTCGTCGGGGTGCAGCCTCGGTTTGAGGTGGCGGAGCATCGCCGTCACGTATTCCGGTTCCAGCCCGAACAACTCCTGGAGCTGGGTGTGATGGACTTCGTCAGTCTGCAGGTTCCAGTCCCACAACCCGAGTTCGCTCGCCTTCAACGCTAGCGCCAGCCGTGCCTCGCTCTTGCTCAAGGCCTGGTTGGCCGCGTCCAGCTCCAGGCTGCGTTGGGCGACTCGGTTTTCGAGGTCGACCTGGGTTTCGCGCAATTCGTCTTCGGCACGGCGGCGCTGGTCGATTTCCTTGGCCAGCTCGTGGTTGAGCTGGTCGCTGCGACTTTGGGCCTGCTGCAAGTGCTCGATCAGTGCCTGATTTTGAAAGCGTCGCAGCAACCCCTGATCGATCAGGCGATTGACCTGCCAGGCGACCACGCTCAATGAGCCCAGCAAAATCAGCCCGAACCAGCCCCAGCCCTGCTCCTGTTCATCGCCGCCCCAGAACAGATAGCCGATGGCCGGCAACAGACAGGGCAAGGTAAAGGACAGAAAAGCCGGCAGGCTGACGGCATAAGCGACACTGGCCGAGAGGGCTGCGGCGCCGATCAGGCCGAACACCCAGGCCTGCTGCATGAAATTATCAACGGGCACCAACGCGATGCCGGCACCGGCCAGGGTCAGGCCGGTCATGGCCGAACCGAGCAGGAACATACGACGCCAGATCGGATGGGCCTGACGGTTGGGAATCGCCGAATCGAAGGCCGCGACCTGAATCACTCGCAATGCCACCAGCGACAACAACCAGATCAGCCAGACGCTGACCACGAAGTAACGCTGCGGGCTCCAGAGCAACCCGGCACACACCAGACCGTTGATCAGCATGAACAGCGTCGGCAATAGCGAGCCCTGGTACAGCAGACGCGTGCGTTCGACCGCCATCTCCATGGCGTATTGTTTGCGGATAACCCGGGGCTCCACAGAGGGGCCCGACAGGTCGGAGCTGAGGGTCATAGGCAATGTTCTTGTTCTTATAGTGAGCATGTGAGCTCGAGTTGTGAACGGAGCATACACAAGCAAATGCCCGGACCAAACTGGTCCAGGTCATAAATATAGACAAAAATATCGGCCGCCCACGCCTGCAGCCAGTGACCGACCGGTCGTCATCGGTGCTTCTTTCATCGGCTAATGCAAAGCTCGGTTTGCCCGGTGTGACGGCGCACCCTAGAATGCCCCGATGCGCGATGATCTCTCCCTTCTGCTGAACTCCCTCAACGATGCCCAACGCCAGGCCGTAGCTGCCTCCGTGGGTCGTCAGTTGGTCCTGGCCGGTGCTGGCTCCGGTAAAACCCGAGTGCTGGTGCACCGTATCGCCTGGTTAATCCAGGTCGAGAACGCCTCGCCCCACTCCATTCTGTCGGTGACCTTCACCAACAAGGCCGCTGCCGAGATGCGTCATCGCATCGAGCAGCTGATGGGTATCAACCCGGCCGGCATGTGGGTCGGCACCTTCCACGGCCTAGCGCACCGCTTGCTGCGGGCGCACTGGCAGGAAGCCGGGCTGAGCCAGACCTTCCAGATTCTCGACAGCGACGACCAGCAACGGCTGGTCAAGCGGGTGATCCGCGAACTGGGCCTGGACGAGCAACGCTGGCCGGCCCGTCAGGCCCAGTGGTTCATCAACGGGCAGAAAGACGAAGGTCTGCGTCCGCAACATATTCAAGCCAGCGGCGATCTGTTCCTGGCGACCATGCGCAGCATTTATGAAGCCTACGAGGCCGCGTGCCTGCGCGCCGGCGTCATCGACTTCTCCGAACTGCTGCTACGCGCCCTCGATCTGTGGCGCGACCACCCGGGCCTGCTCGCCCATTATCAGAAGCGCTTCCGGCACATTCTGGTGGACGAGTTCCAGGACACCAACGCCGTGCAGTACGCCTGGTTGCGTCTGCTGGCCAAGGGCGGCGACAGCCTGATGGTGGTCGGTGACGACGATCAGTCGATCTACGGCTGGCGCGGCGCGAAAATCGAGAACATTTATCAGTATTCCGACGACTTCCCGGATGCCCAGATCATTCGTCTGGAGCAGAACTACCGCTCCACCGCCGGGATTCTCAAGGCCGCCAACGCCCTGATCGCCAACAACACCGGGCGCATGGGCAAAGAGTTGTGGACCGATGGCGGCGAAGGCGAAGCAATCAATCTATACGCCGCGTTCAACGAACACGATGAAGCACGCTACGTGGTTGAAACCATTGAAAGCGCGCTGAAAACCGGCTTGGCCCGCAGCGATATCGCGATTTTGTACCGCTCCAACGCCCAATCACGCGTTTTGGAAGAAGCCTTGCTGCGCGAGCGCATTCCGTACCGCATCTATGGCGGTCAGCGCTTCTTCGAACGGGCAGAAATCAAGAACGCCATGGCGTACCTGCGATTGCTGGAAGGCCGTGGCAACGATGCGGCCCTGGAGCGGGTGATCAACGTTCCGGCCCGTGGCATCGGCGAGAAAACCGTCGAAGCCATCCGCGATCATGCGCGCCACAGCGAGGTGTCGATGTGGGAAGCCATGCGTCAGCTGGTGGCCAATAAAGGCCTGACTGGCCGCGCTGCCGGCGCTCTTGGGGCGTTTATGGAGCTGATCGAGAACCTTGCCGCCAAGTGCCTGGAAATGCCGCTGCACCTGATGACCCAGACCGTCATCGAGCAGTCGGGACTGATCGCCTACCACCAGGCGGAAAAAGGCGAGAAAGGCCAGGCCCGTGTAGAAAACCTTGAGGAGCTGGTCAGCGCCGCGCGCAACTTCGAAAACCCGGAAGAGGACGAAGAGCAGTCGCCATTGGCGGCGTTCCTCGGTCACGCCTCCCTGGAGGCCGGAGATACCCAGGCCGACGAGCACGAAGACAGCATCCAGTTGATGACCCTGCACAGCGCCAAGGGCCTGGAATTCCCTTACGTGTTCCTGGTGGGCATGGAAGAAGGCCTGTTTCCGCACAAGATGAGCCTGGAAGAACCCGGCCGTCTTGAAGAGGAACGCCGCCTGGCCTACGTCGGTATCACCCGGGCGATGCAGAATCTGGTGCTGACTTATGCTGAAACCAGACGCCTGTATGGCAGCGAGACCTACAACAAGGTGTCGCGTTTCGTACGTGAAGTGCCGAAAGGCCTGATCCAGGAAGTGCGGCTGTCCAACAGCGTCAGTCGTCCGTTCGGTGGCGGCCAGCAGCAGAGCTCCAGCAGCCTGTTCGGCGGCAGCGAGATCCCGGACACCGGGTTCAGCCTCGGCCAGACGGTGCGGCACTCGGTGTTCGGCGACGGTGTGATCCTGAATTTCGAAGGCGCCGGCGCTCAGGCGCGGGTGCAGGTGAACTTCAGCGAAGGCAGCAAGTGGTTGATGCTGGGTTACGCCAAGCTGGAAGCCGTTTAAAGGCGACCGTCAGGGCGCATTTCTGTGGGAGCGAGCCTGCTCGCGATGAACGATGACGCGGTGTTTCTGTTGTTCCGCGGTGCGACTATCGCGAGCAGGCTCGCTCCCACGGTTTGATCGCGTAGTGGCGCTGGTCGCTTTTCCTACAGAACTCATCCACTCGTCCTACAGACCAAAGTTAACAGGCCTCATTGCGCTGACTGAACCTGAACACAACCTGTCAGGCAAAAGCCCGAAACACTCTGCCGCTAGCCAGTAACACTTCAGCTGTGCAACATGGCGCGCGTGCCATCCACAAATGGGAATTCCCTTTATGAAACGTTTTCTTAGCATCGCCATGGCGTTGTGCATCGGCCTGACGATGAGCCTGGACGCCAACGCCAAGCGCTTTGGTGGCGGCAAGAGCTCCGGCGCTGCGCCGACTCACCAGACCAGCCAAATGGCCCCTTCTTCTCCTGGCGTGGGCGGTGCAGCCGCCACTGCCGGTGCTGCTGGCGCTGCCGCCAAAGCCGGCGGTGCTTCGCGCTGGCTCGGCCCTCTGGCCGGTATCGCAGCCGGTGGCCTGCTGGCCTCCATGTTCATGGGCGGCGGCTTCCAGGGCATGCAGATCTTCGACATCCTGATCATGGCGGTCATCGCCTTCCTGGTCTTCCGCTTTATCGCCGCTCGTCGTCGCAAGCAGCAGGAGCACCTGGCTCCGGCCGGCGCGCCGATGCAACGTGAAGTGTTCGAGCAGAAACCAGCCATGGGGTCGATCTTCGGCGGTTCGGCTGCACCTGCTGCCGCGCGCCCTGCGATCAATGCGCCAGCCTGGTTCAACGAAGAGCGCTTCGTCGAAGCCGCCCGCAACCACTTCCAGTCCCTGCAGCAGCACTGGGACGCCAACGAAATGGACAAGATCGCCGAGTTCGTGACCCCGCAACTGCTGGAGTTCCTCAAGCGTGAACGTGCCGATCTGGGCGACGGTTTCCAGTCGACTTACATCGATAACCTTCAGGTACAACTGGACGGCGTTGATGACCGTGCGGACAAGACCATCGCCACCCTGACCTTCAGCGGCGTGTCGAAAACCTCGCGTTTCGACCAGGGCGAAGTGTTCAGCGAAAGCTGGAACATGGAACGTCCACAGGGCGAAAACCAGCCTTGGCTGGTGGCCGGTATCCGCCAGAACGGCTGATCACTTCCCGCGTTTCAACTGTTGTAATAAAACCCCGGCCTCGGCCGGGGTTTTCTATTTCGCGGTTGCATCTATAGCGAGCTACTGTATAAACCGCCCCAACTAAACCGCGCCATCAAGCAAGAGGATCCCGGACGTGGAAGAAATCATCGAACAACTGCGTGAAGCCAACGAACCGGTACCGGTCCCCTTGGAGTTGCCAGACGAAGATCAGATTGTGGAAATCGAAGAGCAACTGTTCATCGACATCCCGTTTGTCTTCAGAGAGTTCCTGCTGACCGTCAGCGACGTGGTCTACGGCAGCCTGGAGCCGGTGACCGTCACCGACCCGCAATCCCACACCTACCTGCCGGACGTTGCCGCCAACGCCTGGGATGCTGGCGTCGATCGCAGCATGATTCCGATCTGCCAGGACGGTGACAATTACTACCTGGTCGAAGAAGATGGCACCGTGGTGCTGTGGTTGGCCGAAGAAGAGCTGATCGCCGAAGAAACCTGGGAATCGGTGTGGCACTGGGCGCGGGACGTCTGGCTGGAAAGCTGATCCGCCCTAACCCCGACTTTGTAGCAGCTGGCGCAGCCTGCGTTCGGCTGCGAAGCAGTCGTAAACCCTGACACTCGGTTAACCTGAATCACCTCAGCGCCTGACTTGCGGCTGCTACGCAGCCGAACGCAGCCTTCGGCAGCAGCTACAGACGCGCAACGTCAGTGGCCTGATGCATCCTTGTGATTGTCCAGGGTTTCCAGCAAGGCCACCTGCATCCGTGTATGCACACGGATGAACCAACGCCAGAGCAGTGCCACCACGGCGGCCGCGACTACGACGATCAGCACCAGCAACTTGTTGGTCGGCAGAATACTGGCCGACAAGGCTGCCAGCAGCAGGAAAATCACCAATAGCGAGAGGATCGGGATCACTTCGGCGATCACCCGACGCACTCGCTGAGTGTGGCGGCCGGCCATCTCGGGCTTCACCCCCATCTCTGCCAGCAGCATCGACAGCGCCTTGAGTTTGCGATAGGCGGCGATCAGGAACGGCAATGACAGCAGCAACGCCCCACCCCAGATCAACGCCTTCTGCCAGCTCGGATCGCTGATCCAGCCCTGCAGGTAAACGGACATGCGCTCGGCGAAGAAGGCGCCCGATAAAAAGATCGCAACCACCAGCGCCAGATTGACCCCTACCTGCAACAGAATCCGTCGAATCATCGATGCCAACAGCGCGCCCTCACCTTGAGGCTGGATGCTGCGCAGCCATTCGCCATACATCCCCAGCACACGGCCCAGACGCTGCGGCATCACCACGGCAAGCTTGAGCGACAGCGGATCGGCTGCGCGGATCAGATACGGCGTCAGCAGCGTGGTGATCACCGAGACGGCCACAGCCACCGGATAGAGAAAGTTGCTGGTGACCTGCAGCGTCATGCCCAACGCCGCGATGATGAAAGAAAATTCGCCAATCTGGGAAAGCCCCATCCCCACGCGCAGTGAGGTGCGTCCGTCATTGCCGGCGATAAACGCGCCAAGACCGCAGGACAGCATCTTGCCCAACACCACGGCCACAGTGATTACCGCAATCGGCCAGGCGTATTGCAGCAGGATCATTGGGTCGAGCATCAGGCCGATGGCGACGAAGAAGATGGCACTGAACAGGTCGCGAACCGGCTCGATCAACTGCTCGATTTTCAGCAGTTGCCGCGATTCGGCCATGATCGCGCCGATCAGGAACGCGCCGAGGACCATGCTGTATTCAAGTCTGACCACCAGCAGGCAAAAGCCGAAACACAGGCCCAGCACGGTGATCAGCAACATCTCGTTGCTTTCGAATTTCGCCACATAGGCCAGTAGTCGCGGCACCAGCAGAATACCGATGACCAGTGCGACAATCATGAACAGTGAAAGCTTGCCGACCGTGGAAAAGACCTCGCCGGAACTGACTGTGCCGCTGACCGCGATGCTCGACAGCAAGGCGATGATGCCGATGCCAAGGATGTCTTCGACGATCAGTACGCCGAAGATCAGCTGTGCAAAACGCTCGTTCTTCATCTTCAGGTCGTTGAGCGCCTTGACGATGATGGTGGTCGAGGAAATCGCCAGGATCGCGCCGAGGAACAGCGAGTCCATGGTACTCCAGTCGAACCAGCGGCCGATTTCGTAGCCGATCCAGATCATCAGCACGATTTCCAGAAAGGCCGCGATAAACGCCGTGGCGCCGACCTTGAACAGCTTTCGCAGGCTGAACTCCAGCCCCAGGCAGAACATCAGGAAAATCACCCCGAGCTCGGCGAGGGTCTTGATGGTTTCTTCGTCGTGGATCAGGCCGAAGGGCGGCGTGTGCGGGCCGATGATGAAACCGGCGACGATATAACCGAGCACCACCGGTTGTTTGAGACGATGAAAGAGCACGGTCACCACACCCGCGATCAACATGATCACTGCCAGATCCTGAATGAAACTGATGGCATGCACGGTGTGGGGCTCCTTGGGGTGGGCTTTTGAAGGGTAACACCGCGACTTCCGGCGGGAAGACGGTGCAATATATGGAAACAGATCGATTCGGGCGTGACGGCGGCGGCCCGCCCGGCGTCCCGATAACGTTGGTTTGAAAAACACCGACCAGGCACCCGCAGAGGTGTAACCCCGAAACCCTGCCTTGAACCCGTGAGTACGTTATGGAACCCGGAAACGCCCAGCTGTCGATGACGGTATTGATGACCCCCGACATGGCCAACTTCTCTGGCAATGTCCACGGCGGCACCTTGCTCAAATACCTCGATGAAGTGGCCTACGCCTGCGCCAGCCGGTATGCCGGCCGCTACGTGGTGACCCTGTCGGTGGATCAGGTGATCTTCCGCGAACCGATTCACGTCGGCGAACTGGTGACCTTTCTGGCCTCGGTCAACTACACCGGCAATACCTCGATGGAGGTCGGCATCAAGGTCGTGACCGAGAACATCCGCGAGCGCTCGGTGCGCCACACCAACAGCTGCTTCTTCACCATGGTCGCGGTGGATGACCAGCGCAAACCGGCCGCCGTCCCGCCGCTGCAACCGCAGCACAGCGAAGACAAGCGTCGGTACATGCAGGCCCAGCAGCGTCGGCAGATTCGTCAGGAACTGGAAAAGCGCTATCAGGAAATCAAGGGCGACGCCTGAGCTATTCCGTCAGTTTGATGGTGTTCATGAGATCGTCTTCGCGAGCAAGCCCGCTCCCACTCTGGTTCTCTGTCGTACACAAAATATGTGTGCACTGAAGATTTATTTTGGGAGCGGGCTTGCTCGCGAATGGGGCCAACGCGGATCAGAGGCTGATCGCAGTCGCCTCGAACCGCACCCGGGGATGGGCGATCCGGTCCTGCGCCCGCACCAGTTCCAGCTCATAGCTGGCGCAAGCCTGGGTTTCCAGCAGCACTTCATGCACCGCCGCTGCGGTGAATTCAAAGGCACTCACCAGACTGTCACCCAGCAGCACGCGCGCCAGGAACAGCCCGGAAGTCAGATCCCCAACGCCCACCGGCTGACGCGGAAACGCCAGCAGCGGCCGACGCAAGTGCCAGCTGCCTTCAGCGGTCACCAGTAACATCTCGAAGCCATCCGCCAGTTTGCCGGGATAGTCGAGATGCTTGACCAGCACCGCCTTCGGACCGCGCGCCAATAGCGCCCGCGCCATGGCCAGGCAATCGAACAACGACTGCGCCTTGCGCCCCGAGAAGCTGTTCAGCTCCAGCTGGTTCGGGCACATGAAGTCGGCCATCGCCGCCGCCTCTTCCAGCAGAAAATCGCTGACTTCGGCTGGAACGCTGCACCCCTTCTCTGGATGGCCCATCACCGGATCGCAGAGGTATAAGGCTTGGGGATTGATCGATTTGATTCGCTCCACCCCCACCAGAATCGCCCGGCCCTGGGCCGCGCTGCCGAGGTAGCCGGACAACACGGCGTCGCAGTTGCCCAATTCGCCAATCGCCGCAATCCCTTCCACCAGTTCCGGAATCTGATGCGGGGACAACACTTCCCCGGCCCACTGGCCATATTGCGTGTGGTTGGAGAACTGCACGGTATTGAGCGGCCAGACGTTCACCCCGACCCGCTGCATCGGGAAAACCGCGGCGCTGTTGCCAGCGTGGCCGAACACCACGTGGGACTGGATGGCGAGCAGATGGGGCGTACGTTTCATGCGGTGAGTTTTCCGTAAACCGATTGAAATTCGAGCCGCGCAGTATGCGACTAAACGCAGCCTGTACGACAGACCAGAGACGCAGTTAAGCTGGCACTATATTGTTGGAGCACCCTGTTGATGCTGACCCTCGGAAATATCTTCGTGCTGATGCTGCTCGCCACCGGTGGCGCGTGGCTGTGGCACAACCACGGCTTGCGCGAACGCGCCCTGGAGCGGGTTCAGCAGCATTGCGCCAAGCTACGGATCGAGTTGCTGGACGGCAACGTAGCCTTGAAAAAGATCGCATTCATTAAAGATGCCAACGGCCGTCGGCGCCTGGCCCGTGTGTATGACTTTGAGTTCACCGTGACCGGCGAAACCCGCCACACCGGCACCATCACCCAGTTCGGCGCCCATAGCGCACAGATCGAGCTCGCGCCCTACCCGATGCCGTTCGACGATACACCGCCGGTGGTCGATGTCGCGAAGCCCAGAGCCGAGGTAATTGAACTGAGCCAGTGGCGGCAAGAACACACCAAGTGGCGTCCATAAATCAAAAGATCGCAGCCTTCGGCAGCTCCTACATTGAGTTTGCGTACACCCTGCAGGAGCTGCCGAAGGCTGCGATCTTTTGATCTTCAACCCGACCGGCAGGCGGCCAGATCTCTTTGCAGCACTTCAACAACCTGCTGCTCACTGAAAATCAGCTCTATACGCGAATCCTGTCGCCATTCGCTGGGCTGCCAATCCAGTAACGAGTTATCCAACGCATTCGCCGACACCCAACCCTCGGCGCTGTGGATAACCAGCTTCGCCCGCCGCCATTCAAGGCGCTCAAGCCACTTTCCGATCAGTACCGCATCGAATGTCTGACTCGGATGCCAACGCCAACCAACGCTCCAGCCACCCTCCTGCGCCTGGCTCAAGCAAATCGGCAGCGCAGGGTCAGTCCAGATGGCCGGCATCTGCGCCAATCCCCTGGGCACGATAAAGTTATCCACAGCTGCAATCGCCTGAGCCTCCAGCCCCGGTAACTCGCTTAACGGCAGGACAGCTTGCTGCGTCCAGTACAAAGGACGCGCCGGCAACTGCTCGGAGATTCGCTGGCGATCACCCTCATTGAGGTGTTCTGCCTTGTTCAGCAACAGCAACCCGGCACTGTCCAGCGCTTGCTGTTGCGCCGCAGGTAGCTGTTTGCCGGCCGCGAGCGCCTGGGCGTCCAACACCAACACGCAAGGCTGAACAGCCAGGACGCCTTGCCACGGCGCCTCACTCAATTGCCGGAGCAACTGTGCCGGATGCCCCAGCCCGGAGGGCTCAATGAACAGTCGATCCGGTCGCGCCTTGCGCAGCAACCGCCCGAGGCCGATCTGAAACGGTGCACCATTGACGCAACACAAACAGCCCCCGGCCACTTCCCCCAGTGCGATACCATCGGCGTCCTGAGTCAACAGCGCGGCGTCCAGACCGATCTGGCCGAACTCGTTGATCAACACCGCCCAGCGCTCACCCGCGGGCCGCTGCGCCAACAGGTGCTTGATCAGGCTGGTCTTGCCGGCACCCAGCGGGCCGGCAATGACGTGGGTCGGAATGTTCTGCAACATGGTCGAGGTTTTCTGAGGAGGTAAAGGATGCGGTTGATGGGATGGTCGTTGCTTCTGGCGCTCACATCGGGCGAAGCGCTGGCCCAGGCCTGCGTGGTGCACAGTACGGCTGAGCGGCTCGACGTGAAGGTTTGCCAGCAAAACCGTAACATCCCGGAAAAACTGTTCGCCGACGGATTCTGCAAGCCGAACCTTCCCGGACAGAAAGTCGAGGTGCAGTACGTCGACCAATGCCCCACGGGCGCATTCGGGGTGTGCAACAACGCTCAAGTCGACAATATGCCTTACCGGCAGGATATTCACTATTACGGCGTGGCTACCGACGCGGCGTATTTGAAGCCGTTTTGCGAAGCCCAGAGCCAGGGAACCTGGCTCAAACCTTGAGCGGTTAGTTCAACCAGTCGAGGGTCAGGATCAAACGGCGCTCGCCCGGTGGCGGCTGCGGTGAGCGGTGGATCAGACCGAAGCCTTCGTTGCCGTGCCACTTCTCTCCTTTGAGCAGCGCCACTTCGCCACTGGCGATCTGCTGGATCAGCGAATCGTCCTGCGGTTCGGCGTCAGGTTTGCCTAATTGCCGGCGATCCATCGCCCCTTCTTTCAGCCACTGGCTGCCAATACCTGCGTAGGTGGTAATCAACCGCACCGGCACATGATCGACGTGGAAACGCGGGCACATGGCTTTGTCCAGAACCCGCAGGCGCAGGCCGATGTGCTGGGCGCCCAATAGGCAGGCGAAAGCGCTGACCAGCCAGGAAACATCGGCGATGAAGCCCTCATAGCCTTCGAGGTCGCTGAAACCTGAGGCTAAACCGTGGAGATTGGGTTCGGCGTCATCACTGAGTAATTCCAGGGACAGCGACTCGGCCAGCGGTTCGTTCAGGGACAACAGCAAGCGACCGAAATCGGCAATGTGTGCCGGCAGTTGGCGTTGCCAGAGGGCGAGGTTTACGCCGTCGTCCAGAATCCCGGTCAGCGCTTTGGGCGTATCACCTTGAACCTGACGAATGACCGATCGCCGCTTCAGACTGGGCGCCAACATCAGGCAGCCGCCTCTTCATGCCAAGGGCCGAACGGATCAGGCAGCAACCGCCAGCCCTCGACACCCAAGGCCATTTCAGCATCCGTCAGCAGACAGTTATCGAGTTCAGCGGTGAGTTGCGCAAAGTCGATGTTCTGGCCGATAAACACCAGTTCCTGACGGCAATCGCCGGTGGCGGCCGTCCAGTTTTCCATGATCCCGGCGGTGCTTTCTTCGTCTTGCGGCCACTGGTTTTTCGGCACGAAACGCCACCAGCGCCCGGCAAAGCCGTGGCGCATCAAGCCGCCGGCCTGGGACCAGCTGCCGGCATCCATGTGTTTGCTGGCCAGCCAGAAAAAGCCCTTGGAACGCAGCAGTTTGCCGTTCACCCACGGACGGTCAATGAAGCTGAAGAAGCGCTGCGGATGAAACGGTCGCCGCGCCCGATAAGCCGTGGAGGCGATACCGTATTCCTCGGTTTCCGGCACGTATTCACCGCGCAATGCCTGTAACCATCCTGGCGCCTGAGCGGCCTTTTCGAAGTCGAAGCGGCCGGTGTTGAGGATTTTCCTGAGCGGCACTTCGCCCATGACCATCGGAATGATTTCCGCTTGGGCATTGAGCCGTTCAAGGATCGCGATCAACTCCTGGCGTTCGCTGCTGCTGATCAAATCGATCTTGCTGATCAGGATCACGTCGGCGAACTCGATTTGCTCGATCAACAGATCGGTGATCGAGCGATCGTCCTCCTCGCCCAGGGTTTCGCCACGGGAAGCGAGGCTTTCGGCGGCCTGATAGTCGAGCAGGAAGTTCATGCCGTCGACCACGGTGACCATGGTGTCGAGCCGCGCAATGTCGGCCAGGCTCTGCCCTGCTTCATCGCGAAACGTGAAGGTTTCCGCCACGGGAAGCGGCTCTGAGATGCCCGTGGATTCGATCAAGAGGTAATCGAAACGACCGTCCTTGGCGAGTTTGCTGACCTCTTCGAGCAAATCTTCCCTCAAGGTGCAGCAAATGCAGCCATTGCTCATTTCCACGAGTTTTTCTTCGGCACGGTTCAGACTGACATCACGCTGAACTTCACTGCCATCGATATTGATCTCGCTCATGTCGTTGACGATCACCGCGACCCGCAAATTATCGCGATTACGTAGTACGTAATTAAGCAGTGTACTTTTTCCGGCGCCGAGAAAGCCCGAAAGGACGGTCACGGGGAGACGATTGGGCATCGGGTATTCCTCACAGGGATGCCCGGTCGCAATGCCGAGCTTAATTTATGTTATAGTATAACAGTGTAATCTAGCCACTCCCCTCTTGCTCACCAAGACAGAGGGCACGATGCTTTAACCCGTCCGCCCCTTGAGAAATGCCATGGGAAACGCCCTGAGACTCTCGCTGTTGAGCCTTTCGCTACTGATCGCGGTCGATGCCTGGGGACAAATCCCCAGCCTGGCCAAATGCACCCGCAGCGCCAATCTGCTGGCCTGCGTGGATGCCGACGGCAATGCCTACAGCGTTAACACCTTCGGTAGCACGATCTACTTGCGCGGCTTTGAAGTGGCCGGTAAACGCTATTGGGCGCAAACCAATAGCCGTTACGGGCAACTGACGTTCTTTACCGGCATCGCGTCCGATGGCGAAGCGTGGGTCGGCTACAACCGCCGGGTTGGCTGGACAACCATCAATCGGTTCTCCAGCTCCGGCGGCAGCAGTGGCAAGTTCACGTGTAGCCGGATGACCGGCTGCTAGGCCTGCGTTTTTTTCTGTTCCTGCTGCCAGGCGATGTAGCTGTTCATCGGTGGGTTCTTCTGAAAATAGCGCTGCAAACCTTCGAACAAACCATCTGCCACGGCTTGCTGATGGCGGGCAGTCACCAGTCGCTGACTGTCGCGGGCGTTTGAGATGAAGCCGGTCTCCACCAGAATCGACGGCACATCCGGCGACTTCAATACAGCGAATCCCGCTTGTTCCACGCGCTTCTGATGCAGCGTGGTGATGCCCTCCAGGCTGCCAAGCACCGTGCTGCCCAACTGCAAACTGGCGGCGATGGTGGCGTTCATCGACATGTCGAGAATCACCCCGGCGAGCATCGGATCCTTGTCCTTGAGATTGAGCAAGCTGGTGGCGCCCAACAGGTCCGCACCGTTCTCCCGTTGCGCCATGAAGCGCGCCGTGGCCGAGGTCGCGCCGCCTTCGGACAGGCAGTACACCGACGCACCTGAAGCGGTGAGACGCGGCGCCGCGTCCGCATGAACCGAGATGAACATGTCGGCATTGTGCTTGCGGGCGATCTCCACCCGTTTGCGTAGCGGGACGAAGAAGTCGTCGTTGCGCACCAGTTTCACGTCGAAGCCCTTCTCGCGCTTCAGCCGCTTGGCCAGCAATTGGGCGATCGAGAGCACCACGTCTTTTTCCCGCTCACCTTTGGCACCGACCGCGCCCGGGTCTTTGCCGCCATGACCAGGGTCGACCACCACGACGATGTCGCGCTTGGGGTGAGCCTTGTCGGTGACGGGTTCGCGTTTCTCCGCTGGCGCCGCTGCGATCTGTAGCGGCGTAGCAGTCTTCAGATCGAGCACCAATCGATGCCCCTGCCCATCCTGTGGCGGCAGCAGGAAACTGTTGAGTTGCACCGGGCCGCTGAGGTCGAGGACGATCCGCGTATCGCCCTGGCCGAAATGTCCGGAACGGATCGCGCGAATCACCGTGTTGCTGAGCACCAACTGACTGAAGTCGCCACTTAGGTTGGCGCCACTCAGATCGATGATCAGCCGCTCTGGAGCACTCAGGGAAAACGTCTTGTACTGCACCGGCCCGCTCAGATCGAACACCAGTCGCAGCTTGTCGTCGGAACGCCACAGTCGGGCATTGCGAATTTGCGTGGCCGACGCACCAAAGGGTAAAGCGAAGGCCGCGCTGGCCAGAATCAGGTTGAGCAAGTGACGTCTATGCATGATGAAAGCTCGTTCACGAAAAAGGCATCGTCGATTTTATTGTTATAATATAACATGCCAAATCAACTCCCACGATGGACCTGCTCATGAATGCGCTGACTCTGCCGGATATCGCCGCGCAGGCCTCACGCCAAGCCCTGCCACTCGATTGGGTGGGCATGTGCGGCATTGCTCTTCCTGTTTTATTCGATGGCCAGCGACTGAGCGCAAAGGCCGACGCCGGCGTTAGCCTCGACGATGGAGAGGCGCGCGGCATCCATATGTCGCGGCTTTATCTGGCGCTGGAAGTGCTTGAGCAGGAACACCTTTCACCCGCGTTGTTGCGGCGAGTCTTGCAGAATTTTCTCGAGAGCCATGAAGGACTTTCCCGCAACGCTTACCTGAAAATTCACACCGAACTATTGCTCAAAAGACCCGCGCTCATCAGTCCGCTAGCCGGTTGGAAGACTTATCCGGTGAGCATCGAAGCCAGTTTGAAAAACGCGATGTTCCACGTGGAACTAAAAATCGACGTTCCTTATTCCTCAACCTGCCCGTGCTCAGCAGCACTTTCGAGGCAGTTGATTCAGCAGCAATTCGTTGATGACTTCGCCAATCAACCATTGCAACACGCTGACGTTCTGGCTTGGCTCGGCTCCACGAAAGGCATCGTCGCGACGCCGCATAGCCAACGCAGCAACGCGCAATTGCAGCTGCGTCTGCACGACTATCTGGATGACCTGCCGCTGATCGCCGCGATCAACGACGCGGAAGCGGCCCTCGGCACCGCTGTGCAAACCGCCGTGAAACGCGCCGACGAACAAGCTTTCGCCCTCGCCAACGGTCAGAACCTGATGTTCTGCGAAGACGCCGCCCGACGCTTGAATCTGGCCCTGAAACGCTCCCCGGGCATCAACGCCTTTCATGTGCGAGTCGTTCACGCCGAAAGTCTTCATGCCCACGATGCTGTCGCTGAAAGTCGCTGGAATTGGGAGGCCGCATGATCCGATGCCAAGCCTTGCGCTGGGGCGCACCCGGTCAACCGCTCACTCCACCGGTGGATATCGAATTACCCAAGGGCAGCCTGACCGCTGTCATCGGTGCCAACGGCTCGGGTAAAAGCAGCCTGCTGAAAGTCATCGCCGGGCTGCAAAAACCACTGACCGGAAAAGTCATCATTGATGTTCCACGCAAAGGCGGCCTTTCGTTTCTGCCTCAGCAACAACACCTGGACCGGCAATTCCCCATCAGTCTGCAAGAGTTGGTGGCTGCAGGTTTCTGGGGCTGCAAACAAGCTCCGGAGATTCGCAGCCAGCGCCTCAAATCCGCGCTGGAAGACTGGTGTCTGACAGGCCTGGAACATCGCCCATTGATGGCCCTCTCCGGAGGCGAATTGCAGCGCGCCCTGCTCGCCCGGCTAAGCCTCGCCGAAGCGCCCTTGCTGCTGCTCGACGAACCCCACGCCGCCCTCGACGAGCTTGGTCAGGCGCTGCTCTGGAAACACATCCACGGCTGGCATGCCGACGGCCGAACCCTGGTCGTGGTGTGTCATGACCTGGCCGCCGTGCGCCAACACATCCCACAAGCCCTATCGATCAAAAGCAGCGGCTGCGTCCTCGGCCCCAGCACCGATCTGATTCGCCAACAACACCAGACGCAGGTGGCCTGATGATCGCTGCCGCTCAACTTTGGCAACCGTTCCACGAGTTCGTGTTCATGCGCCGGGCACTGCTCGGTGGCCTTGTTCTGGCCTGCAGCACCGCCCCGCTTGGGGTGTTTCTGATCCTGCGGCGCATGAGCCTGATCGGCGACGCGGTGGCTCACGGCATCTTGCCAGGTGCCGCATTGGGCTTCTGGCTCGCCGGATTGAGCCTGCCCGCGCTGACCATCGGCGGCCTCGGCGCCGGCCTGAGCATGGCCGGACTGGCCGCCTGGATCACCCGCCGTACTGGCCTGCGGGAAGACGCCAGCCTGGCCGCGATCTACCCGATATCGCTGGCTAGCGGCGTGTTGATCCTCGGCATCGCCGGCAAGCGGCTGGACCTGTTGCACCTGCTGTTTGGCTCGGCGCTGGCGGTAGATGGTCCGACGTTGACCGGCATGCTTTGGGTCTCGGGTTTCAGCCTGATCGCCATGCTCCTCATCTACAAACCATTGTTGCTGGACACCCTCGACCCGCTCTTTCTACAAACCGTCAGCCGCCTCGGGCCACTGGCTCACGGGGTATTTCTGACCCTGGTGGTGCTGAACCTGGTGATTGGCTTCCAGGCCATCGGCGCGCTGATGGTGGTCGGCTTGATGATGTTGCCGGCCGCCGCTTCTCGCTTCTGGAGTCGCCGCTTGCCGGTACTGATGGGCATCGCTGCGCTGCTCGGCTGTCTCTCGGTCTGGTTCGGATTATTGCTGTCGTTCTACTACTCGCTGCCCAGCGGCCCGGCGATCGTGCTGGTGGCTGGTGGTTTGTATCTGCTGTCCGTGGTGTTCGGTCCGGTGCACGGTTTGCTGCGCCGCCCGCCTTTGCTCACATCCCAATGAGGTGTTACCCGATGCGCGCTTTACTCGTGCTGTTCAGTTTGATGCTGTCGATGTCGTTGTCTGCCGCGGAAAAACTCCAGGTAGTCACCAGCTTCAGCATCCTCGCCGACATGACTCATCAGGTTGGCGGCGATCATATTCAGATCACCAACATGGTCGGCCCGGACGCCGATGCCCACACCTACGAGCCGACTCCAGACGATGCAAAGGCATTGCTCAAGGCCAGACTGATCATCAAGAACGGACTGGGTTTCGAGCCATGGCTGGACCGTCTGGTGACCAGCACCGAGACCAAAGCTCCGGTAATCAGCGCCAGCCATGGTGTTATTCCGCGCTCGCTGGATGAAGATGGCGAAACCATCCCGGACCCACACGCCTGGCACAACCTGGCGAACACCGAGTTGTACATCAGCAACATCACCAAAGCACTGATCGCCGCCGACCCTGCCAATAAAGCCGACTACGAACACAACAGCCAGGTCTACCTGAAAAAGATCTACGCCCTGCTCGCCGAGGCCAAAGCCAAGCTGGGTTCGCTGCCGCCGGGTAATCGCAAAATCGTGACCTCCCATGACGCCTTCGGCTATCTCGGTCAGGCTTACGGCATCGACTTCATGGCGCCTCAAGGCTTGTCCACAGAACGCGAACCTTCGGCCGCCGAGGTCGCTGCGCTGATCACTCAGATCCGTCAGGCCAAGGTCAAAGCGGTGTTCATGGAGAACATCAAAGACGCACGCCTGCTCAAGCAAATCGCGGATGAAAGCGGCGCGCATATCGGCGGCACGTTGTACTCCGATGCCCTCGCAGCAACCGGCCCGGCCAGCACCTTCACCGGGCTGTTCGAATACAACCTCAACACCTTGTACGACGCGTTGAGCAAGCCATGATCCGCAAGAATCCCTCAGGCGATCTGCCGTTGATTGCGGAGTCCGCGTATGTAGATAAAACCGCAATCATCTGCGGCAAAGTGGTGATTGGCGAGAACGTCTTCGTCGGCCCCTACGCGGTGATTCGCGCCGACGAAGTGGATGACTCGGGCGAGATGGAGCCGATCGCCATCGGCGCCAATTCGAACATCCAGGATGGCGTGGTGATCCATTCCAAGTCTGGCGCGGCGGTGACCATCGGCGAGTACAGCTCCATCGCCCACCGCTCCATCGTCCATGGCCCCTGCACCGTCGGCAATCGCGTGTTCATCGGTTTCAACAGCGTGCTGTTCAACTGCGCGGTAGGTGACGGCTGCGTGGTGCGGCACAACTCTGTGGTCGATGGTCGCGACTTGCCTGAAGCCTTCTACGTGCCCTCCACCACGCGCATCGGTCCCAACACTGACCTGTCGCAGTTCCCACCGGTGAGCGTCAGCGCCTCGGAGTTTTCCGAAGACGTGGCACGCACCAACGTTGATTTAGTCCGTGGCTACAAAGCTCTTCAGAACGAGTTCTGACCATGAGCAGCGTGCTGATTCGCAACGCCCGGCTGGTGAACGAAGGTCGAGAATTCGATGGCGATTTATTGGTGAACCACGGACGTATCGTCAAGATCGCCAGCAGCATCGAAGGTGAAACGGCCGCCGTGGAAATCGACGCCGCTGGCCAATGGCTGCTGCCGGGCATGATCGATGACCAAGTGCATTTCCGTGACCCCGGAGCACCGGACAAGGGCAGCTTTCATAGCGAATCTCGAGCGGCGGTGGCCGGCGGCATCACCAGTTTCATGGACATGCCCAACACCTCCCCGGCCACCCTGACCCTCGCCGCACTGGCCGACAAGAAGCGCCGAGGTTTGTCTGCACCACGATCGTATCGGGGCAAATTGCCTGGCACGCCAATCGTCTATATGACAGCTGTCAGGGATTACCCCTGCGGTTCATGCGCTAACGCACGTTTAGATACCGTATCTGTTGGTGGTGGGGAAGAAGGAAAAAGACGGGGGGGTTGTCAGTATGCGCAGCTGCAGTGGAGAGGATTTTGGGGCGCAAGGAATTGAGGCGGTGTGTGAATTGTTGAATCCGCCAAAGACTGAAAGTGCCTGAGCGGACACCTTCGCGGGCAAGCCTCGTTCCTACGGGTCATCAACATTCCGAAGGAACGGAGGCTTGCCCGCGAAGCCTTTAGGCCCTTGGCTTCACAGTCCCGCAATCCTGACCCAACCACACAGCACGAGTATCGAGGCTACCCTTCTGCTGAATGCCGGTGGCGTTGAAGGTGCCGTTGACCTTGGTGGTGAACTCACGATCGCTGAGGAACGTGGCGACACCCGCACCTTGCGCTTTCGGACAACTGAAACGGAATTTCCACTGGTTGCCGGTACGCTCGGTGATTTCCTGCTTGCAGCCCGATTGTGGGTCCGTCAATGGAATGTTGTCGCTCTTCACCTGCTCAGGAGTCAGGCAGGACCGAATCCCTTTGCCGCCCATGGTGATGCCCTGCTTCTCCAGCTGCGCGCGCTGTTCAGGGGTCATCTGACTCTGTATCTGGCCGAGAATCAGTTGAAGATCGGGCAGGTTCTGGTCATCGACCTTCATGTTGCTTGAGGTCAATTCCCATAAACCCGGTTGCAGCATTTGCGCCTGAGCGGCCACAGGAAGTGCCAAACCAAGCGCCATGGCCAAACCCAGCAGACGAACGTTCATCGAGTAACTCCTGATCATTAGTGGCCGTTAGACGTCAGCCACGGGCTTCGGTTCATGGGCCAATTAAATAGCGACATTCTGCCCGGAACATGGTCTGTTAAGCATTGAATCTTCAGGAGCAAGGCTGCCCCATGGATTATTTCGGACCGCATGTTTTCGGTTATCTGATCGCACTGTTGCACACACTGGGCTTGATCGCCGCCATCCATGCCGTATTGACCGTTCGGACCGCCCAAGGCTCGATCGCCTGGGCTCTGTCACTGCTGTTCATTCCCTACCTCACGCTTATCCCTTATCTGGTCTTCGGCCGCAGTACCTTCGATGGCTATATCAAGGCGCGGCGGCAAGCCAACGAGGAAATGCGCAAGGCCATCTCCGAACTGAACTGGCGCCCCTGGGTAGAAGAGGCACTGGCTGCTCGCGCCTCCAGCGCTTACGCGTCTTTGCGGGCGATGCCTAAGCTGGGGCGCATGCCGTGTCTGGCGAATAATGACGTGCGCTTGCTGATCGATGGCCAAGCCACCTTCGATGCGATTTTCGACGCCATCAGCAACGCCAGGGAAGCGGTGCTGATCCAGTTTTTCATCATCCACGACGACCGACTCGGCCAACGCCTGCACACCCTGCTGACAAAGAAAGCAGCCGAGGGCGTGGCGATTTACCTGCTCTACGATCGCATTGGCAGCCACTCCCTGCCCCACAGTTACGTGCAAACGTTGCGCGATGCCGGCATCGAGGTCAAAGCCTTCGCCACCCGCAGCGGCTGGCTCAACCGCTTTCAGGTCAATTTCCGCAACCACCGCAAAATCGTGGTGGTCGACGGGATTGTCGGTTTTGTTGGCGGGCTCAACGTCGGCGACGAATACATGGGCGAGAAACCGCCTCTGGCACCGTGGCGAGATACTCACGTGCAAGTGCGTGGGCCGGTGGTGGCCAGCATGCAGGAGTCCTTTGCCGAAGACTGGTTCTGGGCAGCCCGCTCGCTCCCCCCGCTGATCCTGCCAGACGTTTACCCGGACGACGGCGTGCTCTGCCAGTTGCTGGCCAGCGGTCCGGCGGATTCCTACGAAACCTGTTCGCTGTTCTTCGTCGAAGCCATCCATGCGGCGACAGAGCGAGTGTGGATCACCAGCCCTTACTTCATCCCCGACGAAGCCGTATTCGCTGCGTTGCGGCTGGCAGTGTTACGCGGTGTGGATGTACGGATCCTGTTGCCGTCGCGACCGGATCACCGGATCGTCTACGCCGCTTCCAGTCTGTACGCCTTCGAAGCGGTGCGTGCCGGAGTGCGCGTGTTCCGTTACCAACCCGGCTTCCTGCATCAGAAAGTGGTGCTGATCGACGACGAGATCAGCGCCATCGGCAGCGCCAACATGGACAACCGTTCGTTCCGGTTGAATTTCGAAGTGATGTTACTGACAGTCGACAGCGGGTTTGCCGCCGAAGTGGAACAGATGCTCAACAACGACTTCGCCCAGGCTCACGAAATCGCCAAAGAAGAAGGCCGGGAAACCCGCCGCCTGCAACAGGTCGGCATGCGAATCGCCCGGCTTATATCACCGATTCTCTAGTTGTAGATGTCGTCGCGAGTCCACGGCAGTTCATGGCTGCCATCGGGATGGGGTTTCACCGCGAGGATTTGATGCAGGTTGATCCAGCCTCTGGCGAAGGCATAGGCGCACCCTGCCAGGTACAACCGCCAGATCCGTAGCGCCTGCTCCGGCACCAGTTTGCCGGCCGCTTCCAGATTGTCCTCCAGGCGTTCGCTCCAGTGGTCCAGGGTCCGCGCGTAATGCAGGCGCAAACTCTCGACGTCGACGATCTCCAGCCCCGCGTCGCTGATCTCGGCCGAGATCATCGACAGGTGCGGCAGCTCGCCGTTGGGGAACACGTACTTCTCGATGAACTCACCGGCACCGCGCCCAACCGGACGACCGTCGATGTGTTTGGCGGTGATCCCGTGGTTCATCACCAGGCCGCCCTCTTTCACCGCGCCGAACAAGGTTTTGCAGTACTCGGCCAGGTTCGCGTGGCCGACGTGTTCGAACATGCCGACGCTGACCACCTTGTCGAAGCGCCCGTCCTGAGGCAGGTCGCGGTAATCGAGCAGTTGCAGTTCGATCTGATCCTCCAGGCCTTCGGCTTTCACCCGCTCACGAGCCAAATCCAATTGCTCTTTACTGAGCGTGATCCCGAACACCTTCGCGCCGAACTCCCGAGCCGCATACCGCGCCAACCCGCCCCAGCCGCAACCGATATCCAGCAGGTATTCGCCTGGCTGTAACCGCAGCTTGCGGCACAGGTGGCGAAACTTGGCTTGTTGAGCTTGCTCAAGGGTTTCACTGCCGGTCTCGAAGTAAGCGCAGGAATACGCCATGTCGCTGTCGAGCCACAGCTGATAAAACGCGTTGGAGAGGTCGTAGTGGTAGGAGATGGCTTTGGCGTCGGTTTCCTTGTCGTGAACCGAGCGCACCGGTTGCTCATCGTCGTCCTCGTTGATCAGCGCCTGACTCCATTCATCGCAGACACGAATCACCTCGCTGATGGAGCCTTCCAGCTCCAGTTTGCCTTCGACAAACGCCGCCCCCAGTGCGTCGAGGCTCGGATGGGTGAACTGGGTAACCATATGCGGGTCCTTGACCACAATGGTGACGCTGGGCGTCGGCCCCAGATTGAACTCATGGCCGTCCCAGAGCCGCAAGCGAAGCGGTAATTGCAGATTCTGTAAGGCCGGTGGAAGTTGCGCGAGCATGAAAAGTCCCCCTTGTTTCAGACGTCAAATCTGAGGGTAGACCATCCTTGAAAAATAGCAGGCTATCGAATTAACAGCCTTTTTCTATTCCCGATGTTGCCTGCAACACTGAAACCATCCCACGGGCGATCATTGAAAATGACCGCCTTACCCTAGATGACTACAAATCCGGCACACAGTCCTGAACAGTTGTAGATGCTCACACCTCATCCTTAAGCTTGAGTAGGGGTTCCTGAAAGCGTAGCAAACGCCCGGCATTACCGAGCACTAATAGCGTGCTCAAGTTATGCAACAGGGCAGCAATCATCGCCCCTGCCGCGCCGAGCCAGCCAAATGCGGCGAACGCGACGATGGCCAGCGTCCAGCCCAGACCGATAATCACGTTCACCTGCAAGGTTTGCCGACATTGGCGACTCAAGCGCACACAGGTTCCGAGCCGGCGCAAGTCGCTGCCGATCAGTACGATATCGGCCGAGGCCAGCGCAATGTCCGCGCCGCCCGCGCCCATGGCCACGCCAACGACACCGGCCTTGAGCGCCAGGGAATCGTTGATGCCGTCTCCCACCACCATCGGCCGGAAACCGTTGCCGATCTCTTTCAGCACGCGATTGAGTTTGTCCTCGGGCAAGGCCTGGGCTTCGACATCGCTGATGCCCACATCCCGGGCCAGCGTGTGCGCCACGCTTTGCCGATCCCCGGTGAGCAACAACTGACGACCCAGGCCCAGTTCTCGCAACTCGCTCAGGGCAAACCGCGCCTCGGGTTTGACGCTGTCGGCGAGCAACAGCCAGGCGAGAAATTCGCCGTCGAGTGCCAGCCCGGCAATCGGGCCATCGTGTTCGGGAACAGTTGAAGTGGCGATGCCCAATTGCGCGAACAGCTCCGGACGACCGAGGGCCGCCTCGCCCTGCTCGGTCATCGCCACGACGCCCAGCCCCTGACGCTCATGAATGTCGGAGAGCAGCAGAAAGTGTTCCTGCGTGACCAACCCGGCCAACGCGCGGCTGACCGGGTGGCTACTGGCGGAACCAAGGCTGGCGGCGAGTTTCAGTACGTGACTGCGATCCTCCAGCGGACTGTCGATCGATTGCAGGCGCAAGGTGCCGAAGGTCAGGGTTCCGGTCTTGTCGACCACCAACGACGTCAGGTCAGCCAACTCTTCGAGGAACGCCGAGCTGCGAATCAGAATCCCGTGCCGGGCCGCCACCGCCACCCCGGCAATGGCCGTGGCCGGCGCCGATAACACCAGCGCGCAAGGACAAGCGGCCACCAACACCGCGAGCATCGCCTGGGCATCGTTGGTGACGAACCAGGTCACGGCAGCCAGCAGCAACACCAGCACCATGTAGCTGCCGGCATAGCGTTCGAGCAAACGTGTGATGGGTGGCTTGGAACGTTCGGCACTTTGCATCAGCGCGATGACTTTACCCAGCGTCGATTCGTGCCCCGTGCGGGTCACTTCAATGCGTAGCAGGCCATCGAGGTTGATCGCCCCGCCGAACACCGGCATGCCCACAACGGCCTCTATTGGCACCGACTCACCGGTGATCGATGCGGTGTCGAGGCTCGCCTGGCCGGACAATACCCGGCCATCGGCCGGCACGCGATCACCGGCACGCACCTCTACGAGGTCGCCGGCCTTGAGTATGTCGTTGTCGACTTCGACGACGGAGCCGTCAGCCTGAATCTTGCGCGCATGGCTGCGCGTCAGTTTGCCGAGGGCATGAATCGCTTCCTGGGAACCGATCACACTGCGCTCCTCCAGCACATGGCCGAAGATCATGATGATCGGCAGCAGCGCCGCGGTGAGCAGATCGCCTGTGGCCCAGGCGCCGAGCATGGCCAGGGCGATCAACTGATCGGTGATCCCGTGCAGGCTCGGATAACGCAGGCTGTACCACGCCGAGCGCATGACCGGCACGGCCACCAGCAAGGAGGCAAAACCCAGCAGCAATTGGCTGACACCGGTCTGCTCCGGCGACAACCAGCGCCAGATCAAGCCAAGTGCCAGCAAGCCCAGTGCAAGCATGGCCAGGGTCAACTGGCGCGCGGCGCTACGTTGTTCAGCCGAGGACAACATGCTCGGCGCGGCGGCGGTTTGGGCAGTCATTGCGCAGCTCCCTGAATGATCAGGCGGGAATCGTCTTTCGGATCGACCGTGGTTACCGAACCGGCCTGCCCGAGAATCTTCGGCATCCGCTCACGGTAAATACGCAGCAGCATCTGCGGGTCGGTGCCCTGCTGTTGCGCCTTGGCCAAACTCAGTACCGTGGCGGTGTCGGCAGAGGCTTTTGCCAATCGTTCGCTGGCCTGGGCATGAGCCACTTGCAGCGTGCGGTCGGCTTGTTCGTTGGCACTCTGAGTCAGTTTCTCGGCTTCCGTGCGCGCGTTGGCCACGGCTTTGTCGGCCTGCTGGCTGGCGGTTAACACGGCGTTGAAAGCGCTCACCGCCGGGCCGGGCAAACTCGACTGCACATCGACCCGCGCCACTTCGATACCCAAGCCCTGCCCGGTCGCCGTCAGTTCGGCCAGGCGTTGATTGATGCCTCGCACCAGGTCGCCACGTAGGCGTTCGCGACGTTCGGCGGCCTGATTGTCGTTGCCGATCAGTTCTGGTCGAGCCACCAGAATGGTGTCCAGATCGCGCGCAGCGGTGAGCGCCACGGCACTGCGCGTGACCAGCCGATCCAGCGCCGGCAGCACATGTTCGCCCTGAAGAACAAAGGCATAAGGCTCGGTGACTTTGTAGAACACCCGCACATCCAGTTGCACCACGCCCGCATCCCCGGTCAGCAGATAACCGGAGCCGGCAAGCGCATCGCTGATGGGCGTGGCGAAACTCGCCACTCGATCAGCCTGCAACGCGGCATCGGTGCGTAGCAAATTTTCCACTCGACGCTCGATCACCCGATCCGCCGCCGGCAACAAAATCACCTGCTCAAACGGGCGCGGCCACGCCAACAGCAAACCGGCATTTTGAATGCGATCCAGTGCGCCGAAGTGCAGCACCACGGCACGATTCTGCGGGTCGATCTGCCGCACATTGGAAAATACCCATGCCAACGCAGCCAGCACAGTCACGGCGTAAAGCGCCAGAAAAGCCAAGCGCCCGGCCTGAATCCAGGGGCTGCTCAACTCATTTGTTCCACGTGGAACCAAACTCATGGCTGCGACCCGGACTTGTTATCGAGCGTCGGAGGGCCGTCAACCAACACCCGGAATGGCGCGGCATCGGTGCGCAAAATCAGCTTGGTGCCCGGCGTGACGATGGTGCCCAAGGTGTCGAGGGACCGCAGCAAATTGTAGAGCTGCGGTGAACCGGCGTAGGCCCGGCCGTAAATCTGCGCGGCTTCGACGCGGGATTGGGCTTCGATGTCCGCGGCTTTCACCGTCGCATCGGCTTGCACGATTCGCGCATCACGCTCGGCCGCGGAGCGAATTTGCGCGGCTTCCCGTTTACCAATGGCCGTGCGTTCAGTGGCGATTGTTTCACGCTCGGCGCGCATACGATCGACAGTCGCGGTGAGCGTCACCGACGGCAACGTCAGACGTTCGATGCCGACTTGCAACACTCGCACGCCATAGGTGGTGAGCAACTGCTGATCGATCTGCTGACGCAGCTGTGCTTCGAAGTCGGCGATGTGCACTTGGTTGGCGTCGGTGTTCACCAGATTGGCCAGATCGAAACTGCTGGCGGTAGTTTCCAGCGCCGAGCCGACAAAGGTGCGAATCTGCCGCGCTGCTTCATCCGGCTGGTTCTGTACCGCGCGCATGAAGCGTTGCACGTTGTCTGGATCACCCTGCACCTGCCACGCCACATAGGCTTGCACGATGATGCGCAGACCATCGCGCGTGCCCACATCCTGCAAACCGCTGGAGGTGGTACGCAGTCGCAGATCCACCGGGATCGCCGCCTCGAACGGTGCTGGCCAGCGCCAGCCAAGACCCGGCTCCAGCAACACCCGCGATGGATTGCCGAAGCGCGTAATCACCGTGGCCTCTCCCGAGCGCACTTGCACCAGGCTCGCCGCCGCAATGGCAAACGCCACCAGCAGCGCTGCCCAGCCCATCCGCCGCCACGGGAATGGGCCAGCTTCGTGTGGATCACCGTGGTGGTGGTGATGACCGTGGTGATGCCCGCCATGGCCGTGATCGTGGCCGGCGTGGTCATCGTGATCGTGAGTAGGCGTCGACTGGCTCAATGGGCGGCTCCTGGCTGAGCGGTATTACGCGGCGGCGCAAGGTCAGCCGGCAGCGTGAATGTACGTAGGTCGATGGTCGGCGCATTGCTGCTGCCACCCAGACGATGATCGAGAACCAGCAGCTTGGCGTTGGCCAAACCCTGGGTCAGTTGGCTGAGGTATTGCTCCAGCACGAAGGCTTGGCCGGCGCTGGAATAAGCCTTTCGCTCGGCGGCAAATTTCAGGTCGGCGGCCTGAGCGGCCGAGTTGATTTCATGAGCACTGGCCGTGGCTTGATCACGAGCGATACTGGCCTGTAATTGCGCCTGGTTGGTCGCCTCCGCCGCTGCACCGCGCTCGCGGGAGATCAATGCCTGGGCGCCAATTTGCGCCGCTTGCACGCCGTGATAAGCGTTAGCCGCCCCCGCTGGCGGGTGAATGGCCTCGACCACCGTGGCGAGAATTTCCACGCCGCTGTCGAGTTTTTGCAGGTCCGCCTGCACGGCGCGACCGATCTCTTCGGCGAGCCCTACCCTGTCCTCGCCGAGCAAACCGTCGAGGGTTCTTGAGGCGAAGTCATGAACCAGAATTCGGCTGGCGGTGCTGCGGATCAGCGTCGGCACGTCGGCGCTGTTATACGTCGCGGCCAGCGCCGCCTGATCGCTCAGACCAATGCGATAGACGAAGCGCACGTCCATGTTGACGATCTGGAAGCTCTGTTTGTCGGCACGGCTGCTGGCAATGACCTGGGATTTGTCATTCACATGGCTGGCGTCCCACAAGCGATTGGCAATCGCCGGTGCCGGGCCGTCGGCAGGTTCGGCCTCGACCGGGGCCGACGTTTCGCCCACGCTGGTGGCCAACTCGTGGACCACACCGTTTTCGACGCTCAGCACCCGGCCCAGCGGCCACGGCAAACCGGTGTGCAAACCAGGGCCGAACACTTCCACCGGTTTGCCGAAACGTTCGTAGATGCCCCGCCCTTGTAGCGGTATTTCATGAATACCGGTGAGCGACCAACCGACGGTCGCCACCACCGCAAGCACCGGCAAAAAAGCGCGGCGCATGTAGGTGAAGGCCCAGATCTGCCGCAGATCGATACCGAAGCGATTGTGTATTTCGTGCTGCAATGCGAGCAGGGGTTGCGGCGGCCAGCGCAGCATGTCGGCGACAAAGCTTCGCGCCAGCAAGGCCGGTTCCAGTTGTTCACGACGGGGGCTGAACAGCGACAACACGGCGCGCAGCAACAGCTCGACGGCGACCAGCCCCGGCAACAAGCCGATCAGCACCGCCAGACGCACTGGCCAGACTGACGTTTCACTGCCGAACAATAAACACAGGGCGCTGAGCACCAGGCCAATAATTGCAACCCGCGTCAGCTGCGCCAACGACCCGGCCTCGGGCCATTGGGCGACGTTTTCCTGGGCCAGTTGCCGCTCCAGCACCAACAAACCGAACGCCAGCAGCAACGACAGCGCGGCGCCGACACTAGCCGCGCTTCCCAACATAGCGGGCGGCAGGGCCAGGCTCCAGACTTGCTCGATGCTGTACAACGTCAACAACGCCCAGCCGCCAAGCCAGAGCGTCGGTGCACCGATCTGCCCCAGCAAGCGCAGCCAACGCTGACTGATGCGCTCCAGCAACCGCTCGTACCAGCCTTCGGCGGCAACGACTTCCTCGGCCACAGCCACCGGCACCAACACCGCTGGATTCATCGCCCGTGCACGCCACTGCGTCACCCACCAGGCCGATTGCAAACCGGCGACCAGCACCAGCAAACCGGCGCTCTGATTGACCAATAACGCTGGCCAGAGCGACAGCGGTGCAAACAGGCCGACAAAAAACGCCAACACCAGCCCTGCCGCCGCCAAGGCACCCAAACCGATTGCCCATTGGCGCAATCGACGTCCTTGAACGACCGCCTGCTGAAAGCGCGGCAGCCCTGCTATCTGTGCTCCATCGCCATCAAGATCGACTTGCATACCACCCCAGTCATTGCTCACATCACAATTCGTTACGATATAACGAAAATGGTGAAATTTTCGTCCTGAATCGTTCTATCTAAAAGTGCTGAACCTGTCGCCAAGCTGAAGCCTTGACCGAAATGGTTCAAAACGCACATATTACGTACATAATTTTTTCGAAGACTACTTTTATCGATCCTGCACCCTTTCACCAGGAGTACCACTATGAGCACCTATGACGTCGTGATTCTGGGCGCAGGCCCCGGCGGTTATAACGCAGCGATCCGCGCCGGCCAGCTGGGTTTGAAAGCCGCGTGCGTGGAAGGCCGCGCCACCCTCGGCGGGACCTGCCTGAATGTCGGCTGCATGCCATCCAAGGCGCTGCTGCATGCCTCCGAACTCTACGACGCGGCCATGGGGGCGGAATTCGCCAACCTCGGGATTGAGGTCAAACCTGTGCTCAACCTGGCTCAGATGATGAAACAGAAGGGTGAAAGCGTCACCGGGCTGACCAAGGGCATCGAGTTTCTGTTTCGCAAAAACAAGGTCGACTGGATCAAGGGGTGGGGCCACATCGACGGGCCGGGCAAGGTCACGGTGACCGACAGCCAGGGTGGCAAGACCCAGCTGAGTGCCAAAGACATCATCATCGCCACCGGTTCCGAACCCACTCCCCTGCCGGGCGTCGACATCGACAACAAACGCATCCTCGACTCCACGGGCGCGTTGTCGTTGGCCGAAGTGCCGAAGCATCTGGTAGTGATCGGTGCCGGGGTGATCGGTCTGGAGCTGGGCTCGGTATGGCGGCGCCTGGGCGCTCAGGTGACGGTGGTCGAATTTCTCGATCGGATCTGCCCCGGGGTGGATGGCGAGGCGGGCAAGACCCTTCAGCGTTCATTGAGCAAGCAAGGCATCAACTTCAAGTTGAGTTCGAAAGTCACCCGCGCCACCCCCTCGGCGAGTGGTGTTCAACTCAGCGTCGAACCAGCCGCAGGTGGCACCGCCGAGGTGCTTGAAGCCGATTACGTGCTGGTGGCTATTGGTCGTCGTCCTTATACCCAAGGCCTGGGACTGGAAAACGTCGGTCTCGCCACGGATAAACGCGGCATGCTCACCAATAAGGGCCACCGCACGGAAGCCGCGGGCGTCTGGGTGATCGGTGACGTCACGTCGGGGCCGATGCTCGCCCACAAGGCCGAAGACGAAGCCATGGCCTGCATCGAGCAGATCGTCGGCAAGGCCGGCGAGGTCAATTACGACTTGATTCCCAGCGTGATCTACACCAAGCCGGAGCTGGCCAGCGTCGGCAAGACCGAAGAACAACTCAAGGCCGAAGGTCGCGCCTACAAAGTCGGCAAGTTCCCCTTCACCGCCAACAGCCGGGCGAAGATCAACCACGAGACTGAAGGCTTCGCCAAGGTACTGGCCGATGAGCGCACCGACGAAGTCCTCGGCGTGCACCTTGTGGGCCCGAGCGTCAGCGAAATGATTGGCGAATATTGCGTGGCCATGGAATTCAGCGCCTCGGCCGAAGACATCGCCCTGACCTACCATCCACACCCGACCCGCTCCGAGGCCTTGCGCCAGGCGGCGATGGATGTGGAGGGGATGGCGACGCAGATGTAAGCCTGGAGGTCGATGGAGACTGAACTACCGCTATCGCGAGCAGGCTCGCTCCCACATTTGATCTGTGGCGTTCACAAAACCAATGTGGGAGCGAGCCTGCTCGCGATGCAGTCGACTCGGTCTAAAGCGGCAAATGCTCAAGCGGCAGCGCCCCCGGCGTCTTCACCGTGTGAATCGCAAAGTTGCTGCGAATGTCGCTCACACCCGGCAATTTCAGCAGTCGCCCGGTGAGAAACCGGTCATAGGCGCGTAAATCCGGCACCACCACTTGCAACAGAAAATCAGACTCCCCTGACACCAGGAACGCCGAAATCACCTCAGGCAATGTCGTCACGGCCAGGCGAAAGGCTTCGGCCTGTTCATCGTTATGCCGTTCGACCTTGACTCCGACAAACACCGTCAGCCCAAGGCCCACTTCATCCCGATCCAGATTGGCCTGATAGCCGCGAATCACGCCCGCCTCTTCCAGCATCCGTACTCGACGCAAACAGGGCGAGGCGGACAGGCCGATCTCGTCGGCCAATTGCACGTTGCTCAGGCGTCCGTCCCGTTGCAGTGCCGCGAGAATCTTGCGGTCGTAGGCGTCCAGTTTCATGGTTTGGCAGATCCTGACTGTTCGATCATCACAAAGTGGCAGGTTATGCCAAATATTGAAGCTTTAGAAGCTGACTACGCAACCACCTGCCCTGCCCCTCGGCCGTAGACTGACCTCACCAAATCGACAACGAACGGGGTGCAACGTGGCAGAACTCTGGCTGTTTTTCGTGGCGTTGACAGTGGTTTACCTGTTGCCGGGCCCGGATATGATTCTGCTGTTGCAGACCGGCGTGCGTCAGGGCAAAGGGGCGGCGCTGGCCACGGCGTTGGGGCTGGGCGTGGCACGCGGATGTCATGTGGCCTTGGCGGCGTTGGGTTTGGCGGCGTTGTTCAAGACGGCCCCCTGGACTTTTGATGTGGTGCGCCTGGCCGGGGCCGCGTACCTGCTGTGGATCGGCATTCAGTGCCTGCGCACCACGATGCTGCCGAGCTTGAACGGTGCAGGCGCCACGACTGAAAAACCGCATTGGCGCGAGGCGATCCAACGCGGTTTGCTAACCAACCTGCTCAACCCCAAGGCACTGTTGTTCTGCTCGGTGCTGCTGCCGCAGTTCATTGAGCCTCACGCCGGACCAGTGCTCGGGCAATTTGCAACGCTGGGCATGATGCTGGTCGGCGTCGGGTTGTTGTTCGACAGTGCTTATGCGCTGGTCGGCGCCGCACTGGGCCGTTGGCTGCAACGCAGTCCATCGGCCCAGCGGGTACAGCAGTGGTTGTTCGGCAGCCTGCTGATCGGCTTCGCGGTGCGGCTGACCTTTGTGCAACAGGCTTGAGCGTTACCGCGCTTTACGACGACGGCGACTGATCAGCAGCAACGCCGCCGCCGTGATCGCCACAATAGCGCCTACCTGCACCGGCGTCTTGTAAGGCCGCAACATCGAACGCGTAGCATCGGTGGCCTGGGTTACATAACGTTTGCTGGCGTTCTGAAAGTCGGGATAAGGGCATTGGTGACCGAAGTTCACCGCCCAATCCACGTACGGCCCTTCTTTTACATACCGTTGATAGAAGGCACTTTCCTCTTCAAGGCTGGTGTTCCACCCCGCCGCCGCACACAACACTGCCGCAAAAGCCTGGCTGGTATGAGGCAGATTATCGGCAGCACGACTGGCCAAAGCCGTTGCGACATAACGATAGTGATAGCGCTGCTCGGGTTGAGCGGCGCTGGCTTGCTGACGCTGGACTTCATCTTCAGCCACTAACGGACCGACCTCGAGCTCGCGGCTCTCAAGGCTGTAATTACCACCCAATGTGGCGTAATCCGGCGCCATTTCGTAGCCGAGAATCTCCATTCCCCATTGGCGTGCCGTCGAAGCCGCATTGAACAACGCCGCGGCACGTTTGGTCGGCCACCAGGCAGCGTCCGCCTCCTGACGCAACTGTCCATACGCCTTGGCCTTGTTCTGCAGATCGACGTTGTCGAAGTAAACCGGTGCTTCGTCATAACGCCCTTCACGCAACAGGCGCCGCCCCAGCAGATTGCGCAGGCTCGCGGCCACTGGCAACGGCACATAATTGTCACGATCCTGCTGACTGAGCGGCGGCGGTGCCGGTACCTGGGTGTCGACGTACTGCTTGAGTTCATCGAGGGTCAGCACCCGCTCGGCAACGGTGGCCGCGTCGTACCAGTAAATGTTTCGGCTGCGATAAAGCTGATTGAAGGCTTGCAGGTAATCCCCGCGTTGCAGGGCGAGGATCGCGCTTTCCCCGTTGACCCGGCACTTGGGCTGCACCGTTTCGTAATCCCAGTCCGGAGTCCTTCGTTCGCCCCAGGACTCGTTCTGCGGGAAGGCCTGGGCTGCCTTGGCATAGGCCGCGGCGGCAGCGCCTTTGTCGCCCTCACGCAACGCCAGTTTCGCCCGCAGCCACCACGCGAGGCCGCCGTCACCGGCCTGTTCGAGGAAGGCTTTGGCGCTGGTGTAATCGCCCTGTTGATAATTCATTGCCGCCAGGCGATCTGCGTTATCGAGACTGCCACGGGTGCTGGTTTGCAGCAGTTTGATCAGTTTCTGTTCGTTCGGCGGTTGATCACCGAATGACCAGCCCAGTCTACTGATCAACGACGCCGTCACCAGTTGCTGCACCGCTTTGCCCTTGAGCACCTCGGCCAGTTGATCGTCAGGCATCGCCGCCAGATCGGCCATCAACAGCTTCAGCGAGGTGTAACCCACCGCCGAACCGTGGAGGTTTTGCGTGGCGTAGAGTTCGATGGCGTTGTTCCAGTCGCCAGCGGTGCGGGCCACTCGCGCTTCTTCGCCGAGGCTGGCGACACCCAGTTCCAACGGGTCGCTGAAGCCGTCAATGCTCAACTGACGAGTCTGCTTGAAGGCCTTTCGAGATTGAGCCAGCAGGTCCGGGCCGGCACCCGCTTCTGAACTCATGGCGAACAGTGCCCGCCCCAACGAATAAGCCGCCCAGGTGCTGCGCAACGGGCGTTGATCCGCCGGCAGCGCCAGCACTTTCTGAAAGTATTCGGCGGCCAAACCATGGTCACCGGCGTTAAACGCCACCGCGCCAGCCAGATAGAACGTGAACTCGGTCGGCAGATTCGCACCTTGCTCTTCTACCTGACGGGCATCAGTCAGGCTGCGCAGCTGTTTCACCCGCGCTTGTTGCTCGGGCGTCAAACCGGCCTGTTCGGCGGTGTCGCGCTGACCGGTGTAATCGGGCGCATCGCCATAACCGTCCCCGGGAATGTTGGTGGCTGCGGTGACATTTTTCAGTCCCGCGATGGCATGCCCGAGGCGGTTGATCTCAAGGTTGAAGTTGCCTTCCGGCAGTTCCGCCAGCGACTGGTCACGGTTGTCCAGCAGGCGCATGGGGAAGTCCGGCCCGCAGGCCAGCACCGAACCCAACGGCAGGCTGAGGCTCAGGCAAAGCACATGGCGGGGCCAGTTACGGGTGAACATTCGAACCTCCTTGATCAATATTTGCGCAGCGTGCCCAACCGATGGCGCGCTGCCCGCCGGCCGGGATTCGACCCTCGCGCAGGCGGGTGAAGGTAAGCAGATCCGGGCGCTGTTGCAATGCATAACCGGCCAATGCATCGGCGCCATCGCAGCCCTGCACCGCCAGTGTCAGGCGTTCGGGCCAGGCGCTGTCGAGGTTGCCTTGGTTGCTGACGCTGATGTCGTAGAGACCGTCCTGCGCCGAGAGTTTCAGCCCCACACGACTGTCGAGCGTATCGCCACGCGCCACGGCGATTAGCGTCGTCAGGCTCCAGGCCCTGCGATCATTGGCCAGCGGCAGACGAAACCAGATCAGTCCGGCCAGATGAGCCGGGGGATCGGCGCGCAACTCGGCGCCGAGCTTGCTCAGTTGCTGCGGGTCTGCCAGCAATTCCCGGCGTTTGCCGCCCCGCTCGATGGGCACTTCGCTTTCCACAACCGGCGCACCACTGGCCCCTGGCAACAGCGCCACGCCATAAGCCGGCAGCGCCAGATAAAACGGTTTCGAGGTGATACCGCTCCAGGCCTTGGCCCACTGCCGGGCCTGATCCGGGTCGAACAGCCCACGCCGTGGATCGCTCACCGCATGCACCTGCAAGACGCTGCTGTCGACCGTCGCCAGCAGCGCCGGCAACTCAGGGCTGTCGAGCCAGGCCGGCAACGCGGTGATGCTCAGCGGCAAGGAAGCCGGCAGGTCGGCGCGCAAATGTGTGAGAAATTCGCGGTAGGCCGGTAGCCGGGCGTTACCCGCATCGTGGTCGATTTCCACACCGGAGAGGACCAGCCCCTGCCCTTGCCAATCACTGAACACTTGCTGGATTTGCGCCGTGACCTCGTCCTGATCCAGCCCCTTGAGCTGGCCATCCAGACGAATCACCGCAATCAGCGGTCGACCATCACGCTTGAGCCGCGCCGGATCGATCCGCGCCCGGCTCCAACCGGCCTGCGGAAACGCCTGCAAGGCCAGCACGCGCAAGGTCGAGAAATCGGTGCGGCTGTCGCGCAGCGCGACGTCATGGGCTGGCGTCCATTGCCGTTGCCAGACATAGAGTTGTTGATCGAGCGGTGGCGCGTCCGGTCGCTCGCAACCGCTGAGCAACAGCAATGCGGCAAGCAAGGCCGACAGACGAATGAAAAACACAATGAACCCTCATCCTCTGTGGCGAGGGAGCTTGCTCC
Organism: Pseudomonas sp. P9_31; assembly: GCF_034008235.1. NCBI lineage: Bacteria > Pseudomonadati > Pseudomonadota > Gammaproteobacteria > Pseudomonadales > Pseudomonadaceae > Pseudomonas > Pseudomonas sp. P9_31. The sequence goes on from NZ_CP125375.1 coordinate 6,307,529, forward strand.
CGCTCGGCTGCGCAGCAGTCGAAAATGCAGCCAATGTGGTGTGTCTGATGAAATGAGGGGCTGCTTCGCAGCCCAGCGGGAGCAAGCTCCCTCGCCACAATTGATCTATTACGAATTCCCGGCAGCCTACTCAGCCATTGGCTTGCGGGCAATGATCACCTGACTTTTCGCCACGACCGCGTCCAGCGCCTGTTTGATCTGCGCGCCCCGTGGCGAGGACAGAACGGCCTGCCAGGTGTCGGCCCAATGGTTGAGCAACGGGTGGTCGGCGTTGCTGAAATCGACCTTGGCTTCCCAGAACAACAGCATCCACATCGACCAATAGAACCCGTACTGGCTGTGACTGATGACTTCCAGGCCGGCGTCGCTGACCATCGACTTGAACTGCTCTTCGCTGATGATGCGAATGTGGTTGGGCTTCTGGAAATACTCAGGCGCGGCGATGTCTTTTTGCAGGTCTTCGGAACTCGGGTGCGGAACACTGAGCAAATACAGCGCCCCGGGCTTGCCGACCCGCACCAGTTCGGCGAGGAACTGCGCCGGATCGTCGACGTGCTCGATCACTTCCGTGGACACCACCCGGGTCGCGGTCGCGTCGGCAATCGGCAGCGGGTTGCAGTCCGTGACGTGGCACTCGACGCCTCGCGCCGGCGTGTCGCTCAGGCGCTGACGAGTTGCTTCGACCTTGGCCGCGTCAATGTCGGCGATGATGATCTTCGCGCCGCGCATGCCGCAAAAATGCACGTTGCCCCCGTCGCCGCAGCCCACGTCCAACAGCGTGTCCTCGGGGCTGACCGGGAAACCTGTGAACAGCTCGCCGGTTTGCTGGTTGAACCAGCCACTGAGCATCGCGTCGTGCAGACCGAGCATGTACGGGTCGACCTTGTCGGATACCGATGGTGCTGGCGTCAGCGGCTGCGCGGCAGCGGGCGTGCCCGCCGTGAGTTTCTTCAAAAGGCTCAGCATGAGGTGGCTCCAGAGGATGGAAGGGCTGATCGGGACGCACGCAAGCGTTGCACCAGACGGGCACCCCGGTTGCGCATGGGTAGCTCGATGAATCGGTAGTTGAGTTCGCTCAGCAGCACGATCAGGGGCAGGGCGCAAAACAGCGCCAGTGCCGGCTGCGTCGCCACGTCCTGCGAACCGCCAGGCGCGAAACGAAACAAGCCTTCGCGCACGGCAAAAAACGCCGGGATGTGAATCAGGTAGATGCCATAGGACCGGGCGCCCAACCACACCAGTAGTTGTTTGAGCTTGCCCTTGGGCAGCAGGTAATCGCGATTGTAGGAAGCGATCCACACCAGCACCGCGCACAGCAAGGCAAGTGCTCCCGTCCGGTAACTCGCCAGATTGAACGGTGGACTCGCCATCACGCTCAACACCGCCGCCACACCGATCAGCATCAACGGGCCTGCCCAACGGCGGCTCAACAACCGCGGCTCCCAAACCAGATAACTCGGCCTTGAGCTCCACATTGCCAGCAACACGCCCAGTGCCAGGGCGTCGGTCCTGATGCTCATCAACAAGGCCGAGCGCCAGGTAAACAGCTGCACGGCAACCAAGGCCAGCAACACCCATATCAAGCGCTTGCGGCAAGCGAGGATCAGTAACGGCAGCAGCAGGTAGAACTGCTCTTCAAGGGACAGGCTCCAGTAAACGAAGCTGGCGCCGTATTCGAAATTCATGAAACTTTCGGCAAACCGAAAATTGGCAAACTGCAGAAAGCCCGCCAGCGTCGCCTGCAGATTGGCCTGCACCGTGCCAAAGGCGCCCGACTGGTTGAACAACAGCGCACCCGACAACATCAGCAGCAACCACAACCAGGCGGATGGCAACAGACGAAAGGCCCGGCGAACCCAGAAATCGCGGGTTTCCTGCCAAAAGGCCTGCGGTGTCCGGCATCCACGCAGCAGCGGAATCAGGCCACGGGCAATCACAAACCCCGAGATGACGAAAAACAGATCCACGCCCCACCAGAGTTGCCCGTAGTCCATGCCCGACTCGAAGCCCGGCAGCCCCCCCGGAAACGGCACGCTTTGCAGGTGATGCACCACCACGCCAAGCACGGCGATCCCGCGCAACAACTCGATATCGAGGATCCGTCGACTGCTCATGGCAGCGTCCCGGCTTTTGAGCCGCTCGTCATGGGTTTGCGCGCAATGATCACCTGGCTCTTGGGCATGAACTGATCGAGCATCTGCTTGATCGCCAGGCCATCAGGTTGCGCCAGCAGGTCTTGCCAGGTTTTCGCCCAGCTCTCCATCAGCGGCGGATACGGCGCCTGAATCCGATCCCGCACCGCGCCGCCCAGGTCACGTCCGGCTGCGCGCTCGCTGGCCCAGAAGAAGATCATGCCCATCACCCAGAAAAACCCGGTGGCCTGGCGATGTTCGATCACCAGACCGGCGCCCTCCACCAGCGCGGCGAAGCGTTCCGGGGTAAAAATCTGTACGTGATTGGGTGACTGGAAATAGCTGGCCGGCGCGATACCCTGCTGCAAGTGCTCGCCCACCGGTGCCGGCACGCTGAGCAGATACTGCGCACCGGGACGACCCATGCGCACCAGCTCGGCCATGAACGGCTCGGGCCGGTCGATGTGTTCGAGCACTTCCATGCACACCACTTTGCTCGCGCAACCATCGGCCAGCGGCAACGGCAGGCTATTGCTGACCAGCCCCAGTCCTGGCTTGTCCGTCTGCACTTCCACTTGCCGGGCCAGGTCACGGACCTTGTCGTGTTCACTGTCGGTAAAAATCACCGACGCGCCCTGACGCACCGCAAACAACGTCGCAACGCCTTCGCCGCAACCGACATCCAGCAAGGTGTCGTTCGCGGTGATGGCAAAACCCTTGAGCAGTTCACCGCTGTCGCCCGAAAACCAGCCGTCGAGCATGGCGTCGTGCAAGCCGACATCTCGCGGCGACACGCTGCCTTGCGCCACCGGTGCCGGCACAGGCACCGGTTCGGGTTTTGTCGCCGGACGCAGCCAACTCATCAATGCGCGGATCATGCCTCGGGGGTTTCCACGGCGGACGCAGTGCGGGGTTCGAACAGCCGGGCCAAAAATCCTTTCAGTCGCTGTTCAGCGGTTGCCTGGCTGCAGAAGTTCTGCAGGCTGGCCACCGCGTGGGTGGACATCCTTGCATAGCGTTGCGGGTCGTCCCGGGCCACGTCATAGCTGGCCCGATAGGCCGTGCATAACGAGGCCCAACTGGTGATGTAACGCAGGGTGCGAAACGCCTTGCGCGGGTCATGGGGCCAGGCCGTCAGCTCATCCGTGGAGTCGATGAGGAAAGCATTGTCGGCGTCCAGGTAATCGATCATCGCCGTGGTGCGCGGTGCCACCGCCGGTTTGCCGCACGACATGAATTCCATCAGTGGCAGGCACTGGCCCTCGCCGTAGGACGTGTTCACCACGTAGCTGGTTGCTTGCACCAGACGCTCGTAGTCCGCATCCGCGAGGTAGCCGTAAATCAGCACGATGCGGCAGCGATAGGACTGGTTTTTGTACAAATGGTGAAGGATATCGGTCAGCGCTTCTTCGGCATCGTGGTGAGTCAGTTTGAGCACCAGTGTGGCGTCTTCGACCTCGCGGAAGGTCACGCAGAAGGCACTGAGCATGTCTTCCCAATTCTTGCGCCCGTCGCCGGGGTTGAACACCGACGTGTAGATCACACCGTCGAGCACCAGCTCTTGTTCACGGACGGGCGCCTGAAAGTCGATGCCCTTGCCGGCACGCAAATGCGCAGGCCCAAAGGCTCGCAGATCAAGTTGACGACTGTCGGCCAGCAAACCTTTGATCTTCAAGCGCACCTGGCGGGCCAATGGCTGACGCTGCAACTGCGCACCACGTTCGGCAAAGCGATCCCACACCGGCGCCGGTACCGCGACGATCGGATAGTCGGCGCCCATGGCTTCGCGCACGGCATTGACGGTGTAGCTGGAATGGGTGATTGCCGCACCGCACGCACGCAACACCGTGCGCCAGTCATTACGCGGCTCGCCGGCGAACGGTTCGTTGGGAATGGTGCTGAATTCCCAGGCAAACACTGCCAGGGTCGGACAGGCGAAATGCACAGGCGTGCGATGGGGCGGCGAGAACGACAGGAACACGCAATCTTCGCCACGGGCCAGGCAGTCGAGGTACAGGGCATCGACTTCGGTTTGCGGGTCGCTGACTTCCACCACCCGACCCAGTCGCTCCAGCACCGGCCGATACTCCTTGAGCACGAAGTAGTAGCTGTACTCCGAACGGCCCAGGTTCTGGGCAATGGTGCGCTGGTTGGTTTCCGAATGAATGATGATCAGCATGAGGCGTTATCCGTCACGGCCGTTGCCGGCAGCACGTGCGGCGCCAGCCCGAAAAAGTCCGCCAGGCGCTGTTGCACCGGGGCGAAGGCGCAGTAATCGTGCATGCGCCCGACCGCGGCGTGAGACATGCGCTGGTACTCCAGCGGCTGTTCCCTGGCGATCCGGTAGCTGTTTTCGTAGGCCGTTTTCAACGACCCCCAGTCCGGTCGATAACGCAGGGTACGGTAGATGATGCGGGTGTCCTGGGGCCAGACGGTCAGCTCTTCGCTGGACTTGACCACAAACGCCACGCGCTCATCGATGTAATCCTCCATGGCCGTGTGGTCCGGGGCGATCACCGGTTTGCCGCTGGCCATGAACTCCATCAGCGGCAGGCACAGGCCCTCGCAGCGCGAGGCGTTGACGTAATAACTCGCCGCCTCATAGAGCCGGGCATATTGCGGATCGTCCAGGTAACCGTGCATCACCACCACCCGACAGGCGAACGGCGACAGCTGCGCCAGCAAGGTCATCAGCTCGGCGTAGTAGGACGACAGATCGCTCTGGGTAATCTTCAGCACCAGCGTGGCGTCCTCGGTTTCCCGGAATGCCCAGCAAAATGCGCTGATCAGTTGATGCCAGTTCTTGCGTCCGTCCCGGGGGTTGAACACGGTGACGTAGACCACGCCATCGACCTGTGTTTGAACCTGTTCCGTCGTGTCCGGCAGGTCCACCGGTGCCGGTACATGGGCCGGCACCGACTGCGGACCGGCAATGGCCGGGAGGTATTTTGCGAGCCTGGAGTGAGCCGGAGCGGACAGCAGATCGCGAATCCCTTCCCAGTACCACTGACTCAGAAAATGTGTGCGATGGACCGGTACCTGTTGCGCCTTGCCCAGGTCCAGCACCCACAGGCGCAGGTAGTGCCTGGCGATGACGAAGCGGCGTCTCAGGGTCAGCGGCGGCGGCCGCAAGGCATCGAGTTCGGCCTGCTGCTCCGGGGTCAACGGCGGTGGAATCAGCGAGTCGGCGGACAGTTCGAGCGTGCGGGTATCGAAGATGCAGCCCTTGATGTCGAGGGTCGAACCGGCATTGACCGGTACACTGGTATGTCGGCTACGGATGGCCGCGAAGTTTTCCCACAACGGAGTCGGCAAGACCAACACCGGAAAGTCTTCGCCCATGGCCCGACGGATCGCCCGGGCGGTATGACTGGAGAGCGTGATCACCCGGCCCTGGCGCGCCAGCATGTGGGTCCAGTCCTGCCGGGGATCGTTGTCCCACTGCTCATCGGGAATCGAATCGAACTCCCAGGCCACCACGCAGATCGTCGGGCATTCAAGGTCGTTCGGGGTTTTCTGCGGCGGGGTGAAGGACAGGAACAGGCTGTCTTCGCCGGCGGCAAGCAGTTGCCTGTAGAGGGGGTCGACCTCGGCGGTGGAGGACACCACATGCACCCGCCCCAGGCTTTCGAGCACCGGGCGATAAGCCTTGAGCACGAAGTAATAACTGTATTCGGGACGACCGAGGCTCTGGCTGATGGAGCTGTCGTTGACGTCCGAGTAAAGAATGAAATTCATGGCATTCCACGATGAGGCCGCCATCCCGGCAGCCTCACTCTATGACGGCGAAACCACGGATCGAGTCGGCGTTTGCCCGCCCTCGTCCATCGTCTTCGTGCCCGTCTACGTTCTTGTTTTAGTGGTCAGGTTTCGCGGAGTTTCAGACAACCCTGCCGAACCCCGGGCGATCGTGACGAGGGGCATTCTAAACACATCCATTAAGGGTTCGTGAACCGTCCGGCGAGAATAAATAGGACGGCAAAAACGAGAACTGACCGGTCACGCTGAGAGCTGTTGAAATTGCTGCACAATTGGCACAGATTGGCGACCAAACAACCACAACAACGAATTTCGCCTGTCTTTCGACCCAGTAATCCACCCGGTCTGTCAGGCATTTCCGTCAAGCTTGTAGGGAATGGCGAAGTTTTATGATCAAGGAGTTTCGTTGCTTGAAAAAGCGTCTGTTCGTGACGGGTCTGAGTGGATTCGTGGGGCAACACATCCAATCTCGTCTGAAGACTGACGCCTCGGAATGGGACCTGCTGCCTGCCCCTTCCCGGTACGATCTCGCACAGCCAGAAAGCCTTGAAGGCCTGTGGCCGGAGATGCCCGATGCGGTCATTCACCTGGCCGGCCAGACCTTCGTTCCCGAAGCCTTCCGTGATCCGGCGCGCACGCTGAACATCAACCTGCTGGGCACCCTCAACCTGCTTCAAGCCCTCAAGGCCCGCGGCTTCAACGGTACCTTCCTGTATGTCAGCTCCGGTGATGTCTATGGCCAGGTCAACGAAACAGATTTGCCCATCACCGAACTCCAACCGCCCTGCCCGCGCAATCCTTATGCGGTGAGCAAACTGTCGGCGGAGTTCTTGAGCCTGCAATGGGGTTTGAGCGAAAGCTGGCCGGTGCTGGTCGCCCGCCCGTTCAACCACATCGGTACCGGGCAGAAGGACAGCTTCGTCATCGCCAGCGCCGCGCGGCAGATCAGCCGGATCAAGCAAGGCCTGCAAGCACCACAACTGGAAGTCGGCGACATCGATGTCACCCGCGACTTCCTCGATGTGGGCGACGTGGTGTCGGCCTACCTGGCGTTACTGGAAAAAGGCACGCCGGGGCAGGTCTACAACATTTGCTCGGGGCGCGAGCAGAGCATTCGCAGTTTGATCGAACAACTGGGGGACCTCGCTCAGGTCGATATGCAACTGATTCAGGATCCGGCGCGTCTTCGTCGCGCGGATCAGCGTCGCGTTTGTGGCAGCCATGCCAAGCTCGCCCAGACCACAGGATGGACGCCTGACATCACAACACAACAATCCCTGCGGGCGATCCTGTCCGACTGGGAGACGCGAGTACGACAAGAATGACAAAAAGTGCACTGATCACAGGGATCACCGGCCAGGACGGCGCGTATCTGGCAAAACTGTTGCTCGATAAGGGTTACAAGGTCCACGGTCTGGTGGCGCGGCGCAGCAGCGATTCGCGTTGGCGGCTGCGCGAGACGGGGATCGAGGGCGATATCGTCTATCTGGACGGCGACATGGCCGATGCCTGCTCGGTGCAGCGCGCGGTGATCAAGTCGGCGCCGGACGAGGTCTATAACCTGGCCGCGCAAAGCTTTGTCGCCGCCTCCTGGGATCAACCGGTGAGCACCGGCATCGTCGACGGCCTGGGCGTGACTCACCTGCTCGAAGCGATCCGCCAGTTCAGTCCGCACACCCGTTTCTATCAAGCGTCCACCAGCGAAATGTTCGGCTTGATTCAGGCCGAGCAGCAGGATGAAAACACACCGTTCTACCCGCGCAGCCCTTACGGTGTGGCCAAGCTCTACGGTCACTGGATCACCGTGAACTACCGCGAAAGCTTCAACCTGCACGCCAGCAGCGGAATCCTGTTCAACCACGAATCACCGCTACGCGGCATCGAGTTCGTGACCCGCAAAGTCACCGACGCCGCCGCCCGCATCAAGCAGGGCAAACAGCAGGAACTGCGCTTGGGCAACATCGACACGAAACGTGATTGGGGGTTCGCCGGCGACTACGTCGAAGCCATGTGGCTGATGCTGCAACAGGACAAGCCTGACGATTACGTGGTCGCCACCGGCGTGACCACCACGGTGCGCGAAATGTGTCGCATCGCCTTTGATCACATCGGCCTCAATTACCGCGATTACGTGAAGATTGACCCGGCCTTCTTCCGCCCGGCCGAAGTCGACGTCCTGCTCGGCAACCCGGCCAAGGCCCGACGTGTACTGGGCTGGAAACCAAAAACCGACCTGGACACCTTGATCCGCATGATGATGGATGCGGACATGAAACGGGTTGCCAAGGAGTAGGTCATGCTGATCCCCGTGATTCTTTCCGGTGGTGCCGGGACCCGTTTGTGGCCGGTGTCTCGTGAAGGCCATCCCAAGCCGTTCATGGTTCTGCCCGATGGTCAGTCGCTGCTGGGCAAAACCTATCGACGTGCGGCCGGTTTACTCGATGGCTGGGGCGATATCGTCACGGTGACCAACCGCGACTACTACTTCCAGAGCAAGGATCACTATCAGGACGCACGCCTGGAGCGCCATCGCGGGCATTTTCTGCTCGAACCGACGGGTCGCAATACGGCCCCGGCCATCGCGGCGGCGGCCCTTTCGCTACAAGCCCTGCACGGCGACGAAGCGATCATGGTGGTGATGCCTGCCGACCATCTGATCCTCAACGAAGACGCGTTGAAGAGCGCGGTCGAGCACGCCGTGACGCTGGCCAAGGCCGGTCATCTGGTGACGTTCGGCGTCGTGCCGACAGCCCCGGAAACCGGCTTCGGCTACATCGAAACCGGTGTCCCGCTGGACGACAAAGGCGCCGCCAAGGTGCAGCGCTTCGTCGAAAAACCCGACCTGCAAACCGCCACGCATTATCTGGAAAGCGGCAATTTCCTGTGGAATTCGGGGATGTTCTGTTTCTCGATCGCCACGCTGCTGGCCGAGTTGCACCTTCATGCGCCCGAGCTGCTTGAACAGGCTCGGGCCTGCATGGCGGCCAGCGCGCCGCTGGAAACCGCTGGTTGCCTGCAACAGGAGCTTTCGCCGACCCATTTCGCCAGGATCACCGACATCTCCATCGACTACGCCCTGATGGAGCGCTCCGACAAAGTGGTTGTGGTGCCGGCCGGGTTCGACTGGAGCGACATCGGATCCTGGGGCGCGGTGGCGGCATTGGTGCCGGCCGATACACAGAACAATCGCGCCAGCGGCGATGCGATCTTCATCGACAGCCGTGACAACTTCGTCCAGAGCGAAGACCGGTTGGTAGCCGCAGTGGGTGTGGATAACCTGATCATCATCGACACCGCCGACGCGGTGCTGGTGGCCCACGTCGACCGCGCCCAGGACGTGCGCCGGGTAGCCCGGCAACTCAAGGACAAAAAGCACGAAGCCTATCGCCTGCATCGCACGGTCAGCCGCCCCTGGGGCACCTACACCGTGCTCGAGGAAGGCCCGCGCTTCAAGATCAAACGTATCGTGGTCAAACCCGGCGCCAAGTTGTCGCTGCAAATGCACCATCACCGCAACGAACACTGGGTGGTGGTCGAAGGCATGGCCAAGGTCACCAACAACGGTGCCGGTTCGCACCTGGTGGCCAAGAACGAGTCGACGTTCATTGCCGCCGGGCACAGGCACCGCCTGGAAAACCCCGGGGTGATCGACCTGGTAATCATTGAAGTGCAAAGCGGCGAATACCTGGGGGAGGACGATATCGTTCGCTTCGAAGACCAATACGGCAGGACGGTTTGAATGCTGCTTTCCCTGTATCGCTCACTGTGGAGCTACCGGGGTTTCATCCTCGGTAGCGTCAAGCGAGAGTTTCAAGCGCGTTATCGCAATTCGCTGTTCGGTGCCCTGTGGACCGTGCTCAACCCGCTGTCGATGATCGTCGTCTATACCGTGATTTTTTCCCACATCATGCGCGCCCGCTTGCCGGGGATGGATGACGGCATGGCCTACAGCGTCTACCTCTGCGCCGGTCTGCTGACCTGGGGCCTGTTCTCGGAAATCACCCTGCGCAGCCAGAACATGTTTCTGGACAACGCCAACCTGCTGAAGAAAATCAGCTTCCCGAGAATCTGCCTGCCGGTGATCGTGCTGTTCAACGCCGGCATCAACTTCGCGATCATCATCGGACTGTTCCTGGGCTTTCTGCTGATCAGCGGCCGCCTGCCGGGCATGGCCCTGCTGGCGTTGCTGCCGCTGATGGCGTTGCAAGTCATCTTCTGCGCCGGGCTGGGGATGATCCTCGGCGTGCTGAACGTGTTCTTTCGTGATGTCGGGCAATTCTTCGGCATCTGTCTGCAATTCTGGTTCTGGCTGACACCGATCGTGTACCCGCTGAACATCCTGCCCGAATGGGTGCAGCGGTTGTTGCAACTCAACCCGATGACCAACCTGATTGGCAGCTACCAAAACCTGTTCCTCTACGGCCAATGGCCGGTCTGGAGTTCGCTGCTGCCGATCTTCGTGACGGGTGTGTTGTTCTGCGTGATCGGGCTGCGGCTGTTTCGTCAGCGGGTCGGCGAAATGGTGGATGAACTCTAATGGGGCACATACGCGTGACCGGCCTGGGCAAGGCCTACAAGCAATACCCCACGCGCTGGAGCCGACTGGCCGAGTGGCTGATCCCGTTTTCGCCCATCCGTCATCGCCAGCACTGGGTGTTGCAAGACGTGGCGTTCGAGATCGCTCCCGGTGAAGCGGTGGGCATTGTCGGGGTCAACGGCGCCGGCAAAAGTACCTTGCTGAAGATGATCACCGGCACCACCCAACCCACCTGTGGGCAGATCCAGCTCGAAGGCCGCGTCGCCGCCCTGCTGGAACTGGGCATGGGCTTTCATCCGGATTTTACCGGCCGACAGAACGCGGTCATGGCCGGGCAACTACTCGGTATGCAGGTTGAAGAAATCGAAACCCTGATGCCGCAAATCGAACACTTCGCGGAAATCGGCGAAGCCATCGATCATCCGGTACGTACCTACTCCAGTGGCATGCAGATGCGCCTGGCGTTCAGCGTGGCCACCGCCCGGCGCCCGGACATCCTGATCGTCGACGAAGCGCTGTCGGTGGGTGACGCCTACTTCCAGCACAAGAGCTTCGACCGCATCCGCAGCTTCCGCAAGGCCGGCACCACGTTACTGATCGTGTCCCACGACCGCTCGGCGATCCAGTCGATCTGCGACTCGGCGATCCTCCTGGAAAACGGCCGCATGGCCATGCACGGCAAGCCCGAAGCCGTCATGGATTACTACAATGCCCTGCTCGCCGAGCGCGAGGGCCAGACGGTGCGCCAGGAAATGCTCGCGGGCGGCCAGGTGCAAACCGTTTCCGGCACGGGTGAAGCCGCAATCCTCAGCGTGCGTCTGCTGGATGAGCGCGAGCGCGCCATCAACGCTGCCGAAGTCGGCCAATCGGTAGTCCTTGAGGTACAGGTCGAAGTCCGCCAGGACATCGAACGACTGGTGCTGGGTTTCATGATCAAGGATCGCCTGGGCCAGGCCATGTACGGTATCAACACCCATCGTCAGGACCTCGCCCTCACTGACCTGCAGGCCGGCGAGCAGGTGACCTACCGCTTTGCTTTCGTCATGGGCCTGGGCAAAGGCAACTATTCCGTGGCCCTGAGCCTGTCGCGGCTGGACTCGCACCTGGACCGCAATTTCGAGTGGCGTGACTATGGTCTGGTGTTCCACGTGATCAACAACCGACACGAAGACTTCATCGGCTGCTCGTGGCTGGGGGCGAAAACCAGCATCACTCGCACAGCCGAATCGATTGTCTCGGAAAACACCCCATGACGCGTCTTCTGGTGGAATGCACCCACGTGTTCCTGCACCCCAAGGTCAATTCGGGCATTCAGCGGGTGGTGCGTAACGTCGTCAATCAGTTGCCTGAAAGCGTCGAGGGCGTTGAGTGCATCCCAGTGGTGATGCTCAAGGGCAAGCTCTACCGGGTATTGAGCCTGGCCCCTTTGGACACACCGCTTTTCAATGGGCTGATGGAATTCGGTGGGCGTCTAGAACGTTTGGCCCATCGTTTCTGGCAACTGCACCAGCGCCTCGACAAGCGCTGCACATCGCGATGGACCCGACGAGCGCTGTACGCGGCCTACCGCCTCACAACGCTGGCGGGCTTCAGCGTGCCGCGGCGCCTGATCGATTGGATCAACCAATATCAGCTGCCCAACCGTTGCTCGCCGTTGCAGCATCAACCGGGCGATCAGTTAGTGCTGCTGGATTCGTCTTGGCACGCCGACGCCTTCCCATTGATTGAACAACTCAAACGCGAAGGTGTAGGCATTGTCTCGGTGATCTACGACCTGATTCCCCTGACCCACCCGCAGTTCTACGACACGCGACTGGTGCAGATTTTCAACGAATGGTTCGACTGGATCACCCAAACCGCCGACGGCTACGTGGCGATTTCCGCCACCGTACGCGATCAGGTGCGCGAGGAATTGCGTCGTCGAATCGGTCCTGCCAAAGCCGATACAGTGTGGTTCGACTACTTCCACCTGGGCTCTGAGCTGGACCTGCACGAAGAAGCTGCCGCCGTCGAAGCACGCCTGACACGGCTGTTCGATACCCCGGAACCGGTGTTCCTGATGGTCAGCACCATCGAGCCGCGCAAAAACCACGACTACTTGCTGGACGCCTTCGAACTCGCCTGGGCCGCGGGCTCCACCGCCCGTCTGTGCATCGCCGGGCGCATTGGCTGGAAGTGCGATGCCCTGCTCACCCGGGTGCGCAGTCACCCGCAGCTGAACACCCGACTGTTCATGTTTAACGACCTGAGCGACACCAGCCTCGAACATGCCTACTCCCACGCCAGTGCGCTGGTGTTTCCGTCCTACGTCGAAGGCTTCGGCCTGCCTCTGGTGGAAGCCATGCAACGCGGCTTGCCGGCCATGGGCAGCGACATTCCAGTCTTCCGCGAAATAGGCGGCGAGTTCATGGCGTACTTTGATCTGGCCGAGCCACAAAGCCTGGCCGATCTCGTCGCTCGATTCGAGAGCAGCAGGCAATTCCCGGCAGCCCGCAACGTGACGGACTGGCACTGGATCGGCTGGCGTGAAGCGAGTGCGCAAATGGCCGAACGAACCCTGCGCAACCTTGTGCAAACACCTGTGGTGCAAGAGAGGCAACATGCGAATTGCCCTTAACGCCCGAATCCTCCAGGCCCCGCGTACCGGCATCGGCCATTACGTTGCCGAATTGGTGAGCGCCCTGGCCAGCGAGCCGGATGTCGAGTTGTCGCTGTTCCATGGCTGGGGCTGGAGTTCTTCACTACCTGATGCGGCCATGCCGGGTTACTCAAGACTGACGCCGTTGCTACGGCAGATACCCGGTGCGTATCAGGCGCGACGCTGGCTGGCGCAGAAACGTTTCGATCAAGGCTGTTCCCGGGCAATCGACCTTTATCACGAACCCAGCCTGTGGCCGCTGTCGTTCGACGGCCCGACAGTCATCACCCTGCATGACCTGACGCACCTGCACTATCCCGAGACGCAACCACCGGCACGCCTGCGAGAAATCGAGCGGCGACTGGCCGATGGCGTGCAACAGGCGCGGCTGATTCTCACCGACTCGCAGTACATCGCCGACGAAGCCCAGGCCTGTTTCGCCCTGCCGGCCGAGCGTTTTGTGGTCGCACCGCTGGGCGTGGCGACACGTTTCCACCCGCGCGAACCCGAGGCCATCGACGCCGTGCTCAAGGCCCATGGGGTCGAGGCGCGGGAATACTTCCTCTGCGTCGGCACCCTGGAACCACGCAAGAACCTCACGCTGGCCCTGCGCGCCCATGCCCAACTACCGGAAGCGTTGCGTCAGCACTTTCCGCTGCTGATCGTCGGCATGGCTGGCTGGCAGCGCGAGCAATTCAGCGATGAGCTGCACCAGGCATTGGCCAGCGGTCACGTGTGCTTGCTCGGTTATCTGCCTGACGAGCAGGTTGCACAGCTGTTGGCCGGCGCACGGGCGCTGATTTTTCCGTCGCTCTACGAAGGCTTCGGCCTACCCGTGTTGGAGGCCATGGCCAGCGGCACGCCGGTGATCCTGACCCGACGCTCGGCCATGCCCGAGGTCGCAGGCAACGCGGGCAACTACATTGAACCTGACGATCCAGACGGCTTGCGTGATGCCATGCGTCGACTGATCGACGATCACGCACATTGGCAAGCATGCACGGACGCCGGGTTGCAGCAGGCAAGGCTTTTTTCCTGGGAACGTTGCGCGAAGGTCACCGCCCGCGCCTACCGCCAGGCTATGGGAGGTTGAATGCGAGTGCTTCATTTCTTCAAGACGTACCTGCCTGACTCGGTCGGCGGGATCGAACAAGTGATCTTCCAGTTGTGCGAAAGCGGCGCCCAGCATGGCATTGAAGGTCAGGTGCTGACCCTCAGTGCCGATCCAACACCGCCCGTGGTGCAGCTTGGGCAACACGAAGTCCATCGGGCCAAACTCGACATTCAGTTCGCCTCCACGGGTTTTTCCTACAGTGTCTTCAAACAGTTTCGTGAAATGGCCGCCGAGGCGGACGTGGTCAATTACCACTTCCCCTGGCCGTTCATGGACCTGGTGCATTTCCTCAACGGCATGAACAAACCCAGCGTGGTGACCTACCACTCGGACATCATTCGCCAGAAACACTTGCTCAAACTTTACCGGCCCCTGATGAACCGCTTTCTCGCCAGCGCCGACCGGATCGTCGCCGCGTCCCCCAACTATCTGCACACCAGTGATGTGTTGCAGCAGTTTCAGGACAAAACCCGAGTCATTCCCTATGGCCTTAATAAGGCAGGTTATCCACAGCCCGACAACGAACGCATTAGCCATTGGCGGCAAACGCTTGGGGATAAGTTTTTCCTGTTTGTGGGCGTGATGCGCTATTACAAAGGCCTGCACATCCTGCTCGATGCCTTGAAAGGCGTGGATTACCCGGTGGTGATCCTCGGCGCCGGGCCGCTGGAAGCCGAACTGCACGCCCAGGCGGCGGCATTGGGTTTGCGCAATATCCACTTCCTCGGGCGTCTGGGGGATGAAGACAAAGTCGCGCTGCTGCAACTGAGTTACGCCATCGTGTTTCCATCGCACCTGCGCTCCGAGGCGTTCGGCATCTCGTTGCTCGAAGGCGCGATGTACGGCAAACCGATGATCTCCAGCGAAATCGGCACCGGCACCAGTTTCATCAACATTCACAACGAAACCGGGCTGGTGGTGCCGCCAAGTCATCCACAAGCATTCCGTGAAGCCATGCGCACCCTGTGGGACAACCCGACGCTTGCGGCGCAAATGGGCGTGAAGGCTGAAGCCCGTTATCGGCAGTTGTTCACCGCCGACGAAATGGGCCGCAAGTGGACGGCCTTGTATCAGGACCTATTGGAAGAGAAATCCCTGTCCTACGCATAACTGATTTTTTGTGGGAGCGGGCTTGCCCGCGATGGCTGAGTGTCAGCCAACATCAATGTTGAATGTTAATCCGCCATCGCGGGCAAGCCCGGCTCCCACAGGGATCAGCTGTGTGGCGCAGGTTTTAGTACGCCCACGTTATCCAGCATCCGGTTCACCGCCAGTTCCGCCAGCATGACGATCTGCTGAATCGCCATCGCCGTATGCCGGTGCGGCCCTTCCAGATACCCCGCAAAATCACTCGCCATCACACTGGCCTGGGCCAACGACTCGCAGGTGTGGGCCAGCAGGTCTTCGTCTTTGATATCCGGCGCAACCATAAACATCGTGCTCGGCTTGCGGGCCACGGGGGATTTGAGGGCGGATGGGTTGAGGTAGTGATCGAGCGCGCGTTCGGCGGCTTCGTTGAGCTTTTTTGAATTGAGGGATTCGTAAGGGGAAGTGCTGTCCGCTTCGGGCGGATTTGGTGTCGGCTTGAACATGGCAAAGATCCTTAAAGAGATGGAGCTGCCATTTTTCGTTTTCCAGACGAAAGGGGTGGCAGCTGTACGCGGACTGGAAAAACCGGTAAAGGATCAAACCCGGCAGACCCGAAGGTCTCCCACGCACAGCCGCCATAACTGCAGAGCTGAAAAAGCGCCGCATTATGTCATCTGCTGTGATCCTATACTTCGGGTTTTCCAGGCCCGATCGCTGAATTGCCAGCGACCCCCAAAGCCTATCCACTCCACTTCCCACCCGACAACCGTCAAAACTTGTCGGAAACATCCCCCCAAAATCATCGTCTGTAGGACTGCCTGCGATCTTTTTCTAAACCTGAGCTCGCAGACGAGCATTCGCCTGCGCCCAAGTACCGGTCAGCAAACTTTTGGGTGACACACCGTCAAAGCGCCAACGCAAGGCCAGCGCCGCGGGCCGCCGCACCACGCGCTCCACCTCTAAGGTCCACAGCCGCTCGGCCCCTTGAAAAGCTTCGACCTGCGAGCCTTCGAGAATGACTCGGGTGCGACCACTGAGGTGCAGCAGGTCGCCCGAATCGAAATCGATGAACAGCAAACCGGCTCGTGGATTGATCAGCAGGTTGCCCAAGGTATTGAAGAACAGGTTGCCGGCGAAGTCCGGGATGGTCAGGCGATTGCCCTCTACCTGGACGAAACCGGCCTGGCCACCCCGATGAGAAACGTCCACCGAGCGTTGGCCATCGACGTCCACATAACTGGCGACAAAGAAAGTATCAGCGCCCGCGATCATGGCTTTGGCTGCGTCATCCAGCCCGTTTAGGTGCTGTGCGATACGCGTCGCCGGATCCGCCAAGGGCACCGAGCGAAACTGGCGCAATTGAATGTATTGCGGGCAATTGCCGAAAGACTGCTCCACCTTCACCTCGAAGCCGCCCGCCGTCACAGCGCCAACTCGGCCATTGAGGCGGTTGCGACGTCGGGTGTGCAGTTCGATACCGAGCAGACCGATCGCCGCCCCCTCTTGCAGTTGTGCAGGGTCGTCGCGGTCAGGCAGGCTGCCGAACTGCAACAGCGTAGGCTCGGGAGAATGGGCAAAGCCCGGTGCCCCTTCAAGAATGCTGGCCCAAGGGTTGCCGTCAGCATCCACCGCGCCGTACAGCATGAACGGTAGCTGCTGATAGAACGTGCGGTGCTGATCCGGCATCTCGCTGCGAATCACCCTACGACCTAATGTGTCCATTCGCTCGGCGACACCCACGTGAGCCTGCAACTGTTTCTCGCCTGCGTGCCAAGGTGAACGTTCCATAACGGCTTCTCCCCTGCGCTCCTCGCGCAACAAGAACGCGCCCGACTGAGTCGGGCCGTGAACATCAGGCAGTTTTTTGCAAACCGGCGACGGCGCGCGGCATGCCGACAAACCCTGGCAAGGCTTCAATCCGCGCCAGCCAGACCTGGATATTGGCGTAGTCGTCCAGCGACACATTGCCTTCGGGTGCATGGGCGATGTAGCTGTACGCGGCGATGTCGGCGATGGTCGGTTCGCTACCGACCAGATAGGGCGTTGTGCCCAATTCCTGATCGATCGCTTTGAGCCATGTGTGGGAATAAGCGATCACCTCTTGTGCGTTGTAAGGCGCACCAAACACGGTGATTAGCCTTGCCCTGGCGGGGCCGAAGGCTATCGGCCCGGCGGCGACCGACAACCAGCGCTGAACCTTGGCCGCACCGACCGGATCGGTTGGCAGCCAGTAGCCGTTACCGTATTTCAGCGCAAGGTAGACCAGGATCGCGTTGGAGTCGGCCAGCACCACGCCTTGATCATCAATCACTGGAACCTGACCAAACGGGTTGAGCGCCAGGAAGTCCGGTTGCTTATGAGCGCCTTTGGCCAAATCGACGAAGATCAGCTCGGTCGGCAATTGCAGCAGGGACAGCATCAGTTCCACACGGTGTGAATGGCCGGAACGAGGGAAGTTGTAGAGTTTGATGGCTTGCATGGTCGACTCCGCTGGGTGGTGGCGCCGTTCAGGAAAGATCAGCGCCGATGGAGGGCTATCTTCCATCCATAACCAAAGCAACAGAATAACCAGAAAATGCAATCCATTATTTCATCCCGTGCAATAATCCTTCAGCGGTTCAGGGCAGGGTGTTCGCGCAGCACCTTCACCGCGAAGTCGACAAAACTACGGACCCGCACCGGGGCCTTGCGCCCACCCTGGTAGACCACATGAATGGGCAATGGCGGCAGCTCGAAGTCAGCCAGAACGATTTCCAGCTCACCGGCGGCGACCTTGCTCGCCACTTGATACGACAGGACCCGGGTCAGTCCCAGGCCCATGGCGGCGGCCGTGATAGCCGCCTGATTGGCGGTGACCACAAGACGCGGTTCCGGACGAACGCTGATCGGCTCTCCCGCGTCAAGGAACGGCCAGTTTCTGAGCTGCCCAATGGACGAGGTGGCGATGATCGGGGCTGCGCTCAAATCTGCTGGATGCTGCGGCCGACCATGGTCAGCCAGGAATCCAGGAGAAGCGCAGATCACCCGCCGCACTTCGCCCACTCGAATTGCATGCTGATTGCTGTCAGGCAACTCACCGATGCGCACAGCCACATCGATGCCCTCCTCGACCATGCTCACCACCCGGTCGACCAGTACAGCGTTGATGCTGACTTCAGGGAATTGAGTCAGGTAGCCAACCATGACCGGCGTGACGAACAAATCGCCGAACAATACCGGCGCCGTGATCGTCAGTTGCCCACGGGGTTGGACGTGGCTTCCGGCTGCCGAATCCTCGGCTTCCTGCACCTCGGCGAGAATTCTCCGACAGTCCTCCAGATAACGCTGACCCGCCTCGCTCAAATGCACGCTGCGGGTGGTACGTGTCAGCAATTGGGTGCCAATGCGCTTCTCAAGCGCCGCCACTGCCCGGGTGACACTGGCCGCCGACATCCCCAAACGTCGCGCCGCCGCCGAGAAGCCTTGTTCTTGAGCAACTACGGCGAAGACCTGCATTTCCTGGAATCGGTCCATCGGGCATGTCCTTCATTCGGATAAAAAAAATCGCAACCGTAGGCTGCGATTTTTAGTGTTTAGTGCCAAAAATTATATTTTGACACCAACAACTCAATAAATACGGGGGTTAAGCAGCTTACAGGGCCATACGCCTAAATAAATATTTTGACACTTAGAAGGTGAGCGCCCCAGATCCAGCATCGATGTTTGACAAAATATTATGACAACACAAGCTCAAACTAAGTTTGAGCTTGGTTCAGCTCACTCTATGATTTGATCGACACCGAATTCACGACTATCGAAGCCTAACCTGAGGCGCTGCAAGACGTCGTCCTCGACGCTAAATTATCTAGGAATACTGACCAACTGGCTGGGCTGAAACGGAGCGACCACTGTACTTCTGGATGGCATTCAGCAACGGCGAGGTGATCAGCGTTGAAACCAGGGCCATGATGACCAAGATGGAAAACAGCTGGGGCGGCATCAAGCCAAGGCTGTGGGCGATATTCAGCACCACTAACTCCATAAGGGCACGCGTATTCAACAACGTGCCGATTCTCAAGGAGTCAGTCATTGAGAATCCCGCCAGCCTGGCGGCCAGGGTGCAACTCAGCCCTTTGCTTAGGCAGGCGCATAAGACCCACGCAAGGCACAAAAGAATGTCCTGAGCAGTCACCATGGATCCAAGTTCAACTTTCATACCTGTATAGAAGAAGAAAACCGGTACCAAAACGATGTTAACGAAAGGGCGCATCCGCAGGTTCCATTGCTCAAGCAAGGCTTTGCATTGATACAACGCGGTGCCCACCAGAAAGCCACCAACAATGGCGAACACACCCAACCACGCGGTGATGACCGCGGTCACGAACACCCCGCCGATGATCGCGCCAAAATGCGCATCGCTCAGTACGGCAGCATGCTGAGTATCAGCTTGCAAGCGTTTGACCAGCCAAGGACGCACACAGCGGAAGAACACCACCAAGAACAGCGCAATAGCCGCCAGTTTCAGCAGCGTTTGCGCCGCGCCTTGACCGCTGGTGAACACCACCACTGCGCCCAGGGCAATCCAGCCAATCAGGTCGTTGATCCCAGCGGCGGCAATCGCGGTCACCCCGGTCTCGCTGTTTTCCATGTTCCGTTCCAGGAGGATTCGACCAAGGATGGGCAGCGCGGTGATGGAGAACGAGATACCGCAGACCAGCATCAGCCCGAGCAGATCAGGAACCGGGTAGTAGCGGGCATAAATGAAGGCGCAGAACATCCCGGTCAGGTAAGGGATCGGAATGCCCAGCAAGGTAATCCAGCCCAGGGCACGCTTGAGACGACGCTCGCGCAGCAGTCCGAAATCGAACTCCATGCCGATCTGGAACATCATCAGCACGATGCCCAACTGGGACATGACCGTCAGCACCTGTCCGGCGTTAGCATGCAGATACGCACCGCCCTGCGGCCACAGGCCACCTAGGAGCGCACCGAGAACAATGCCACCAGTGATTTCACCCACCGCGATGGGTTGCCCAAAACGCTGAGCGATTTTACCGGCAACCTGGCTGCAAAGGATGATGACGACCAAAGCTGCCAACACAATGACTAATAAATTTTCGTGGGGATTGTTCATTACAAAATCCTAGGGAGTGGCGAGAAGCTAAGTTCGTGCAACAGCCCGTCAAGGGCCTGCTTGAACCGTTCCACGTCCAGCGTGGAGGTTTGATAGTTACTGATGGCAACGCGGATATAACGCTCGCCTTTCCATTCCAGCACGCTGGGGTAAGCTAGGTTTCGCTGCTGACAGAGCGCGACCAGACGAGTCACACACTCGGCACTGGCGGTCACAGGCCGAAAGGCAACCACCGGCATGATCTGCTGATCGGGTATCAAGCGATAAGCCGGATCGGCGCTCAGCAGCGCCCGCAAGTGCGCCGTCGCGCCGGTCATATTTCTCAGCAGTTGCCGATAGCCCTCCAGCCCCAGATGCTGCAGCAGGCACCACACGCCCAGCGAACGAAATTGGCGAGTGCCATAGAGGTTCATCTTGAAGGTGTCGAGTTCACCGCGCTCTTCCCAGTAAGGTCCACCAGCCCAGAAACTGCTGCCAAGCACCTCGCCGTTGCGCACCAGCAGGCAACCGACACCGAAGGAGGCGAACATCCACTTGCAGGGGTCGAAGGTGATGGAGTCGGCGTCGCTCAACCCCTGCATGTGACGCCGGGCCTCGGGCAACGCCGCCAGCGCCAGCCCGGCAGCACCGTCAATGTGGAACCAGGCGTTGTAACGGCGAGCTAGCTCGCCGATGCGCCGCAACGGATCAATCGCCCCGGTTGCGGTGGTGCCCAGTACGCCGATCAGGCACATCGGCGTGTAGCCGAGCGCAACGTCGTGCGCCAGTCGCTGCTCCAGTTGCTCCGGAAGCAAGGCGCCCTGCTCATCGGTGTCGATCTCCACCAGCGCATCCGCGGCAAAACCTAGCACGTCCAGGGCCTTGGCGATGGAAAAGTGCCCCTCTCGGGACATGTAAATCCGTGGCCCCAAGCCGCCGGCCCGAAGCATTTCCGGATGCTGGCGGTGCAGCTGCTCGCGGGCCAGCTTGAGCCCGATCAGGTTGGCCAGCGTACCGCCCCCGGTGAATACCCCGCCGGGCAAACGCCCGACAACCGGGTCGAGACCAAACAGCGAACGCAGGGCGTGCAGCACCTCGACCTCGACCATGGTCGCCGATGGCCCCGCACGCCAGGCACCGGGGGTCTGATTCAGCGCACTGCCGAGGAAGTCACCCAGCACCGCAGCAGGGTGAGGCCGCGGCGAAATATAGCCGAAGTACAACGGGTGGCTGACGTTGCACAGGCCCTGCTGCATCAACTCCACGGCCTGGGCCAGGGTATCGTCCAACGACTGACCGTGTTCGGGCATCGAGGCTGGGTCCTGGGTTCGGGCGGCGATCGAATCGCTCGCGTACCACAGGGGGAATTGCTCGGGCGTGCCCTGGACGCTGGCAAACAACTCCAACACCCGCTGGCCCGCGGCGAGGATCTGCGGGTTGGCGCCCCACTCGCGCGGCTCAGCAATCATGAGTCACCTCCTGCACCGCAACCTGCAACCGAACCTGCTGCTGAATACCTTGGTGAATCTCCAGCAATGTCTCACGACTCTCCCCCGTCAGAAGGTAATAACAGTAATGGGGCTGAGCAGAGTCGGGCATGGCCTGCACCCAATCACCGGGACGGGCGAGCACTACCAGCTCGCGCAACTCCGCCAGTTGCTCAAAGACCTGCATGCCTTCGACAGCGAGCAAGGTCCCGCTGGTTTCGATCACCACACCGCCAAACAGCACCGCACCACACTCGCCCACCGCCGTGGGCAACGGCACCTGTTCCAGAAGTAGGCGGACCTGAGCGGCATACACGTCAACCCCGCTCAACAGCTCGATGGTCTGCGCGGTGAAGCCGCCCCCAGGACGCAACCCCGCTTCAAGTACCCGGGGCACGCCATGCTGATAGCGGATTTCGACGTGTGCGGCGCCCTGGGTCAGACCTAGCGCCCGCGCAGCGCGCAGCGCAAGCTGACCAATCGAATGCTCCTGTTCGGCCCCCAGCGAGGTGGGCCAGACAGAAGCCGATTCAGCAAAGTAAGGCCCTTGCCCGCCTTCTTTCTCCAGCACCGCCAGGACCTGATCCGTGCCGTCGGGCCGCAGCAACAGATCGACGCTGACCTCCCGCCCTTCGCAAAAGCTCTGGGCAATCAATTGAAGGCTGCTGTGACCGTAGGCAAAGCGATTGCGGTCCTTGAGGGGATCGACATCGGTGGTCTGCTGGATCAGCTCATGCAGTGCCGCAAGGGCTTGCCGGTACTGATATGCATCACTGACCGCAATCACTCCCTGGCTGTTCATCGAGTCGCTAAGCTTGACCACCACCCGTGACCCTAACCGCTGGCAGACCTGCTCCCACGGGGTTTCCAGGGTCAACGGCAGCGTCGCCGGCACCGGTACGCCCTGTGCTTCCCACAACAGTGTGGCCAAGTACTTATTGCGACTGCAGGCAGCAGTGGCCACCGACATGCCCGGCAGGCCCAGACATTCGGACAACTGCGCGGTTGCCACTACCGCGCCCTCATTGACAGGCAGCAGGGCACTGAAAGGATGCGCCGCGTGGTACTCGGCCACGGCACTAAACAGAGCATCAGTCGGCCACAGGGGCACCTGCAGTACGGCCTCGACCGCTGGGTGCTCAGCCAGAGACCGTCCGTTGCCGATCAACACCACCCGATAACCCGCGGCGCCCAGACAATCCAGCAGTCTCCGGCTGGGATAGGCATGAATAACGCCAATACGATGTGCTGACATAATATCCCTCCTTAGAATGAGCCCGTCCGAGCACCCGGCTTGTGCTCCAGTACCGTCAGCACCTGCCCGCCAACCTGCCGCTGGGTGGCTTCGAACAAGTCGGTGGTCATGTTGTTGGTCCACAGACGACCACGTTGGGACACCTCGAACGCATCCTCGGTCTCCGAGAGCAGGCCATGTTCGATCCAGCTGGCGATAAGCTCGGGATTGACCGTGGCCAACGCACGCTCGCTGGACTTGTCCAGGCGTAGGAACTTGGGAAACATCACCGCACCACGGTTCTCCGGACGGTCCAGCGCCACCGAGCTTTTCTCGATGCTCGGCAGCCCCTGTTCGATGGCGTCCATATACTTGTTGACGTTGCTGTGCTTCATGTAGCTGAAGCCGTCCACATAACCTCGAGCCGAGGAGCCTACGGCCAGTGTTTCGGCACGATGCTCACCATTGCCACCGCCCCAGAGCAGGCGGAAGTACTCACAGACCTTCGCCTTACGGGTGTAAATCTGATCGGCGACATTGGCATAGCCAGCCTCGGCCAAGCGGTGGCGCAACTGCTCGAACAGCGCGAGCATAATTTTCTCCGAAGGCTTGGCTGGAATGCTGCCCTCGTCCATCTGGCGCTTGAACTTCGGCGGGAACGCGAAGTAGTGCAGATTGTAGTAATCGACGCTGTCAAAACCGTCGTCGATCAGCCGTGTCAGGTCACGGTCTAGGGAGGCCAAGGTCTGGCCCGGCAGGTTGTACATCATGTCGACATTGATTTCGTCGAAGCCGAAACGCCGTCCCTGCTCGCGGACATTGGCCACATCGTCTAGGGTGGCGGCGATGTTGAAGTGCTTGCGCAACATCGGATCGTAAGTCTGCAGGCCGAAGCTGATGCGCTGCACGCCTTCGTTCTTGAGTACCTCGAGCCGGTAGGGATCGCCCAAGGTCTTGGGCTCGCCTTCAAAGGAAATCTCGGCATCGGCGCTGAGGCTGAAACACTCTCTGATAGTGTTGAAAATTCGCTGCAGTTGCTCGGGCGACAGCACCGAAGGCGAGCCGCCACCGAAATACACAGCCCGCAGTTCGCTGGAGCGGCCACGCACGCTGGCCGCCTCAGTGCGGATGTCCTGGCACAGGGCGTTGGTGTAGCGCTCATAGACAGCGGTGTCCTTGTCGACCCGCACATGAAACGGGCAGAACCTGCACATGTCCTGGCAGTACGGAATATGCACATAGAGCAGGGTTTCCACCCCTGCGGCCACCGGACGCTCGAAGACCTGGGGCAGACGCTGATGTACAGCGTCCCCCAGCAGTGGGTAGAAGTAATAGGTCAGCGGATAATAGGCCTCGTACATGGAGTTCCCCTTATCCGGCCAACACTTGATTGGCGTTTCCACTGAGCACCGCTTGCAGTAGTTCGCGATCAAGGCCGGCGCCGAGAATCTTCTGGCACACCGCCGAGTAGCTACCGCACACCGGCAGATCGGAGCCGAAAAGTACTTTGCTGTGCACCGCCGGACGCTCGTGCAGCCAGTCCACCAGCACCTCAGGCGGGACCAGGGCGGTATCCAGGTACACCCCCGGATAACGACAGGCCATCTCAAGCGCCTCGTCGTACCAGGTCGGCTTGCCGCCGTGTGCAAAGATCACCTTGAGCCGTGGGAAGGTTTCCACCAGGCGGCGAAAATCCCCAGGCCGGATGAACTTCTGCTCGGTGTCGCGCTGCGCAGTCAGGCCGGTGTGGAACATGATGGGCTGGCCGACTTCAGCACACATTTCATAGACCGCCATCATCGAGTCGAGGTACGGATCAAACCCATGGTCGGCGGGGTAGAACTTGTAGCCCTTGATCCCCCGCTCGAAATCCTTGTGCCACTCTTGGAGTGGATCAGCGTGGTGCAGCGGATTGATATTGCCGAACGGTACAAAGAAAGGATCGCTGCCGCAGAAGTCCAGAATCAACTGGCTGTCGATGGAAAAGTTGGTCCCCGGCCCGCACTCTGCGAGGATCACCGCACGTGCCACCCCGCGCTCTTGAAGATAAGCCTTCAACGCCAATGGATTGGAAAATATCTCACGAACATCGACCCCTTCCTCAAAAGGAAATTTGGTCAATAGCCCTTGAATGTCGTCACGCAGCAGCGAGAATCTTCCAGCATGAATATGAAAGTCTACGAAGTTCATTATTAAATCCTTTTAAAATGTCGAAATCACGTTCCACAGTTTCGGAGCTTCAAAAACTGGAGCGATTTGCTCTACTAGCAATTGCTGCCGCAGGAACTCCGATAGTGGTTCGATGTGTTCCGCTTCGCGCCACTCAGCGGCCAAGTCTTCAATAATGTGATGCTCCGCCAGCAACTCTCCGCCGTGGTAATGCCGGATAATCGGGTGTAGAAAGTTTGAATCTTCGGCGCGTTTGACGTTCTCTCTGGCAATACGCGAAACATTGAAAGGGTTGTCAAACTTGCGCTGACCAAACTCCAAGGTCAGTGTCATGTACTCATCAGCGGCAAAGCGTTGTGCGACGTAGTCCTGGGGCAATTCAAGATGCCATTTCAAGCGCTGTTGTTGCCGGTCTATCAGCATCACATCTTGCAGGAAGCCTGGTTGCTGCCAGAGGGCCGAGGACTGATTGACCCGCTCGATGATGCGCTCGCATGCCGGCGCCACCTGCAACTCATGGGTAGCCTGCGGCAGGGCGACTCCGTCGTAGCGCTCCAACAGCAACTGGCACAGAGTGCGCACGTTGTAACGGAAACCGTGAATGAACCCCGACATGTACTTCTTGTAGTCGAGGTACTGCATCAAGGTGCCGGCAAAGTAAAGGTCTGGAATATTCTTTGACTGCCAATCCACCTGCTGCGCGGGCAATCGGCCCATGGAGCACAGCTCAGGGCGGCAAGACTCGTCGAACATCGAATCATCAAAGCGAAAGCCGGTACAGGCAATAACGCGATCGTATTCGATGACTTCCTGCTCACCCTCGGCGTGCTCGTAACTGAAGTAGGCCTTGAACTTGTCACCCTCACGCTCGATGCGATGCAGTTTAGCGTCGAGAATCGCGTTCTGCGATTTAAGCTGGTACGTGTCGAGCAGGTTGTTGTTGACCGCCCGCACATGCCCGACGTAGTGAGTCGACCAGGCCATACGCAATGGATTTGGACTCGCCACATGGATCATCGCCGCATGCTCGATCAGTGCGTCGGCGGTCTCGAAGCCCGAGTTGCCCTTGCCTAGGATCAGCACTTTCTTGTTGGTCAACGGCACCGGGTCGATGTCCATATCGACATAGTGCTCGACGTGCTCGATCCCCTCGATGTCCGGCAGCCAAGGCAGTTGCACGCCGGTGGCGACGATCAGCACACGGGCCCGCAGCTCCTCGCCCGTGGACAAGGTGACGATAAAGTCCTGGTCACGACGTACGTTCACTACTGAGCTATCGGTACGCACATTAAGCTGATGCTCTTTGGCAAAACCGTCCAAATAACGCGGCATGTCATCGGCATCGGGAAAATAGCGCTGGCTGTAGTCGGTGAACCGTGCCGCGGTGCTTTCGCTGCTTAACAGCGAGTTCCAATCCCAACGCAAGTTAATTTCAGGATCAGAATAACCGGTATGGACTTTATTGATTGAGATCAACTTTCTATGCCGCGGAAATCGTTCAAATGATGTGCCCGCGCGACCACCGCTCTCAACAATCAGATAATCACGCCCTTGTTGTTGTAAGCAATAACCGGCCTGCAGCCCTCCCGGGCCAGCGCCAACAACCAAGTATCCATACGTCTTCTCAGCGGACATTTGAAGCTCTCCTTATGTTTCACTTATTGACCAGAACAGCGCGCACGTAGACGTCCACGCTGTTACAGTGCGGAATTAATGAGTTGGGCAGATCAACAGTAAAACTGGCCTGATAGCCACAGACTTACATCAAAGTTAAACCGGCTTGGAGTTATAGATATCCAATAACCGCATGTTTCTCACCGTTGGATCTGATCACTTGGGTGCGAGTAAAACCAGCTTCATGCAACAGCGCCTGAAACTGAGCCGCCGTGCGATGTTGCCCGCCGGTTTCCAGGAGCATCGCCAGGTCCTGCATGACCGCGGCAAACGGCTCGGCGCCTGACGCTTCCAACAAGCGATCGAGTACCAGAACTCGCCCTCCGGGATTCAGCGTCTGGCGAACCCGGCGCAGCAGCTGCAGAGATTGCTCGTCATTCCAGTCAGAGAGAATGAACCCCAGTGAGTAGGCATCCGCGTGGGGCAGCTCACCGGACCAGAAGTCACCCGGCGCAAAGCTGACCCTTGAGGCCAGCCCCACCCCGCTGATCCGCGCCAGGCAATGGGGCTCCACGGCAGGCAGGTCGAACACCACCGCCCTGAGCTCGGCATGCTGTTGTGCGGCGGCGATGGCGAAGGTACCTATGCCGCCCCCCAAGTCGACCAGGCTCGACGCGTCGCCCAGCACCCCCAGCTTCACCAACTCTGCTGAAGGCTCGCGGCTGAGGTTCCACATCGCATCATGGAACGCCGCGCCACGGTCCTCGGCCAGCAGGTAATCGAAGGGTGCCGACGCGTCTTGCGCCAGTTTCGACCATTGCGCCTGGCCGCTGCCCACGGCATCGCCAAGGTGGCGAAACAGCGGCAGAGTGTTGCTGTCGAAGTGTTCGAGCAAAGGCCCCAGATACTGCGACGACTGAGGATCCAGCGCGCCACGGGCGGACGCCGACAGTCGATAGCCACCCGCTTGTTCCTCGACCAGCCCCCAAGCAATAGCGCCGCGCAAAAACCGCTCCAATGTGGAGCCATCCAGCGCCAGGGTTTGTGCCAGAGCGTCTGCCCCGGAGCCCACGTCAGCGCTGGCAAGGGCCTGGAAAACCCCTAGTCGATGCCCCTGCAGTAGAATTGCGCTGCCCATGAAGCCATAGAGCGCCAGACTCACGGGATCCAGGACCTTCCCGGCCATTGGTGGTACTGCCATATCAACCTCCCTGTCCAACTGATGTAGTGATTAAACGCCCAGCTCGAAAGAGCCTTGGGCCACGACTTGCCCGTTGATGATCAGATGCACCTCGTGTGCGCCAGGGTAGTAACTTCTCAGCGAACTGCTTTCGATACTGTGATCGCGCTGCAGCTTCACCGAACCCTTGACCAGCTTCTGGCGCTTGCTCCACTTGAACACCCGGCGGTTGATCTGGCCTCGGGCACCCGGTGCGAGAATCGCGTAGTCGACCATCAGCCCATGCTCGCTGGTGCTGTCGATCTGGATATCGCAATCCAGGGAAATACGCTCCCCTGGCTTGATCTGCGAAGGTCCGACCTGGAAGCGCTTGACCTGCACCGGCGCGGCCATGGAATACCCAAGCAGCTCCAGCGCACGGCTGTCACCGCGCCGCGCCAGGGTACGCAGCGAATGGCGGATGACCCAATCGGTGTGCGGCCCACGCTCCTCGACCTGCCAACGCTCCAGCACATCGAGCACGGCGCTGGGATGGTCCTTGCTGATGTCATTGAGGTTGTTGGCCACCGAGCGGCGTACATACTCGCTGCGATCATTGCGCAGACGCTCCAGTAGGGCCAGGACCGGTGCTGGGTCAACCAACAGGCTCGGGACCCGGGAGGCCCACGGCAGGCGCGGACGCGTGCCCTCGGAAACCAGCCTGCGCACGTCGGGGCTGTCATCGCTGACCCAGCCGGCCAGCACCTGCAATGTAGGCTCCAGGTAGGCATCCAGATAAGGCCGGATGGCGAACTCGCCGGTGAAGTGCTGAGTCACCTTCTTGATCGCCTGCATGGCGGGCTCAAAGTGCTCAAGACCGCGGGTTTCGAAAATATCGGCGATCACCCACACCGGGAACCCGGTCATGCGACCAAAGCGGGTCCCGGGGATCGGGTCAAGCATGCGAACCAGTACCTGGGCCGCCGGCACAAACTCCAGGCCCAAACCATCCCAGAGGGCGTTGGCCATGGCCTTGACCCGGGCCTTCATCTCCAGCGGTCGCAGGTCCGTAGGCAATGACGCGCTGTAGCGCTGCTGATCGAAGCTCGTTAGCAGCGCGGCAGCGCGACCGCCCAACTCGACGCCGAGCGGATGGTCGAAATAATCCTTGAAGTCCATGACATCTCCCTTGAATCAACGCTGAGCGTCGAGGCTGCTCTTATCAAATGTCAGCTCGTTGTAGCCATTGCCAAAGCGGTAGTTGCTCCAGCGCATCCATGTCTGCTTGCCGGTCTGGTGGTTGACCATTCGCATCTCGCTGGCCCGCCAGTAGCGGTCCAGGTAAACACCATAACCGCTGTAGGTCTGGGTTTTGAGCAGCGCATTCTTGCGGTCGTAGTATTCGACCTTGAGCGGCCGGTAATACTGTTTGTCGAGCCAGGTGACCTGACGGGTGTAGCCGGAGCGCGGGTAAGCTGGGGTCATTTCCAGCTTGTACGCGTCCAACCCATCGACTACCTCGTCCCCCAGATACTGGTACTGATACTTATCGAGTTCCCAACTGGCCATGTCCTCGTAGGCGAACTCACTGCCCATAAATGGGCCTGACTTGTTCTCCGAAGCAATCCGTTTGACCCGACGCAGCGACGGGAAAAACTGCCACTGATCATCCGAGGTCAGACTATGGGCGTGGGTCAGTAAGGTGGTGCCACGCACGTCCGCCGGACTCAGAAAACGCACCAGGCTCTTGTCGCCATCGGCATGCACTTCAAAAAACTGCACCGCCAACTCACGGGTACTTACCGCGCCGTAGGCATTACGCAATTCCATTTGCAGATCCGCCGACATGTCCTTCCAGCCGATGTTGTGCTGGTCCGCCTGCCTGGCGATCTCCTGACCTTTCTCATCCGCCACGGCCACGCTCATCTCAACGAGGCAGAACAGCATCGCCAGGTACTTCACGCTCTTCAGTCCTTTCACGCTTCTTCTCCAATGTCAGTTCAAGCAACCCTGGCAGCAGGAAAAAATCCGCCAGCAGAGCAATCACTAATGTCAGGGCGGTCATCAGCCCCATTTCCTGGTTCAAGGCGAACTCGGATGTTGCCTGGACCAGGAACCCGGCCGTCAAGGTCAGCGAGGTCACCAACAAGGCCGGTGCCGTGCTGGCGAAAGCCTCGCCAACCGCTTCACCCACCGTCTGGCCGTGGGACTTGACCCGCTGCAACACCGCGTACATAAAGTGGATGGTGTCATCGACCACCACCCCCAGGGTCATGGAGGCGACGATGGCCACCGAGAACCCAACCTGCCCAACGCAGAGCCACCAGATACCCAGGGCCATGGCTGCCGGAATTACGTTCGGCACCATGGACAGCAGGCCCAGTTTCCAGGAGCGGAACAGCAGCATCAGCAAGAACGCAACCACCGCCGCCGAGGCGATGATCCCCCACATCATGCTCTCGATATTGCGCTGGCCGATGTGGGCGAAGATCAATGTGGTGCTGGCGGCCTTGGCTTCGATTCCCGGCGCGTTGCTGGCCAGCCACGACATCGAGCGACGCTCGAAGTCGAGCATCTGCCGGGTACTCAGTTCGTGCAGGGCCACCACGCTCCGGGTGACCGTACGGCTGACATCGATCTGGTTGTTCAGGTCAAGGCCATAAGGTAAGGACTGCTCGTACAGCAGCAGGCTCTGCGCCGCCACTTCGGTGCTTTCCGGCAGCCGATAAGCTTCCTCGGTGCCAGTGGTCAGGCTACGGTTGACTCGCTTGACCACGTCCGAGAGCGAACTGACATGGGCGACTTCCGACTGTTGGCGCAACCAGGTGGTATAGGCTTCCACCTGAGCCAGAAAGACCGGGTCATTCACGCCGCTGCTTGATTTGGACTTGAGCGCATACTCGATGGTGTAAAGACCGGTGAGGTTCTGCTCGGTGTAGTCATTGGCCTGCCGGAAAGCAGTCTCCGGGCTGAACCAGCGCAGATACTGGTCATTGAGCTCATTGCGCCCGGCCAACGAGGCCAGCACCACTACTACAGGGATGCTTAGCCACATCAACATCCGCGAGCGTGATTGTACCCAAGTGCCGAAGCGGGTCATTGCATGTTCAAGCGGATCACCTTTGGCGCTGGGCTTGAGTGGCAGCAGCGCAACCAGGCCCGGCAGCAGAAACAGGGTGAACAACCAGGCCAGGGCGATGCCGATCGAGACGATGTTGCCCAGGTCACGGAAAGGCGGGATCTCGCTGAAGTTCAGGGACAGGAAAGCCACCGCGGTGGTCAGACTGGTCACGGTGACCGGCACAAGGGTTTCGTGCAGCGCTTCACGCAATGCATCCAACCGGGTAGCACCCTTGCGCAGATGCATCAGGGTGACCGACAGCACATGTACCGAGTCCGCCACGGCGATCATCAGAATCACCAGCGGCGCAGACGCCGAGAGCGACGTCAGGCTCATGCCCAGCCAGCCCGCGATGCCCTCGGCGCTGGTCATGGCCAGATACACCACCGCCACCGCTGCCACTGTGGCCAGCACGCTGCGCAGCATGATCAGCGCGGCGATCAGGATCACCAGATAGACCCAAGGGGTCAGGTTGGCGGCGTCACCCAAGGCGGCTTCTAGGAAGGCGTTGTTGTACATCGCCATGCCCGTCAGGTGCACTTTGATCCCGGGAAACTTGGCTTGCGCCTCCTCAGCCAGCTGACGGGCGAAGCTCACCACCTCGCTATTCTCATAAGGAGAAACCCCGGCCAGGTGATACACCACATTGACCGCGGCGACGCTGCCGGCTTTGGACACCAAGCGGCCCACCAGCTGCGGCTCTGACAAGGCGATGGTGCGGACCCGCTGACGCTGCTGCTCGTTCAGGGCAGCGGCATCACGCACCAGATCGGCGACCTGGATGTTGTCCGCGTCGGCGTCGATATTCTGGAAGTTACTGAGGGAATCCACCCGCACCGAATAAGGTGTCTGCCAGGCGCGCTGGGTGATCCATTGCAGCGCTTCAAGGGACGACTGGCTGAACACGTCGCCCGACTCCGGCGCCACCACAATGAACAGGTTGTCCGACCGGTCAAAGGTCGCCTGCATCTGCTCCTGCGCCATCAGCTCCGGGTTGTCCGGGGCAAGATACACCCGGTAATCGGTACTGAAGCCGAGTCGGCTCTGCCCCAGGCTGGCCAGATATGCCAGCCCTAGAAACAGCAGCAGGAACCCCCATCGCAAGCGCACTACACCTGACACTATCGTTCTCATCATTTTGACATCCGTTCCAAAAGGGCCATGTGATCGACGGTGCGCAAGCTATAGAACAACATCTTTTACGTCAACAGTTGACGTGCAAACATTTAGCTTGTAGTTTTTTTACGTCAAATATGACGTCATATAAAGGAGCAAGACATGAAGCTGAACGTAATCAGCGAAGCAAATCAGCCCACCGCGGCATCGGCTGTAGTGCTGGACGGTCGGGTTTCCCAACCGATGTTTGGGGAACTGGAAGTGCGTCGCCTGCAACTTTCCCCTGCGGCGGACGGGCAACCGGGGGTTCACGTGACAGGCGTCAAACAGGATCTCGCGCGCTGGGCCGAAGTCCAGGGCCCCACCATGCTGGTGGCCTTTCAGTTCCAGGCACCTAATGCCTCAGACAACGCCGATGCCCTGGCCAAGTATGTCGCCGACCGCGAACCAGCCCTGACCCGCCACGGTGGGCACGTGGTGATCAGCGCTGTCACAGAGCGTGGTGAGCAGTGGTCCTTCGACGGCTTCGAGATCATCGAATTCCCGTCGGCGGACGCCGTGGGCCAACTGATGCAAGACCCCGACTACCGCAATCGGACTGCGGCTTCCAGCGCGGTATTCGGTGGCGCCTTCGCCATGGCACCGATCCAAGCCGCCTAAAGCTGCAATCAAGGACGATAGGATGAACGCTTTTGCGCTAGGCCCTCGCGGGCATATGCTTTTCGGCTGCTCTGAGCGGTTTCGTAACGAACCGCTGGCACTCTTGAACGAGTGTCGGCAGCGCTACGGTACCCTCGTACGATTGCCCGTCGGTTTTGGGGCTTCCTTCTGCCTGGCCTTCGACCCGGCCGATCTCGATACCATTTTCCAGGGCGAAAACTTCGGTCGCAGCGATATCGCCGCGGCCTTCGGCCCCCTGGCGGGTGGCAGCATGATCATCGCCGACGGCCAGAAGTGGAAGGAGCAGCGCAAGGCGGTCATCCCGTCGTTTGCCCTGCCGCGCCTGCGTGAGCTCGCGCTGAATGTCGACGCCCTGGCTCACGAACGCGTGGCCGACTGGTCCAATCGCGTGGACCACAACGGCGACATCGACCTGCAACACGAAATGGTCGAGTACGCCATGGACGTGCTGACCCAGTTTCTCTTCGGACACCGCATCGGCGCCCAGGCTATTGCGCGCATCTCGCACGGCTGGACCCTGAGCCTGCGCTACATGAATATCCGTCTGTCCTCGCCGGTTCCGCTTCCCGATTGGTTGCCGACGCCGAACAACCGCCGGCTGCACAACGCCGCCGGGCAGATCGCCACGGTCCTGCTGGAAATCATTGCCCAGCATCGCAGCAGTACCGACGCAGCCGCTGGCGGTTTCCTTGGCGACTTGATCGACTACCGCGATGAACAAGGCCAGGCCCTCGATGATCAGCTCATCCTGCGGGAAATCATGGGCGTGTTCCTGGCCGGCTTCGATACCGTCGCCTCAGCCATGATGTGGACCTTGGGCGATCTTGCCAAATACCCGAGCTGGCAGCAGGCGGTACGCGATGAATTGAATTCAGTCGCCACCAGCAGCCGGCTCGACCTGAAAGACACGCCCGTGCTGGAACAATGCTTTAACGAATCCATGCGCCTGTCGCCACCGCTGTGGCTAATCGATCGCAAAGCCGCCCAACCATGCGTACTCGGTGGCCAACGGGTGCCGGGAGGCACCAACATCATCATGAGTCCTTGGGTGACTCACCGTGACCCATCCTTCTGGGAGCGGCCTCTGGACTACCATCCCGAGCATTTTGCGGCGACGGCGCCCAGCCGTCCCAAGTACGCCTTCTTTCCCTTTGGCGGCGGACGGATGAAGTGCATTGGCATCGGCTTGGCACACTTGCAATTGAAGGCGCTGCTCCGGCAGGTGCTGACAAACTACGAGCTCAATGTGCGCCCGGAACACTTGCCTGAAATTGAACCGGCATTCGTTCTACGGACTCGCAATGGCCTGAAGACTTCTCTGACCAGGCGCGTAGCTCATGGCGTATCCACTGTCGCGATTTAGCCGAGGACTGCTGCTGGCTTGCCTGACAATCACCTTGAGCCCCTGCGCAAGCAGCACAGAGGAGCAGTACAAGCTGACATTCCAGGGCAATGGCTACGAGCCGGCGCGCACGTCTTTTGCAGGTCTGCAGTTCAAGTGGGATCGCCATGAACCACTGCTCGAGCAGATGTCGTTGGACATGGAGGTGGAATTACAGTGGGCGGGGCTGGACCGATACGACGCCGCGGACCTGCGCGAGTTTTCGTTGTCCTACCGACCGGGGCCCTGGCAACTGGGGGTCGGACTAAGCCGGGTGTTTTGGGGGGTCACCGAGTCCCGGCATCTGGTCGACGTGGTGAATCAGGTTGACCTCAGGTTCGACCCAGATGGAGACGCTCGCCTCTCACAACCTATGGCCTCGGTGGGCTATCGCGGCCTGGGGCAAAACATGACGTTGTATGTCCTACCCTGCTATCGCGAGCGTCCGGACGCGCTGATCTTCGGTGAACATGGCGCGCAGGACCCTGCCTATGAGCAGGACCTCTTCACGCCACTGCGCTGCTCCGGGCAGACCGACTTTGCCGTGCGCGCCACCCAGGTAGCCGGCCCTGCGGATATTGGCCTCAGTTACTTTCGGGGTCACAGCCGCGACCCCTACGCGGGGCACTCACCTTCCAGCTTCGACCCGGCGTACCCTGAGGTGGACAGGCTCGCCGTCGACACCCAAGTCACCCTGGGCGCCTGGCTGTTGAAGCTTGAAGCGTTGCTTCAGGACAGTGAGTACGGGGTTGATCGGGCCAGTGTCTCGGGCTTCGAATATACCTGGGTGTCGGCCTTCAATGGTGCCAGTGACCTATCCCTGCTGTACGAGCACCTGACCGACACCCGATGCGACAGCATCATTGCGTCATGCGGCGAGATGCTGGGAGTCCGATGGATTGCCAACGACGTCGCGGACACCAACCTGCTGGTATCCACCGTGAGGGATCGCCAAAGTGGCTTATGGGGTCTGAAAGTTCAGGGCAGCCGGCGCCTTGATGAGCAACTGAGTCTGCTGCTCAACAGCGGTGGTATGTACCGAGCAAGGTACCTGTCCGTTGGGCTATCCTATGCGTTTTGATCATATTGGCAGCCCGTTTTTAGCTCTGCCCTGCTTTACGCGTGGCAACAACAAACTACAGGATGGTTTTCAGGGCATGAGGCCATCTTGAACGCGTTTTGCTCGATCGCCCACTGCATTCAGAGGTACGAATAGTGGCACGTAACAGCAATGCTGAACCCGTACTACGCAACCTGTTTTGCTTCAACTTCTATCGTGGATGGCGAGGCATTTCTGAGTTCTACAGAAAGTACCTGCCTGAAGGTATATCCGCACAGCAGAGCTACCTTCTGGAGCTTTGCCAAACGGATAAGGGCATTCTGGTGGGAGATATTGCGCATCAGCTTGAAATAGACATCTCGGCAGTGTCCGGGCTGCTAAAGCGCATGGAGGGCAGCAGCCTGATCAGACGAGAAGTCCTACCGTCGAACCGACGTCAAACCTTAGTGTTCCTTACTCTTCAGGGGGAAGAGCTACGTAAGGAAGTCCATC
This sequence comes from Pseudomonas sp. P9_31, assembly GCF_034008235.1. NCBI lineage: Bacteria > Pseudomonadati > Pseudomonadota > Gammaproteobacteria > Pseudomonadales > Pseudomonadaceae > Pseudomonas > Pseudomonas sp. P9_31. The sequence goes on from NZ_CP125375.1 coordinate 6,343,404, forward strand.
AGTCGATGATGATTGCTGATCGTTTGTTATCTGAAGCTATCCGAAAAGAGGACAAGCTTTCGCTGATCAGAGTGGTCGATCAGATCAGACACCTCATAGACGCCGAGTGAGCATTAAAATTCTGCTGAATCGGCCCTAGTTTCTAGACACCTCCATGTAAGCGTACGCCGAACTCACCCTGCGTGGATTAGGCAGAAATGTGCCAATTGGTCGTTGGACTTGCCCCTACCAAACCGGACACCAACTCCCCGTTAAATTGATGCTGCCGCCAAGCGCCTGAATTCCCTCGGTGAACGATAGTTCAAGGCGCTGTGCGGATGCTGCTCGTTGTAATGCTCGAAGGCAATGGTCAGGTTGCGCAGCGCCGTTTCGCGATCCGGCTTGGGCATGTGCACCACGTAATCACGCTTGATCGTCTTCACGAAGCTCTCGGCCATGCCGTTGCTCTGTGGGCTGCGTACTGGGGTGGTCACCGGTTGCAAGCCGATCTGTCGAGCAAACAGGCGTGTCTGTTCGGCGGTGTACGCCGAGCCGTTGTCGCTTAGCCATTGAACTGGCGTGGTGGGTAGTTGATCACCAAAACGCTTCTCCACGCTTTCCAGCATCAAGTCGCGGATATCATCGCCGCTGTACCCGGTCGGGCTTGCCACCCAGCCTATGGCTTCGCGATCACAGCAATCGAGGGCGAAGGTCACGCTCAGTTTCGCGCCGTCCTCGCAGCGGAACTCAAAGCCGTCCGAGCACCAACGCGTATCGCTGTTTTCCACGGCAATACGGCCTTCGTGCCGACGGGGCACGCCGGGCTGTTTGATCCGGCGTTCAAGCAAAAGGTTGTGGTCACGCATCACCCGGTAAACCCGTTTCACGTTGACCGCCGGCAGCGACCGTTTTTCACGTGCACGACGCAGCAGTCCCCAGACGCGACGGTATCCATAGCTGGGCAGTTCGCTGACCTCTTGCTGGATTTCAGCGACCAGCTCTACATCGTTCACAGGCCTGCTTCGCCGTGTCTTGGGCGATACCGATTGCTTGATTCGAACCGTTAATTGCGAGCGCGCCACACCGAGACATTCGCTGACCAACTTCACTGGTCGTCCCCCGGCAACAAGGGTGAGTGCGCAATCCACTTTCGCGACCGGGCGATCTCCACGGCCTCTTTGAGGATTTCCGCTTCCATCGTTTTCTTGCCCAGCATCCGTTGCAGCTCACGGATTTGCTTGAGCGCATCGCTCAGCTCGGAGGCAGGCACCACGGCTTCGCCTGCACTGACCGCCGACAGGCTGCCGTCCTGGTAAAGCTTGCGCCACAGGAACAACTGGTTGGCATTGATGCCGTTACGCCGAGCCACCACCGAAACGCTTTGCCCTGGCTCAAGACTCTCGCGAACCATGGTCAGTTTTTGCTCTGGGCTCCAGCGGCGCCGCCGCTCCTGGCCCAAAAGCTCCCCACTCTTATCGTTGCTGTTAGTCATAAACATAACCGTTTGCCTATCCCTTATCGTAAGGGGGAAACGGTGTCCTGTCTTTCATGGCAGGCAAGTGATCGAAAACATCGATAATCAGTCTGCATATCGCCTACTCGAAATGCAGACTGTTAGTCGCACCAAGTGGCAATAGAGCCAAGCATGAAATCGGATGGATCAGCTGACCACTGCGCCTTTCGGGCCGCTTGCAATTAGCGCGGCACCGCAGGCGGTTTTCATGCCGTCCAGAGCGATGGGCGTACCATCAACGGTGTAGGTGCTGCTGCCTTCAGCAATAGGGAAGACACCTTTGCAAACTGGGCAGCTGACCTTGTGACCGACGCCAGCAATGGCCTTGCCGTTGAGGTCAGTATGGGAGAATGCTTCGAGCACCTTGCCACCATGAGTGGTGGAGTCGCCCAAGCGGATAACGTCTTTCATGTTGTCACTCCATTGACTTGGGAGCTGGATGCAGCTATTCAGACGTCTTAATACCCTTCGGTGTCGATAATGAATTTCGCACCTGTGGGCAGGCACAGATAACTCAGCACCAGCGCCAGCATTTCGTTCAAATGGTGAGCATGAACGTGCGTGTAGAAAACAACCGCCGCTGAATACTCACCGCAGTGTATGAACCAGCTAACAGTCCCTCCTTCAGGCAGTCAACTCTGCTGCCATAAACCGGGGACTGGCCTACAGTCTGCAAGGCGACGGCAACCATTTCCTCAGGAGCATGCACCACCAGTTCGTCCTTCTCACAAATATTTATCTGAGACTGACTGGGATGCAACTCCGCACTTTCCTTCACAGCAGCTCCCGAAAAATTCACTACCCCTATCTTGCTGGTTCTACTGGCGAAAATAATCCACATTCTTATTCCAGTCATTCCCTCTAACTATCCAACCACCAATTGAGCAGCGTTTCGTCTTCTGCATCATCGATATTTTTGTAGATGTTCGCGTAGTACCACTGAACCCCGGTCTGTTCATGGAAGGCGTTAAAAAATTTCGCAATTCTATCCATTCCATTTTCCGCAGGAATTGCTAATGACAAATTCCCCCTATATACGCCGTCCAAGGTACCGTTGAGCTCGTTTGCAACATCCGCCTCAAGCACCTCCAGCCGCTCTGGCGAAATGTGTTTGGAGTAGATGTGGATACAAAAATTGCCCCCCCTCTTCAAAACCTCGGCGTGTGTCTGAGGATTTTCTAACGAAATTATATCTCCTCGTGCCAGATTCAAAGCCAGCCCCGGGGAAGACAGAAGCTCATATGTATGTTCGTCAATTTTGCGAGCCGGCAGCTGTTCAAATACCGGACCTTTTGAGTTTTTTCCGGCATACACACGGATAAGTTCTGCTGATTGATCATCGACCATAGGGTGCTCCACAGCTTCCACGTTCAACACACGACATGCCTTCTTTGACATAACCACTACTACCAGCACTCAGATTACACGAAGCGCCTTCAAGAGCGATGTTAACCCTCGCAAGGTTACCACCCTTGGAGGTCGGGACATTGGTGTGCCCCAAATGCATATCTTTAGGGTTTTTCGAACTACCGCCACATCGCCAACATACATAGTCATCCGAGCCGCTTTCCTCCAATAGTTCCTCTCGGCATGCTTCTTGGCCCCGGCGATGGCCTCCATCAATTTTACTGGCTGCGATATCAGCAGCGCTCGCCCCTTCACCATCCCGCTTGGCAAACTTGGAGGGAGCCTTTCTCGCCAACCCAAGTGGATCGATCCACTCAGTAGGATTCGGTGCGTACTGATGAAGATTGGTTCCGCCCGCAAATCCTATCGGGTCTTTGCTGAGGAACCTTCCTACCGCAGGATCATAATATCGATATCGGTTGTAATGCAGTCCAGTCTCATGATCGTGGTACTGCCCCTGAAACCTTATCGGGTTCGTCACGTCATACTGCCGCGCCCAATCCGAGCGCTGCTCCGTCACCTGCCCCCATGCCTTGTACTGCGCGGTCCACGCCATGTTGCCTTGTGAATCGGTCAGTTCCTGTGGCGTGCCGAGGTGATCGCACTGATACCAGGCCAACGCATCAAACGGTAATGCCGTGGCCTTGTGATTCCACAACGGATCGTCTTCGAGGCTGTATTCACCGCTGTAATCCGGTTGGCCCATCAGGTTGATTGGTGCGTGACGCACGGCCTGCGCGACGGGCACGAAGGTACCGGGTTCAAAGACGTAATGAACCGTGCGACCCGGCGCGCCATCGCTCTGCGCCGGGCTGCTTTCCCAGGCGAGGTTGTCGCCGTCCCATCCGTACAAGGTAAAGCCGCAGCCCAGTTCGCGTTGTTTGCGGGCGTGCTCGTTTCTGTTCCAGAGCGAACCTGCCTCCGGGCGCTGTTTGTAGTGCGCGCGGGAGTTTTTGTGCAGGCGTCTTCCCAATGCGTCGTAGGCGAAATCCACGCTCAGGCGCGAGTCTTCGAAATGCACCAGTCGATCAAACAGGTCCCAACGCAGATCGCTGCGTTGGCCGTTGTGCCATCGCTGGATCTGGTTGCCGCGTTCGTCGTAGTCGTAATGCGTACCGGCGTATTCGCGCAGCAGGTTGTCGACCAGTTTGCTGCGCGGAGGCGTCAGGTCCAGTGGGCGGCAAATTTCCGTCGCTTTGTCGTCCAGCAGGTTGCCGGCCGGGTCGAAGGCGAAGGTTTCCACGCCTTGACGCGTGGTGGCGCTGAGCAGTCGGCCGACAGGATCATAACGATAAGAAAGCGGGCCGCGACGGCTGTCATTGATGTCGGTCAGTTGGCCGGCGGCGTCGTATTTGTACTCGCGTTTGAGCAATGTGGATTTGTCGTCGCTGCGCCCCAGCAGTTGTTCTTGCAAGCGACCGGCCGGATCCCATCTCTGGGTCTGTAGCAGGTGATTGCCTTGATGGCGGGCGACTTCGCGATGCAGGTCATCGCGCTCGTAGCCGATCAGTTCGTGTTCATCCAAGCGAATACCCAGCAAGTGGCCGCTGCCGTAAGTGAGCCAACTGACGCGGTGACCGTCTGGACGGGTCGTGGCGATACACTGGTTAAGGACGTCGTATTCGTGCTGCCAAACTGCGACTATCGGACTTTCCAAACCTAGATAGTGTTGATGCTCACGCAGAATATTTCCTGCCGGATCATAAAACCATTGCAGGCGGCTGTCGGCGTTGCTGGCCAGCACCATATTGCCGTTGCCGTCGTAGGCGAAGGTTTCGCTTTGCGACCGATCGCCCAGAGTCGCGCGGCGTTCCGTCAGTTGGCCCATCGGGTCGAAGCTCACCGAGATCACGCGCTTGCCAATGATGGACTGGGCGAGGCGACCAGTTAGAGGGTCGTACTGATAGCGTGTGCTGCGCCCGTCAAATCCGCTCTCTTCCAGCAATCGACCGACCGGGTCGTAGTGGAAGTACGTGCGTTGTTCGTTTTCGTTTTCTAGGGCTGTTAATCGCCCGAGACGATCCCAGCGATAACGCAAGGTTTGCTCGGCGGCGTCCACGCGTTCGGAGATCAAACCGGCGGCTGTGTAACTCCAGGTGGTGCAGCGGTCGAGGCCATCAACATGCGCCAACAACCGACCTTCGGCGTCGCGCTCAAAGCGTTCCTCGGTCTTGTCCGGGTGCTTGATCAGCGCCAACTGCCCGGCTTTGTATTCGTATTCGGTGGCGTTGCCGGCGGCGTCGGTGAAGCAGATCATCTGCCCCAGTTCGTTGTATTCCCAGGCGCTGGTTTTGCCTGAGCAGTCGACGTATTCCACCAGTTGGCCGGCGTCGTTGTAGTCCAGGGCCTTTTCGTTGCCGTTGGCGTCCTTGATCGCGGTGGGCTGGCCGGCCTTGTTGTAGGCGTATTCGGTTTTGTTGCCCAGCGGATCGAGCGCTTCGACCAGATTGCCTTGATCGTCATAAGCGCGTTGCCATTGGCCGCCCTCGGCGTCGCTGATCTTGATGAGCAGGTCCTGATCGTCGTAGGCGTAATGCATCACCGTGTGATCGGCGCGGATGTGCTCAAGCAGGTTGCTGCGCTCATCGTAGCTATAACGATCCGTGCTGCCGTCGGCATTTACGCGACGTACGATGTTTTTCGCGTCGTCGCGGAAGAACCATTCCGAACGCTCATCGGCGTAGCGAATGCGGTAGGTGTAGCCAAGGATGTCGTAGTAGTGCCAGGTCTCGTTGCCGAGAGCATCCGTGACGTAAGTCAGACGGATGTTTTCGTCCCACTCCAGACGCGTGTCGAAGCTGCCGTCGTCCGCCCATTCGCGCACGGCTTTGGCTTTGGCACCCTGGCCGTCCCACTCCAGATTCATGCCACGACCGGTACGGTCGGTATAACGGGTGATCAGGTGATGTTGGTACTGATACGACCAGACTGCGCCGTTCTCGTCCTGCGCCTGAATCAGGTCGCCATAGGCGTCGTACTGGTAGGCACAGAGTTGTCGCAGTGGGGCACCGTCAACGATTTGCCAGAGGCCGATCAGCCGGCCGTGATCGTCGATCATCGTGCCGAGGTGCAGGTGGACTTTGCTGATGTCGTTTTCTTGATAGGTGATCAGGTCCGAGAGCACCGACTGTTCGCCGTGACGATGCTCGTAATGCAGCATGATTCCGGCGCCGTTGCGCAGAGAAATATTGGTCAGCACAAAGCGCTGGCCATGGCGGACGTAGGTTTCCTTACGTTCGAAGCCACGGCACAACAGCAACTGGTCTTCGCCACTGCGAACCAGTGTGATGTTTTCGATGGCGTCGTAGTGAAACAGACCGAGTTTGGGCAGCGGATAGCTGTGGTCGCGACCATCGGAGCCGTAGAACTTCAAGCCGTCGTCCACGCAGTCGAAACGTGTGGTGAATTCACTGATCCAGCGAGCGCCGAGTTCGCTCTGATCGTAGGCGTCGAGGCGTGAGTTGTAAGTGCGTGTCCATTCGATCGGGAATGGCCCTGGTAATCTGAAATCGGTATGACTGAGTCTTTCCGAACCCAAGGCAAAACTGATGCTGTGGCACGTGCCGGTGCAAGGCCCGTCTTTCTTCGGATCGGGCTCGCGATTCGCCGGAGCCTGTTTGCCGTTGGACCCCAATTGACCATCGGACGCCGTGTGCCTTGCCTGACCGGTCTTGTCCGGGTGCACCCCGGCGCTCTGGCCGTGGGCATTACGCTTGCGCCACAACGTTACGGCGCTGGACAGGATCAGCAGCAACCAGCCAATGGAGTTCTGCACCGATTCATCGTCGAGCTTGCTCAACTGAGTGCGCAGCTCCGGCCCCATCGCGCGCAGTTTTTTGATTTCGTGGGAAACGGTTTTTTTGAAGTCATCGGGCACCAGATTCTGCGCCACGCTGTTGGCCAGGCCCTTGCCAGCCGCTTTATAAACACCTGCGGCAGCCCCGAAAACATTGCTGAATGACCCCAGCGGATCATTCTTGAATTGATCGGCTGCTGCGCTTGCCTGTGCGCTGGCCGCATTCAGATCACCTTTGGCATCCAGATTGCCGAAAGCCACCGCTTCGATGCCTTTGGCAATCTCGTTGATGACTTCTTCGCCGAGCTTGCCAGCGTCCGCCAGGATGCCGGGCAATTTGCCTTTGGCCTGTTCAACAAAATCATCCAGCGTGCCGACAATCGAGGCGTTCAGGTGCCCGACCAACACCTCGATCACGGATGCACTGAGCAACATCTTGCTGCTGGCCTTCATCTCCTGACGCACCAGAAACAGCGTCGGGCGCAGGGTCATGCGCGCAGCGGCCATCGCTGGCGGCAACGGCAAGACACCGATAAGGTTGATGCCAAGGCTGGCCCAGGCGAGCAAGTCGCGTTGCTTCGCGTTCGACAGGGTGACAATGTCACCCAGCGCATCGACCAGCGCCATGATGTTGCCCACCACCGGCAAGAAGCCGGCGTAGTTCTTGATTCGATCAAGAGTGACCACGCCATCGGTGGCAGATTGCAGCCAGGCATCGAAAGTGGCCGCACTGCTGGCGACGTCCTGAATGTCGATGGCATTCAGTGGAACGATGGCAACCTGGGGTTCACGTTTTACAACAGCAGTTTCAGTCGTCATGACAGCATCTCACCCGCCAGCAGGCCCGGGGTTTTCAAGGAAGGTTTTGGAAGCGTCGGTGCCGGCAGAGTCGGCAACTTGCCCGCCTTGCTCGCAGCCCCGAGAAGTCCGGAAGCACTCGGCATTGCCGCACTCGCCAGTTTCGGCAACCCGGCCACCCCGCCCTGCACCACGCCTTTCACTTGCTGTGCTGTTTGCATCGCACCTTTTGCGGTCTGCATCGCACTCATCCCTGTTTGCGCCAAGTCCTTGCCCTTCTCCAAAACATCCCAGTTCTTACTCGGCAACACTTGCGCGACCATCGCCTGCACCTGACTCGGCACGTCTTCCGCCCCCGGTGGATTTAACGGCCATTCCGGTTTGCCGATGTAGCTGCCATCGCTCCAGGTGTCCGCCGGATCCTTGCCAAACAGCACGCGAGCCGGCCCTGGCGCAGCACCGGCGACGCTGGCGAAACCTTTGCCGTCGAGCTTGCCCTTGATGCTTTTGCCCAAGGCGTCGATGACTTCGTAATCGCCTTCCTTGATGCCTTGGCGCCCGGCGTACTGGTTGAACAGTTCCAGATTGCCCTTGCCCGGTTTCGGCGGTTCCGGAAATACACCGGCCAGACTTTTCGCGCCGGTGTAGGCGAAGTTCGCCGCGTGCGCGGTGTACGGGCCGCTGGTGGCGTGGGTGATGCCGCCAGCGTTGTAGGTGGTGGCGCTGCCGCCACCCTGGATCACCAGTTCGGTCTTGGCGGTGACGGTGATGCGGTCGGCGTTGGCGGTGATGTTGAGTTTGGCCAGCAGGTTGATGCTGTCCTTCAGCGCCCGTACGTCGATGTCGCCGGAGGCCGCGACCAGACGCCAGCCCATGCTTTGCACGAACAGGCGCATGCCGCGACTGGCACTGGCCAGCAGGCGTTTGCCGATCGACAGACTGGTGTGGCCGGTGCTGCTCAGCGCCAGGTGTTCGCCGGTGGCGATGTGGCTGGAGCGCGGCGTGGTCAGGGCGATGCCGGCCGGGCTGGCGAGCACCAGATGCGGTTCGGTGAATTCCGGAAATTCGTTGGCCGCCATGTTCGCCGGGCCCGAGCCGAGCACGCCTTGATACTGGGCGTGCAGCGCCTTGGCCACGTCGTCCTGATCGCCCGCTTCCTGCGCTTGCAGTTCTTTGGCTTGCACCGCAAAGCCGTCCTGCTGATCGCTCGCGGTGGCGAGGCGTTCGGCGGTTTCCGGCAGATCCTTGTGATGCTTGGATTCGTTTGGACGCGGTTCGGTGGTGATCAGCAAACCGGCGGCGGCGCGCACCGCGCCGTGACGGTCGGTGCGCAACTCGAAACCTTCGCCACGCGGCTGACCGCCGCTCGGACGCGGATGGGTCAGGTAGCCGAGGTTGATCGCACTCGCGCCATGATCACTGCGCAGCGCGATGCTGATCTCGCTGGTGGTGTCGTCGATGCGCAGTTCGTTGGCGCGACTGCCCTTGTATTCCTTGCTCTTGACCGTCGCCAGGGTCTTGAAGTCCGGCAGTTTGTACGGCGGCAGATTCGCGCCGTGGTACAGGCAACCGGTGATCAGCGGCTGGTCGGGATCACCTTCCAGAAAGCTGATCAGCACTTCCATGCCGACCCGTGGAATGTTGATCGAACCGAAGGTCTGCGCTGCCCAGTTCGAGGCCACGCGCATCCAGCAGGTGGTCATGTCGTCGTGCTTGCCTTCGCGATCCCAGAAGAACTGCACCTTCACCCGGCCATACTGGTCGCAATAAATCTCTTCGCCTTCGGGGCCGGTGACCACCGCACTTTGCGCGCCGAGCACTTTCGGTTTCGGGTGATCCAGCGGCGGACGGTACGGCACGTCCCACGGGATCGCGTTGAAGCGGTTGCGATAGCCTTGGTGAAAATCGTCTTTCAGCTCGGTGGTATCGCTGGTCACCGACTCTTCCAGCACCTGCGGCTGCTTGCCTTCATGGAAGATTTCAGTGAGCAGCCACAGGTCGTTCCAAGTCGGGTTGGCGTGCTCGGTCAAGGCGAGGAAATGCCCGGTGACCAGGATAGGCTGGTCGCTGTTGCCCTCGGCCAGACGATAGTCGCTGCGGTGGCGTTCCAGCGCACGATTGGCCAGATGCCGGCCACGGTCGCGATCAACGAACCGGCCCGGGTAGTCGTAGTCTTCCAGATCCGGCTGAGCCGAGCTTTTTGCATCGCTTTCCAGCTCGATCTTCGGCTTGATGAAGTCGTAATCGCGCCGTGTGGTACGGCTGGTGCGGGTGGCCAGACGCAGACCGAAACGCTTGACCACCGGTTTGTCGGCGACCAGTCCGGAGTCCTGCTGATAAGCCACTGGCGCGAGTTTCGGGAACACCGTCTGGTCATCGCCGAAGGTCAGTTTGTGGCCGCTGGCGGTGTGCTGGAAGTGGTAGTGAATCCCCTCCTCTTCGCACAGGCGCTGGACGAAATGCAGGTCACTCTCGTCGTACTGCGTGCAGTAGATGCGCTCGGGATAGATCGCGCTCAGCTGGAAGTGGTAATCGCTGGCGAGGATGCCGTGTTCTTCCAGCACCTTGCTGATGATCTGCTGCACCGTCATCTGCTGGAAAATGCGCTGATTGAAGCGGTGCGCCAGGTAAGCCAGTTGCGGGCGCAGGGAGATCTTGTAGCGGGTCAGGCGTTTGCCTGCCTCGCCCTGGGCAATGCTGTAGACCAGCCCGTGAATGCCCGTTCCGCTCGGCGACAGCTGAAGGAACGCTAGTTTGTGCAGCACGCTTTCGAGGTTGATCGAGGCCTTTTCGCTAACCAGTTCCAGCTCGAACTCGAAGGGCGTGTTGAGTGCCTCTCGACCGGTGAACGACAGCACCTGGAAGTCGCTGTCGATGCCATCGACAGTGAGATTGAAATGAGGCTGGTTGGCCGGTGAGAACATCCCTTGTTCCTCGCGCAATGCTGCGACGCGCACCAGCCCGCTGTTCGGCTGGTCGCGAAAAATTCTTTAAGTAGTGAGTGTGCCTCGACCGGCGAAACCGGCCGAGGCGGTAAAACCATCAGCCGTAATTAAACGACCGGAACACGCCAGTCATCGGAACCCGAAGTACCGGATACTTCGTGGGTCCAGGTGATTTTGCGGTAGGTGAATTGCACTTCTTCCAGGTGGGTGAAGTGCGAATTGCCTGGATCCTGGCAGTTGTGCATTTTGTTGTTGATGGCGACGATGATCGCGTCTTCCAGTTTGGTGGTGTAGTAGTGCTCTTGGGTACCTTGAGCCGAAGTACGGAACCACTGGATAACGATTTCGCTCATGCGCTCGCCGGAAGTCAGAGCGGCTTGCAGCAGTGGCGAAGCCTTGTCGTAGACCTTGGTGATCACAACTGGTTTGTGAACGCGCTGACCGGTTGGCTGACCGGATTGCGGGTCACGCGGGATGATCACGTCGTGGCTGAACGCCTGAACCATGACCTGGTCTTCGTGACCTTCCTGGTAGGTGTTGCCAACGGAGTCAGCGGTGAAAGCGCCGGCAGTGATCAGGCCTTGTTTTTCGCCAGTAACGGACATGTACGCTGGTGTTGCCATGGGTGTGTGCTCCTTGCTGAAAATTAGAAGTGCCCGGAGGCGAAATCGCTCGGTGGGTGGCTTACTGCCATCAAGGAGCGCGCCAAGTTTGGCGAGGGGCCCGGGATGCGGGGTCTTGGCCGCTCCAGCGGGCGAAATTGATCGAATTTTGATCAGCGATCAAGCCAAAAGTGCGCAAGAAGTTGCGCAGTACTGCGCAACTTCTTGCGCACTTGGCTACAGGCCACGCCACGTAAGGCCTACAGAGCTTCAGAGGGGTGTTTTATTATGGGGTACTGCGCAACTTCTTGCGCACAATGGCGAAATGGTGGCTCTTCATAATGGAGTACTTCGATCATTCAGGCTATTGAGGATGAACAGGCGGCGCGTTGGCTCAGCCAGGACAACAGTCACAGCGGTGCATAGAGGATAGTGATCCCGATTCCTAACACCCGGTTCTGCGCCGATGGACGGTCGAAGCAGAAGCTTGTGAAAACCTTTATTGTTTTGTGACAACCTTTTATGTTCGTAAACAGGTCATTCCGCCGTCTGAAGGGGTGACCGACACGCATACGAAACAGTTCAAGGCAGCATCATAATTCTCGTAGCGTACTTTACTTCGAAAACCTATTGCTGCCTGTATATACCCGGCGGCGCATTTCCAACATGTCCGGGTCGAGGTTGAGGACCTTTCCTCTTTGGTCGCTCAAAGTTACAGCAGGGATAATACACGGGCCGCCAATCCCAAATCCCGCGATTTTCCTTAGCCGGGAAAGGACAACACCAAACCCCCACACCATGTTCATAGTTCTCTTGAACGAAATGTGTTGATTCCTGGTGCCCTGCGATATAAGTCGACCACAATGATTCTATCGGGCGAATTTCGTCCCCGTATGCTATTACATCACTAACGAAGTCAATAAATTTATCATAGACTTCGACTATAGCTTGGATAATATAATCAGTGGACTCTCTGTGTGGGAGCCTGTTTACAGACCTCGCTTTTTTGACAATTCCCAGCCGCCATTTTATTTTATCTCCCAACTGCATGTTAGATCCTGAATTACAGGTTCTACACTTGAGGTTATTATTTTTTGGACTTTATCATTCAAGGCTGCGAGAACTGCCTCCTCCGAAAGGTGATGGGTGAATGAAATAATGTCTGTAAAAATCTGAGCTTTCTTTAGCTCAAATGGATCTGTATTCAACGTCACAGGGCAGTCTTTTAGATGCAGTCCCTCACAGGTAGTCCACATCACCGCCAGATCATGACCTCAATGGCAAAACTGCTTGTCACAGGAGGGGCAGCGTTTAACTAGCTCTACATTGTGCTCAGCGCAGACTTTTAGCTCACAACAGTGAGCACGCCGCCAGAACGAAAATCCCAAGCGTTCAATATCTTCTAAAACACAAACCGGACAAAACCCTGATGGCTCTCTATTTGAGTCGAAGCACCTTGAATAACTTATGTACTCACTTCCGGAGTACGAGATATCTTGAATATTCTTAAAAGCCTCCGTTAACGGATTGTTAGTATGCCTATGTAGCATTTTATTCAAGCCGTAGCAGCCAACCCATCCCAGCATTTCGGCGATTATCAAAATATTCGCTCTTGAAGGACAGTTTTTTGGAAACTTCCGGAAAATTTCCTCCGATGAATATTTTCCTTTAATAAATAGAGTTCTTTCCACAAAGGAACGTACAGTTTCCTCAGGCTGAATCACTAATATCATTTTGGTCGTTAAAACCTTGAGCTGCGCCCTGAGCAGGGCGCGGAGGGAAGCGTCGCTGGCTACTCAACCAGATGGGGCAGAGGCGCCAGCGACAGACTTTATTTGGTTCCGACAGACTTTATTTTGTAGTTTCAGTGTTTCGATCACCTGTGGATAACTTATTCCACCGTCACCGACTTTGCCAGATTTCGCGGCTGATCAACGTCAGTGCCTTTCAACACGGCCACGTAATACGAGAGCAACTGCAACGGAATGGTGTAGAGGATCGGCGACAGGATGTCGTGGATGTGCGGCATCTGGACAACATGAGTACCTTCGCCATTGGTCATGCCGGCCTGCTCGTCGGCAAAGACGACCAGCTGACCGCCACGGGCGCGGACTTCCTGGAGGTTGGACTTCAGCTTCTCCAGCAACTCGTTGTTCGGCGCCACGGTGACCACCGGCATGTCGTTATCCACAAGCGCCAGCGGGCCATGTTTCAGCTCGCCCGCCGGGTAGGCTTCGGCGTGGATGTAGGAGATTTCCTTGAGCTTGAGAGCCCCTTCCATCGCCACCGGGAATTGCGCGCCGCGACCGAGGAACAGCGTGTGGTTCTTCTCGGCGAACAGTTCGGCGATTTTCTCCACGGTGCTGTCCATGGCCAGGGCTTCGCCCAAACGGGTCGGCAAGCGACGCAGTTCTTCGACCAGTGTGGCTTCGACGCCTTCAGCCAACGTGCCGCGAACCTGACCCAGGGCCAGGGTCAGCAACAGCAGGCCAACCAATTGAGTGGTGAAGGCTTTGGTCGAGGCCACGCCGATTTCGCGACCGGCCTGGGTCAGCAGCGTCAGGTCCGACTCACGCACCAGGGAACTGATGCCGACGTTGCAGATCGCCAGGCTGGAAAGGAAGCCCAGTTCTTTGGCATTGCGCAGGGCGGCCAGGGTGTCGGCAGTTTCACCAGACTGGGAGATGCTCACGAACAGGGTGTCGGGCTGCACGACCACTTTGCGGTAACGGAATTCGCTGGCGACTTCGACCTGACACGGGATACCGGCCAGTTCTTCGAGCCAATACCGAGCAACCATGCCGGCGTGATAGCTGGTGCCGCAGGCGACGATCTGTACATTGCGCACCTTGGCGAACAGCTCGGCAGCTTGGGGACCAAATGCCTCGACCAGCACCTGGCTCTGACTCAGACGACCTTCAAGAGTACGTTGCACCACAGCCGGCTGCTCGTGAATCTCCTTGAGCATGTAATGCCGGAATTCGCCCTTATCAGCGGCTTCGGCCCCGTCACGGTACTGAACGCTTTCACGCTCGACGAGCGCGCCGTTGATGTCCCAGATCTGCACGCTGTCGCGGCGAATTTCGGCGATGTCGCCTTCTTCCAGGTACATGAAACGGTCAGTGACCTGACGCAGGGCCAACTGGTCGGAAGCCAGGAAGTTTTCACCCAGGCCCAGACCGATCACCAGCGGGCTGCCACTGCGGGCCGCCACCAGGCGATCCGGTTGCCGGGCGCTGATCACCGCCAGACCGTAAGCACCGTGCAGTTCTTTGACGGTCGCTTTCAGGGCCGCGGTCAGATCGGGCTGTTCATTGAGTTTTTCGTTGAGCAAATGCGCGATGACTTCAGTGTCAGTGTCCGACGTGAATACGTGGCCCAGCGCCTTGAGTTGCTCACGCAGGGCTTCGTGGTTCTCGATGATGCCGTTGTGCACCACCGCCAGATCGCCTGAAAAATGCGGGTGAGCGTTGCGCTCGCACGGCGCGCCATGGGTCGCCCAGCGGGTATGGGCGATGCCCAGACGGCCAATCAGAGGCTCTTCGACCAGCGCCTGTTCCAGTTCGCTGACCTTGCCCGGACGACGCACGCGCAAGAGTTTTTCATCGTTGGTGTACACCGCCACGCCGGCGCTGTCATAACCACGGTATTCCAGACGCTTGAGACCTTCGAGCAGGATGGCGGTAATGTTCCGTTCTGCGACTGCACCAACAATTCCACACATGCTAGTTCTCCTGACTGACAGCGGCGCAAATCACATTGATGCCGCGGGCCTGAATCTGATCGCGTGCCGCAAGCGGCAGGCGATCATCGGTAATGAGGGTATGGACGCTGCTCCAAGGCAGCTCCAGATTGGGAATTTTGCGGCCGATCTTGTCGGCTTCGACCATCACGATCACTTCGCGGGCGACCTCGGCCATGACACGGCTCAGGCCCAGCAACTCATTGAAGGTGGTGGTCCCGCGCACCAGATCGATGCCATCGGCGCCAATAAATAACTGATCGAAGTCATATGAGCGTAGTACCTGCTCTGCCACCTGGCCCTGGAAGGACTCGGAATGCGGATCCCAGGTACCACCGGTCATCAACAGCACTGGCTCGTGCTCAAGTTCAGTCAAGGCGTTGGCGACATGCAGAGAGTTGGTCATCACCACCAGACCCGGTTGTTGGCCGAGCTCCGGGATCATCGCGGCGGTGGTACTGCCGCTGTCGATGATGATGCGCGCATGCTCGCGAATCCGCGTGACGGCGGCGCGGGCAATGGCCTGCTTGTATTTGGAAACCGGTTGGCCGATGTCGGCGACCAGCTCCTGAGGCATGGTGACTGCTCCGCCATAACGACGCAGCAACAGACCGTTGCTTTCGAGCGCCGCCAGATCCTTGCGAATCGTAACTTCCGAGGTTTCGAAGCGCTTGGCCAGTTCGTCCACGCTGACTTCCCCCTGCTCGTTGAGCATGGCGAGGATATTGTGGCGGCGTTGGGGCGTGTTGCGTTTCGACATGATTAGGTAAGTTTCGATTCGAAAGATAACGTAAGCAATAAAAACCTATCGGCGAAACTTCGTCAAGCCAGCATCAGAAAAAAAGGATGTGTGGATAACCCATAAAAAGATCGCAGCCTGCGGCAGCTCCTACAGGGAATTCGTGTTCACTCTGTAGGAGATGCCGCAGGCTGCGATCTTTTGATCTTTCAATCTGTGGATAACTTAACTCTTCTTGATCTTCTCCGGCCGCTTCCAGCCGTCAATGTTCTTCTGCCGCGCCCGGCCAACAGCCAACTGGGCTTTATCCACATTCTGGGTAATGGTCGAACCGGCCGCCGTGGTCGCACCCGCAGAGATATCCACAGGCGCCACCAACGAGTTGTTGGAGCCGATGAACACATCTTCACCTAGCACGGTTTTCCACTTGTTGGCGCCATCGTAATTGCAAGTGATGGTGCCTGCGCCGATGTTGGTACGCGCACCGATCTCGGCATCGCCCAGGTACGTCAAGTGACCGGCCTTGGCGCCTTCACCCAGGTGAGCGTTCTTCAGCTCGACAAAGTTACCCACATGCGCGCGAGCTTCCAGCACTGTGCCGGGACGCAAACGAGCGAACGGGCCGGCATCGCTGCCTTCGCCGAGAATCGCGCCTTCAATATGGCTGTTAGCCTTGATCACCACGCCTTTGCGCAGGGTGCTGTCCTTGATCACGCAGTTCGGGCCGATCACTACGTCGTCCTCGATGACCACTTTGCCTTCGAGGATCACGTTGATGTCGATCAGCACATCGCGGCCGACGATCACTTCGCCGCGCACATCGAAACGTGCCGGGTCGCGCAGGGTCACGCCTTGAGCCATCAAACGCCGAGCAGCGCGCAGTTGGTAGTGACGCTCCAGCTCGGCAAGCTGCCTGCGATCGTTGGCACCCTGCACTTCCATGGCGTCATGGGGTTGTTCGGTGGCCACCACCAGACCATCGCTGACCGCCATGGCGATCACGTCAGTCAGGTAATACTCGCCCTGAGCGTTGTTGTTGGAGAGGCGGCCCAGCCAATCGCCCAACCGTTGAAAAGGTACTGCCAGAATGCCGGTATTGCCTTCGGTGATCGCACGCTCGGCTTCGTTGGCGTCTTTCTGCTCGACGATGGCAGTCACATTGCCGGCGGCATCACGGACAATGCGACCATAACCGGTCGGGTCATTCAGTTCGACGGTGAGCAGGCCCAATTGCTTCGGTGCAGCCTGCTTGAGCAGACGTTGCAGGGTTTCGACTTCGATCAGCGGTACGTCACCGTAGAGAATCAGCACGGTGTCGGACTCGATGAACGGCACAGCCTGGGCCACCGCATGACCGGTACCCAGCTGTTTGTCCTGCAGGACAAAATTCAGGTCATCGGCGGCCAGACGCTCGCGCACCGCTTCGGCGCCGTGGCCGATCACTACATGGATGCGCTGTGGATCAAGTTGCCGGGCGCTGTGGATAACATGACCAAGCATTGAATTACCGGCAATCGGATGCAGGACTTTCGGCAAGGCCGAACGCATGCGAGTGCCTTGGCCGGCAGCGAGGATAACGATTTCAAGGGACATGACTGGCTACCAATCCTGGGTGGTCAGCAACTGCGACCAAGTGATGAAAGTCGGAAAAGAAAAAAGGGTAGCCGAGGCTACCCTTTTTAATCAATCGCACAACAAGTCGATGGCCGATTAGTGGCCGAACTTCTTGCGGATCTGCTGGACGGTGCGCAGCTGAGCTGCAGCCTCGGCCAGACGTGCGGCAGCAGAACCGTAATCGAATTCCGCGCCTCGCTCATGCAAGGCTTTTTCGGCAGCCTTAACGGCTTCCAAAGCTGCGGCTTCGTCCAGGTCGGCAGCACGTTGCACGGTGTCGGCAAGAACCTTGACCATGTTCGGCTGAACCTCGAGGAAACCACCGGAGATGTAATACACCTCCTCTTCCCCGCCCTGCTTGATCAGGCGGATCGGGCCCGGCTTGAGATTGGTGATCAGCGGCGCGTGACCCAGAGCGATACCAAGATCACCCAGTGCACCGTGCGCAACCACCATCTCGACCAGGCCGGAGAAGATTTCCCCTTCCGCGCTGACGATATCGCAATGGACTGTCATAGCCATCTGATTGCCTCAACCTAAATTAGCGCCCGTTGCCGGGCGCCGGGATTACAGTTTCTTGGCTTTCTCGATCGCTTCTTCGATGCCGCCGACCATGTAGAACGCTTGTTCTGGCAGGTGGTCGTAGTCACCGTTGAGGATGCCTTTGAAGCCAGCAATGGTGTCTTTCAGGGAAACGTATTTACCCGAAGCACCGGTGAAGACTTCAGCCACGAAGAACGGCTGCGACAGGAAGCGCTGGATCTTACGAGCACGGTTTACCAACTGTTTGTCGGCTTCCGACAGCTCGTCCATACCCAGGATCGCAATGATGTCCTTCAGTTCTTTGTAACGCTGCAGAACATACTGTACGCCGCGAGCGGTGTCGTAGTGGTCCTGGCCGATCACGTTCGGGTCCAGCTGACGCGAAGTCGAGTCCAGTGGATCGACCGCCGGGTAGATACCCAGGGAAGCGATGTCACGGGACAGAACGACGGTAGCGTCCAAGTGGGCGAAGGTGGTCGCTGGCGACGGGTCAGTCAAGTCGTCCGCCGGTACGTATACCGCCTGGATCGAGGTGATCGAACCGTTTTTGGTCGAAGTGATACGCTCTTGCAGAGTACCCATCTCTTCGGCCAGGGTCGGCTGGTAACCTACTGCGGAAGGCATACGGCCCAGCAGTGCGGATACTTCAGTACCGGCCAGGGTGTAACGATAGATGTTGTCGACGAACAGCAGAACGTCGTTACCTTCGTCACGGAACTTCTCGGCCATGGTCAGGCCGGTCAGTGCTACGCGCAGACGGTTTCCCGGCGGCTCGTTCATCTGACCGTAAACCAGTGCCACTTTGTCCAGAACGTTGGAGTCCTTCATCTCGTGGTAGAAGTCGTTACCCTCACGAGTACGCTCACCCACACCAGCGAACACGGAATAACCGCTGTGCTCGATGGCGATGTTACGGATCAGTTCCATCATGTTTACGGTTTTGCCTACACCGGCACCACCGAACAGACCAACTTTACCACCCTTGGCGAACGGGCAAACCAGGTCGATAACCTTGATGCCGGTTTCCAGCAGGTCGTTGCCGCCCGCTTGTTCAGCGAAGGTTGGCGCAGGACGGTGAATGCCCCAGCGCTCTTCGGTGTCGATCGGGCCAGCTTCGTCGATCGGGTTGCCCAGTACGTCCATGATCCGGCCCAGAGTCGCTTTACCGACCGGTACGGAGATGGCAGCGCCAGAGTCGGTGACTTCCAGACCGCGCTTCAAGCCCTCGGTGGAACCCATCGCAATGGTACGAACCACGCCGTCGCCCAGCTGTTGCTGAACTTCCAGAGTGGTTTCGGCCGCGCTTTGTACTTTCAGCGCGTTGTAGATGCTCGGTACGCTGTCGCGTGGAAATTCCACGTCGATAACGGCGCCGATGATTTGAACGATACGTCCGCTACTCATAGCTGGATCCTCTGAATATTTGAACCGTTAAACCGCGGCAGCGCCGCCGACGATTTCCGAGATCTCTTGGGTGATCGCAGCCTGACGCGCCTTGTTGTAGACCAGCTGCAAATCGCTGATCAAATCACCGGCGTTGTCGGTAGCGTTCTTCATCGCGATCATCCGCGCAGCTTGTTCAGCCGCGTTGTTCTCGACCACCGCCTGGTAGACCTGCGACTCCACGTAACGGACCATCAAGCCGTCAAGCAGCTCTTTGGCGTCCGGTTCGTACAGATAATCCCAGTGGTGCTTGAGTTCCTGATCCGGGGTTGCCACCAGTGGAATCAACTGCTCCACGGTAGGCTGTTGTGTCATGGTGTTGATGAACTTGTTGGACACCACGGACAGGCGGTCAATACGGCCGTCCAGGTAGGCATCCAGCATCACCTTGACGCTGCCGATCAGGTCATTGATCGACGGCTCTTCACCCAGGTGGCTGATAGCTGCAACGACGTTACCGCCGAAGTTGCGGAAGAAAGCCGCACCCTTGCTACCAACGACACACAGATCGATCTCGACGCCGTTTTCGCGGTTTACCGCCATGTCCTTGACCAGAGCCTTGAACAGGTTGGTGTTCAAGCCACCACACAGACCACGGTCACTGCTCACCACGACGTAACCGACGCGCTTTACTTCACGGTCGATCATGAACGGGTGGCGATATTCCGGGTTGGCGTTGGCCAGATGGCCAATAACCTGGCGGATGCGCTCCGCGTAAGGACGGCTAGCAGCCATGCGCATTTGTGCCTTGCGCATTTTGCTGACCGCCACTTTTTCCATGGCGCTGGTAATCTTTTGCGTGCTTTTGATGCTCGCAATCTTACTGCGAATCTCTTTTGCGCCTGCCATGTAACACCTATCAGGTTAGCAAGCGGGAGCCTTGCGGCTCCCGCTGCGGCTTACCAGGTTTGGGTGGCCTTGAACTTCTCGATACCGGCTTTCATGCCAGCGTCGATTTCGTCATTGAAGTCACCCTTCACGTTGATCTTCGCCATCAAATCGGCGTGATCGCGGTTGAAGAAAGCAATCAGCGCCTGTTCAAAGCTGCCGATCTTGGCGATTTCGACGTCAGTCAGGAACCCACGCTCAGCGGCATACAGCGACAGCGCCATGTCAGCGATCGACATTGGTGCGTATTGCTTCTGCTTCATCAGCTCGGTAACGCGCTGACCATGCTCAAGTTGCTTACGGGTCGCTTCGTCCAGGTCAGAAGCGAACTGGGCGAATGCCGCCAGTTCACGGTACTGAGCCAGAGCGGTACGGATACCACCGGACAGCTTCTTGATGATCTTGGTCTGAGCGGCACCACCCACACGGGATACCGAAACACCGGCGTTCACTGCAGGACGGATCCCGGAGTTGAACATGGCCGATTCCAGGAAGATCTGACCGTCGGTGATGGAAATCACGTTGGTCGGAACGAACGCGGAAACGTCGCCAGCCTGGGTTTCGATGATCGGCAGTGCGGTCAGGGAACCGGTTTTGCCGGTCACTGCGCCGTTGGTGAACTTCTCTACGTATTCTTCCGAAACGCGGGATGCGCGCTCCAGCAGACGGGAGTGGAGATAGAACACGTCGCCTGGGTAAGCTTCACGGCCTGGTGGACGGCGCAGCAGCAGGGAAATCTGGCGGTAAGCCACTGCTTGCTTGGACAGATCGTCATAAACGATCAGCGCGTCTTCACCGCGGTCGCGGAAGTATTCGCCCATGGTGCAACCGGAGTACGGTGCCAGGAATTGCAGTGCTGCAGATTCCGAAGCGCTCGCAGCCACGACGATGGTGTTAGCCAGTGCGCCGTTTTCTTCCAGCTTGCGAACCACGTTGGCGATGGTCGATTGCTTCTGACCGATCGCTACGTAGACGCAGAAAATGCCGCTGTCTTTCTGGTTGATGATCGCGTCGATCGCCAGAGCGGTTTTACCGATCTGACGGTCACCGATGATCAGCTCACGCTGGCCACGGCCGACAGGGATCATGGCATCGACAGCCTTGTAGCCAGTCTGTACAGGCTGGTCTACCGACTTACGCCAGATCACGCCTGGAGCAACTTTCTCGACCGCATCGGTCTCGGTGTTGTTCAGCGGACCTTTGCCGTCAACTGGGTTACCCAGTGCGTCGACAACGCGACCCAGCAGTTCCTTACCTACCGGAACTTCGAGGATGCGGCCGGTGCACTTGGCGCTCATGCCTTCAGCCAGAGTCTGGTAAGAGCCCAATACTACGGCACCTACAGAGTCTTGCTCGAGGTTGAGAGCCATACCGAAGACGCCGCCCGGAAACTCGATCATCTCGCCGTACATGACGTCGGCCAGACCGTGAATCCGCACGATACCGTCAGATACGCTGACGACAGTGCCTTCGTTACGGGCTTGGGAGGTCACATCGAGCTTGTCGATGCGGCCCTTGATAATTTCACTTATTTCGGAAGGATTGAGTTGCTGCATTGCTCTGCTGCCCCTTCAAACTCAAGATTTCAATGCTTCGGCAAGGTTTGCGAGTTTTCCGCGAACCGAGCCATCGATAACCAGGTCGCCGGCGCGAATGACAATGCCCCCGATGAGGGATTTGTCTTCCGCAACTTGCAGGCGCACTTCCCGGTTGAGTCGTGCACTGAGAACCTTGGCGAGTTTGTCTTGCTGTTCTTGGTTCAATGCAAAAGCACTGGTGACTTCAACGTCTACCGACTTCTCTTGTTCGGCCTTGTACAGGTCAAACAGAGCGGCGATCTCCGGCAACAGCGGGAGACGGTCGTTTTCGGCAACGACGTTAATGAAGTTCTGTGCCTTGGCATCAAACTTGTCGCCGCACACGTCAATAAACGTGGCGGCCTTGTCTGCGCTCGTCAGTCGCGGGGCCTTGAGCACGCGCTGCATGGTGTCGTCTTGCGACACTGCTGCAGCCAGGCCGAGCATGGCTGACCAAGAGGCCAGTTGCTGGTGGGCCTGGGCGTGCTCGAAGGCTGCCTTAGCGTAAGGTCGGGCCAACGTGGTCAATTCTGCCATGATCGCCCTCGCTTAAATTTCAGCAGCCAGTTTGTTTACCAGCTCCGCGTGCGCGTTTTGATCGATTGTGGCACCCAGGATCTTCTCGGCGCCGCCGACAGCCAGTGCACCCAGTTGGGCACGCAGCGCGTCTTTGACACTGTTCAGTTCCTGCTCGATCTCGGCCTGAGCCTGAACCTTCACACGTTCAGCGTCGAGACGGGCTTTTTCAACAGCCTCGTCAACGATCTGATTACCGCGTTTCTTGGCTTGCTCAATGATTTCAGCTGCCTGAGCTTTCGCTTCGCGCAGTTGCTGACCCACTTTCTCATGGGCCAACTCCAGGTCGCGAGCTGCTCGGCTGGCAGCGTCCAGTCCATCCGCGATCTTCTTCTGACGTTCGTGCAAAGCCGCGATGACCGGAGGCCACACGAACTTCATGCAAAACAGTACAAAAATGAAGAACGCAACGGACTGGCCAATCAGGGTTGCATTAATGTTCACGCCAACACCTCGCTCGTTCGTTGCACATCACACCAATCAACTCGAAGGTTCGAGTGATTAGCCAGCGAGTTGACCAACGAATGGGTTCGCGAAGGTGAAGAACAGAGCGATACCAACACCGATCATGGTTACGGCGTCGAGCAGGCCGGCAACGATGAACATTTTGACTTGCAGCATTGGAACCATTTCTGGCTGACGCGCTGCGCCTTCCAGGAATTTGCCGCCCAACAGGCCGAAACCAATTGCGGTACCCAGTGCGCCCAGGCCAATCAACAGTGCAACAGCGATAGCGGTTAGACCAACTACAGTTTCCATCTTTCCTCCCGACTTTTACGTCGTATGGTTTAGGTTTTTTAGATTTTAAAGCGGTAAAACAAATCGTTTCATAGCCCTGTTCGGGCACCCTCTCGTTTGACCGAGAGGGACATCAGACTAGTCGAGACTGGTCTTAATGGTTCTCTTCGTGCGCCATCGACAGGTAGACGATGGTCAGCATCATGAAGATAAACGCCTGCAGGGTGATGATCAGGATGTGGAACACAGCCCACGCCCACTGCAGAACTACGCCCAGGCCGCTAAGCCAGAGCAGACCGCTGCCGAACATCACAGCAATCAGAATGAAGACCAGCTCGCCGGCGTACATGTTGCCGAACAGACGCAGTGCCAGGGAGATTGGCTTGGCCACCAGCGTCACGAACTCCAGCAGGAAGTTCACCGGAATCAGCAGGGCTTGAACGAAGATGTTTTTGCTGCCGAACGGGTGCAGGGTCAGTTCGCCAATGAAGCCGCTGATGCCCTTGACCTTGATGCTGTAGAAAATGATCAACGCGAATACCGACAGGGACATACCCAGGGTCGCATTCGGGTCAGTAGTAGGAACGGCACGGAAGACCAGATGCGGGTCACCGGAAATGATGGCCGCCAGCTTCGGAATCCAGTCAACCGGTACCAGGTCGACGGCGTTCATCAGGAACACCCAGACAAAAATCGTCAGGGCCAATGGCGCGATCAATGGATTACGGCCGTGGAAAGTATCTTTCACGCTGCCGTCGACGAACTCGATCAGAACCTCGACGAAGTTCTGCAGGGCGCCAGGCTGACCGGAAGTCGCCTTCTTTGCCGCCATGCGGAAAAGAAGAACGAAGATCAGACCCAACGCGACCGACCAGCCGAGGGTATCGACGTGGAAAGCCCAGAAGCCCATTTCTTTGGCTTCTGCTGCGGTGTGGGCAAAACCCCACCCGCCAGTTGGGTGCTGACCGAAGGTCAGGTTCTGCAAGTGGTGCTGGATATAGCCCGAAGCGGTTGTTTCTGCCATGGTTGCCTCAAACGCCCTAAGGTCTCGAAAGTCTTGTTCTCATCAGCAGGGGCGCGAACCAGCTGACCAGTTGGGTCAACACGAAGACGCCGAATACAGCTAGCGGCGCCAATGGCTTCACACCTGCAAACGTCAATGCAAAGAGCACTGCCGTCAAAATCAGTTTGCCCGCCTCGCCGGCATAAAAAGACCGGACAATGGCTTGAGCTGCTCGGGCGCCGGAAAACCGAAATGCCCTGTGAGCGAAATAAATATTGGGAAGCAAGGCTATCAGGCCTCCGCAAAGTCCTGAGTACCCGGCAACGACTCCATACCATTGCCAGAGCGCCAAAGCGGCAATCAGCAAAACGACAAATTGAGCCATTAACACCGGAAAAACTGCCAGGCGATGGAACGGCAAGCGGTCTGGCGTGCGGTTTTCCATCACTTTTGCTCCCCAATGGTCGGCCGCCGGAGTTCAATAACTTGGCATAATTTGTGCCGACAAAATGCGCGCAGAGTATAGGGGCGGTTCTGCCCCTATTCAACTGTCAGGTAGTGATTTCCGACTTCACGCTACACGGGGAATTGTTTCAGCGGATGTGTGCGAGCACACCTTGAAGCTCATCGAGGGAGTTGTAACCGATCACCAACTGCCCTTTCCCCTTCTTTCCGTGACGGATCTGCACCGCAGAGCCTAGGCGCTCGGCCAGGCGCTGCTCGAGCCGGGCGATATCCGGGTCCGGTTTTGCCGGTTCCACAGGCTCCGGTTTGCCACTCAACCACTGGCGAACCAGTGCTTCAGTCTGGCGCACAGTCAGCCCCCGTGCGACAACATGTCGCGCCCCTTCGACCTGTTGGTTTTCCGGTAAACCCAGCAAGGCACGGGCATGACCCATTTCCAGGTCACCGTGAGACAGCATGGTCTTGATGACTTCCGGCAACGCAATCAGACGCAACAGGTTGGCCACAGTGACGCGGGACTTACCCACAGCCTCGGCCACTTGTTGCTGAGTCAGCTGGAATTCCTGCTGCAAACGCTGCAAGGCCACCGCTTCTTCGATCGGATTGAGGTCTTCGCGCTGGATGTTCTCGATCAGCGCCATGGCGATGGCGGTTTCATCCGGTACATCGCGAACCATCGCCGGGATGGTTTCCTGGCCCGCCTGCTGGCTGGCGCGCCAGCGGCGTTCGCCGGCGATGATTTCGAAGCGGCCACTGCCGATCGGGCGAACCACGATCGGCTGCATCACGCCCTGGGCCTTGATCGACTGCGCCAGCTCTTCCAGCGCCTGAGGATCCATGTCCCGACGCGGCTGGTACTTGCCGCGCTGGATCAGGTCCAGGGGCAGGTGCTGCAGCTCACGCTGATCGGCTTGCACCGCTTGTTCTTCCAGCGAGCTGACAGTCGGACCGCTCAGCAGTGCATCCAGTCCACGTCCGAGACCTCGTTTCTTGACGGCCATGGGGATTCCTTAAGTTGCCTGAGCAGCGGCGGTGCGTGAATTTTTGCGTTGCCGACGAACCATCTCGCCAGCCAATGCCAGGTAGGCAATCGCGCCCCGTGATGCTTTGTCGTACGCCAGCGCCGGCATGCCATAGCTAGGTGCTTCGGCCAGGCGAATGTTGCGCGGAATCACGGTGTCGTAGAGCTGATCACCAAAGTGTTCCTTGAGTTGCGCCGAGACGTCGTTCATCAGGCTCAGGCGCGGGTCGTACATGGTCCGCAGCAGGCCTTCGACTTTCAGGTTCGGGTTCAGCAGTTCGGCAATGCGCTTGATGTTATCCACAAGGTCGCTCAACCCTTCGAGCGCGAAGTACTCACACTGCATGGGGATAATTACCCCATCGGCGGCAACCAGTGCGTTGAGCGTCAACATCGACAGCGACGGCGGGCAGTCGATCAAAATGTAATCGTAGTTGTCACGGATTGGCGCCAACGCGCTGCGCAGACGGCTTTCCTTCATCTGCATTTCCAGCAGAACGACTTCGGCCGCGGTCAGGTCGCGGTTGGCCGGCAGTAACTGGTAACCACCGTGTTCGGAATAGTGCATGGCCTGGGCCAGATCGCATTCGCCGATCAACAGGTCATAGACCGAGTTTTCCAGGCCATGTTTATCCACACCGCTACCCATGGTGGCGTTGCCCTGTGGATCGAGATCGATCAACAGCACCCGACGCTTGGTAGCGACCAGGGAAGCTGCGAGGTTGATGCAGGTGGTGGTCTTGCCCACACCACCCTTTTGGTTCGCTATCGCGAATACCTTAGCCATTCTTGCTTGTGTTCCCAATCATGCCGTGCGGCGCAGTATCAGCAGATGGCGTTGGCCTTGGCAACCGGGTACGGCCAGGGCGTGTTCGCTATCGAGGTGGAAGTCTGCCGGCAATGCTACCAGCTCATCGGCGGGATGAACGCCCTTCATTGCCAGCCAGCGTGTATCGGCATCGCCCAGGTGGCGAGTCCAGTTGCTGAAGTTCTCCATGCTGCTGAACGCCCGGGAAATGATCCCGTTGAATGGCAATTCAGGCTGGAAGGCTTCGACGCGACTGTGGATAACTTGCAGGTTATCCAGTTTGAGTTCGAGTTTGACCTGGGTCAGGAAGCGGGTTTTCTTGCCGTTGCTGTCCAGACAGGTCACTTGGGACTCCGGAAACAGGATCGCCAACGGAATCCCCGGCATGCCGCCGCCGCTGCCAACGTCCAGCCAGCGGCCGTTCTCGATGAACGACATCACACTCAAGCTATCGAGCAGGTGACGAGAAACCATTTCGTCCGGATCGCGCACGGCGGTCAGGTTGTAAGCCTTGTTCCATTTGATCAACAAGGCCAGATAACCCAGCAGCTGAGCGTGCTGGGTTTCCGTCAGTGTGACACCGAGCTGGCGAGCACCTGTGGATAACTCTTCTGCATGTTGCGAGGTAACCAACGAACTCAAGCGCTTTGCTCCAACTGACGGCCCGCGCCGCGTTTTTTCAAATGAATCATCAACAGCGAAATCGCTGCCGGGGTCACGCCCGGGATACGCGACGCCTGGCCCAGTGTCTCTGGACGGGTCGCACCGAGCTTGCTCTGGATCTCTTTCGAGAGGCCGGAGATGTTCGTGTAATCGATATCCACAGGCAGTTTGGTGTCTTCGCTGGCCCGCAGACGTGCAATTTCATCCTGCTGACGATCGATGTAACCGGCGTATTTGGTCTTGATTTCGACCTGCTCGGCAACCTGTGGATCTTCTGCGCCCCCGCCAGTCACGGCGATCAGACCAGCGTAGTCGATTTCCGGACGGCTCAGCAGGTTGAGCAAATTGTATTCGTGGGTCAGCGGCGTGCCGAACTTCTCGGAAATCGCATCGCCTTGCTCGGTGCCCGGGCGAACCCAGGTACTTTTCAGGCGTTGCTCTTCCAGATCGATGCTTTCGCGTTTCTTGCAGAAAGCCGCCCAACGCACGTCATCAACCAGACCCAGTTCGCGACCTTTTTCGGTCAGGCGCAGGTCGGCGTTGTCTTCGCGCAGGATCAAACGGTATTCGGCGCGAGATGTGAACATCCGGTACGGTTCCTGGGTACCGAGGGTAATCAGGTCATCGACCAAAACGCCGATGTAGGCTTCGTCGCGACGTGGACACCAGGCGTCTTTGCCCTGAGCACGCAGTGCAGCGTTGGCTCCGGCCAGCAAACCCTGGGCACCGGCTTCTTCGTAACCGGTGGTGCCGTTGATTTGCCCGGCAAAAAACAGACCGCCGATTACTTTGGTTTCCAGGCTGT
Source organism: Pseudomonas sp. P9_31 (assembly GCF_034008235.1). Classification (NCBI taxonomy): domain Bacteria; kingdom Pseudomonadati; phylum Pseudomonadota; class Gammaproteobacteria; order Pseudomonadales; family Pseudomonadaceae; genus Pseudomonas; species Pseudomonas sp. P9_31. The sequence continues at coordinate 6,371,069 of NZ_CP125375.1, forward strand.
ACTTCAGGTCACGCGGGTCGAAGTAGTCGTACTCGATGGCGTAGCCAGGACGAACGATGTGCGCGTTTTCCATGCCGCGGATCGATTGCACGATCTGCAATTGCACATCGAACGGCAGGGAAGTGGATATCCCGTTCGGATACAGCTCGTGGGTGGTCAACCCTTCCGGCTCGATAAAGACCTGATGGCTTTCCTTGTCGGCAAAGCGATGGATCTTGTCTTCGATCGATGGGCAATAACGTGGGCCGATGCCTTCGATCAACCCTGCATCGGAATACATCGGCGAACGGTCGAGGTTGGCGGCAATGATTTCGTGGGTCCGGGCGTTGGTGTGGGTGATCCAGCAGCTGACCTGTTTCGGGTGCTGCTCTTTGGAGCCCATGAACGACATCACCGGGATCGGCGTATCACCGGCTTGCTCGGTCATCACCGAGAAATCCACAGAGCGACCGTCGATACGCGGCGGTGTACCGGTTTTCAGGCGACCTACACGCAATGGCAGTTCACGCAGACGATGAGCCAGAGCAATCGATGGCGGATCACCGGCGCGACCGCCGGAATAATTCTGCATGCCGATGTGGATAAGTCCGCCAAGGAAGGTGCCGGTGGTCAACACCACGGAATCCGCGAAGAAACGCAGGCCCATTTGGGTGACGACACCACGCACTTGTTCCTGTTCGACGATCAGGTCATCCGCTGCCTGTTGAAATATCCACAGGTTCGGCTGGTTTTCCAAAGCTTCGCGGACAGCCGCCTTGTACAGAATCCGGTCAGCCTGAGCGCGGGTTGCACGCACGGCCGGGCCTTTGCGGCTGTTCAATACGCGAAATTGAATACCACCTTTATCGGTAGCCATGGCCATCGCACCGCCCAGGGCATCGATTTCTTTGACCAGATGGCTTTTACCGATCCCGCCGATGGCGGGGTTACAACTCATGGCACCGAGGGTTTCCACGTTATGCGTCAGCAACAGGGTTTTTGCCCCCATACGTGCTGATGCAAGTGCTGCCTCGGTACCGGCATGACCGCCGCCGATGACGATCACTTCAAAACGGGAAGGGAAATCCACCACGCACCTCGTGCCTGCTTCAGTCAGGTAATCCGGAATAGTTTGAGCTCAGGTTTTTGGACCTGGTCGGCAAGTATAGGGACTTCGCCCTTCCTAAAGAACCCTTTGCACAAAATTTAACCAGCTGTGGAGAAGTCGGGATTATAGAAATTAAAAAGAGAGAAATTTATTAAATCTTTGTTTTTATGTTTATTTCTACTGACCTACCTTTCTGTGGATAGATTCATACAGACCTTTATTTTCAATGTGTACAGCGATTTAAAACCCTGTGGTCATGTACCGACGAGGCCCTTGGATAACCGGTGTAAGCCTGTGGATGAAAGGGGTGGTTATCCACAGAGGCGGTTATCTTCAGTTTTGAGGCCCTGTTATCAACTGCCCTTAGCGGCAGTTATTCACAGGGCTTAATCCACAGAAAAGCGCTCAATGAGCAAATCCCGGGCACGGAAAATCCACCCAGGCAGAAAAAATCTGCTCGGCACTGGAGGAGAATTACAGAAAAGAGAAAGCAGACAGGCCAGAACGGCCTGTCTGTGGATAACGAAGAGGGCTATTTACCGATGCAGAAGCTGGAAAAGATCCTTCCCAGCAGGTCATCGGAGCTGAATGCACCGGTGATTTCACCCAAAGACTGCTGAGCTTGCCGCAAATCTTCGGCCAGTAACTCGCCGGCCCCTGCTAACGTCAACTGTGCACGGCCATGCTCGAGGGACGCACTCGCATGACGCAGAGCCTCCAGGTGACGCCTGCGAGCACTGAAACTGCTTTCAGAGGTCTGCTCGTAGCCCATGCAGGCCTTGAGGTGATCGCGCAGCAATTCCAGGCCTTCGCCGGCGGACCTGGCACTGAGGCTGATAGTGACGTGGCCATCTTCGCTGACTTCCAGAGCAATCGCTTCGCCCGTCAGGTCCGCCTTGTTACGGATCAGCGTAACTTTTGCCGGATCCGGGCGGGTTTCGAGGAATTCAGGCCACAGGGCAAATGGATCAAGAGCCTCGGGAGCCGTGGCATCGACCACTAGCAACACTCGATCCGCTTCGCCGATGGCTTTCAATGCCCGTTCGACGCCAATTTTTTCCACCTGATCATCGGTGTCCCGCAGGCCGGCGGTGTCGACCACGTGCAACGGCATCCCATCGATGTGGATATGTTCGCGAAGAATATCCCGGGTCGTGCCGGCAATCTCGGTCACGATCGCGGCTTCACGTCCGGCCAAGGCATTCAGGAGGCTGGACTTGCCGGCGTTCGGCCGGCCGGCGATCACCACCGTCATGCCGTCACGCAGCAAGGCCCCCTGCCCGGCTTCACGAAGCACTGTGGATAATTCGTCGCGTACTTTGTCGAGCATGCTCAGTACGTGGCCATCGGCGAGGAAGTCGATTTCTTCTTCAGGGAAGTCGATAGCCGCTTCGACATAAATTCGCAGGCCTATCAGTTGCTCGGTGAGGTTATGCACACGCTGGGAAAACGCTCCCTGCAACGAACGCAGGGCATTTCGTGCTGCCTGTGCAGAACTCGCTTCGATCAGGTCGGCAATGGCTTCGGCTTGAGCCAGGTCGAGTTTGTCGTTGAGGAAAGCGCGCTCGCTGAATTCACCCGGCCGGGCCAGACGACAGCCCAGTTCCAGGCAACGCTTGAGCAGCATATCCAGAACGATTGGACCGCCGTGGCCCTGCAGCTCAAGCACATCTTCACCGGTGAACGAGTTCGGTCCCGGGAAATACAGGGCGATGCCTTCGTCCAGCACCTCTTCATTTGCACTGAGAAACGGGCCGTAATGGGCAAACCGCGGTTTCAGTTCGCGACCGCTGATGGCTTTGGCCGCCAGACTCGCCAGCGGCCCGGAAATACGGACAATGCCCACACCGCCGCGACCTTGAGCGGTGGCGACGGCAGCGATGGTTTCACGAGGAACGCTCATAAACCGGTATCCAGACAAAAGTGACAGATAGCAAAACGCCCCACTAGGGGGCGTTTTGAGTGGTTATCCACAGTGTAAATCAGGCAGCTGCTTTGGTAGCCGCTTCGATCTTACGTGTGATGTACCACTGTTGGGCGATCGACAGGCAGTTGTTCACTACCCAGTACAGCACCAGACCCGCCGGGAACCACAGGAAGAAGAAGGTGAAGATGATTGGCATCAGCTTCATCACCTTAGCCTGCATCGGATCCGGAGGTGTCGGGTTCAATTGCTGCTGGATGAACATGGTTGCGCCCATGATGATCGGCAGAATGAAGAACGGGTCCTTGATCGACAGGTCTGTAATCCACAGCATGAACGGCGCCTGGCGCATTTCCACGCTTTCCAGCAGAACCCAGTACAGCGAAAGGAAAACCGGCATCTGCACCAGGATTGGCAAGCAGCCGCCCAGTGGATTGATCTTCTCTTTCTTGTACAGCTCCATCATGGCTTGCGACATTTTCTGCCGGTCGTCGCCATGTTGCTCTTTCAGCGCGGCCAGTTTAGGTGCCACTGCACGCATGCGGGCCATGGATTTGTAGCTGGCAGCCGACAGCGGGAAGAAAATCCCCTTGATCAGCATGGTCAGGAAGATGATCGAGAAGCCCCAGTTACCGACCAGTGCGTGGATATGTTGCAGCAGCCAGAAGATTGGCTGGGCAATGAACCACAGAATGCCGTAGTCGACGGTCAGTTCCAGACCTGGGGATAACTCTTTCAGGACGGCCTGGCTTTTCGGACCGGCGTACAGAACGGCGCTGGTTTCAGCTTTTGCACCTGGCGCGACAGTCATTGCCGGGGCGGTGTAGCCGATGATGTAGTTGCCTTTGCTGTCTTTACGGGTCTGGACGACGTTGTTTTCGCCCTTGGCCGGAATCCATGCGGTCACGAAGTAGTGTTGCAACCAGGCAACCCAACCACCGTTAACGGTTTCTTTCAGCTGAGCCTTGTCCATGTCCTTCATCGACACTTTCTTGTACGGCTCGTTACTTGTCCACAGGGCGGCGCCCAGGTAAGTCGCGGTGCCGGTGGCGGTGCTGGAAGAAGGATCGGAGCTGGCATCACGCTTCAGTTGCGCAAACATTGCACCGGACCAGGGCTGAGCACTCTGGTTGTCGATCAGGTAGGAAACGGTTACGTCATACAGGCCACGTTTCAGCGTGAAACGCTTGATGTAGTTGACGCCGTCCTTGCTGAACTTCAGGTCCACGACCAACTGGTCCTGACCGTCAGCCAGTTGGTAAATCTTCTTCTCGGAGGAGTAAACCGGACGACCGGCAGGACTTGCGTCCGGGCCGTTGGTGCCGATCAGGCCGCTCTGAGCCAGATAAGTCCGCTCGTTGCCGTTATCGAACAGCTGGAATGGAATTTCCGGATGGTCCTGGCGACGTGGATACAGCGGCAGCATCAGCTGGGCAACATCGCCACCTTGTGGATCGATAGCCAGGCTGAGCACATCCGTTTTGATCTGGATGAGGTCTTTGCTTGCTGCCACTGGCGTTTCAGCCGGTGCAGTTGCACTGGTATCGCTTGGGGCACGTGGAATGTCGTCACTGGCGGAAGCATTATTGCCAGTCGCCGTATCCGGTAGGCCCGGTGCGGTAGTACTGGAAGCAACATTCTGAGTCGGCAGGGCAGCCTGGCCATAGTCCTGGTTCCATTTAAGAACCATAACGTAGGACACGATTGCCAGGGCGACGATCAGGATCGTGCGTTTGATATCCATGATTACTCGGCCATCGAAGAAGAACGGGAGGTAGGGATAGGTGGAACCGGGTCATAACCACCGGGATTCCACGGATGACAGCGACCTAAACGACGAAAGGTCAGCCAGCCACCGCGCAGAAGGCCATGATTTTCTATGGCTTCATACGCGTAGCAGGAACAACTGGGGTAGAAACGACAGTGACTGGCCATCAGGGGACTAATGGCATAGCGATAAAACTGGATCGGAACGAGTGCCAGTTTACGCATCGGGACTGTCTACCCCTACAGTTTCGGTTTTGACTGCTGGTACCGGCTTGCTGCGTGCCAGACGTTTCCAGAGTTTGCCGAAATGCTGAATCAATTCGGGGTTTTCTACGTCACCCAAACCTTTGCGCGCGACGATAACAATGTCCCAACCGACCAGTGAATCCTGGTTCAGGCGAAACGATTCGCGCATCAGACGTTTGAGGCGATTGCGCTCGACGGAGAGCTTTACGCTCTTTTTCCCGATAACCAGCCCGAGACGGGGGTGATCAAGGTCGTTGTTGCGCGCAAGGAGCAGGAGATTTTTCCCCGGAACCTTGCCGGTAGGGGAGTCAAAGACTGCCTTGAAATGCCGGGGAGTAAGCAGACGCTTTTCCCGACTGAAGTCCTGACTCACCTCCAGTGCCGGATTATCAAACTGCCAGACGCGCACGACCTTTGGCGCGACGACGCGACAGGACGGCACGACCGTTCTTGGTAGCCATGCGAGCACGGAAACCGTGGGTACGAGCGCGTTTGATAGTGCTTGGTTGGAAAGTACGTTTCATTGTCGTGTTACCTGGTTCGTCCACAACGGGCCGGAATGGCCCCCGTTTTAAGAGACCGGGGATTCTAGAGAAAGCAAGCCTCTAGGTCAATTTCCAACCAGCGTTTCCTTATAAATAGATCTCCAGAGGTTTTGTTCGTCCGCAGGTCGATCGCTAGATATAGAAATAAAGAAGGGAATTATTTAAAGCTTTTCTGTAAAGCTTATAAAAGCTATGGCAGCGATCATCTGTGGATAACTACCTTAAGCCCTTAAAAACCGTGATGTACAGAGAATGACAACTACAGTGGAAAACGGTGGTCAGCCTGTGCTGCGCTGTCGGATAAGCTGTGTGTGGAAAGGGTAGTTATCCACAGGCAGGTTATCCACCGAGTTTCGCCCCCACTTGTCCAGTGCCCTCATGGGCGGTTATCCACAGAGCTTATACACATACCGTTGGTCTTCTTTTCGAGGGTTAACGCATTGATAATTCATGCCCTCTGCGCAACCTGCATGTGGATAAGTGGGCGTCTGGTCGCTACAATGACCGCTTGTTTTTGCCTCACCGGCTTTCAACTTAGGGGATATCC